>NZ_QLMG01000011.1 GCF_003259905.1 Salipiger aestuarii | reverse complement strand
AGGACCGTGACGGCGGCGTCCTGTTGATGGGCGCGCTCTTCGGCCGGTACCCTTCCTTGCTGAAACTCTATGCCGACAGCGGCTATCAGGGGCCGAAGTTTCAGGAGGAATTGAAGAAGGTTTGCCGCAAGATCAATGTCGAGATCGTCAAGCGGACGGATGCCGGCAAATTCGTCGTCCTGCCCAGGCGATGGGTGGTCGAGCGGACCATCGGATGGCTCAATCGCTGCCGCCGCCTGGCCAAGGACTGGGAGTGCCTGAACCAGAACGCATTGGCGTTCCTGCGATGGGCGTCCATTCGATCAATGCTGCGAAGGCTTTGCCAAGAAAGGATATGATCTCGGACGGACTCTTAGGGGCAGGACGGGCCTGGGTGGGTGAATTTGTGTCCCCGCCTCAGGCCGGTTCCCCCTCCGGCGGGTTTCCCCTCGGACCCGTTCCCGCTCGGGCCGGTTTCTTCTCAGGCCGGTTTTTCCCAAAAGAAAAACCCGCCGACACAGCGGCGGGTCCCAGCACCTGCAAGACGCCGTGGCCTTATTTGGCGACCGGTCCGATCATCATGATCATCTGGCGGCCTTCCATCTTCGGCATGTTTTCGACCTTGCCAAGCTCCTTGACGTCCGCTGCCACCCGTTCCAGCAGCTCGCGACCGAGGTTCTGGTGCGCCATTTCGCGCCCGCGGAACCGCAGGGTGATCTTGACCTTGTCGCCGCCTTCAAGAAACTTGAACACATTGCGCATCTTCACGTCGTAGTCGTGGATGTCGGTACCGGGGCGGAACTTGACCTCTTTGACCTCGATGATCTTCTGCTTCTTGCGCGCTTCGGATTCGCGCTTTTGCGTCTCGTACTTGAACTTGCCGAAATCCATGATCTTGCAGACCGGCGGATTCGCGTTGGGCGAAATCTCGACCAGGTCCAGCCCGGCCTGCTCGGCCAGTTCCATGGCGCGACGGGGCTGCTGAACGCCAAGGTTTTCGCCTTCGGCGCCGATAAGCCGGATTTCGGGGGCCCGGATACGGTCGTTGACTCGGGGGCCGGTGTCGCGCTGGGGCGGCGCGTTGTGAGGTCTGCGGGCTATGGTATCGGTCCTTTTACCGTGATGCTTTGAAGGCGCAAAATAGTCCCCGAACGCCCGTGTTTCAAGCGGCAAATCGGGGTTCGCGCGCAGATCGGCGCCTGATCCGTGCCGCGGCCGCTTTGGAACGCGCATATCGGGGGGCGCCCCGGCTGCCGTCTGTGCGCAAAGCCGGGGCGCGGGCCGGTCATCGTAGCGAGCCCGGTCGGTCCGGGTCTGCGCTGGCCCCGCCCGAAAAGATCAGTCCAGGAACGCCTTTTCAACGACGTAATGCCTGGGGTCGCTGTTGGCGCCTTCTTCAAGTCCGTATTCCTCGAACATTTCCTTCAGCTCAAGGTTGAAGGCCAGGTTGCCGCAGATCATCGCGCGATCGGTTTCCGGGCACAGCGGAGGCACGCCAAGATCGGAAAACGCCTCGCCCGAACGCATCAGATCGGTGATGCGGCCCATCTTGGGGCTTTGTTCGCGCGTGGTGGTGGGGTAATACTTGATCTTCTTCCAGAAACCTTCGCCGATGACTTCGTTCAACAGCGCGTCGGTTTTCAGGCTTTCGATCAGGTCCGCGCCGTATTTCAGCTCTCCGACCTCGCGGCAGGTGTGAGTAATGACGACCTCGTCGTAATCCTCGTAGGTCTGGGGCTCGCGCAGCAGCGACGCAAAGGGCGCAAAGCCGGTGCCGGTGGCAAAGAACCAGATCCGCTTGCCGGGCAGCAGCGCGTCATGCACGAGCGTGCCGACGGGTTTGGGGCGCAGGATGATCTTGTCGCCCTCCTTGATGTGCTGGAGCCGCGAGGTCAGCGGGCCGTCCTGCACCTTGATCGAATAGAATTCCAGTTCTTCGCCCCAGCTTGGCGAGGCGATGGAATAGGCGCGCAGCAACGGCTTGACCTTCCCCGTCGTGGGGTGGGGGTCGCCCATAAGGCCGATCATCACGAATTCGCCCGACCGGAACCGCATGCTGGCGGGGCGCGTCACCCGGAACGAAAACAGACGGTCGGTCCAGTGTTTCACCGATGTCACGGTCTGAGCGTCGGGCAGCACGGGCTTTTTGGCGTCGATGGCGTTGGTGTCGGTCACGGGTGTCATCTCGGTCATGTTTGATACATCGGGATCTGTGGGGCGAATATCATTCGCACACAAACAAATCCCGAGTCCTTTCTAGAGCCTGATTGATGTAAAGGAAAGACGACTTAACCGCGCAGGCGCGCCTGATAGTCGTGTTGCCGCCAATTTGCGCGGAAAAGCCAGTCGGCTTCGGGTTGGCGGGCGGCAAGCTCGTCGCTGATTTCGACCTCGTCGAACCCGGACCGACGCGCCATGGCGTATTGATCGGAAATCACATGGCCTTTGGCGCGCAGGCGCCCGGTATAACCGCGCAGGCGCAACAGCCGCGCCAGCGTGAACCCGCGCCCGTCCGCAAAGCTGGGAAAGTCGATGCGGATCATCCGCGTGCCCTCGGGGGCGGACAGATCGGCGGGATCGGTGTCGGACGGCAGGTCAAGGACGCCCGCGCCCTCGAAACCGGGGGTCCAGTCGTCGGGGCCAAAGCCCGTGTCGGTCACGATTACGCTCATGTGCTTGGTCCTTTGCGTACCATGCGGCCATTTTCGAAATGGATACCGCATTCTTCTTTCTGCTCGCCCCGCCAGCGACCCGCGCGGGCGTCTTCGCCGGGGGCCACCTTGGATGTGCAGGGCCAGCAGCCGATGGACGGATAGCCCTGCGACACCAGCGGATGCCGGGGCAGGCGGTTTTCATCCATATAGGCGCGCACGTCCTCGGGCGCCCAGTGGGCCAGCGGATTGACCTTGATCCGGCCGGTGGTGTCTTCGAGTTCGAAGAATTCCAGCGCGGCGCGGGTCGAGGACTGGAACCGTTTGCGCCCGGTGATCCAGCCGTCGAACCCTTGCAGCGCGTTTTCCAGCGGCACGGTCTTGCGCAGGGTGCAGCACGCATCTGTGCTGGCGTCGCGCAGATCGTCGTTGGGGTCTTGCGCCTGAAGCGTGGCGGAATCGGTGCGGATGATGCGCACGTTGGACAGGTGCAGCCGCTCGGCCACATCCCGTTGATAGGCCAGCGTTTCGCCGAACAGCAGCCGCGTGTCGATGAACAGCACCGGGGTGGTGCGGTCGATCATCGCCACAAGGTGCAGCAACGCCACCGATTCCGCCCCGAACGATGACACCAGCGCGATATCCCCGGCCTCGGGGTCGCGCAGTGCGCCGGTCAGCACCGACACCGCGCCGTGGTGCCGATAGCGCATGTTGAGCGCATCCACCCGCGCGCGCAGGTCGGCCAGTTCGGCCGGGCTGTGCGCGGGGATGCCTTCGGCCGCCGCGTTTGTGGGAAGATGAAAGGTCATCCCGGATTACGCGGCGCGGGTTTTCTTGCCCGCGTCCTCTCCGTAGAGGGCGGTCTTGAACGGGTCCATCCCGAGCCGCCTGTAGGCTTGCAGAAAGGATTCCTCGGGGCCGGTGCGCTCGGCCATGTAGGTTTCCACGATGCGTTCGATCGCCGGCACCACGCCTTCGGCGGGAAAGCCGGGGCCGGTGCGCTCGCCAAGGGCGGCGGTTTCGGTGGCATCCCCGCCCAGGGTGATCTGGTAGTTTTCCACGCCGGCGCGATCCAGACCGAGAATGCCGATATGGCCGACATGGTGGTGACCGCAGGCGTTGATGCAACCCGAGATCTTGATCTTCAGCTCGCCGATGTCGTTCTCGATCTTCAGCTCGTCGAACCGCGTGGCGATTTCCTGCGCGATGGGGATCGACCGGGCCGTGGCCAGCGCGCAGTAATCCATGCCGGGGCAGGCGATGATGTCCGAGATACGCCCGATGTTGGCGGTGGCCAGCCCATGCGCCTTGAGGATCTTGTGGATCGCCGGCAGGTCGGATTTGTGCACATGTGGCAGCACCACGTTCTGCTCGTGGGTGATGCGCAGCTCATCGTGGCCATAGGTGCGGGCCAGATCGGCCATCACGCGCATCTGCTCGGCGCTGGCGTCGCCGGGCGTTTCGCCATGCGCCTTGAGCGAGATCTGCGCGATGGCATAGCCCGGTGCGCGGTGCGCCGACAGGTTGGTGTCGGCCCAGGCGCGGAAGGTCGGGTCGGCGTCACAGGCCGCATCGAACGCGTCGGTGGGCGCGTTGCGGAAGGCGGGCGGCAGAAATTGCGCGGCGATATCGTCGAAAATATCAAGCGCGTCGCCGCCAAAGGCTGCCCGCGTTTCCTGGAACCGCCGGTCGACAAGGGCGCGGATCTCGTCGATGCCATGTTCGTGCACAGTGATCTTGATGCGCGCCTTGTACTTGTTGTCGCGCCGGCCCAGCAGGTTCCAGACCGACACCACTGCCTCGACATAGGGCAGCAGATTGGGAAGCGCCACGAAGGGCGCGATTTCCTTGCCGATCATCGGTGTGCGGCCAAGCCCGCCGCCCACAAGCACGCGGTAGCCGATGCGACCGTCCTGCCGGACCACCTGAATGCCGATGTCATGCGCCTTGATGACGGCGCGGTCGGCGTCGCAGCCGGTGACGGCGATCTTGAACTTGCGCGGCAGGAACTGAAATTCCGGGTGGTCGGTGGACCATTGGCGCAGCAATTCAGCCACGGGGCGGGGGTCTGCGACCTCGCCTTCGGCGGCGCCGGCGAAATGATCTGCGGTCACGTTGCGGATGGTGTTCCCCGACGTCTGGATGGCATGCATGCCCACCTCGGCCAGCGCATCCAGCATGTCGGGGACGTCGCGCAATTCGGGCCAGTTGTACTGGATGTTCTGGCGGGTGGTGAAATGGCCATAGCCCTTGTCCCACTTTTCCGCCAGCAGCGCGAGCTGATCCATTTGCGCGCTCCTCAGCGTGCCATAGGGGATCGCCACGCGCAGCATGTAGGCGTGCAGCTGCAGGTACAGCCCGTTCATCAGGCGCAGCGGCTTGAATTCATCTTCGGTCAGCGCGCCGGAGATGCGGCGTTCGACCTGGTGGCGAAACTGACGGTTGCGCGTCGCCACGAAGGCGGCGTCGAAGTCGGTGTAGCTGTACATCTGGTCTCTCCTGCGGCGTCCGGCGAGGGGGCGCCGCTTGTGGGGTCGCTGTATGGGGTCGCGTGCCGATCCTGGCGGGGTCGGGCCCGGCGGGGTCAGGCGGTTTCCTGTTTGCCATGGGCGTGGTTGGACGGACCCCTGGCGCGGAACGCCTCGCGAAAATGCACCGGCTGCGGCCCGTCGGGTGACGGCGCCACGTCGGCCAGATAGACGCCCACCACCTCGGCGGGGCGCGATTGCGCATCCAGCAGACGGACCTGTGCGACGGCCTCGTCGGTGAACACCTCGGCGTCGCGCAGGGCGCGCACCCAGGAATCGTCGGCGGCAAGATAGACCACGTCGCCTTCGACAAGCGCGTTGGCGGTGATCACCTTGGGGGTAAAGGCCTTGGGCATCAGAGAGCTTCCTGTCGGTTGGCACGAATGGTCTGCGCGTCGCGCGGGGCGAGCCCTAGCAGCAGCACGGCGGGGCCGTCGATATGGCTTGCGTCAAGATCGGCCGCGAGGCTGGAAAGGGTGGCGGGAAGGCGGCGTTCGGTGGGGCGCGCGGCGTTGGCGACGACCGTCACAGGCGTCTGCGGATCGGCGCCATGCATCATCAGCCGCCCTTGCAGGAACCGCGCGGCGCGCTTGCCCATGTAGATCGCGGCCACCGCACCGGGGCGGGCAAGGGCGCGCCAGTCCTGTTCGGCAAACCCTTTGACGTCGTGGCCGGTCAGCAGACGCAGATCGCTGTTGCGCCCGCGCCGGGTCAGCGACACGCCAAGCGAGGCGGCGGCGGCGCTGGCGGCGGTCAGGCCGGGGGTAACGTGAAACGCGATGCCGGCGGCGTCCAGCGCCGTGGTTTCCTCGTCAAGGCGGCCAAACACGCCGGGATCGCCGGATTTCAGCCGCACCACCCGGTAACCTTCGCGGGCGTGGTCGATGATCAGCGCGTTGATGTCATCCTGTTTCATCGACGGGCCAAAGCCCGCCTTGCCCACGGCGACCATGCGGGCCTGTGGCGCCAGCGCAAGGATGTCGTCCGGAACGAGGTGATCGTGCAGCACGACCTCGGCGGTCGTCAGCAGGCGCAGCGCGCGCAGGGTCAGCAATTCGGGATCGCCGGGGCCTGCGCCCACAAAGGCGACCTCGCCCTGGGGCAGGCTGTGGTGATGCTGCGTCATGGGCGCGGGCTCCGGTGGTCTCTGGTCATGCATCCTATATAGAACATTATCCCGGTTTTTGGACAGTCAGGCGGATTGAAAAGGAAGGAGCGGCGGGCTATCCAGGGACATCCGGAACATTGTTCTGTTCTGGCGTGATGAAAGGAAAACCCGTGCAGCTCGATGCAACCGACCGGAAAATCCTTCGTGAGCTTCAGTCCGACGCGGGCCGGTCTCTGGATGAGATCGCGCGCGTGGTGGGCGCCTCCAAGACCCCGGTCTGGAACCGGATTCGCAAGATGCGCGAGGCGGGTATCATCGGCCCGCAGGTGGTGATCGCCGATGCGGAAAAGCTGGGGTTCGAGGCCTGTTTCTTTGTGCTGGTGCGCACGTCCGAACACGACACCGGCTGGCAGGCGCGGTTCCTGCATGCGGTGCGCATCCGCCCCGAGGTGCTGGAAGCGCACCGTCTGGCGGGCGACATCGACTATATTCTCAAGGTACGGGTGGCCAATGCGCGGGCCTATGACGTGTTCTATCAGTCGCTGATCGCCGAGGTGAAGGTGCACAACGTCACCGCCCTGCTGTCGATGGAAGAGATCAAGAACACCACCGCGCTGCCGGTTTAGCGGCGCACCATCAGCTTTTCCAGACCGTGGAAATGGTAGACATCGCCGTAGCGCGGTGGCTGGCTCAGTCTCAGGCCGGGCAGGCGGGCGAACAGGATCGGCAGCGCCACGCACAGTTCCAGCCGGGCCAGCGGCGCGCCGACGCAGAAATGCGGCCCGCCGCCAAAGGCGTGATGGGCGGGCGCGGCGCGGGCGGGGTCGAACCGCTGCGGCTCCGCGTACACATGCGGATCGCGCCCCGCCGCGCCCAGCAACAGCGCAACCTTGTCGCCGCGCCGGAAGCGGTGTCCGAAAAGCGCGGCGTCCTCATAGGCATAGCGGGTGAACATGTGCAGCGGCGGGTCGTGGCGCAGGATCTCTTCGACCACGGGGGCGGCGTTGGCCGCGGTGATCGCGGTGCCGGTTTCCAGCAGGGTCTTGATGCCGTTGCCCATTGTGTGCACCGTTGCCTCGTGCCCGGCGTTCAGCAACAGCACGCAGGTGGCGATCAACTCATCCGTGGTCAGGCGTTCGCCCGCTTCCTCGGCGGCGATCAGATCGGTCAGCAGGTCGTTGCGCGGGGTTGCGCGGCGCCGGTCGATGTAGCCTTCCAGAAACAGCGCGAAATCCGCGGCGGCTCTGGCTGCGGCGTGTTCGATTTCAGCTGTGCGGCGGGCCTGATACATGGCGACCATCGCGTTGGACCAGTCCAGAAGTTGCGGTGCCATGCTGTCGGGCACCCCCAGCAGCCGCGCGATCACGATCACCGGGATCGGCTGGCAGAAGGCGGGCAGCAGGTCGACCTCTCCTTCGGGGAAATCGTCGATCAGCCGGTGGGTCAGCGCCGCGATATCGGGGCCGAGATCCCTGATCCGCCGTGTGGTAAAGGCCCGCAGAACCAGCCCGCGCAGGCGCGGATGGCGCGGCGCTTCGAGTTCCAGCATCGAATTGTCTTCGATCCGGTAAAAGGGCCGCAGGTGCTCGGGCACGGGCATGACCAGCTCTGCCGGGATCTCGCGCCCGAAGCGGCGGTCGCGCAGCAGCGCATGCACCGCGCGATGGGAGGTGGCGCAGATCAGTCCGTAGTCCCTCCACAGCGCCAGATCGCCCGCGGCGCGCAGCCGGTCGTAAAACGGATAGGGGTCTTGCACAAAGGCGGGATCGGTGGGCGCGTGTGACAGGCTTTGCATGGCGCGACCCTGCCGTCTGGGCGCCTGCCGCGCAAGGCCGCGCTTTTCTGTGTGACGCGGGGTTGCTATGGGAAGGGCATGACAGTCCCGCCCCGCAACCGACGTGCCCTGCTGATCGCGCTCGTGGCGACGGCGTTGCTGTCTGGCGCGGTCTGGCGGTCGGGCTATGTGCAGGCGCTGGGGCCGGTGGCGGCGCGCGGTCAAAGCGATCTGGAACTGGCCTCGGACCGGCTGGTCACGCAATTGCAGCGGTTTCGCGAATTCGCGGTGTTGTCCGCCGATCACCCTGCGCTGAATGCGCTGCACTGGGGCGGATCGCGCCGCGAGGCGGACGCGGTGCTGCTGCGCGCCGCCGACCGGTCCGGCGCCGCCGTGGCGGTCTATGTGGATACGCGGGGCCGGGTGCTTGCACGATCGGGCGAGGGCTTGCCGGACTGGGTGCTGGCGGGCGATCCTTACCAGCGCGCGCTGGACGGGGCGCTGGGGATCGCCCATGGCAGCGGGCCGCCGGGGATCGACCGCGCCTTCTGGTTCGCCGCGCCCAGCTATGGCGTCGGGGGGGCGGTGCAGGGCGTGCTGATCGTAGGGGTGGACCTTGCGCGGCTGGAACAGGTCTGGCGCGGCTCGCTTCCGGCGGTGTTCTTTACCGATGCCAGCGGCGAAATCGTGGCCACCAACCGGTCCGAACTGCTGCATTGGCGGCGCAACGGCGCGCATGTGGAAACCGCCGACGGCGTCGTGAAAGAGGTCGCCCTTGCGCATCCCGGCGGCCACACTGTCTGGGTGCAGCGGTTTTCACCCTATATTCCCCCACGCGCGCTGCGTTTGCAGATCGACCTGCCGGTGATCGGCATGACCGGGGCGCTGCTGGTCGATGTCGCTCCGGCGATGCGGCTTGCGGGGCTTCAGGCGGCGGTGGTCGCGGCGGTGGTGCTGTTCTTTGGCGCGCTGCTGTGGCTGGCGGTGGAACGCCGCCGCGCGCTGGCGCTGATCAATGCCGAACTTGAGGAACATGTGTCCGCCCGCACCCGCGCGCTGGAACAAAGCAACACCGCGCTGCGCCGGGAAATCGCCGAACGCCAGGATGCCGAGGCCGCGCTGCGCCGCGCCCAGGCCGAACTGGTACAGGCGTCGAAGCTGTCGGCATTGGGCAAGATGAGCGCGGGCATCAGCCACGAGCTGAATCAGCCGCTGATGGCGATCCGCAGCTTTGCCGAAAACGGCGCGGCATTCCTGGACCGTGGCAAGCCCGAACGCGCCGCCGAAAACCTCGGGCGGATCAGCGACATGGCAAGCCGCATGGGGCGCATCATCAAGAACCTGCGCGCCTTTGCGCGGGCCGCTCCCGACCCGGCGCGCCGGGTCGGGCTGGCGGCGGTCGTCGAAGGCGCGCTTGAGGTGCTGGGGCGGCGCATCGCCAAAAGCGGCGTGCAGGTCGACTGGAAGCGCCCCGATCGCGCCACGGTGGTGATGGCGGGTGACGTGCGGCTGGGGCAGGTGGTGGTCAACCTGCTGACCAACGCGATGGACGCCATGGCCCACAGCGCCACCCGCCGCATCACCATCCGCGCCGATCATGACGATGCCGCCCGGCTTGTGCGGCTGACCGTGCGCGACACCGGCCCCGGCATCACGGACCCCAGCCGCATCTTCGATCCGTTCTATTCCACCAAGGAAACCGGCAGCGACGAAGGCATGGGTCTGGGTCTGTCGATTTCCCATGGCATCGTCGAAGGCTTTGGTGGCAGGCTGCGCGGTGAAAACCTGGACGGCGGCGGCGCGCTGTTTACCATCGAGCTTTTGCAGGCAAAGGAACCGGAATGACCATCCGCAGGGTGCTTTTGGTCGACGATGACGCGGCGGTGCGCGAGGCCCTGGGCCAGACGCTGGAACTGGCGGAGTTCGACGCGGTGACCGCCGGCAGCTTTGTCGAGGCAAAGGACCTGATCGGCGCCCGCTTCGAGGGCGTCATCGTGTCCGACATCCGCATGCCGGGGCGCGACGGCTTTCATCTGCTGGATTACGCCCATGAACAGGACGCCGAACTGCCGGTGATCCTGCTGACGGGCGAAGGCGACATTCCGATGGCCGTGCGCGCGATGTCCGCCGGGGCGTTCGATTTTCTGGAAAAGCCCTGCGCGCCGTCCGATCTGATTTCGGTCATCGAACGAGCGTTGCGCACGCGCGGACTGGTGTTGGAAAACCGCCGACTCAAGGCGCAGCTGAACACCGGCGATCCGGCCGCGCGGATGATCTTTGGCATCTCGGCGCAATCCGAAGGTCTGCGCGCGCAGGCCCGCGCCGCCGCCCGCGCGGGAACCGATGTTCTGATCCGGGGGGCTCGGGGTGCGGGCATCCCGAAGGTGGCCGAGGTGGTGCATCTGTGTTCGTCGCGCGCCAAGGGGCCGTTTGAAAAACGCTCGGCGGCGGGGCTGGCGCGGGCCGGGCTGATCACCGCCTGGGAGGCCTGCGCGGACGGCACGCTGTTTCTGGACGAAATCGGCGCGTTGCCGATGGACAGCCAGCTTGCGCTTCACGATCTGCTGGAAGAGGGCGGCGCCACGCTGATCGGCGGCACCATCGAAGACCCTGCCGCACTGCTGGATCAGGGGCGGTTTTCGGCGGATCTGTATTACCGGCTTGAGGTGATGCAACTGCGCATCCCCGCGCTGGCCGACCGCCCCGAAGACATCCCCGTGCTGTTTCGCCACTATGTGGCGCAGGCCGCCCAGCAATCGGGTCTGCCCGAACCTGCCATCGGGGACGAGGTCATCGCCGGGCTGATCGCGCGCGACTGGCCCGGCAATGCGCGCGCGCTGATGTCGGCGGCGATGCGCTTTGTGCTGGGTCTTGGCGAAGACCGGCCCGACGAGGGGCTTGGCCTTGCGGAACGTCTGGCCCAGGTCGAACGCTCGCTTCTGGCAGATGCGCTGCGGCGCACCGGCGGGCAGGCAAGTGCCGCGGCCGAAACGCTCAAGCTGCCGCGCAAGACGTTTTACGACAAGCTGGCCAAATACGCGCTGAAACCCGAAAGCTTTCGCTGACGCGGGCGTCGGCGCGGCCCGGACTTCTGGCGCGTATGTGCGGAAAACCGCACAGCAAGCGGGGCGGTATGTGCGGATTTACGCACGCCTGACGTCGCGCCGCGGCGCGAATTGTGTGAAGTATGGGGCGCAATGCATTGTAGCAAAATGCATTTCGTTGAATTCATCACTCTTTCTTTACCAGGACTTGATGCGCGTCGCGCATGGCGGTCATCTCGTTGGTGAAGGGCAGGCAGGGGAGCCAGCCCTCGGGATCATCACTTTCGGGAGGATAACGATGAAAAAGTTTCTCATGACCGCCGTGGCCGCCGCCGCCCTGACCGCCGGCGCGGGCAGCGCCACCGCCGCGTGCGACGACGGCGAGATGGTCATCAAGTTCAGCCATGTCACCAACACCGACAAGCACCCCAAAGGCATCGCCGCCTCGCTGCTGCAACAGCGCATCAACGACGAGATGGACGGCACCGCCTGCATGGAGGTCTATCCCAACTCGACGCTTTACAACGACGATCAGGTGCTTGAGGCGATGCTGAACGGCGACGTTCAGATGGCCGCGCCGTCGCTGTCGAAATTCGAGCAGTTCACCAAGGTGTTCCGCATCTTCGACCTGCCGTTCATGTTCGTGAACATGGACGCCGTGGACACCTTCCAGAACAGCGAAACCGGTAAGGCCATGAAGGAATCCATGACCCGCCGCGGTCTGCTGGGTCTTCAGTTCTGGCACAACGGCCTGACGCAGTTCTCGGCCAACAAGCCGCTGATCTCGCCAGAGGATGCCAAGGGTCTGAAATTCCGCGTGCAGCCCTCCGAAGTGCTGAAGGCAAACATGGAACAGCTGGGCGCAAGCCCGCAGCCGATGGCGTTCTCCGAAGTCTACGGCGCGCTTCAGACCGGCGTTGTCGACGGACAGGAAAACACCTGGTCCAATATCTACGGCCAGAAGTTTTTCGAAGTGCAGGACGGCATCACCGAAACCAACCACGGCGTGCTGGATTACATGGTCGTGACCTCGACCGACTGGTGGGACAGCCTGGACGATGACGTGCGCACCCAGATTGCCACCATCCTCGAAGAGGTCACCACCGAGCGCAACGCCGCCATCGCCGAAGTCGACGCCGACAACCGCCAGGCGGTTCTGGACGCGGGCGCCGAAATCCGCGAGCTGACCCCCGAGCAGCGCCAGGCCTGGGTCGACGCGTTGAAGCCGGTCTGGGAAAAGTTCACCGACGACGTGGGCCAGGAAAACATCGACGCGGCGCAGGCGATCAACGCCGACGTCCAGGGCTGACCTGATCCCATGCGTTCCCGGCCGGCCCCGCGAAACCGGGGCTGGTCGATTCCCGTGGGCCGATTCCCGGGGGCCGACCCTTGGGGGCCGGTTCCTGGGGCCCATTCTTGGGGACGGGTCCGCCGTCCCTTTTTTCATACCATGTCATCATACCGTATACAGGCGCCGGGGCCGGGGCCCGGAAGCTCAAGGGGGACAGCATGTCCAGTCATTCCCAAAGCCAAAGCGCGCTTGGCCGCATGGTCAACGAGATCGAGGAAACCGCGATCGCGGTGATCCTCGGGATCATGACGCTTATTACCTTCGTCAATGTCGTGCTGCGCTACGGCTTCAACACGGGTCTTATCTGGGGGCTGGAGGCGGTCACGATCCTGTTCGCCTGGCTGGTTCTGTTCGGCATTTCCTATGCGGTCAAGACGACGGCACATCTGGGGGTCGACGCGCTGACCAACCTTGTGCCCCTGACGGTGCGCCGGGCGCTTGCGATCATTGCCGCCGTGCTGTGCATCGTCTATGCCGCGTTGCTGATGAAGGGCGCCTGGGATTACTGGGCCAATTTCGCCAACCTGCCGCAGACCACCGGGCGCTGGTTCCCGACCGGGTTCGAAGAGATGTCGCGCACGTCCTACCGGTCCTGGTACGAGGTCGTCGACATTCCGATGCCCGACTGGCTGCGTTTTATCGAGCCGATGATCAACGAGGGCGAGCCTTACGAAAAGCTGCCCCGCTTCATCCCTTATGTCATGCTGCCGTTCGGCGCGCTGCTGTTGCTGGTGCGCTTCGTTCAGGCGGGTGTGCGGGTGTGGACCGGCGCGCAGGACAGTCTGATCGTCAGCCACGAAGCCGAAGACGCCGTTCAGGACGTCGCCCACATGAACCGCGAGGACTGATCGCATGGACGTCGTACTTCTGTTTGTCTGCATCATCGGGCTGATGCTGATCGGTGTGCCCATCGCCGTATCGCTGGGCCTGTCGTCGGTCATCTTTCTGCTGGTGCTGTCGGACACCTCGCTCAGCTCGGTCGCGCAGAGCTTTTATCAGGCGATGGCGGGGCATTACACGCTGCTGGCGATCCCGTTCTTTATCCTGGCGTCAAGCTTCATGTCGACGGGCGGCGTGGCGCGGCGGATCATCCGGGTCTCCATTGCGCTGGTGGGCCACATGCATGGCGGTCTGGCGATTGCGGGCGTGTTTGCGTGCATGCTGTTTGCCGCCCTTTCGGGGTCGTCGCCGGCGACGGTGGTGGCCATCGGATCCATCGTCATCGCGGGGATGCGGCAGGTCGGCTATACCAAGGATTTCGCCGCGGGTGTGATCGCCAACGCCGGCACGCTGGGCATTTTGATCCCGCCGTCCATCGTGATGGTTGTCTACGCTTCGGCCACCGACGTGTCGGTGGGGCGGATGTTCCTTGCGGGCGTCATTCCGGGCCTGTTGGCCGGCACCATGCTGATGATCGCCATCTATATCATGGCGCGTGTCAAGAAGCTGCCCAAGGGCGACTGGCTGGGCTGGGGCGAGGTGTTTGTCGCCGGGCGCGACGCGCTTTGGGGGCTGTTTCTGATCGTCATCATTCTTGGCGGCATCTATGGCGGGATCTTTACCCCGACCGAGGCCGCTGCGGTGGCCGCCGTCTACGCCTTCTTGATCGCCAACTTCGTTTATTGCGACATGGGGCCGCTGGCGGGCAGGAACGGCGAACGCAACACGCCGCTGTGGCGCAAGCCCATCGCGCTGGTCACGGCGTTCTTTCACCGTGACACCCGCGACACGCTGTTCGAGGCGGGCAAGCTGACGATCACGCTGATGTTCATCATCGCCAACGCGATGATCCTCAAGCATGTGCTGACCGATGAACAGATCCCGCAGCAGATCGCGGCGGTGATGCTGGACGCGGGCTTTGGTCCGATCGTGTTCCTGATCATCGTCAACGTGATCCTGCTGATCGGCGGGCAGTTCATGGAACCCTCTGGCCTGCTGGTGATCGTGGCGCCGCTGGTGTTTCCCATCGCCATCGAGCTGGGGATCGACCCGATCCACCTGGGCATCATCATGGTGGTGAACATGGAAATCGGGATGATCACGCCGCCTGTGGGGCTGAACCTGTTCGTGACCTCGGGCGTGGCGGGGATGCCGATGATGAGCGTGGTGCGCGCGGCGCTGCCGTTCCTTGCGGTGCTCTTCGTGTTCCTGATCATGGTGACCTACATCCCGATCCTGTCGACCTGGTTGCCGACGACCTTCATGGGGCCGGAGATCATCACGAACTAGCAGCTTTTCGCAGATTCTGGTGGCCGTGGCGGCGCCCTGTCCGGGGCGCCGCTTTTCGTTGTCGGGGCGGGATGCCTCCGGCGGGAGTTTATCTGGCAAGATGAAGCCCGCGCGCCGGGATCAGAGCCGTTCGATCGCGATGGCCGTGCCTTCGCCGCCGCCGATGCAGATGGCGGCGATTCCGCGTTTCAGTCCGCGTGTTTCCAGCGCATGCAACAAGGTGACGATGATTCGCGCGCCGCTGGCGCCGATGGGGTGGCCGAGGGCGCAGGCGCCGCCGTTCACGTTGACCACGTCGCGCGGCAGGCCCATTTCGGTCATGAAGGCCATGGGCACCACGGCGAAGGCCTCGTTCACCTCCCACAGATCGACTTGCGAGGGTTTCCAGCCGATGCGCTCCAGCAGCTTGCGGGTGGCGGGAATCGGGGCCGTGGGAAACAGGTTGGGGGCCTGTGCATGGCTCGCATGACCCATGATCCGCGCGCGGGCCCGAGCGCCGGATGCGTCGGCGGCGGCGCGCGTCGTCAGTACCAGCGCCGCCGCGCCGTCCGAGATCGACGAGGCGTTGGCAGCCGTCACCGTGCCGTCCTTGCGAAAGGCCGGTTTCAGCTGCGGGATCTTTTCGGGGCGCGCGCGGCCGGGCTGTTCGTCGCGCGTCAGGGTTTCCTCGCCAGTGCGGGCATGGATCGTGACGGGGGTGATTTCGGCATCGAAGGCGCCGGTCCGTTCGGCGGCAAGCGCGTTGTCGAGCGAGGCCACGGCGTATTGGTCCTGTGCCGCGCGGGTGAACCCGAACGCCGCGGCGCAATCTTCGGCGAAGGTGCCCATCAGGCGGCCCTTGTCGTAGGCGTCTTCCAGCCCGTCCAGGAACATGTGGTCGATCGCCTGCGTATGGCCGAGGCGGGCGCCGTTGCGCATTCTGGGCAGCAGGTAGGGCGCGCTGGTCATGCTTTCCATGCCGCCCGCCACGATCGCGCCGGTCTGGTTCAGGCGCAGCTGGTCAAAGGCCATCATCGCGGCCTTCATCCCCGAGCCGCACATCTTGTTGAGCGTGGTGGCGGGGACGTCGTCGCCCAGCCCAGCCTTGAGCGCGGCCTGGCGGGCCGGTGCCTGGCCCTGGCCCGCGGGCAGCACACAGCCCATGAGCACCTCGTCCACCTGCGGACGCCCCGCCGCGGCCAGCGCCGCGCGGATCGCGGCCGCGCCCAGATCGGGCGCGCCGAGCCCGTCGAACATGCCCTGAAATCCGCCCATGGCGGTGCGCGCGGCGCCGGTTATCACGATATCGCTCATGACTGGTCCTCCCCGATGTCATGGCACATGCATACCGAATGGTAAGGAATGCCGTCTAGCCTGCGATGGAAGCAAGGCAACACAGGACGAACACATGCACCTGACCGTGACCCAGGCGGGCGACCCCCAGATCATCCGGGTCGATGAAGCTCGGATCGATGCCGCAGTGGCCATTCAGTTCAAGGATGCGGTCCGCACGCAGGTTTCGCCCGCCACCGCACGCGTGGTGCTTGATCTTGGCGCGGTGGATTTCATCGATTCGAGCGGGCTTGGCGCCATCGTCGCCGCCATGAAGGCGCTGCGCAAGGATCAACAGCTTGACCTGGCGGCGCTGCGCCCGATGGTGGACAAGGTGTTCCGGATGACGCGGATGGATACGATTTTCGTCATTCACGAATCCGTCGAAGCGGCAAAGGGGTTAAGCGCGCTTTGAATGCTTTGCGCAGGAGCGTAGCCGTCATGGTGGACAATCCCATACCCGCAACACCGGTGATTTTCGAAACCGAGCTTGCAAGCACGGCGCGCAAGGTTCGCGGCGTGCTCGATCAGATCTCGGGCGTGCTTGATCGGCTTGGGTGGAATGCTGCGGCCTGCGGCGTGGTTGAACTTGTGCTGGCCGAAGCCCTGAACAACATCGTCGAACACGCCTATTCGGAGTGTCCGGATGGCGGCATCATGCTGCGGATGACGGCGGGGCCGGAGTTTGCCGATTTGACCTTGCAGGATCGCGGCACGGCGATGCCGGACTACCGGATCCCTGCCGGGCGCATCGTCGAACTTGGCAATCGCTGCGATGATCTGCCCGAAGGGGGGTTCGGCTGGTATCTGATCCGCACCCTGGCAGAAGACATCTGCTACAGCCGTGAAAACGACGAGAACAGGCTGGAAATCCGCATCTGCCGCCACACCCATGAAGGCATCAAGGGCGCGCAGCAGGACCTGCGCTGACACGCGGCGTCGCGGGGGGCGGGCGGAATGACCCTGAAAGCGCCGCAATCCCATCGCAATGCCGCCCGATTGAGCGGCGATAAAGGTGGGGTAGCTGCAATATGCTTCCCTCGGCGTCACGCCTTTTCAGCCCCCACCCAGTGCGTGGCGCCGAGGTACTTCCCCCCACATCATTGGACTGGTCTTGACCTGCCGCGCGCGGGTGGCCCGCTGTGTTCCGGCGCCTCTCGGCTTGCCAGTGCGCGGCCATCGCAGCCCCATCGGAGCGGTCGCAACAACGCCCCCGCGCCAACCTATTTTCGCCTGAAATCCGGGCCAGAACGAAGGGGTAGCTGCATATGGCTTCCCTCGGCGCCACGTCGTTTTCAGCCCCCACCCAGTACATGGCGTCGAGGACTTCATTCCCCCAGGTGCAGGATACCCCTAGGTGCAGATCGTCGGCCCAGCCCCGGTTATACGGCGCCATTCGAACCATATCGCGCCGAATGGACCCGCATTCGCCGCATTTTCGCCGTCGATCGCGGCACGCTCTACCAAAGCCACCAAGACACCCCAACCGGCGGCAAAGCCGGGCAGGGGACAGGGAGACGCCCGTATGCATGGTCCCATCGCCGCCTTCGAATCCTATCTGCTGGGCGCCTTTCGCTTTGGCGGACGCGCGGCGCGTTCGGAATACTGGTGGCCCAACACGGTGGTGTTCGCGCTGATGGGCGTCGCGGCCTTTGCCGATCTCAAAACGGTGGCGACATCGCTTTCGCTGACAGGCCGGCCCACGCTGAACCCGCTGACCTATTGGTCGCCGATCATGATGATCCTGACCTTTGTGCCCAGCCTCAGTTCCATGGCGCGGCGCCTGCACGACAGCGGTCGGTCCGCATGGTGGATTCTGGTTCAGTGGATTCCGCTGGTCGGGCCGATTGTGCTGCTGGGCATGCTGACAATGCCGTCCAGGCCCGAGATCAACGAATGGGGCCCCCCGCGTGACCCGTGGCGGGGCGGACCCAACAGGCTTGACGCGCAAGGCCGGCGCGCCGGGAAAAGCAGGCACGTCGCCAGCCCGCTCGATTCCTACGCCGTGCTTCTTCAGCGCAACGCAGAACGATCGGCGGACGAGACCGCGCGCCGCAAGCAAGAAGTGCATGACTATTTCATGCGCAACATTTCGCGCAGCGGCACCCCCTGATCGCGGCGTGTGCGCGGGTCCGTCAGGCGCACCCGCGCGCACGGTCGGTCAATAGCTGTAGGCCGCGTAGATGCGCCCAAGATCCCCGTTCCAGTCGCCGTTGTAATGATCGAGCATTTCGTCGGCGAGCACCTTGCCGCTTTCGGTGCTTTCCTTCAGTGCGTTCAGGAAATGGGTCTCGTCCGGCAGCAGGCCACCGGCGCCGGGACGGGCACGGGATTTCAGGCCCGCTTCGGCGATGTCGATGCAACGTGACGCAAGGTCGTGCATCGAGATCCCTTCGACCACGGCATCCAGCGCCTGATCCGCCGCCGCGACGCGCAGCGCCTCGCGCGTGGGCGCGTCCCAGCCCTTTATCAGATCATAGGCCGCATCCAGCGCCGTACCGTCATAGGTCAGCCCGACCCAGAACGCGGGCAGGGCGCACAGCCGCCGCCACGGTCCGCCGTCGGCGCCTCGCATTTCGATGAATTTCTTCAGCCGGGCCTCGGGAAAGATCGTGGTCAGGTGATCGGCCCAGTCCGACAGGGTGGGCACCTCTCCGGGAAGCGCGGGCAGCTTGCCCTTCATGAAATCCCGGAATGACTGGCCGAGCGCGTCGATATATTTGCCATCGCGGTAGACGAAGTACATCGGCACATCGAGCGCGTAATCGACATACTGTTCAAACCCGAAGCCCTCGTCGAAGACAAAGGGCAGCATGCCGGTGCGGTCCGCATCGAGGTTGCGCCAGACATAGCTGCGGTAGCTTTTCATGCCGTTGGGCTTGCCTTCGAAAAACGGCGAGTTGGCGAACAGCGCGGTTGCCACGGGCTGCAAGGCCAGGGCCACGCGCATTTTCTTGACCATGTCCGCCTCGGAACCGAAATCGAGGTTGACCTGAACGGTGCAGGTGCGCCGCATCATCACCTTTCCGGAGGTACCCACCTTGTCCATATAGGCATCCATCAGCTTGTAGCGCCCCTTGGGCATCAGCGATACGTCGTCGTGTTTCCATTCGGGCGCGGCGCCAAGTCCGATGAAGCCAACGCCGATGGCGTCGGAGATGCTTTTGACCTCGCGCAGGTGTTCGTTCACCTCGTCGCAGGTCTGATGGATGGTTTCCAGCGGGGCGCCGGACAGTTCCAGGGCGCCGCCCGGTTCCAGCGACACGTTGGCACCGTCCTTGGTCAGGCCGATCAGATGGCCGCCTTCGGTGACCGGATCCCAGCCGTAGCGATCCCGCAGCCCTTCGAGCACCGCGACGATGGAACGCGGCCCGTCATAGGGCAGCGGTTCGTGGGTGTCGGTCAGGTAGCCGAATTTCTCATGCTCGGTGCCGATGCGCCAGTCGGCTTCCGGCTTGCTGCCCGCTTCGAGGTATTCCGCAAGCTGGGACTGGTTTTCGATCGGCCCGCCGCCGGTCTGAGGGATGGACATGTTGGGGGCGCTCCGCTGGTGGCTGTGTGGCTTGAAAGGCACGATTGGGTGTTGCGCCCGCCGATGTCAATGCAGACGCAGCTGTGTGGATTTGCACGAAGCGGACTGCCAGACAGTGACCGCCTCGGCGCGTGCGCCATTCAGCGCCGAAAGCATGCGTTCGGTTTGAAGTCCGGGCAGGGCGGAAAAGGCGTCGAACAGCGCCTCGGCGCCTTGTGCGCTGACCGGAATCGTCAGCACCGGCTGATCTTTCCGATGCAGCATCCAGCGGGCGGGTTTGCCGGTCGGGTCCAGCACCAGCCGGGTCAGCGTGTCCAGATCGGCCACCCCGCCCGACAGCGGCCCCATATAGACGATGCGGCCCTCGACGATCTGCACGATGCCCGGCCCGCCAGAGCCGGTACGAAAACGCCCGCGCTGGATGCCCGCGACGACCAGCAGCGCGCCCGCGATGGCGACCGCAAAGCCCAGCCAGTGCAGCAGGCCACCCCCGGTGAAAAAGCCCCAGTACAGCCCCAGCGCAAGGATGGCGGCGCCCCACATCGCCTCGGACCAGCGGGCAAAGGCGGCACGGGCTTCGGGGCGGATCATCTGAAGTCGTCTTCGAAGACAAAGCTGAAAGCGACTTCGTAGCGTGCCAGTTTTAGCCCGGCGACCGCACGGGCTGCAGCGATGGTCCTCTTGTCGAAGTCATGAGCCACGATGATCCCTTGCACGGGGGTTTCAGGGTTTTCTGTTATCAGATCCCCCATGTATCCTAGGGTTTGCGCTATGACGCGGCTGTCCGATTTTCCGGCCTTGAGTTCGACAACCACAATATCTCCGTCGCGATTTTTGCAGAGAATGTCGATAAAGCCGCTGTCGACCGAGTGTTCGGCACCCTCGTCGATGATCTCTAGCGTGGGGTCCAGTTGGGCAATGTCCCGGCGAAGCGCGACTTGCATGTCACGTTCAAGGGCCAACCGTTGTCTCTCTGGCGTCTCGATTGCTGCCGATGACGTATCTTCGCATTCCTGCGATCCTCTTCGCGTGACGAGATTCGGCACGGATCTGTCTTCCAAATCAGGGTTATGCGCGAATGTCGCATATCGCATCGCTGCGTTTTTGTAGGAAGCCAGATTATTTCGGATGTTGCCTTGAAACGGAATCTTGGATGGGTTGGCGCGGGCGTGGCGTTCATCATCCATTGAATAGCTAAGCTCGCCGATGATCGCTTCGAATTGACCAGTTTCAAGCGCCTCGTCCAAAGAGCCATAATACTGTTCGACACGCTGAACACGATGCAATTGCGCAACACACGTATTGTCTTGATAACCCTGCGCTTTCAGCCAGGAGGGATATTTGGGGTCCATTCACGTTCACTCCTTAAAACCAGTCTCCGCAGGTCGTCTGCCACAGGGTCAGCGCCGCGACCGCCGCCGTGTCGGCGCGCAGGATGCGCGGCCCCAGCGCGATGACACGGGTTTGATCCATCGCGTGCAGGCGGTTGCGTTCGGCGTCGGAAAACCCGCCCTCTGGCCCGATAAGGATCGCCGCGGGGGCGGGGGCGCCGGACAGTGCCGGCGCGCGCGCGCCGGCCTCGGCCTCGTCGCAGAACAGCAGTTTGCGCTCGGTCGGCCAGTTGGACAGCAGGTGATCGAGCCGGGTCAGGTCGCCCACCTGCGGGACGTGCAGCGCGCCGCATTGTTCGGCGGCTTCCATGGCGTGGGCTTGCAGGCGATCCTGCCGGATGCGATCGGAGTTGGTGAATTGCGTCTGCACCGGCAGGATGCGCGACACGCCCAGTTCGACCGCCTTTTCCACGATGAAATCGGTGCGCGCCTTTTTTATCGGTGCGAACAGCAGCCACAGGTCGCAGGGCATGGACTGGTCGCGCAGGGGCGCGGTGCAGATCGCCGCTCCGCCCTTTTTTCCGGCCTCGGAAACCTCGGCCAGCCATTCGCCGTCCTGCCCGTTGAACAGCTTGAGCGCCGCGCCGCTGGACAGCCGCATCACGGAAAAGAGATAATGCGCCTGATCCCGGTCGAGCGGGACAGGTTGTCCCGCCCCAAGCGGGTGATCTACAAACAGTCGAACCTTCGCAGTCATGAGGCGCACCATATGTCCCCCACCGGAACAAGGCCAGAGGCAGATGGACAGGTCCGCGACGCGGTGCGCGGCAACTGGGTCGACCGGCGCGCGCCTGCCTTTGCGCGCCCATATCTGCGGCTGAGCCGGGCGGACCGCCCCATCGGAACGTGGCTGTTGCTGCTGCCGTGCTGGTGGGGGTTGTTGCTGGCGATGGCGGCGGACGGGCGGGCCGGGTGGTTCGACCTTTGGATCTTTGCCGGGTGCGGCATCGGTGCATTCCTGATGCGCGGCGCGGGCTGCACCTGGAACGACATCACCGACCGGCATATCGACGCCAGCGTGGCGCGCACGGCATCGCGGCCCATCCCTTCGGGGCAGGTGACGACCCGGCGGGCGCTGGGTTGGGCGGTGATCCAGTGCCTGGTCGCCTTTGGCATCCTCGTGACCTTTCCCGTCACGGCGATCGGCCTTGGCGTGCTGTCGCTGCTGCCGGTGGCGATCTACCCGTTCGCCAAGCGGTTCACCTGGTGGCCGCAGGTGTTTCTGGGGATCGCCTTCAACTGGGGCGCGTTGCTGGCCTGGACGGCGCACAGCGGAACTCTGGGGCTGCCTGCGGTGCTGTTGTACCTGTCGGGCATGGCCTGGACGCTGTTTTACGACACGATCTATGCCCATCAGGACAAGGAAGACGACGCGCTGATCGGGGTCAAATCCACCGCGCGCCTGTTCGGAGACGCCGCCACCCCGCGCTGGTTGACCGGGTTCCTTGTAATCGCGGTGGCGCTGATGGCGGGGGCGGTCGCGCTGGCGGTGCCGCAGGACGCGTTTGCAAGGCTGGGCCTGCTGATTGCCGGGCCATGGGCGTTCGGCTGGCACATGCTTTGGCAGATGCGCAAGCTGGACCTGAATGACAACGACCGGCTGCTC
The DNA here is from genome assembly GCF_003259905.1 of Salipiger aestuarii. Classification (GTDB taxonomy): domain Bacteria; phylum Pseudomonadota; class Alphaproteobacteria; order Rhodobacterales; family Rhodobacteraceae; genus Salipiger; species Salipiger aestuarii. Next base: position 84,108 of record NZ_QLMG01000011.1, on the reverse strand, counting down.
ATGCTGTTTCGCGCCAACCGCGACGCCGGGCTGTTGCCCGTGCTGTTTTTCGCCATCGCGCTTCTGGTGTGATTGCGCCACGGGGGGCTGCGGCGTATCAGGTCGGGAAACGATAAAAGGAAAAGGGGCCCCATGCACCTGTCACGACTCGCAATTCCCGCTGCGACGCTGGTCGGCGCGGCCCTTCTGTGCGTGCTTCTTGCCTTTTTCGGTCTGCACCTTGTCGAGAACAGCTCGCGCGCGGGGGTCGAGACCGAACTGAACCTGGAAGAGCTGGACTGGGCCGAGGTCGACGTCAACGGGTTGCAGGTCTTCCTGATCGGCGAGGCCCCGGACGAAGCGGCGCGTTTTCGTGCCGTGACGGTCGCGGGGCGCGTGGTGGACAGCGCGCGGGTGATCGACCAGATGCTGGTGGCCGAACCGGCCGAGATCCGCCCGCCGCGGTTTTCGATCGAGGTGCTGCGCAACGATGACGGCCTCTCGGTGATCGGGCTGGTGCCCGCATCGACCGATCTGGATGCCCTGCTGGAACGGTTCCGCGCCACCGTGGGCGAAACGGGCGAGGTGTCGGACCTGCTGGAAACCGCCGATTTTCCCCCGCCCGAAGGCTGGGACGCTGCGCTGCGCTATGCCGAACGGTCGCTGGCGCAACTGCCGCGGTCCAAGGTGTCGGTCGGCGCCGGTACCGTGGCGATCAAGGCGATGACCGAAAGCGTCGAGGCACGCCGCCGCCTGCGCGCGGATCTGGAACGGCGGGTGCCGCAGGGCGTGTCGCTGGTGCTGGACCTGTCGGCGCCGCGCCCGGTCATCACGCCGTTCACGCTGCGCTTTTTGATCGACGAAACCGGCCCGCGCTTTGATGCCTGTTCGGCGGATACCGAAGCGTCGCGTGCCATGATCCTGGGCGCCGCGCAGGCGGTTGGCGCGAGCAGGCGGGCCAGCTGCCGGCTGGGCCTGGGGGTTCCGTCCGGGCGTTGGGCGGAAGCGGCGGTCATGGCGATCGGGGCGCTGTCCGAACTGGGACACGGGTCTGTCACGTTTTCCAACGCCGATATCGCGCTGCTGGCGGATGAGGGCACCGATCAGGTGCTGTTCGACCGGGTGGTGGGCGAGCTGGAAAGCGGTCTGCCCGAGGTATTTGCGCTGCATGCGGTGCTGCCCGAAACCCCCGACGCCTCCGAACAGGGCCTGCGCGAATTCACTGTCACGCTGTCGCCCGAAGGATCGGTGCAGCTGCGGGGCCGGGTGAACAGCGAAATCACCCGTCAGACGGTGGACAGCCTGGCGCGGGCGCAGTTCGGATCAAGCGCTGTCTACACCGCCGCGCGGGTCGATGAAGACCTGCCAAAGGCCTGGTCGACGCGGGTGCTTGCCGCGATCGAAGCCCTGGGCGAGCTGTCCAACGGCGCCGTCCGGGTCACGCCGGATCTTGTGCGCGTCACCGGCAACACCGGCAACCAGGACGCGAACGACGAAATTTCGGTGCTGCTGGCGGACAAGCTGGGCGATCAGGCGGAATTTCAGATCGACGTGACCTATCGGGAAAAGCTCGATCCCGATCTGGGGATCCCGACGCCCGAGCAATGCGAATCCCAGATCGTCGAGATCGTCGGCGACCGCAAGATCACCTTTGAGCCGGGCTCGGCCAATCTGGATGCGTCGGCCAAGGACGTGATGGACGACATCGGCAAGCTGTTGAAACTGTGCGGCGACATTCCTCTGGAAATTCAGGGGCACACAGACAGCCAGGGGCGTGAGACGATGAACCAGCAGCTGAGCCAGGACCGGGCGCAATCGGTGCTGGATGCGCTGCGCAACCGCAACGTCCTGACCGCCGCCTACCGCGTGAAAGGGTACGGAGAAGAGCACCCCATCGCCGAGAACGACACCGAAGAGGGTCGCGAGGCCAACCGTCGGATCGAATTCCGGCTGATCCAGCCCGAGGCGGCCGAAGACACCCCGACCACGCTGGAAGAGCTTGAAGACGGCGCCCCCACGGGCGATACCGACGCCACCGGAGCAGGTGCCGGTGCGGACGAGGCAGGGGAATGAACAGGACGGAATTCGTGATCGCCACGGCGATCATTCTCTTCGTGGCTTTCTGCATGGGGTGGTTTTCGAACTGGCTTGTGAATCGGTTCAAGCGAATCAGCCAGGCGGATGTGGACCAGCTGGAGCGCATGAGCCAGGAACTGCACGAGGCCGAAGAGACCCGCGACCAGGCAATCACCTATCTGCAGCAGCGCGAGGCCGAACTGACCAACCAGCTTACCCAGACCGAGGCGGAACTGTCCGCCGCGATGGAAGGCCTGCGCGAGGCGCGTCACGAGGCCGAAGAGATGCGGTCGTGGATCGAACGCCATCAGGGCAGCTGACCCTCCGCCGCGATGGGATGTCTTTCACACAAGGGGCCGCGTTCCGCGGCGCAGGGGAGCCTTGATCCGCCTTGCGGCGGATGCATCGGCCGTCTGGCGCCCTTGGCGGGTGACTGCGACATATGCCGGCACGTTGCGGCGGCTGCGATTCCGTGACGAACGCGGAGCCGCGGCGACAGGTGCCAGGGTTTGCGCGCAACGTCTTTTCATTTGCGGGCGCGGTTCGTATCAGGCGGTCAAAAGGAAGGTGCCGTATGTCTCATATCACGCTGGTGCGTCACGGGCAGGCCAATACCGCGGCGCGCGACGAGCTGTCCTATGACCGGCTGAGCGCGCTGGGGCGTCAGCAGGCGCGCTGGCTCGGGGATCATCTGCGCGACAGCGGAGAGCAGTTTGCGCGGGGCTATTGCGGAACGCTGCGACGCCACCGGGAGACCGCCGAAGAGATGGCGCTGGGACTTGAGCTTGTGGTGGATTCGCGTCTTGACGAGTTTGAGTATTTCACCATGGCCCAGCTTTGCCAGGTGCAGCACGGGGTCGCGATGCCGACCTGCCGCGAGGAGTTCTCGCTGCATATGCCGCGTTTGTTGGGGCTTTGGCGCGAGGGTGCGCTGGAGGGCGCGCCGGTGGCGTTCGATGCCTTTCAGGCACGGGTGTCCGACGTGCTGCACGACATTGCCGGCGGCGACGGGCGCGCGGTCGTGGTGACGTCGGGCGGGGTCATCGGGATGGCGATGCGGCTGACGATGGATCTGGGGATGGGGGCGCTTGCGAATGCCTGTCTTGCCATCGAGAACAGCTCTTTGCACCGGTTTCAGCCGATGCCGTCGGGCTTGGTGCTGACCCAGTTCAACAGCGTGCCGCATCTTGAGGGCGCCGCACGATCGTTACAGCGCACGCATCTGTAAGCCGGGCGGACCTTTGGTGAGCGCCCGTTCAGCGCATCCAGAACCCTTCGCGTTTAAGCCGGTTGCGGAATCCCTGCTCGCCTCTGGGCAGCGCGTCGCGATCGAACAGCGCGCGCGCTTTCCAGCCGCGCCCCTGGTAAAGCGTGCGAAGCAGGGGCTCGTGCTGCTTCAGCACGCGCTTGATGCGGTTCGGCGCGGCAATGTTTTCGAGCATACGAATCACCGATTCGTCTTCGCGCGCGTAGAGCAGGGGGAAGGTACGATAGTGACAGGTGACCGACCCGTCCAGGGCCCCTCCGGGCAGAGTGTCGCGCCCGCCGCCCAGCGACTGGATGACCAGTGGCAGCGCCACCTGGTCGAGCCAGGGGTCAAGGGACTGGCAGACCAGTTCGGGGGGCGGGTCGTCGCGGATCGACAGCGCGTAATCCAGGAACCGTTGCCCGAACCGGCGCGGGCAGTGGTAAAAGAAAAAGCCCGCGTTGAAATACAGGTACCGCTGCCAGTATTCATCCGGCCAGCGGGGGTCGAGGCTGGACTGGAAATCCAGCCCGAAGCGGTGGTAGAGCGCGGCCCAGGTGTCGTGATACCCCGGCCCGTAAAGTTCGATGCGCGGCCAGGTGCCCTCGCGCCGCAGCGACGCCGTGGGGCGGGCGAAATCGAAGGGCACCGCACAGAGGTCTGACAACACCAGCGTGTCTGTGTCGAAGAACACAAAGGGTTCGGCTTCGGGCAGGGCAAGCAGCGCCTCGATCTTGTTGCCATAGGGATAGGACTGGCCGAAGTGGCGGTTTTCAAACGGCAGGAACGTCGCACCGTGGTCTTCGAGGATGGACCGGATTTCGGGGTCCTTGATGCGCGGATCGCTGTCCCAGAGATCACCTTGCTGCGGTTCGGCGACAAAGAGCCTGACGTTGGTCGTTGTCAGCGCCAGCGACATCGCGAACAGCACGGCTTCGTACTGCAACCGGCCCGCCTGGCCGACGATCATCACGTTGAAAGCTTGCCCGCTCATGCCCGCGCCCTCTGGTTTTCGACACTATAGGGGCGCGGGAGCGGGCGAGAAAGCCGCCTTAGAATTCGATCGGCTCGAGAACCTGCGGTTCGATCACCCGCACGCCCGGAAGCTCGGCCTCCAGCACCTCGGCGGATTGCTCCAGCGCCGGGAAGGTGCGATAATGCATCGGGATCACCGTCTTGAAGTCGAAGTACTTTTTTGCCGCCCAGCCGGCCATTTCCATGTCCATGGTGTAGTAGCCGCCCGCCGACAGGATGCCGATGGTGGGCGCGTAATATTCGCCAATCCAGGCCATGTCGGCCATGATCGTGGTGTCGCCCGAAAAGTAGATGCAGTGCCCGTCGCCGCGGATGACATAACCGACCTCGGCGCCGGTGTATTGCTGTGTGCCGTCCACCGCCATCGACGAGCTGTGCGAGGCGGGCACCATGCTTACGGCGACATCGCCGAGCATGACCGTGCCGCCCTTGTTGAACGCGTGCGCGACCGTCACGCCCTGCGCTTCGAGCACCGACATCAGTTCGAACATCCCCGACACGGGCAGGTCGGTTTCCCTGGCCAGATCGACCAGACCATCGGTGTGGTCGAAATGGCCGTGGGTCATGAGGATGTGCGTCGCGCCCTGCAACGCCTCGGCGCGGCGAGTCTCGGGCATCATCGGGTTGCCGGACAGCCAGGGGTCGATAAGGATGACCTCGCTCGCAATTTCAAAGCGAAAGCTGCCGTGGCCGAGCCATGTGATTTTCATGTAGGTGTCCTCCGGAATATACTGCCAGCCGGGACGGTAGCGCATGGGGCGCTGCGGTAAAGGGGGCAGACCTGTGCATGCTCCGGCGTCGAGGGGGCGCTGCCCCCGCCCTTTCGGCCCCCCGGAGTTTATCGGGCAAGATGAAGCCGGGGCGCAGCGCTTGACCTTCATCTTGCCCGATAAACTCCCGCCGGAGGCAGGATGGACATAGCGGCTGGGGGATCGGGTCTGGACAAGGGCGCGGCTTGGGGGTTCTTTCGGGGCGGCAAGGATGAGGAGCGGCAGCATGGATATCGAGGATCTGGCGGAGCGCATCCTGGCGGGCGAACGGCGGGCGCTGGCGCGGGGGATCACGCTGGTTGAAAGCGGACGGGCCGATCACAAGACGATGGCGCGTGCCTTGCTTGAACGGTTGCGCGGGTCAGGGCGTGAGGCGATGCGGATCGGGCTCTCAGGCACGCCGGGCGTGGGAAAATCCACCTTTATCGAGAGTTTCGGCATGATGCTGGTGGCGCAGGGGCTTCGGGTGGCCGTGCTGGCGGTGGACCCGAGCTCGGCGCGCACGGGCGGATCGATTCTGGGGGACAAGACCCGGATGGAGCGGCTGAGCCGGTCGCGCCAGGCGTTCATCCGACCCTCACCGGCGCAATCGCATCTTGGCGGAGTGGCGCGGCGCACCCGCGAGGCGATCGCGCTGTGCGAGGCGGCGGGATTCGATGTGGTGTTGATCGAGACGGTGGGTGTGGGGCAGTCGGAAACCGTGGTGGCCGAGATGTCGGATCTGTTCCTGCTGCTGCTTGCCCCGGCGGGGGGCGACGAATTGCAGGGGGTCAAGCGCGGGATCATGGAGACCGCCGACATTATTCTGATCAACAAGGCGGATGGCGATCTCAAGGCGACCGCCACCCGGACCTGCGCCGATTATGCCGGGGCGCTGCGGCTTTTGCGCAAGCGTCCGCAGGACCCCGAGGGCTTTCCCAAGGCGCTCACCGTTTCCGCCGCGCTGGAACGCGGGCTGGAGACCGCCTGGGCCGAAATCAACGCGCTTGCCGACTGGCGCCGCGAGACGGGGCATTTCGCCGGGCGCCGGGCCGAGCAGGCGCGGTTCTGGTTCGAGGCCGAAGTGCGCGAGGGCCTGCTGGCCCGGCTGCGCCGCGAGCCGGTCAAGGGCGCCATGGCGGCGCTGGCGGCACAGGTCGAGGCCGGGCAGATCAGTGCCGAGCTGGCGGCGGATGAATTGCTGGAAACCTATCTCGGGGAAAGCCTGCCCACATGAAGGCGACGCGCGTCTTTGACGGCGCATTGCTGCGCGCCGATCTGTTCAAGGGCGACAGGCGGCGGCTTTTTGTCAGTTTCCGCCAGCGGGTGGGCACGCAGGGTCAGTTCGAAGAGGCGCGCCCGGTGCGCAGCTTTACGTCGCACGGATATGCGCATCTGCATATCCAGAGCCTGTGGAACGACTGGTTCATCAATGGCGAAACATCTGCGATGGAAATCGCCTTGCGGGCTTTGGCGCCGCGCTACAGGCGTGTCGTGGCGATGGGGTTTTCCATGGGGGGTTACGGCGCGTTTCGGTTTTCGGGGGTGTTGGGGGTCGCGCAGGTGATCGCCATTGCGCCGCAAGTGTCGATCCACCCCGAGGTGGTGCCTTTCGACACGCGCTATCGCGACGAATCGTCCGGGTTCGACCAGGCGGCGGGGAATCTTGCGCGCCATGCCAACCGCGACATGGCGGGAATCGTTTTGTGCGATCCTTTCGTTTCCAACGATCTGGCGCACGCCCGGCTGGCGCAGGGGTTGTTTCAGGGCTTGCGCATCTGCCGGTTGGCCGGGGGCGGGCACCCGCCCACGCGGGTTTTGCGGCAGGCGGGCAGCCTGCCCGATCTGCAAGCGCAGCTGTTGCACGGCGGCCCGGACGCGGCGCAGGTCATCGCCCTGCACCGGATGGGGCGGCGCTGCTCGCCAAGTTATCACGCGCATATGGCGAGGGTTGCCCGACGGCGCGACCGGCCCGCGCTTGCCGACCGGTTCCGGACGCTGAAGGCCGGGGCGGTCCCGGTTGTGGACAAGGGATAAGCGCCTGCGCAAAAGCCCCCCACGGGAGGGTTGACGCGAAACTGTCATGCGGCTAGAGAAGCGCGACCAGATTCCGGGTGCCCCTCTGGGCGGCGCCCTTTCATATTGGCAACCCCCATGGCGCTGTCTGCCTATCCGGTGGCTTGCCCCGAACGATAAGGATGTACCCGATGTCGCGCGTATGCGAACTGACCGGCAAAGGCCCGATGACGGGCAATAACGTGAGCCACGCCAACAACAAGACCAAGCGTCGCTTTCTGCCGAACCTGAACGACGTCTCCTTGCAGTCCGAGACGCTGGGTCGTGCGATCAAGATGCGCATCTCGGCCCACGCGCTGCGCTCGGTCGATCATCGCGGCGGTCTGGACAAGTTCCTGGCAAAGGCCAAGGACACCGAGCTCAGCGCAGCGGCGCTCAAGGTCAAGAAAGAGATCCTGAAGGCACAGCTCGCGACTGCCTGATCTACTTGGATTCGGACGGTCTTTCGAACGGTCCACAGAGTTACCCCCAGCCTCGGCGTTCCAGCGCCGGGGCTGTTTCCTTTTGTCGCATGACAGCAAGTTCCGTTTCGCCTAGTTTCGCGGCGATGGTGCAAAAAACTTATCCACTGACAGCCTTTATCCTGTCCCTGGTGCTGGCGATGACCGGCTATCAGATGGCCGTGGCGCGCGCGCAGCCGGTGCCTGTGGGGCAGGTGGTGATCTGCTCGGGCTTTGGGCTTGTCACGGTGATGGTGGATGCCGATGGTCAACCCGTGGCCGAAAGCCATGTCTGTCCGGACGGGCTGATGACGCTGTTCACCGCCGCGGGCGGTGCCTGGGTGGCGCCGGAGCATCTTGGGTTTTGGGTCTCGTCAAGGTCGGATCCGGGGCAAGCGACGGGGCAGGGGTTGCGCCTGCCCGAACGCTTGGCCCGCGGCCCGCCTGGTGTTGTCTGATCCCGATCTTGCCCACAGACACACATAAGGACAGACCAGATGAGAATCGTTCTTTTCACGGGCGCAGCCGCGCTTGCCTTTGCAACGGTCGCGCAGGCGGACATCGTGGTGCGTGACGCCTATGCGCGCAGCGCCATGGCCAACGCGCCGACCGGCGCCGCGTTCATGATTCTTGAAAACACCGGCGACAGCGCTGATCGGCTGATCGGTGTGCGATCGGATGCCGCCCACCGGGTCGAGCTGCACACCCACATCGCGGATGCCAACGGCATCATGCAGATGACCGAGGTCGAGGACGGGTTTCCCATTCCGGCCCATGGCAAACACGCGCTGCAGCGCGGCGGCGATCATGTGATGTTCATGGGGCTGACATCGCCCTTCGAACAGGGCGCCAGCGTCGCTGTGACGCTGACGTTTGAAAACGCCGGCGACGTGGCCGTCGACATCCCGGTCGATCTTGATCGCAAGCCCGCGCAGGGCGGGGCCCATGGCGATGGGCATATGCAAAAGCGCAACTGACCCCGGCTTTGACGCGCCCCCGTCCGGGGCGCGTCATTCGCCGCCGAGCAAGCTGTCGGGCGCGGGCGCCGCATCCAGCGCCGAAGCCGGCAGATCAAGCACCAGATGGCCGCCCTTGGCGCCGGGGGCACGATACGACAGCGCGCTGAAGGGCACGGCGTGACGGCGGCTGGAAAAGAACCCGCCCCGACCGATCACGAGATAGGCGATGCGGTTGGCCTGCGGGTCCCACAGCATGTCGGCGAGATGTCCCATTTCGGCGTCGCTGCCGAAAACCGGGCGGTCCAGCCAGCGCCCAAGCCGGTCATAGCGGTCCAGCGCCGCCTCGGCGCGGGGGTCGGTCGGGCGGTCTTCGTCATCGGACGACGGCAGGAACGCGGCCAGCGCAAGCGGCGCGTGGGTTGCCCCGAACGGGCCGACGACAAGGGGCGGCATCGCGCTGACCAGCGAATCCACCTGATAAGTCTCGCCGGTCCAGCGCGGGGCGTCGGACAGTTCCTTTTCGGTGATCCGCATCGGCAGGCTGCGCGACGCGGGATCCGGCGCACCGAGCAGGGCGGCGGGCGCCAGTGCCTGACCCTCTGAGTCGCGCCCGGTGGACAGCGACACATACACAAGCCGCCCCGATCCCGCGTCGAACACAAGGTCGCTGAGCACCAGGCCCTCGGCCTCGGCGTCAAGTTTCCAGGTCAGCAAGTCTGTCAGGCTGTAAAGCACCCTTGGTCCTCCTTTCGGGCAGTTTCTGCCGGATCAACCGGGTTGCGCCGTATTTTGTTCCGGAACCCAACCGGCCCGCAAGTTGTTGATCTGGTGAACACGCAAGGAGGAAGCCATGTCAGCCGATATCTTTATCGCCGGACTGGCCGGACTCTCGATCATCGGCGTTCTCATTTTTGCGCTCACCAGCGCGAAAAACCGTGATGGGAATATACGGTGACTGGCGGACCGAGCCATTCCGCATAGGCGGACCGCAGGGACGGCGGACCAGATCCGTCGCCCTGCACCCGGTCGGCCTTCGTTTCGCAACCCTCTCCCGCCATTGCCCCGGTTTCGCGCATCTTGCGGGCTGTGCGGGCGCGGCTATAGGTGAGTCTATTTGTCAGGTTGACTTATCTGATATTTTTGGTCAGATATTGCCATGTCCAGCCACCCCGTACCCTCAGGGCAGCCCGATACCCGCAACCCGAACGATGGATGCAGGAGGCTGACAATGCCCGACCGCAAACCCCAAGAGGTCCCGACCGCTTTGGTCCGAGACGATCTTCACGCCCTCGTGCTTGGGGGGCTATGGCCCGCCTGCGCCGCGCTGGAAACATTGCTCGACCGTATCGAAGCCAGGGAGATACTGAAATGATGGAAGCGAAAGTCGTTCCGCAATCCGCCGTTCCCGCCATTCCGCGCCATGTCGCGCGTCGCCTGACCGACGAGGGCAACCTGGCCGAGATCGAGCTCGACGGGCAGGTCTACACCCTGCGGATCACCAAAGCCGGAAAACTGATCCTGACCAAGTGACGGTCATCTGATCCGCTCCAGTCAGCCAGACAGAAAAACCACCCAGAAACGCCAACAAGGACAGTCCATGAAATTCGCCCCATCCACCGCGCTCGCGGTGCTGATCGCATCGCCCGCATTCGCCGTCGAAAAGGCCGAGGTGCTGACCACCTACGCAGACATCGCCCATGCGGGATACGAGGACAGCCTGACCACCGCGCAAGCCCTGCAATCGGCCGTGGAAGCGCTGATCGCCGATCCGTCGCCGGATACGCTTGACGCCGCGCGCACCGCCTGGCTCGCCGCGCGCGACCCCTATCAGCAGACCGAGGTCTTTCGCTTTGGCAACGCCATCGTCGACGATTGGGAAGGCAAGGTGAACGCCTGGCCGCTGGACGAAGGTCTGATGGACTATGTTTCGGATGATTACGAAGGTCCGACCGATGAAAACGACTATGCTGCGCTGAACATCATCGCCAACCCGCAGGTCACCATCGCGGGCCGCGACGTCGACGCGTCAAAGATCACCCCCGAGCTGATCGCCGACACGCTGAACGAGGCCGATGGCGTCGAAAGCAACGTGGCGCGCGGCTATCACGCCATCGAATTCCTGCTCTGGGGGCAGGATCTGAACGGCACCGGGCCCGGCGCGGGCGAACGCCCCTACACCGATTACGTCACCGGCGACGACTGCACCGGCGGCAATTGCGATCGCCGCGGCGATTACCTGAAGGCGGCGACCGATCTTCTGGTGTCCGACCTTGAAGAAATGGTCTCGGCCTGGGGGGCGGACGGCGACGCACGCCAAACCGTCACCGTCGATGAGGACGCAGGCATCACCGCCATGCTGACCGGCATGGGCTCGCTGTCCTACGGCGAACAGGCCGGCGAACGGATGCGCCTGGGCCTGATGCTGAACGACCCCGAAGAAGAGCACGACTGCTTTTCCGACAACACCCACAACTCGCATTTCTACGATGGCAAGGGCATCCAGAACGTCTATCTGGGTCAGTACACCCGCGTCGACGGTTCGGTCGTGCGGGGCGCGTCGCTGTCGGATCTGGTGACCGAAGCGGACCCGGCGCTGGACGCTGAAATGAAGGCAAGGCTTGACACGACCATGGCGGCGCTTGGCGACATCAAGGCGGCGGCCGAGGGCGGTTTCGCCTACGACCAGATGCTGGCGCCTGGCGATGAAAAGGGCGAGGCGCTCATCATGGGCGGCGTTGACGGGCTGATCGACCAGACCCGCACCATCGAACGCATCGTGACGGAACTGGCGCTGGACGATGTGGCCATCGAAGGCTCGGACAGCCTGGATGATCCGAACGCCGTCTTTCAGTAAGTCCCCCCTCACGGAGACCCGAGATGATCGTTTGCAGCTGCAACGGAATTTCCGACCGTGACATCCATGCCGCGATCGACTGGATGCGCGCCGCGGACCCGCAAACGATCATCACCCCCGGAAAGGTTTTCCATGCCCTTGGCAAAGCCGCCGATTGCGGAGGTTGCATGCCGCTTTTCTTGCAAACCATGCGCGGAAGCGACAATCTCGAAGTACCCATGGAGCTTTGCGGCCTGACACGTCGCGGAAATACAAAGGAAAAACAGCATGAAGGGCGATGAGAAAGTCATCGAGTATCTTAACCGCGCGCTGCGCTCGGAACTGACGGCGGTCAGCCAGTACTGGTTGCATTATCGTCTGCAGGACGACTGGGGCCTCGGCCACATGGCCCGGAAAAGCCGCGAGGAATCCATCGAGGAAATGAACCACGCCGACAAGCTGATCACCCGGATCATCTTTCTGGAAGGCCACCCGAACCTGCAAAAGCTCGACCCGCTGCGCATCGGGCAAACCCCGAAAGAAACGCTTGAGGCCGATCTTGCCGCCGAACATGAGGCGCGCACGCTGTATATCGAAGCGCGCGACCATTGCGAGTCCGTGCGCGATTATGTGTCCAAGGATCTGTTCGAAGAACTGATCGCGGATGAGGAAGGGCATATCGACTTCCTTGAAACCCAGCTTGATCTCTATGCCCGGCTGGGCGACGGAGGCTATGCGCAGGTCAATGCGACGCCCATGTCCGAGGCCGAATAGGGCGTTCCTCTGCGCCGTCCTTGTGTGGGGCGGCGCGGCCCTGGGGGCCGAGACGCTGGCGGATGCCCATCCCCCCCTGAGCGATCCGCATCTTGATGCCCCCGCGCGCACCGCATCCGAACGTGCCCGCATCAAGGCGGTCGTGACGCCCACCGCCGATTTTTCCGCCCCCGAGCCGTTCGAGGCGCGCCCCGCGGGGGCCGCCACCGTTGCGCCCGTGCCCGGCCCGCATGTCTTTGACCAGCCTTCTGCCGGAATCGACGGCGAGGCTCGGATGACCTGGCATCTTGGCCAGGCGCTTTTTGACAAGCTCTGGGTGCCGTCGCCGTCTTCGACCCGCGGCTCTGACGGGCTGGGGCCGCTGTACAACGCGCGCAGTTGTCGGGCGTGCCATCTGCGCGATGGACGCGGGCACACGCCAGACGCCGATGGCGCCGTTTCGATGTTTTTGCGGATCTCCGTGCCCGCCGATCCCGGCGCCGGGATGCCCGCCATCGCCGACTGGATCGCCACGCGACCCGATCCTGTCTACGGCGGGCAGTTGCAGGATTTCGCCGCCGTTGGGCACCGCGCGGAATACCGTCTTGATGTGCGCTACGATGAAATCGCCGTTGCGCTGTCGGGCGGCGACAGGGCCTACCTGCGCAAACCGGCCTATACCGCCGCCGATCTGGGCTATGGTCCGCTGACACCCGGCGCGATGCTCAGCCCCCGCGTGGCGCCCCAGATGATCGGCCTTGGCCTGCTGGAGGCGATCCCGGCGGCGCAGATCACCGCCCGCGCCGACCCCCGCGATGCGGATGGCGACGGCATTTCCGGGCGCGCCGCGATCGTGTGGTCGGATCAATACGACCGCCCCATGCTGGGCCGATTTGGCTGGAAGGGGGGCGAGCCAACGCTGCGCGAACAGGCGGCGGCGGCGTTTTCCGGCGACATCGGCATTTCCACCTGGCTGAACCCGCAGCCCTGGGGCGATTGCAGCGCAGCGCAGGACGATTGCCGCACCGCGCGCCACGGCGTCGATGCCGATGGGGCCGAACTGCCCCGCGACGCGCTGGAGGCGGTGCTGCACTACACCCGCAACCTTGGCGTGCCCGCCCGCCGCGCGCCCGGCGATCCGGAGGTGCTGCGCGGCAAGCGTGTGTTCCACGACACCGGCTGCACCGCCTGCCACACGCCCAAACACGTTACCGCCAGGCTGTCGGGCCAACCCGCACAAAGCTTTCAGCTGATCTGGCCGTTCACCGACCTGTTGCTGCATGATATGGGCGACGGGCTGGCCGACAACCGCCCCGAGGGGCGTGCCACGGGGCGCGAATGGAAGACGCCGCCGTTGTGGGGGATCGGCTTGACCGGACAGGTGTCGGGGCATACGCAGTATCTTCATGACGGTCGCGCGCGCTCGCTGCTGGAAGCGGTGCTCTGGCATGGCGGCGAGGCGCGGACCCAGCGCGATACGGTGGTTTCGATGCCGCCCGCCGACCGTGATGCCCTGATCCGCTATCTGGAAAGTCTCTGACCCATGCGCCATCTGTTTCTGTTCGCCACGCTTTTCGCCACCCCCCTGTCCGCCGGGGTGCCAGAGGCACTGGACGAGGTGATCCTGCCCGGCTTTTCGGACTTTGCCGAGGCGACAAAGGCGCTGTCGGTCGCCGCCCAGGCCGATTGCACCCCCGAGGCCATCGAGGCGCCGTGGAATGCCGCCTTCGATGCCTGGACACAGATCGGCGACATCCGCATCGGCCCGTCGGAAACCGGGGCGCTGTCGGTGGCCTTCTGGCCGGATACGCGCGGCTTTACCCCGCGCGTGCTGGGCAACCTGATCGAGGCGCGGGCCGAGGTGGGCACCGACCCGGAGGCCTTTGCCGAAGCGTCGATCGCGGCGCGCGGGCTGTTCGCGCTGGAACGCATGATCTATGACGCGGATTTCAACGCTTATGCGCCGGGCAGCTATGCCTGCACGCTGGTGCGGACCATCACGGCCGAGCTTGCCGGTCAGGGCGCGGCGCTGGATGCGGGTTGGGACGGGTTCGCGCGGGTCATGCTAAGCGCTGGCGAAGACGGCAACACGCTGTATCTTGCGCCAGAGGAGGCGACAAGGGCGCTGTATACGCAGCTGCTCGGCAGTCTTGAATTTACTGCGGACAGCCGGCTGGGGCGGCCGCTTGGCACGTTCGACCGGCCGCGTCCGACACGGGCCGAGGCCTGGCGGGCGGGGCGCCCGCTGCGCAACGTGTTGCTGGATGCAGATGCCGCCGTGGCGCAGGCACGGGCGCTGGCCGGGTTCGACCTGCCCCAGACCGACGCGGCGCTCGCACGTCTGCACGCGGCTGCGGACAAGATCGACGATCCGTCCTTTCAGAACGTCAAAGACCCGGCCGCCCGGCTTCGGGTCGAAATTCTGCAACAGCATGTGCGCGCCCTGTCCGACACCATCGAGGCCGAACTCGGAGGAGCGCTTGGCCTGACCGCCGGGTTCAACTCGCAAGACGGAGACTGATGCCATGACCACCCGCCGCGTCTTCATCGCCAGCCTGCTCGCCGCCTCGGCCAACCCTGCCGCGGGCTGGGCGGCGGTGGGCGGTCCGACCTACCTTGCCGCCGCGAAATGCCGCGACGGCAGCCATATGCTGGCGGGCCTGCGTGAAGACGGCTCTGTCGCCTTCACAGTGCCGCTGCCCGCGCGCGGCCACGCCGCCGCCGCCCACCCCGAACGCGCCGAGGCGGTGGGCTTTGCCCGTCGCCCGGGCAGTTATGCGATGGTGGTCGATTGCCGCGACGGCACGGTGCTGCACCGGCTGAGCGCCCCGCAGGATCGCCAGTTCAACGGGCATGGCACGTTCTCGCCCGATGGCGCGCTGCTGTATACCTGCGAACAGCGGGTCGAGGACAGCGAAGGTTTTGTCGGGATCTGGGACACGGCGGCCAGTTATTCCCGGATCGGGGAATTTCGCAGCCATGGCGTGGGGCCGCATGACATCCGAGTGATGCCCGACCACCAAAGCCTGGTGATCGCCAATGGCGGCATCCGGACCGACCGCTGGGATCGCGCCAAGCTGAACATCGACGTGATGCGCCCCAACCTTGTCTATGTCGACGTGACCGGCGCGCTGCTGGAAAGACGCGATCTGCCCGGGTTTTACCAGAACTCGATCCGCCACCTTGCGGTGCGCGGCGACGGGCTGGTGGGTCTTGCGATGCAATGGGAAGGCGAGGCGGGCTATGCGCCGCCGCTTCTGGCATTGCACCGGCGGGGCGCGCCGCCGGTGCTGTGCGAGGCGCCCTTGCAAGACGAACTGGCGATGGGTGGCTACGCGGGCAGCGTCGCGTTTTCTGGCGATGGCTCGGAAATCGCCATCACCTCGCCGCGCGGCGGTCGCATCCACAGGTTCTCGGACGGGGGCGTCTTTCTGGGCGCGGTGTCGCGGGCGGATGTCTGCGGGCTGGCGCCTCACGCCGGGGGCTATGTCGCCAGCGACGGGCTGGGGGGCATGCTTTTGCTGCGTGGCGGCACGCTCACCGCGCTGGCGCGTGCCGATGTCGCCTGGGACAACCACCTGGTGGCGATCCGCGCCTGAGCGCCGCCGTCCGAGACCCCCGGTCCGGCGGCGCGGGTTGGCCCCCCCCGATCAGACGCAGCCGGCCTGCGGCGCGGGGGAGAATTGGCCACCGAACAGGCAAGGCGCGGCGTGCCCGTCACGACCTACGGTGCGCTGGCCGCAAATCGTGTCATCGCGGTGGCGAAATTCGCGGCGCCTGAGGTGACTGGCAGTTCGTCGATGCTGTCGGAAACCCGCGCGCGGATCATGGGCGAGACGGCGGATGCGAAGGTGGTGCGCAACGTCAGCGACACTGCCCTGCGCGACCCGGCGGTCGACCGGGTGTCGCGCATGTTGACCCTGCATTTCGGGCCGGGCGAGCGGTTGTTGAACGTCGAGCTGCGCCTTCGCGACGGGGTGCCCCCGGACGACATCCCTGACACTGTCGAACGGGCGCAGCGGCGCATCCGGAAATGACCCGCATCTTTCCTGAGGTCGAATCGCTGACGCCCCGCGAGGCCGCCGCGGGCGGGGGCCACCGCCTACTGAACCGCCTTGATGCCGATATAGGCCGGGCCGAAACGGGCATAGGCCGCATCCATCGCATCGCTCATTTCGGAGACAGGTTCGATGACCTCGCCGATGGGGGGCGGAGTCATGATCGGGCCGGGAGACTCGCCGGTGGCGGCGATGCGGCCCAGCCGGGCCGCGCCAAGCGCCGCGCCGAATTCGCCTGCGCGCGGCAGGTGCAGCGGCAGGTTCAGTACCGTTGCCAGCAGGCGCAGCCAGTAGCGCGACAGCGTGCCGCCGCCGATGGCCAGCAAATGGTCCAGCCGGGCGCCGGTGCCGCGCAGCGCCTCGGCACTGTCGCGCAGCCCGAAGCTGACGCCTTCCAGCACGGCGCGGGTCAGGTCGTCGCGCGTGGTCTCGGCGCCGATCCCGGTGAACGCGCCCCGGATGTCGGCGTCGTTATACGGAGTGCGCTCGCCGGACAGATACGGCAGAAAGCGTTCCCGCCCCGGCGCGCGCAGGCGCTCGCCCAGCGACGCGGTCAGCTCGGCGGGTCGCGCGCCGGTGATCCGCGCCAGCCAGTTGAGGCTGTCGGTGCAGCTGAGCATCACGCCCATCTGGTACCATGTGCCGGGCACCGCATGGCAAAAGCTGTGCAGCGCCGTTTCGGGCGAGGGGCGATAGCCGTCCCGCGCCGCCAGCAACACGCCCGATGTTCCGAGCGAGACAAAGCCCTGGCCCTCGCGCAGCACGCCGGTGCCGCAGGCCGCCGCCGCGTTGTCGCCCGCGCCCCCCGCGACCGAGACCGCGCCGACGCCCCAGCGCGCGGCAAGATCGGAGCGCAGGGTGCCCGCGCGCGCGCAGCCTTCGACCAGGCGCGGCATCTGGGCACGGCTCATGCCGCCCAGGGACAGCAGCGCGTCGGACCAGTCGCGCGCGCCGGTATCGAACCAGCTTGTGCCCGCGCTGTCGGACATGTCCGCGACATGCTCGCCGGTCAGGTACAGGTTGAGATAGGCGGCAGGCAGCAGCACCATTGCCACGCGGGCAAAGCTATCCGGCTCGTGGGTTTTCATCCACATGAGCTTGGGCGCGGTGAATCCGGGAAACACAATGTTCCCGGACACCTCGCGCGCGCCGGGGGTGGCATCCAGCGCCGCCGCCTCGATATGGCTGCGGGTGTCGTTCCACAGGATGCAGGGCCGGATCACGCGGTCGGACGCATCCAGCGTGACCGCGCCGTGCATGTGTCCGGCGACGCCGATGCCCGACAGCGCATCCCATCCGGGGGCGCCGCGCAGTTCGTCCACCGCCCCCTCCAGTGCGGCGATCCAGTCGGCCGGGTCCTGTTCGGACCAGCCCGAATGCGGGTGAGCGACGTCATAATGGCGTTCAGCCGATGCCATCGGCGCACCGCCCGCATCGGTCAAAAGCGCCCGAAGCCCCGAGGTGCCGAGGTCGATACCCAAGTATGTCATGAGTTCAGCCCTTTACATATGCGTCCAGCGTCACCTGCGCGCCGTCCTCCCACAGGCGTGTCAGCCAGCGGGCAAACAGCGCGGCAAAGCGGACGTTGGATGCAAGATCGCCATAGACGCTGGGCTGTTCCAGCCAGATCTGCGGGCGGGTTCTGGCGACGGTGGCCAGATTCTTCAGCCGGTCCCAGTCGGGGTCGTTGGGTTCGATTTCCGTGCCGTCTTCGAAGTGACCGGCGCAGTAGCGACACCACAGCGCGGATTCGAGCGCCAGCCCATCGACCGGCGCGTCGGATTTCAGCGCATCGGCAATGGCGGGAACGATAAATTTCGGCTGACGGTTCGAGCCGTCAAAGCACAGGCGGCGCAGCGTGTCCTTGACCGCCGGGTTGGAAAACCGCTGGTCGATCAGTTCAAGATAGGCCTCGGGCGTGAATTCGGGCACCGGATGGACCTGCGGCAACACTTCGGTTTCCTCGACCTTGCGGAAATAGGCGTGGACCAGCGGGTGGGACATCGCCTCGTCCGCCAGGTCGCACCCCATGAGCGCGCCGGCATAGGCTATGATGGCGTGGCCGCCGTTGAGGATGCGGATCTTCATCCGCTCATAGGCGTGCACGTTGTCGGTGAAGGTGACGCCGACTTCTTCCAGCCGGGGGCGGCCCTGGGTAAAGCTGTCTTGCAGCACCCACTGGCGGAACGGCTCGCAGGTGACGGGCACGGGATCCGACAGCCCGAAGCTGGCGGCAAGGGCGCGTTCGCGATCCCCGGTGGCGGGGGTGATGCGGTCGACCATGGAATTGGGAAAGGCGACATTGGCGGCGATCCAGTCCGCCAGCGCGGGGTCCGACAGGCGCGCAGTGCCGATGACCGCATCGCGGGTCACATCGCCGTTGCCGGGGATGTTGTCGCAACTCATCACGGTGAACGGCGTCTGGCCCGCGCCGCGCCGCGCCGCAAGCGCCGCGACGATGGCGCCGAACACGGTGCGCGGCGCATCCGGCGCGGCGCCGTCAGCGACGATGTCGGGGTGGGTGGGGTCGAACGTCTCGGTGGCGGGATCGACGAAATAGCCGCCCTCGGTCACGGTCAGCGACACGATGCGCGTGGCGGCGTCGATCATCCTGGCGATCAGCGGGCCATTGGTTTCGGCGATGTCGACATAATCGATCATCGCGCCCACGACGCGGGGGGATTGGCCCTCGGCGGACAGCTCGATCACCGTTGACAGGCAGTCCTGCGCCAGCAGGGCAGCGCGCATCCGGGCGTCGGGCGCACGCACGCCCGCACCGGTGATGGCCCAGTCGTGATCCAGCCCCCTGGCAAAGAGATCGTCCAGATAGACCGCCTGGTGCGCGCGGTGGAAATTGCCAAGGCCGACGTGCACGATGCCGTGGCTCAGGGTCTTGCGGTCATAGGCGGGCAGCGCCACGCGGGCGTCGGTCTTGTCGTTGATCAGTGTCATGGGGGTTGCCTCCATCAGCTCACTCACCCTGCGCCGCCCGTCACGGGGCGGCGATCGGTGCGCCCCGGCGACAGGCCGGGGCAGGGATGTCTTGCGCCCGCCGTCATGCGGAACGCGCGGCGTCAAGGTCATCCGCAAGCGGGCGGGGGCCGTGACGCCCGAGGCTGCGGCTAGGCGCGCAACCCATTGGTGTCAAAGCGATGCATCTTGGTCTCATCCGGCGTCAGAAAGATCCTGTCGCCGTGTTTCACCGTAAATTCGCCGTCGACGCGCACGGTGAGGGGTTCGTCGCCCATGCCGTGCTGATGGACGTGGATGAAGGTGTCGCTGCCCAGATGTTCCGCCACGCCGACGACACCCTGCCACGGCCCTTCGGTGGTGGACACGCCGATATGTTCGGGCCGCACGCCGATGGTGGCGGCGCCGTGGCTGCGCGCCACCTCGCCCTTGATGAGGTTCATCTTGGGCGACCCGATAAAGCCTGCGACGAATTCGTTGCGCGGCGCGTGGTACAGGTCCAGCGGCGATCCGACCTGTTCGATATGGCCCGCGCGCAGCACGACGATCTTGTCGGCCATGGTCATCGCCTCGACCTGGTCGTGGGTGACGTAGATCATCGTCGTGGTCAGGCGCTTGTGCAGTTCCATGATCTCAAGCCGCATGCCGACCCGCAGCGCGGCGTCAAGGTTCGACAGCGGCTCGTCGAACAGGAACGCCTGCGGTTCGCGCACGATGGCCCGCCCGATCGCGACCCGCTGACGCTGACCGCCCGAAAGCTGCCCCGGACGACGGTCAAGGTAATCGGTGAGGTTAAGCGCCTTGGCGGCGGCGTCGATGCGCCGCTTCTGCTCGTCCTCGGGCAGTTTCGCCATCTTCATCGGAAAGGCGATGTTCTTGCGCACCGACATGTGCGGGTACAGCGCGTAGCTCTGGAACACCATCGCAAGGCCGCGCTGTGCGGGGGCCAGTTCTGTGGCGTTGGTGCCGTCGATGGCGATGTCGCCCGAGGTGACATCCTCCAGCCCGGCGATCAGCCGCAGCAGCGTGGACTTGCCGCAACCCGAAGGCCCGACGAAGACCACGAACTCGCCATCGTCGATTTCAAGGTCGAGGGGCGGAATGACGTTCACTTCACCGAAGCTTTTCGTCACCTTTTCAAGCGTGATGCGTCCCATGCTCGTAATCCTTTACTTTACCGCGCCGAAGGTCAGGCCGCGGACGAGTTGTTTCTGGCTGAACCAGCCCATGATGAGGATCGGCGCGATGGCCATGGTCGAGGCCGCCGAAAGCTTGGCGTAAAACAGCCCCTCGGGGGACGAATAGCTGGCGATGAACGCGGTCAGCGGCGCGGCCTTGGCGGCCGTGAGGTTGAGCGTCCAGAACGCCTCGTTCCAGGCAAGGATGATGTTCAGCAGCAGCGTCGAGGCGATGCCGGGCACCGCCATCGGGGTCAGCACATAGATGATTTCATCCCGCAGCGAGGCGCCGTCCATCCGCGCCGCTTCCAGGATCTCGCCCGGAATTTCGCGAAAATATGTGTACAGCATCCAGATGATGATCGGCAGGTTGATCATCGTCAGCACGAACACCAGCCCGACGCGGCTGTCCAGCAGCCCAAGGTCGCGAAAGATCAGGTACATCGGCACCAGCACCCCCACGGGGGGCAGCATCTTGGTGGACAGCATCCACATCAGCACGTCCTTGGTGTGCTTGCCGGGCACAAAGGCCATGGCCCAGGCGGCGGGCACGGCGATGATCAGCCCGATCACCGTCGAACCCAGCGACAGGATGACCGAGTTCCAGAAATGCCGGAAGTAGTTCGACCGCTCAAGCACGGTTTCGTAGCTGATGAGCGACCAGGTCGAAGTCAGCACTTCGAGCGGGCTTCTGATCGCGTCGCCTTCGGTCTTGAACGACAGGATGACGATCCACAGGATCGGAAAGAAGATCGCGATCCCCACCGCCCAGGCGGCCACGGTTATGATCGCCTTGCGGCGGTTGGTCACGGCGCGTGCCATCTCAGCGTTCCCCCTGTGTCGTGTCGGTCGCGATGCGTGGGGCGGGGGGCCGTGCCCCGACCGGACCCGCGCTGGCGGCTTCGGTGCCCAAGTGTGTGAACCGGGTTTTCATGATCATGCGTCCAGGTTCTTGCCGATCATCCGCATCAGGAAGATCGCGACGATATTGGCAAGGATAATGGCGATGACGCCGCCCGCGGACCCGCCGCCCACGTCGAATTGCAGCAGCGATTGCATGTAGATCAGGTAGGTCAGGTTGGTCGATGCGGTGCCCGGCCCGCCGTTGGTGGTCACCAGGATTTCGGCAAAGATCGACAGCAGGAAAATCGTCTGGATCAGGATCACCACGGTGATCGCGCGCGCCAGGTGCGGCAGCATGATGTACCAGAATCGCGACAGGGCCGGGGCGCCGTCCATTTCGGCGGCCTCAAGCTGTTCCTGATCCAGCGACTGGAACGCGGTCAGCAGGATCAGCGTGGCGAACGGCAGCCATTGCCAGCTGACGATGCCGATGATCGACATCAGCGGCGCCTGGCTGAGAAAATCGTAAGGTTGCAGCCCCAGCCAGTGAAACAGGTGCCCGAACAGCCCGTTCACCGGGTTCATGAACATGTTTTTCCACACCAGCGCCGACACCGTCGGCATGACGAAGAAGGGCGCGATCACCAGGATGCGCACGATCCCCTGTCCCCAGAACGGCTGGTCCAGCAGCAGCGCCAGCAGCGTGCCCCCGACGGTGGTTATCACCAGCACGCCGCCCACCAGAAGCAGCGTGTTGACCAGCGCATCCATGAAGGCCGGGTCGGTCAGGAAGAAGCGGTAGTTCGTCCAGCCGGCGAATTCTTCCATCCCCGGCATCAGCAGATTGTAGCGCAGGAAGGAGAAATACAGCGTCATGCAAAGCGGGATGAGCATCCAGCCGAGCAACAAGAGCACGGCGGGGGAGATCATCAGCCTCGCTGCGGCGCGGGAATGCTGGGTGGCCATGGGCGGTCCCTCGGGCTGCGGGTTGCGCGGGGTCGGGCAAAGTTGCTGCGGCGTCGATTCGCGCGTGACCCTGCATCAGCCCCGGTTTCATAGGTCGAAAACGGCGCGGGCCCGATCCGGCCCGCGCCCCGTCGCAACGGCGGTTACTTGATGTAGCCGGCCTTCATCATCTCACGCTGGGTGAGTTGTTGTGCGTTTTTCAGCGCGGCATCCGCATCCATCTGTCCGGCAAGCGCGGCCGAGAACTGCTGACCCACGGCCGTACCGATGCCCTGGAATTCGGGGATCGAAACGAACTGGGCACCAACATAGGGCACATCCTGAACCGAGGGCTTCTCGGGGGTGGCCGCGTCCATGGTTTCCTTGGTCAGCTTGGCAAAAGGCGCCTCGGAGACATAGGTTTCGTTCTCGTAGAGCGACGTGCGCGTGCCCGGAGGTGCGGCGCGCCAACCCTGCGCCTCTGCCACCGTCTGGGTGTATTCCTTGGACGTGGCCCAGGTCACAAAGGCCTTGGCGGCCTCGGGGGCGTCGGTCGATTGCGGAATGCCAAGGTTCCAGGACCACAGCCAGTTGCCGTGGTTGTCCACGCCTTCCTTGTTGGGGAACACCGCGTAGCCCACCTTGTCGGCGACCATCGATTCCTCGGGATCGGTGACAAAGCCCGCCGCGACCGTCGCGTCGATCCACATGCCGCACTTGCCCTGCTGGAACAACGACAGGTTTTCGTTGAAGCCGTTGGAGGACGCGCCCGGCGGGCCGTAGTTGGTCATCAGCTCCAGATAGTCGGTGAAGGCGGCTTGCCATTCGGGGCTGTCGAACTGGGGCTGCCAGTCCATGTCGAACCAGCGCGCGCCGTAGCTGTTGGCCATGGCCGAAATGAACGCCATGTTCTCGCCCCAGCCGGGCTTGCCGCGCAGGCAGATGCCGTAGACGCCCGCGTCCTTGTCGGTCATCTTTTCGGCGGCGTCCTTGATCTGCGTCCAGGTCGGCTGATCGGGAATGTCGATGCCGGCGGCTTCGGCCAGATCGGTGCGGTACATGACAAACGCGGATTCGCCATAGAATGGCAGGGCATAGAGCGTATCATCGACCGAAAGCGCCGAGCGGATCGACGGGATCAGGTCATCCACATCGTAATCGTCCGGCAGGTCGGTCAGCGGCACCAGCCAGCCACGCTCGCCCCAGATCGGGACTTCGTAGTTGCCGATGGTCATGACATCGAACTGACCGCCGTTGGTGGCGACGTCCTGGGTCACGCGCTGACGCAGCACGTTTTCTTCCAGCGTCACCCATTCGACCTTGATGTCGGGGTGCAGCGCGTTGAAGCCGTCCATCATGCCTTGCATGCGGATCATGTCGCCGTTGTTCACGGTAGCCACGGTGATGGTGGTCTCGGCCACGGCGGCCGTGGCAAGCGCACCGACGGCACACGCGCCCATGAGGGCGCGGATCGAAGTAGACATAAGGTAGTCCTCCCAAAACTCCAAATCACCGGCAGGCTCGGCCGAAGCTGAGCAATTGCCCATGAAGTGAAGAAAAGCTCACACATGTAGCTGAGTCGTGTCAAGCGTGTTTTGTTGGCAAACCGTTCAGGAACTGCCGAGCAATTCCGCAGCGGTCGATTCGTCGGTTATCAGCCCGCCGATCAGTTTGCCCCGGAGAGCGGCGCGCAACGCCTTGATCTTGCTGACACCGCCACCGATGCACAGCACCGGATTGGCGTTCGCCGGGACCTGCGCGCCGACAAGCAGGGCGTTGACAGGGTGGTCCAGAAATCGTCCATTCGCGTCGAAAATATGGCCGCAGATCTCGCCCGCGGCCCCTGCGGCCTGAACCGAGCGCAGCTCGTCGATGGTCAGGAACCCGTCCACATGCAGCGGCGCGTCATCCGCCATCTGGCCGATGCCGACGATGGTCACGTCCGCGTCGCGCGCAAGGGTCAGCAAATTGCCGACATGGGGCAGGGCGCGATAGATCGCAAGCTCGGTCCTGTCGCGCGCCATGACGGGCACCGACATCGGGAAATGCTGCGCGCCGGTCTTGTCGGCAAAGCGCATGATGACCTCGTAGAACGAGGCCGACCCGTCGGGCGACACATTGCCGATCAACGATACCATGCGGTGCTGCGGCGACGCCACGGGTTGCATCTGCTCGACCACCGCGCGCAACATCCGCCCGGTGCCAAGCGCAACCAGCTGCGGCGTTTCCTGGCGAAAGATCCGTTCGACCTCGGTGGCGGCACAGGGGGCGATGGCGCGCATCGGCTCTTGTTCTGGGCCAAGCTTGGGCGCGACCCGCGCCCGCGCCAGGCCGAATTTGCGCCGCAGGTCGCGTTCCAGTTCAAGGCAGGCGGCGATGGGATGGTCGATGCGCACGCGCACCAGCCCTTCGGACATGGCGCGGGCGACCAGGCGCTGCGCACGCTGGCGCGAAATGCCCAGCTCTTCGGCGATCTGGTCCTGGCGCATGCCGCCCACATAATACAGCCAGCCCGCCCGGGCGGCGATGTCGCGCTGGGGGATGTCGTCGTCACTCATGTCTGATCTCCTGGTCGCCGGGGGTCAGCAGGTCGGGCGCGAAACCGGCGATCTGGGCGAAGTCTGCGAACACGCGATGCGCATGCGTGTGGTCGTCGCCTGGCGGTGCGATGCCGGCGAAATGGCTGCCCCCGGTGAATCGCCAGACCTGCATGCCGGCGGCCAGCGCGGCTTGCACGCCCGCCAGCGAATCCTCGATCACCAGACAATGCTCTGGCGCGATGCCAGCCTTTTGCGCGGCGCGCAGCGGCAGATCGGGGGCGGGTTTGCCGTGCGTAACCTCGGCGGCGGTGGTGATGCGCCCCTTGAACAGATCCGAGATTCCGACGATCTGCATCGACTGTGCCACGCGGGCCGGGCTGGAGCTTGTCGCCAGCGCATAAGGTGTCGCCAGCCGCGCCAGCAGTGTCCGCAGCCCCGGCATCAGCCGCAGATCGCGCCGGAAGGCGTCGATCAGCCGGGCGCGATAATCCGCCTCGAATCCCTCGGGCAAGGACACCCCGAATTCCGATCGGATCTGTCGCAGCACCACCGGGTAACTGCGCCCCAGGAAGTGCCGGGCCACGTAGGGCAGGTCGATAATCACGCCATACAGCGCCAGTTCGGCCACCAGCATGCGCGCGCTGATGACTTCGCTGTCGACAACGACGCCGTCGAAATCAAGGATGACCAGTCGGATGTCGCGCATGTTCGTGTCCTTTTCCCCTTGGGCGGGGTTAGCCGAAAGCGCGGGCTTTGTGTAGCGCGACAAAACAAAACGGGCCAAAACGACCGACACCCCGGCCAGAGACCTGTCCTAGTCGGGCCGCCCCGGGATATCCCGGATCGGGACCATCCACGACACGGACAGATTTTTTTGCGATAGCCTCTGTCAGTTCCTGTCTCTCTTCGCAGGGGGGCGTTTGCCCCGCCGAACCGGCATTGAAATCCGCGATACGAGGGGATCTAGATATCCTCCGCCCCGACCTCGACCACCGGTATCCTGAAACCGGACAACACCACCGTTGAAGGGGCGCCGCGATCCATCGCCATCTGGCGCAAGGACCACCTCCTTGCGGTCGTCGAGACTGCCCGTGACATCCAGTCGCGCGGTCGAAATCGCATCCGGTTCGATCGCGCGCGTCGCGGCGAGAATCAGGCCGCTTCATCCGGCGAAACCGCCCGCGCGATGGGTGAAACGCCCGCTTCGGCCAGCGCGGCGACGCAGAAATCAGCTTCCGGCGTGTTCAAGATGTGCCAGGCCAGGACCTTGCGCGTGAACTCGTCCACGAAGCGCAGATCGCAGCATTTCGGAGCAATCGCCAAGCTTCGGCGTCTGGGAAAGAACAGGCCGGAGATGACGAAACGACAGCGATATTCGGCGGAGTTCAGGACGAAAACGGCCCTTGAAGCCAGGCGCGAGGATCTGACGACCGCTGGACTGTCCAGGACGGACGGCAGCCACCCGACCATGATCGGCGGGTGGACGAAGACGGCGACTGCGAACATGGCATCTGCGTTCGATGGTGTCTCGTCCGCCGAGCCGACGATCTCCGAAAGGAACGACGCGAAGCTGCACGCCAGAATCGGCCATGTCGCCGTGGGACGGGGTGCCTTGCCGGAAGCCTCCGGTCTCATTCCCGGCACCGGGGGCAAAACGCGGTGACGCAGGATTGTCCCGATCTCAGTGTCCGGCGGCAGTGCAGATTGCTGCGGCTGGCGCGCACCAGCCTGTGCTGCCATCCACAGGGTGAAAGCGCCGAGACTCTGGCAATCGGGGGAATCATTGGCGCGCACTTCCCTGAAACACCCTGATACGGCTCGCGGCAGAGGGCTGTCATATGCCGCGGGATGGGTCTGAGTCCGGGCGGCACCATGTGCGGTGGCTGCTCAGTCGCATGCGACTGGTGCTGATCGTCCAGGAACCAGAAACCGGCAAGCAGCACAGGATCTATCCAAACTTTTTCAGGAATTTGCCGATCGGGGATGCTCTTTTCCCTTGTGATGGTTTGGCTAAGGACTCATCGCACCAGCCCGATGCGATGCCGTCGGGAGAGACATTCACATCATCGATAAAGGTGGCGACTGCCCTCTTGCGTCCCCCAAAGGGTTCCATTAATAGGCCGGCTACCGGGTGATTAGCTCAGTGGTAGAGCGCTTCGTTCACATCGAAGATGTCAGGGGTTCAAATCCCTTATCACCCACCATTATTTCATTAGCTTGGCGGCAGCTAACGAAGCGCTTTCCGGTTCCGTGAACCTGAGCGCCGCGATTCTATGCCGCAAAATCGAGGACATCCACAGCGTCCGGCATGTGCTGCCGTAACCCGACAGAAACACCGGGCCAGCGGCGGACAAGCGTCGTTAAACGTGCTTAGGTGTCGTCAGCGGTCATTGGTTTTTTGAATAAAGCGATTTTGGGCGTTGGCCGAGTGGCTTCGGAAAAGGACGTAAGAGCGGTAGTGCGTCAGATAAAACAGGCCGCGATTCCAAATGCGCGGCTGAACAGATGAACCGTGGCCTCCGCCAGACTCTCGACATAATCGCTGTAGCGAGCCACATATCATTGCAAGTTTGACATCAGCTTTTTCAGCAACGCCGTTTTCCAGGCAGGGAGCGTTCAAGGCCCCGTTCAGGGCGCCCTTCACCCCTCCAGCCCCCACTCGACAGTCGCAGCGCCGGACGACAGCGTGACGCGCCCAGCCCGGTTGGCGATGGTCGATGTGGTGACATTGTCGCTGCGGCGCGGGGTTGCTGCGGCGCGGGCCGATCTCGCCGCTGTTCATGCTGCCCCGCACCAGGTTGTCGCTGAACCCCGCGTAGTTCGAGTTGGCGATGACGATCTCCTGGCAGTAGCGCCAGCTCTTTCTCGATCATCCATTGCCCGGCGTTGGTCAGCGGGCAGTCGACCCCGTCGAGCACCAGATCAGACTGGCTGCCGCCATCCGAAACGACCTCGGGGAGAAAGATCACCGTGTTCGCCCCCGTCCCAGACAGGTTCGCCCGAAGTGTCGTGCCAAACACCCGCCCGCCGGGGACGCGACGCTCAGCGGATGACAGGGCGTTGTTGACGATCTCGCCGCCGATGATATCCACCGGATGTATCGAAGAGACGCCGTTGCGCCCGTTGTCATGCACATCCGGGTTTTCGACGCGTCGTCCGGAATGGTCGAGCCGCCCGACGATGCCGTCGAAATGTTGTACGCCACCTCGCACCCGCGCAGCACCGTGCCACGATTGCGCAGCTGGAACCCGCTGTCCGTGCGTGGGCCAAACGCCTTGCACATGTCGAACACGATCCCGCGCCCGGTGTCTGCGTGCGCCCGGTCGGCGCGCCCAACGTCAGCCCGGCCGCTCTTGTCCGCCCCGGACTTGAGCGCGTCCCCAACCAGCTGGCGGTTGTCCTGTGCCTCGTGACCGGGCTTGCGTTCGGCTCCGATCCGTTCAGCCCCGCGGACGGGGCGGCTTGCCGGTGCTGAACTCGATGCCCGCAGCGGCGCTGGAGGCGTCTCGGGTTGCCGCAACACCAGTGCATTTTGTGATATCGAGACTTGATGCGGATCGCGAGCAGCGGCCCCACGGCGCCAAGTCCCGGCGCAGCTGTTTCCATTGATAACGTCCCATTCAAGGTTCCCTTCGGGGATCTTGGCGGGCTGGGCCATAGCCGCCGCCGGGTTGAAGATGAAAACGTGCCGGCGCATCTCTGCCCCCCCGATCAGCATGACCCCCCGTTCCGGTCGCAGCCGCATCGGTCGGTCTGTTTTGCGATGGCCGGGGATGACCAGCGGTCAGCTTGTGTCGGGGCGGCGATGGCGGACGCTTCCAAGTCGATGCGCGACATGGCCGTTGGCGCCAAGCGCAGCCTTATGTGCGATCCCGACCTGCGATCGTTCGGCGCGCTCACGTCTGGATAATTGGCCCGATTTGCCAAAGATCGTCAGAGGATCGTCGATACTGGCGTTGATCCGATCGGCGCTGACACTCACGATACGCAGGTTTGGCGGGCTGGAATCGACGCAGGAGATCACCGCAGATCGCTGCGGACCTCTGGCGGCGCAAGCCGGTCCAGCGTGTTTTCCATGACGGCGTCACGCAGCACGGCGACCGCCCGCGCAGGCGATGCGCCGGGCCTCACGATCGTGGCACGCGCCAGGCGGCGAAGCGGGTCGACAGGCGTATAGATGGCGGTGGACATTGACCCTCTGTCGGAAGGCCCCTATGCGATGGTGCGCCAGCATGGGAGAGCGGGATGCGAAACTCAAGCCGGGGGGCCGTTGACCCCTTCATCGTGATGGATGTCATGGAATCCGCGCGCCGCGCGGAAGCCTCGGGGCGCCACATTATCCATATGGAGGTGGGTCAGCCCTCGGCGGGCGCGCCCCAAGAGGCGCTGGATGCGCTCGCCAGCCGGATGCAAAGCGATCCGCTGGGCTACACCGTCGCGCTTGGGCTGCCCGAATTGCGGGCGCGGATCGCGCGTCACTACGGCGAACGGCACGGGGTCGACCTCGATCCGGCGCGGGTGGCGGTGACGCCGGGGTCTTCGGGCGGGTTCGTGCTGGCGTTTACAGCGCTTTTCGATGCGGGCGACCGCGTGGCCTTGGGACGACCGGGGTACCCGTCCTATCGCCAGATCCTCAAGGCGCTCGATCTGGTGCCCGCTGAAATCGAAGCGGCTGCCAGTAATGGCTATCAGCTGGTGCCTCAGGACCTGGAGGGCGTGGATTTTCAGGGCCTTCTCATGGCCTCGCCCGCCAACCCGACCGGCACGATGCTGGGTCGCGATGCGCTTGGTGCCCTGATTGATGTCTGCAAAGGGCGCAATGCGGCTTTCCTGTCGGATGAGATCTACCACGGGATCGAACACGAAACCCCCTCGGTAAGCGCGCTGGAACTTTCGGATGATGTCTGCGTCATCAATTCGTTTTCCAAGTATTTCTGCATGACCGGCTGGCGCGTGGGCTGGCTGGTGGTGCCCGAAGGGCAGGTCCGCCAGATCGAACGGCTTGCGCAAAACCTGTTCATCTGCCCGCCCCATGCCGCTCAGGTCGCGGCGCTGCATGCGATGGATGCCGTGGATGCGCTGGATGCAAACCTCGCGGTGTATGCCCGAAACCGCGCAATGATGCTTCGGGAGCTGCCGGGTATTGGGTTTGATCGCATTGCACCTCCGGACGGGGCCTTTTACATCTATGCGGATGTCGGGGATCTGACGCAGGACAGCCGCGCTTTCGCGGCCGAAATCCTTGAAAAGGCAGGGGTCGCGGTCACGCCCGGGTTGGATTTCGACCCCGCTCGGGGGCACGGGACGTTGCGCTTCTCCTATGCGCGCGACACCGCCGAAATCGCCGAAGGGCTGGATCGGCTCAAAGCGTTCATGGCCGCGCGCTAGAGACAGGATTTTTCGTGCGAAAAATCCTGTCCGGGGTAGCCGGGGCGAGGCTGTCGCGGGTGGACAAGAAGATTTTTCGTACGAAAAATCTTCGTCGTGGTAGCGTCGGGAAAAGATCAGGCAGACACATGAGCAGGATTCTAGCTGGCTTTTTCGGGCTGTTTCTTGCCCATGCCGCCGTCGCGCAGGACCTGGGCGGACGGGCGATGTTCGTCGCGGGGGGCATTGCCGACGCACGGAACGGGGCCGAGCTGACGCTCGATCTCAGCCAAGGTGTGCCGTGGCGCGCCTTTACCCTGACCGACCCGCCGCGCCTTGTTCTGGACTTTCGCGAGGTCGACTGGACCGGGGCCGACTCCAAGGCGATGGTACACTCCGATGCGGTGAAAACCCTGCGCATGGGGCCGTTCAGCGCCGGGTGGTCGCGGCTTGTCGCGGTATTGAACGCCCCCATGCTGATCGACCGGGCGGGGATGCGTGTTGATGACGCCTCCGGGCGTGCGGCGCTTGCCATCACTCTGCGCGGCGCCACCGTTGAGGACATGCGCGCCAGTTCCGGCGCGCCGCGCGACCCGCGCTGGGACCTGCCGCAAGTCACGCTGAAGGCACCGTCGCGCGGCGCCGATGCTCCGCTGCGAATCGTGTTGGACCCCGGCCATGGCGGTATTGACCCCGGCGCCGAACGTGGCGGGGTGCAGGAAGCCGAGCTGATGCTGACCTTTGCGCGCGAACTGAGGGATGTGCTGCGCAGGGCCGGCTTCGCGGTGATGTTGACGCGCGACGATGATGTGTTCATTTCGCTCGAAGGGCGTGTCGCTGCGGCGCATGACGCCCGCGCCGATCTGTTCGTTTCGCTGCACGCTGACGCCATCGAAGAGGGCATCGCGCACGGGGCGTCGGTCTACATGCTGGACGAAAACGCGTCGGACGCCGCCTCGGCCGCGCTTGCCGAGCGGCACGACCGCGACGACATCCTTGCTGGCCTCGACCTGTCGGGGTCCGACGACCGCATCGCCGACGTGCTGCTGGATATTGCGCGTCTGGACAACAGCCCGCGCAGTCTGTCGCTGGCGCGGCACCTTCTTGGCGGGATCGAGAACGCCGTTGGCGAGGTGCACAAGCGGCCGTTGCGCCGGGCCGGATTTTCGGTGCTCAAGGCTGCCGACATCCCCTCGGTCCTGATCGAGCTTGGGTTCCTGTCCACCGCACGCGACCGGACCAATCTGCAAGACCCCTATTGGCGCGCGGGTATGGCGGCGGGTATTCGTGACGGGATCGCTGCATGGGCGATCGAGGATGCCGCATTGGCCCGTCTGCGCCGCCAGTGACCCTGGTGCGGGTGCCTTGGCGCGGGCGATCTTGCGCCATCACGGCTGCGTGTGTTTTGACCGTGGACGACAGACGGTATAAGGGGACCGGCAATCCTGAAAGGCGGCCCATGTGACTCGGTTCATTCTCTCTTTCTTCGGCGGTATCTTCAGCCTCATCACGCTGGGCATCACCATGGTGGCGGTGACCATCGGCGCGGTGTTCTGGATCTACGGGCAGGATTTGCCGAGCTACGAGAGCCTTGCGCAATACACCCCCCCGACCATCAGTCGGATCTATTCCACCGAAGGGCGGGTGATCGACGAATTCGCGCAGGAGCGGCGCATCTTCACCCCGGCGGATCAGATCCCCGATCTGGTGAAAGAGGCGTTCATTTCCGCCGAGGACAAGAATTTCTACGACCACCAGGGCTATGACGTGCGCGGCATCGCGGCGGCGGCCTTCGACGCGGTGCGCTCGCGCGGGCGCGATGTGCGCGGGGCCTCGACGATCACCCAGCAGGTGATGAAGAACTTCCTGCTGTCGGGCGACCGCCGCGCCGAGCGCAAGATCAAGGAGATCATCCTGGCGTCCCGCGTCGAAGGCGCGCTGAGCAAGGACAAGATCCTTGAACTGTACCTGAACGAAATCTTCCTGGGGCAGAATTCCTATGGCGTCACCGCCGCCGCCCAGACCTATTTCAACAAGTCGCTGACCGAGCTTGAACCCAACGAGGCCGCCTTTCTGGCGTCGATGCCCAAGGCGCCGTCGGATTTTCATCCGGTGCGAAACAAGGAACGCCTGCTTCAGCGCCGCGACTATGTGCTGCGCGAAATGCGCGAAAACGGCTATATCACCCAAGGGGTCTATGACGTCGAGGTCGCCAAGCCGCTGCTGTCGGTGCAGAACGGCGATTACCAGCCCTATCACCGGTCGCTGCCGCCGCGCGACTATTTTACCGACGAGATCCGCCGCCAGCTGACGCAGGATTTCGGCGAGGGCGAATTCTTTTCCGGCGGGTTGTCGGTGCGCGCCACGCTCGACCCCGAGATGCAGGTGCAGGCCGCCGAAAGCCTGCGCATCGCGCTGGAACAGTATGACAGGGGTCTTGGCCGCTGGAACGGCACCGGCAAGACCATTCCCGAGGATCAGCTTGGCACCGAGACCGCCTGGCGCGAGGCACTGGCCGGCACGCCCGTTGCGCGCGACATCGACCTTGAAAGCAAATGGCTGCCGGCGGTGGTGCTGGAGGTGGGCGACCAGTCGATGCGCCTTGGCATCGAAGGCATTGCCGCGGATGACGCGCGCGGCACCGATGTGCCGCGCAGCGACATCGCCTGGCTGCGGGGCAGTTTTTTCGACAATTTCGACCGTGGCGATGTGGTTCATGTGCGCGAAATGACCCAGGACAGCGATGGCAGTTTCATCCGCTGGACCCTGCGGCAGGTCCCCAAGGTGCAGGGCGCGTTCATGGCGATGGATGTAAACACCGGGCGCGTGATCGCAATGCAGGGCGGATTCAGCTATCAGGATTCGGTCTTCAACCGCGCCACGCAGGCGATGCGCCAGCCGGGGTCTTCGTTCAAACCGTTCGTCTATGCCGCGGCGCTGGATTCGGGCTACGCGCCGTCCACCATCATCATCGACGCCCCGATCGAGATCGACACGCCGCAGGGTGTATGGCGGCCCAGGAACTCGTCCAACACCTATTACGGGCCCACACCGCTGCGCACCGGCATCGAGCAGTCACGCAACCTGATGACCATCCGCCTTGCGCAGGAAATCGGCATGGACACGGTGGCGCGCTACGCGGAAAAATTCGGCGTCTACGACCGCATGGGGCGGGTGTTGGCCAACGCGCTTGGCGCGGATGAAACGACGCTGTTCAAGATGATCTCGGCCTATGCGCAGTTTGCCAATGGCGGCGAAAAGGTCGAACCGACGCTGGTGGACCGGGTGCAGGACCGCTGGGGACGCACGATCTATAACCACGAATTCGCCAAGGGCAACGAACGGGTCTGCGAGGATTGCGCCGATCCGAACCTGCCGCCGGGGCGCGGGCCACGCATCGTCGATAACCGCGACCGGATGATGGACCCGGTGACCGCCTATCAGCTGACATCCATGATGCAGGGCGTGGTGCAGCGCGGTACG
Source organism: Salipiger aestuarii (assembly GCF_003259905.1). GTDB lineage: Bacteria > Pseudomonadota > Alphaproteobacteria > Rhodobacterales > Rhodobacteraceae > Salipiger > Salipiger aestuarii. Next base: position 50,578 of record NZ_QLMG01000011.1, on the reverse strand, counting down.
GCGTCGGGCGTGGTCGACCTGGGCGTGCCGACGGCGGGCAAGACCGGCACCACCAACGATGCCAAGGACGTGTGGTTCATCGGCTTCACCAGCAATATCGTTGCGGGCTGCTACATCGGCTACGACACGCCGCGCCCGCTGGGGCGGAGCGCGTATGGCGCGTCGATGTGCGGGCCGGTGTTCCAGCGGTTCATGACGCAGGCGGTCAGGAAATACGGCGGCGGCAAGTTCAAGGTGCCCGAGGCCTGCGAATTCATGAACATCGACCGTTTCACCGGCGCGCGGCTTGGCCCGAACGCCAGCGGTGGCAACGTGGTTTCGGAATGTTTCCGCCGGGGCGAAGAACCGATGTTCGGCGTGGCGCTGGATGGGGGCTGGGCGATGTCGGGCAATTTCGACGTGATCCAGCCCGACGGGTCGAGCCGGGCGCGTGAAGTCACCACCTCGACCGGGAAGAAGGCCGTCGTGGGCCCGAAGGCAAGTTTCGGCACGTTGTCGTCGGGCGGGCTGTACTGATCCGCGGCGCGCCTCTGGCCGCAAGGGTGCTGGGGGCGCTGCCCCCTCGGCCATGCGGCCTCACCCCCGGAGTTTTTCTGGCAAGGTGAAGGGCGGGCGTGGCGCGTTGGGCATGCGTGCGGCGCTTGAAGGGGCGGGGCGGCTGGTTTATGTCGCCCTGACCACCCGCGAACCTTGCCCGCGAACCGTGAAAGAGACTTGCCATGCGCGCCGAAACCCAGAAGACCGTCGACCGGATCGAAAAGTCGCTGAACCTGCTGGGGCAGCGTCTTGACTGGGAAACCGCGCCGCATCGGCTTGAGGAATTCAACGCCCGTGTCGAGGATCCCAACCTGTGGGACGATCCGGCCGCGGCGCAAAAGCTGATGCGTGACCGCCAGATGCTAGTCGATGCGATGGAGACCTATCATTCCATCAAGCAGGATCTTTCGGACAACCTTGAACTGATCGAACTGGGCGAGATGGAAGACGATGCCGATGTGGTGTCGGATGCCGAGGGCGCGCTGGCCACGTTATCGGAAAAAGCGGCCCAGAAGGAGTTGGAGGCGTTGCTGGACGGGGAAGCCGATGGCAACGACACATTCCTGGAGATCAACGCAGGCGCCGGCGGTACCGAGGCCTGCGACTGGGCGGCGATGTTGCAGCGGATGTATGTCCGCTGGGCCGAAAAGCGCGGCTATGAGGTGGAGCTTCAGTTCGAGGAGGCGGGCGCCGAGGCCGGGATCAAATCCTGTGGGTACAAGATTTCCGGTCAGAACGCCTATGGCTGGCTGAAATCGGAATCCGGGGTTCACCGGCTGGTGCGGATCTCGCCCTTTGGCAAGGGCACGCGCGAGACGTCGTTTGCATCGGTCTGGGTTTATCCGGTGGTGGATGACAATATCGAGATCGAGGTCAATCCCAGCGACATCCGCATCGACACCTATCGCTCTTCGGGGGCGGGGGGGCAGCACGTCAACACCACCGATTCGGCGGTGCGGATCACCCACATCCCCACCAATATCGTCGTGACCAGTTCGGAAAAATCGCAGCATCAGAACCGTGACATTGCGATGAAGGCGCTGAAATCGCGGCTGTATCAGATGGAGCTGGACCGGCGGAACGCCGAGATCAACGCCCAGCACGAGGCCAAGGGCGATGCGGGCTGGGGCAACCAGATCCGGTCTTATGTGTTACAGCCCTACCAGATGGTCAAGGATTTGCGCACCAGCCACGAAACCAGCGACACGCAAGGGGTTCTGGACGGCGCTCTTGACCCGTTCATGGCGGCGACGCTGGCGCAGCAGGCATCGGGCAAATCGCGGGCGGATGCGCAGGGGGATTGAGGGCTAGCCCTTTTCCAGCCACCGCAGGATGTCCGCCCGGTTGCCGTCAAGCTCGGGGGCGGCGGGGCGCGCGGGGGGATCTTCCATGCCCGACATCTTGATCGGATTGCCGGCGGCCTTGAAGCTGGCGCGCCCGTAGCGGTCGAGCACATCGACGATCATGTTGCGCGCGCCAAGTTGCGGGTCCTTCATCACCTGATCCATCGCTTGGATCGGCGCGCAGGGCACTCCGGCGGCGGTCATCCGGGGCAGCCAGTGGCTGCGGGTATGATCCAGGGTAACCGCCTCTATCAGCCGCTTGAGCAGGCGCGCGTTGGCCAGCCGGGCGGCGTTGTCCGCGAACCGCGCATCGCCGGCGATGGGCAGGTCGAGCACCAGACAGAGCCGTTCGAACTGTGCCTCGGTTCCGGCCGCCAGCACGAAGGAGCCGTCCGAAGCCTGAATCGCCTCGCACGGGGCGATGGCCGGATGGCGGCTGGGGTGGGGCGGCGGCGTCGCCCCCATGGCCGCGCGCGGCACCGCCTGTTCCATCAGCGCAAGCTGAGCATCCAGCATGCTGACATCGACCCGCCGTCCAAGGCCGGTGCGGGCGCGGTCATACAGCGCCGCAAGAATGCCCTGCGCCAGAAACATGCCCCCCGACAGATCGCCAAAGCTGCTGCCCGCGCGGCGCGGCACCTCTTGTGTGCCGGTGCGGTCCATCAGCCCCGACCGGGCCTGCACGATCACGTCATAGGCGGCGCGTTTGGCATCCGGGCCGGTCTGCCCGAAGCCCGTGACCGAGGCATAGACAAGCTCGGGGTGGCGCGCGTGCAGCAGTTCCCACCCAAGGTTGCGCCGGTCCATCACGCCGGGGCGGAAGTTTTCGACCAGCACGTCGGCGCGCGCGATGATGCGGTCCAGCAGGGCACGGTCGGTGTCGATGTCGAAATCCAGCGCCAGCGACCGTTTGCCCCGGTTCACGGCGGCGAAATATCCCGATTTGCCATCCTTGAGCGGGGGCAGCGTGCGCGCGCCGTCGCCGCTGCCGGGACGTTCGATCTTGATGACCGTCGCGCCAAGGTCGGCCAGGATCATGGTGGCGAATGGCCCGGACAGAATCCGGGTGAAATCGACGATCGTGACGCCGGAAAGGGGTAGCGACATGGGCCTTTGGCTCTCTGCTGTCGGGGACTGCTCTGGGGCAGGCTGTCACGAGCGTCGCGGGCGCCGCAAGCGATTTGCGCGGGGCCGCCCGATTTTGCCGCGCGGGCGTTGCGCACACGTTTCGGTTGTGACCTCAGGCGCCTGCCTTGCGAGCATGAAACACAAACCCCAGCAGGTTCATCAGCACCTGCGCCGCCAGGATCGACGTCGATCCGGTGGGGTCGTAGTCGGGCGCGACCTCGACCAGGTCGATGCCGACGATGTCATGGGCCCGCGTGACCTGCTGCAACAGTTCCAGCACATCGTAATACAGAAATCCGCCATGGCTTGGCGTTCCGGTGCCCGGCGCGATCGACGGGCAGAACGCGTCGATGTCCAGCGTGATGTAGACCGGCGCGCCCTTTGGCAGGCGCGCGGCGACACCCGCGGGGCCCAGCTTGCGCGCCTGGCGCACCGACAGGATGTCCGAGCCCATGGCGCGTGCGGCGTCGTAGCCCTCGCGCGCGGTCGATGACACGTTGCGGATGCCGACCTGCGTCAACCCGCTGACATGGGGCTTTTCGGCGGCGCGGCGCATCGGGTTGCCGTGGCCGCGCGTGACCCCGTGGCGGACATCGACGAAATCCAGATGGGCGTCGATCTGAAGCAGATGAATGGGCGCGCTGCCCCCGAACGCCTCGATGCAGGGGATGTTGACCGAATGGTCTCCGCCGATGACAACCGGGAGGACGCCGGCTTTCAGCGCTGCCGTCACCCCGGCGCGGATGTTGGCGTGGCTTTGCGTGGTGTCGGTGTGAATGATGTCGGCGTCGCCCATATCGACGATGCGCACATCGGGGCCAAGGTAGGTGGTGTCGTCTTCGTGGTCGTAGGCCCCGGCGTGGCCGAAGCTGAACAGGGTCGAGGCCTCGCGCACGCCGCGCGGCCCGAACCGTGCCCCGGCGCGCCACTGGGTGCCCGCATCGAACGGCGCGCCGAGGATGGCGGCGTCCGCGTCGATCCGCGACCAGTCCGCGACGTGGGGCTTTCTGGCAAAGGTGCAGATGCCGGTAAAAGGCAGGTCAAGGCGCCCGCCTTCGTATCCATGGGCCATGTTCGGTTTCCTTCTTCGGGGCGAAGGTGGCCGGAATTGACGGCGCGGGCAAGAGTGGCGCCGCAGGCGGGGCCGGACCGGGTTCGCCGTCGCGGCGGCGGGCGGGGGCGTCGGCCGTGCCCTTTCGCCCTTTCCCCTCGGGCACATCCATGCAATAGGGACGTGCCAACCGATCCCCTCCCAAGGAGCTGCCCCATGGAGATTCGCGAGGCCCTCACCTTCGACGATGTCCTTCTCGTTCCCGCCGCATCCAGCGTGCTGCCCAGCACCGCCGACACCCGGACCTGGGTGACGCGGTCCATAGCGCTGAACATCCCGTTGCTGAGTTCGGCGATGGACACCGTGACCGAGGAGCGCATGGCCATCACCATGGCCCAGGCCGGCGGCATCGGGGTGATCCACAAGAATCTGTCCGTTGACGAACAGGCCCGTCAGGTGCGCCGCGTCAAGCGGTTCGAATCCGGTATCGTCTACAACCCCGTGACACTGACCCCCGATCAGACGCTGGCCGATGCCAAGGCCCTGACCGACCGTTACGGGTTCACCGGCTTTCCGGTCGTCGACCAGAATCACCATGTGGTCGGCATCGTCACCAACCGCGACATGCGCTTTGCCCAGCAGGACGATACGCCGGTGCGGGTGATGATGACGTCGGAACGGCTTGCGATCCTGCGCGAACCGGCGGATCGCGACGAGGCAATCAGCCTGATGCGCGCGCGTCGGATCGAAAAGCTGCTGGTGACGGATGCCAGCGGCAAGCTGACCGGACTGCTGACGCTGAAGGATACCGAAACGGCGGTGCTCAACCCGACCGCCTGCAAGGACGGGCTGGGCCGGCTGCGCGTCGCCGCGGCGACAGGCGTCGGCGACTCCGGGCTGGAACGGTCCGGGGCGCTGGTGGATGCGGGCGTCGACATTCTGGTCGTCGATACCGCGCATGGCCATTCCGCCGGCGTGCTGGAGGCGGTCGCCCGCGCCAAGCGGCTGTCCAACGAGGTGCAGGTGATCGCCGGCAACGTCGCCACCTATGATGCCACCCGCGCGCTGATCGACGCGGGCGCGGATGCGGTCAAGGTCGGCATCGGGCCGGGATCGATCTGCACCACGCGGATGGTGGCCGGGGTCGGGGTGCCTCAGCTCACCGCGGTGATGGATTGCGCCAGGGCGGCCGGAGACGTTCCGGTGATCGCGGACGGCGGCATCAAGTTCTCGGGCGATTTCGCCAAGGCGATCGCCGCGGGGGCGTCCTGTGCCATGGTTGGCAGCATGATCGCGGGCACGGATGAATCCCCCGGCGAGGTCATCCTGTACCAGGGCCGCTCGTTCAAGGCCTATCGCGGCATGGGCTCGCTTGGCGCCATGGCGCGCGGCTCGGCCGACCGGTATTTCCAGAAGGATGCGGCGAGCGACAAGCTGGTGCCGGAAGGCATCGAAGGGCAGGTGCCCTACAAGGGGTCCGCGGGCGCGGTGATCCACCAGCTTGTGGGCGGCCTGCGCGCGGCGATGGGCTATACCGGCAATGCGACCGTGGCCGACATGCGCAAGGACTGTTCATTCGTAAGGATTACCAACGCGGGGCTGAAGGAAAGCCATGTGCATGATGTGACAATCACGCGGGAATCCCCGAACTATCGGATCGGATGACCGGAGGATGACGCCGGCGGCACGGATTCAGGCGGCGGCGGAAGTGCTGGACCGCATTGCGCAGGGGACAGCGGCCGAAAAGGCGCTGCTTGGCTGGTCGCGCGGCGCGCGCTATGCCGGATCAAAGGACCGCGCGGCGGTGCGCGACCACGTCTTTGACGTGCTGCGCCGCTGGCGCTCCACGGCGGCGGTCGGGGGCGGGCAAACGGGCAGGGCGCGAATGCTGGGCCTGCTGCGTCAGGACGGCATGGATCCGCAAACGCTGTTCACCGGGGTCGGCCATGCGCCCGAACCGCTGTCGGCGGATGAGTTGGGGGCGGGGCGTCCGGCGAGCGGGGGCGAGGCGCTGGACCTGCCCGACTGGCTGCTGCCGATCTGGACGCAAAGCCTTGGCGACGCGGCGGTCGGGACCGCGCTTGCGTTGCGCCAGCGTGCGCCGGTTTTCCTGCGGGTCAACCTTGCGCGGATCGCGCGGTCCGACGCGCAGGCGCTGCTGGCGTCGGATGGCATCGAAAGTCAGCCGCATCCGCTGGCGTCAGGCGCTCTTGAGGTTACGCGCGGGGCGCGGGCGGTGTCGCGTTCATCGGCTTACACCGATGGTTTCGTCGAACTGCAAGACGCGGCGAGCCAGGCGGTTGTCGATGCGCTGCCGCTTGCGCCGGGGCTTCGTGTGCTTGATTATTGCGCGGGCGGCGGAGGCAAGGCGCTGGCGATGGCGGCACGGACCGGCACCGAAATCCAAGCGCATGACGCCGACCCGGCCCGCATGAAGGACCTGCCGTCCCGCACGGCGCGCGCCGGTGCCCAAATCCGCACAGTGGCGGCGCCAGAGGGGCGCTATGATCTTGTGCTGTGCGATGTACCCTGTTCTGGCGCGGGATCGTGGCGGCGGGCGCCCGAAGGAAAATGGCGCTTGTCCGCCAATGGGTTGGATGCGCTTTTGCAGACGCAGTCGGACATTCTGCGCCAGGCCGCCCCGCTTGTCGGGGCCGGCGGCACCCTGGCCTATGCGACCTGTTCCGTACTTATGCCCGAGAATACGGCGCGCATCAAAGCAGCCCTGGCCGAGATGCCGGGCTGGACGCTTGAACTGTCCCGCCAGTTCTTGCCATCCGACGGCGGGGACGGTTTTTTCCTTGCCTGCCTTCGGGCGCCGGGCTAGCGGCATGCGCTTAAAATAGCTCGATTTTCCGTTAATTCTGGGCGGTTTGGCAGGATTCTGCCCCGCGCGGGGTTTGCGAGGGGCTATCTTTCGCCGGTTTACTATTGGTTAATGTTTCCTGTGCGATGACTCGCGCAAGTGATCGGAAGGAAGGCGGCAAGGTGTCGGAAATCGCAACCACAATGCGGCGTCGTTCCCAATGGACACCCGATGTGCTGCGCAGCGCCGCCATGCTGCTGGCGCTCGCGCTGTTTTCGGGCGGGCTTGCCATCGTGATGACCGACGCCGCCTTACGGGTCGCCTGTGTGGCTGCTGCTTTCGCCTTTGGAACCATGGCGGTGCTTTCCGCCGCAGGATATCTTGTCCAGCGGCGGCGCAGTCTCGATGCCTTTGCCACGCTCAAGCGGTTCGCTGCGGATGAACCGGTTCCGACGCTTGCGACCGATGCCTCGTTCCGGGTGATCTATGCAAACACGGCGGCGGTCGACGTGCTGCGCGCCTCTGTCGACGATTCCCTGCCCGAACTTCTGGCAACCCGGATCGCCGATGCCGATGCGCTGGTGCACCGCCTCAGCATTCGATCGGAAAGCTCGGGTTTTGCGCGCGAAGGGGCGATAGCGAACGATCCTCGGGTCTCGCTTTCGTTGCGGCGGCTGGATCGCGGGCACTGGTTCTGGCGGTTTGAAACGGACAAGGCATTCGAGGATTCGCATGATGGCGAACACGAACCGCCAATTCTGACGCTCGGGCGCAGCGGGGCCGTGCTTTACATGAACGGTCGCGCCCGCGCGGTGCTTGGACGACGAATCAAACGTCTGGACGACGTGCTTGAGGATCCGCCGCTGCAGAACGGCGGTATTCACCATTTTGTCACACCCGAGGGCCCCAAGGGCTACAGCGTGCGTTGCGTCGATACCGGCATCGGGCGCCAGGAGGTCATTCTGGACCAGATCGACCCGGTGGTGGTTGAAGGCAGCGCGGCGGACGGGTTCGACAATCTGCCTGTGCCGCTGCTGCGCATCGGTCCGGATGGCACCATCTTGCGGGCCAATCCCGGCGCCTGCAAGCTGCTTGACACCGAACGTGCCGACGGGCGGAACATGTCGGAATTCATGGAGGGGCTTGGGCGGTCGATCCGGGGCTGGATTTCCGAAGCCGTCGCCGGGCGCGGGCTTCACAGGTCCGAATTTCTTCGCCTGACCCGGTCCGATCGCGAAATTTTCGTTCAGGTCACGCTGACCCGTGTGCGCATCGACGGGATGCCCGAACTGGTCGCCGTACTGAACGACGCGACCGAACTCAAGACGCTTGAGGCACAGTTCGTACAAAGCCAGAAGATGCAGGCCATCGGTCAGCTTGCCGGCGGCGTTGCCCATGATTTCAACAACCTGCTGACGGCGATTTCCGGCCACTGCGATCTGCTCTTGCTGCGTCACGACCAGGGCGATCCGGATTACTGCGATCTGGTCCAGATCAACCAGAACGCCAACCGCGCCGCTGCTCTGGTGGGGCAACTTCTGGCTTTCTCGCGCAAACAGACGCTTCGCCCAGAGGTGCTTGATCTGCGTGACACGCTTTCGGACCTGACGCATCTTCTCAACAGGCTGGTGGGCGAAAAGGTGCAGCTGACGCTCAACCACGACCCTGTCCTGCCGTCGATCCGTGGGGATCGGCGCCAGCTGGAACAGGTGATGATGAACCTTGTCGTCAATGCCCGCGACGCCATGCCGGATGGTGGCGAGATTCATATCGAAACCGCTAGCCAGACGCTCATGGAACCGCTTCACCGGAATCGCGCGGTCGTGGAACCGGGGCAATATGCCGCCGTCAAGGTAACTGACCAGGGGATGGGGATTCCGCAGGACAAGCTTCAGAAGGTGTTTGAACCCTTCTACACAACCAAACGTACGGGCGAGGGGACCGGTCTGGGGCTGTCGACCGTCTATGGCATCGTGAAGCAGACCGGTGGTTTCATCTTTGTCGACAGCGTGGTCGGTGAAGGCAGCAGTTTCACGCTTCTTTTCCCGACGTTCGACGTGCCGGTTTCAACCCAGCTCCCCGAGAAAATCGTCGAAAAACGCAAGATGCCCGCCACCGGCAGCGGCGTGGTGCTGCTCGTCGAGGACGAAGCCCCTGTCAGGGCGTTTGCGGCCAGGGCGTTACGATTGCGCGGCTATACGGTCCACGAGGCCTGCAGTGCCGAAGAGGCCCTCGAATTTCTCGACGATGTCTCGATGAAGGTGGATCTTTTTGTCACGGATGTGGTCATGCCAGGCCTTGACGGCCCCACCTGGGTACGAAAGGCGCTGGAACAGCGGCCAGGAACACGGGTGGTCTTTGTTTCGGGCTATGCCGAAGACGTATTCGCCGAAGGAGACAATGAAATCCCCAATTCAATTTTCCTGCCAAAACCATTTTCGCTGAATCAGTTGACGGAAACGGTGCACATGCAGCTCAACTGACCCGAAACGGTCATCCGGCGCGCGCCCAGGCTTCAAAATCGGCCGCGCAATTCCGGCGCAGCTTTGCTTCGGTGCGTTCGGTCAGCTGAAGCTTGGCATCCGGAGACACGTTCATGCGCGGCAAATCAAGCGTCACCCCCAGGCGCGTTTCAAGAAATGCCTTAATCGCAGCCTGGTTTTCGTACTTGAACAACAAGGTGACCGCCGTGCCGTTTGGCCGAGGCTCGATAAATTTCGCCTGGCTGCCGACATTCGCGTACGCCGGGCGGTCGCCACTGGCGTAGGCATCCACGAAGCTGTCGAAACTCAGATTTTTGGTCGATACCGGCTTTGAATCGAGAAACGCTCTCTGGCGGTATCTGTACCAGGACCCAAGCCACGAAATCGGTTCGCGCAAAACCGCCATGATCTCCATGTCCGGGGCGTCCATCTTGTCGAACATCGGCCTGAAGAACCGGTTGTAGCGGTAGACGGGGGCGTGTTTCAGTTCCGGAGGATCGAGAACGGCCATGGAGGCATGTGGCGCCAATGCCCGTTCATAGGCTGAACTGCCGGTTTTCGGGACCGCCAGCAGCACCAACCTGGGTTTCCAGAAAACCAGCACGCGCGCACTCCTTGGTATTCTTTTCGATGTAAAGAACTTCTTAACCTCACGATCACATGCTGGTCCATGAAAATTTAACTTGAAATGTTCCCTGTTTGATCTCATCTTGTTCAGAACAAGTGGCGAACAAAACCAGCGATTGCCGCCCCAGGCCGGGTGTGGAATAAGGATCGAGAAACATGGCAACGGCAGATCTTCTCAACATGGACAGCAAGCGCAACGCAGACCGACAAAAGGCGCTGGATTCGGCGCTCGCGCAGATCGAACGCCAGTTCGGTAAAGGCTCGATCATGAAACTTGGTGGCGAAAACGCAATCAAGGACATCGAATCGACCTCGACCGGATCGCTCGGGCTGGATATCGCTCTTGGCATTGGGGGCCTTCCGAAGGGGCGGATCATCGAGATCTATGGCCCTGAAAGCTCGGGCAAGACAACCCTGACACTACATGTCGTGGCCGAGGAACAGAAGAAGGGCGGCGTATGCGCCTTCGTGGATGCCGAGCATGCCCTGGATCCGCAATACGCCAGAAAGCTTGGGGTCAATCTTGACGAACTGCTGATCTCCCAGCCTGATACCGGCGAGCAGGCGCTTGAAATTACCGACACGCTTGTGCGCTCTGGCGCCGTGAGCCTGGTTGTCGTGGATTCGGTCGCCGCGCTGACGCCCAAGAGCGAACTCGAAGGCGATATGGGCGATTCCAGTGTGGGCGTGCATGCGAGGCTGATGAGCCAGGCCATGCGCAAACTTACCGGGTCAATCAGCCGTTCCAACTGCATGGTGGTTTTCATCAACCAGATCAGGATGAAGATCGGCGTGATGTTCGGATCTCCGGAAACCACAACCGGCGGCAATGCTCTGAAATTTTACAGCTCTGTTCGTCTTGATATTCGACGCATCGGTTCGATCAAGGACCGCGACGAGGTGGTGGGCAACCAGACGCGGGTCAAGGTTGTCAAGAACAAGGTCGCGCCGCCCTTCAAACAGGTGGAATTCGACATCATGTATGGCGAAGGTATCTCGAAGATGGGCGAACTTCTTGATCTTGGCGTCAAGGCGGGCGTCGTTGACAAGTCTGGTGCGTGGTATTCGTATGGCGACGAGCGGATCGGCCAGGGGCGTGAGAACGCAAAGAATTACCTGCGCGAAAATACCCGCATCTCGCTGGAGATCGAGGACAAGATCCGCGCTGCTCATGGCCTGGATTTCCATATGCCCGACCCCGAGGGCCGTGACGAAGACGGCGCTCTGACCGAAGACTGACGCATGGCGGTGGCGCGCCGCCGTGCGGGTGCGGCGTGCTCAGACCTGGAATAGCGGCTCTTTCACCCCGGCAACCTGGCGCGCCGCGACGAACCGCGCCAGGTTGTGTTGCGATGGCCGGGTGGTGGTGTTGGCCCAGATCCCCAACGCGACAAGCCGCTGGATGAAAATCATTGCATCCGCCCGCGCCGCAATCTGGCGATAGCCAGCGGCCAGTGCGCTTGCCGCGGGATGCGGGGGCTGCTCTGGGTCGCCGCGGGCCATCGCGTCCACCAGCAGCCAGACAAGATCGCGCAGCGGCTCATCCGGGCGGTTGTTTTCGAAGTCGAGTCCGACAAGCCCGTCGCGCGTCTGCATCAGGTTCGACAGGTGCAGGTCCCGATGCAGGATCGCGCGCTGCGATGGTGTTCCCCGGACCCGTGGGAAAGCGCCTTGCAGCTCGGCGACATGCTGCTCGAACACAGCGAAATCCGGAATCTCGCGGCGGCGCTGCCGGTGGCTTTCGGCCAGCGCGATCAGCCAGTCGAGCGGTCCGCGCGGACGAAACGGGTGCGGCGCGACGGTGAGCGCGTGAAACGCGGCGAGCCAGTCTCCGGCACGTTCGAGTTTGGCAAGTTGTTCGGGCGGGGTGAGCGTGGGCCAGATCTCGGCAAGGCTGGGGCCATCGACATAGCGCATGCCCAGAACGCGCAGCTCATCATCGTAAAAAAGCACTTCCGGCGCGCGTCCGGGCAAGGCCGTGGCCACCAGATCCTGTCGCGCAAACTGGGCGCGGCCCTTGTCGCCGCCGCCGGGGGCGAAAACCTTGACCACCAATCGTGCGTCGGGCGTGGCGGCGCAAAACACATGTGCGCGGCGATCTGCAGCAGCGTTCCTGAGACTGCCAAGGCCGAACCGCCCGGCCGGACAGTGACGCGCAAGCGCCAGGCGGGCACTATCGCGGGCGGTCCGGATGTCGATATGGGTTGCCGCGGGGCCGGGGCCGTCTTCGGGCGTCGACACTTAGCGCGCCTCCAGACGTGTGACGCCGATCGAGGCCGCGCGCGCGAGGTCTTCGTCGAGCGACATCGGGACGTATTCGCCACGCCGCCACAGGGTGCCAAGGTCGTCGTAGTGACGCGACAGGAAATGGCCCGACTGCCCGGTCGAGCTGATGAACACAGATGAATCGGGATCGGCGAAATCATAGACTCCGCGATAGGTCGCGGCATGCACGTTCAGGAACGGATCGGGCTCCTGTGCCGAACTGACGCCGCGTTGCAGGGTGAAATCCCCGCCCGAGGTGTTTTGCCTGATGTTGACGAAATAGCGCAGCACCGGCACCTCGCCCAGTACCGCGTGTCGATGCAGCGCCTGATGCGCATCGCCCCAGCGCAGCGATTCCAGCGCGGTGCCATAATGTTCGACGATCCAGAGCAGCGCGTCGTCCAGCGACATCCGCGCGATGTCGGTACAGCTTTCGGTCGCGACCGAGCGCACCACGTCGCACCAGGCACCGGCGCCGTCGACGTCGCGAAACACGCGTTCGATGAACAGCGGTTCGACACGGTCGAATTCGTCCGCCAGCGGGCCGATCTCGTCGCGGATCAGCCGGTCCTGAAGCGCCCGCAGCCAGGCGGCATAGATCAGCGGCTCGGGCATGTGTTCGTTCATCTCGCCGTTCCAGTTGGCAAGCAGGTCCAGCGCCCTTTGGCGTTGGCGTTCCGGAGTACCCTCGGGGGCGGCCTCGCCGGTGTACCACAGGTCGCGTCCGATCAGCGGCAACAGCGTGCGCGCGGCAGGCGATACGGTGTCAAGCTGCGCTTCGACAAAGCTGTCGCGGGTGTGGACCTGCCGGCCCTGCATCAGCTGCGTCCAACGGGTGACGCGCTGGCTGTCGCCCCAGTCAAAGCTGACGTGGTCGGGAAAGGCGCGATCGACGATCTTGTTGTTGGTGTTGCCCACGATGCCACCGGCGGGGTCGATCCATTCGGGATTTGCCGTATCGGGAAACATGCCCTGCCAGCGGTTCGCGGCGATCCAGCCGGGCGAGGGAAGGCGCCCCTGACCCTGCATCGCCCGGTCGCGCCTGGGCATCGCGCCCACCAGTTTCAGGCCGATGTGATCGGCGTCGATCACCGACAGCATCTGGGACGGCGCGATGTAAAGTCCGGTGGCGCCCAACGCCTCGTTGACGCTTTGCGCCCGCATCAGGCGCAGCGCCCCGCTGAGCGAGGTGTCTTGGGGCGACAATGCGGTCCAGCTCAGGCTCATCACATGGCCGCTCGGGGTGATCCGGTCCAGCCCGAACCGCCGTCCGGGCAGAACGGGGCCGTTTTCGGTCCAGCGCAGGGTGACGGTGACGGGGGCCTCGTCCTTGATTTCGATGATGGAGCGGCGGGTGGTAAAGCGCGCCCAGCCGTCCGGGGTGCGGTATTGTTGCGGATCGTCCGGGTTCAGCTCTTCGAGGTGCAGGTCCTGATCGTCAAGATACGACGAGGTTATGCCCCAGGCGAGGCTTTGGGACCGGCCAAGCATCACCGCGGGAATGCCGGGGATGGTGCCGCCGATGACGCCGCCCTCCTGCAACTGAAGCCGCGCCAGATACCAGGTCGATGGCGCAGTCAGGCCCAGATGCGGGTCGTTCGCCAGCAGGGTGCCGCCGCCTGCGGAACGCTCGGGCGCTGCCGCCCAGACGTTGGACGCCCCCGCAAGGCCGCGCCGTGGCACTGGCGACAGCGGATCGTCCCGTTCGGGCGCGGCGGCAAAGCGCGGCATCCGTGCGTCCGGCACCAGGCTGGCATATGACGGCAACGCGGCCGTCCCGTCACCGGGGATGTCGGGCAGGATGTCGGCCAGGCGGTCCGGATCGGGCAGTTGCAACGAGGCGCGCGCGCGCAGGATTTCATCGCGGAACTGGCCCGACAATTGCAGCGCCATGAGCTTGACCAGCGCGATGCTGTCAGCGGGTTGCCAGGGCGCGATCGGGGCGTCGAACACGAAGAATTCCGGCGCGCCACGTCCCAGGCTCTGGTCGTTGATCTCGGCGATGCGGGCGTTGACTCCGGCGGAATAGGCCCGCAGCGCGCCCAGTGCCTGCGGTTCCTGCGCGGCGACCGAGCGCGTCGCGAGCGTATAAAGATCAAGCCGCCGCAGCAGGATGTCGGTCTCAAGCGTGCGCTGCCCGAACACCTCGGACAGCCGCCCCTGCACGGTACGCCGCATCAGGATCATCTGCCACAGCCGGTCCTGCGCATGGGCATAGCCCAGCCCGAAAAACGCGTCCGTATCCGACTCGGCAAAGATATGCGGCACGGCGGAATTGTCGCGCACGATCTCGATTTCGGCGCCGATGCCATCGACCGCAAGCGTCTTGTCATACTCGGGCAGAGAGCGCGCCGCGAGGTAATAGACCAGCGCAACCGCGATCACGGCAAGGACGATCGCCGTGCTTGCCAGCCTCAGCAGCCATCGGAAGAGTGTCGCCATGCGGTCGTTGCCCCTTGTCCCCGGCCCGGTGTCGCCTGCGCCCTGATCCGGTGTCGTCAGCGCCCTGATACGGACCATGGCTCCGGGGATTACCGCCTCGCCGCCCCCTTGCCAAGGCCCGGTCCAGCGGCGAAGGTCCGCGCGACATCCGCGATAACGGGAGATTGAACCATGTCGAAATGCGCATTTCTGGGGCTTGGGGTCATGGGGTACCCCATGGCGGGACATCTGATCGCTGCGGGGCACGAGGTCACCGTTTACAATCGCACCGCGGCCAAGGCCGGAAGATGGACCGCGCAGCACGGCGGCAGGGCGGCATCGACCCCGTGCGAGGCCGCGCAGGGGGCAGATTTCGTCATGGCCTGCGTCGGCAACGACGACGATCTGCGCAACGTTTGCCTTGGGGCGGACGGCGCCTTTGCGGGGATGTCGGGCGGTGCGGTCTTTGTCGATCACACCACCGTCAGCCCGATGGTCACGCGCGAATTGCACGCCATCGCGGCCGAGCAGGACAAGGGGTTTGTCGATGCGCCAGTGTCCGGCGGGCAGGCGGGCGCGGAAAACGGCCAGCTCGTGGTGATGTGCGGCGGTGACCAGTCGCACTGCGACGCTGCCGCGCCGATGATTGCCGCCTATTCCAAGCTTTTCCGGCGGATTGGCGACAGCGGCGCCGGGCAGATTGCCAAAAGCGTCAATCAGATCTGCATCGCCGGGCTGGTACAGGGGCTGTCCGAAGGGCTGGCCTTTGCTGAAAAGGCGGGCATCGACGCGCGCGCGGTCGTCGAGGTGATCGGCGGTGGCGCTGCGGGATCGTGGCAGATGGTCAACCGCTCCGAGACCATGCTGGCGGACGAGTTCGAACATGGGTTTGCAGTAGACTGGATGCGCAAGGATCTTGCGATCTGTCTTGCCACGGCCGAAGAGAGCGGCGCCTCGTTGCCGGTCACCGCGCTGGTCGATCAGTTCTACAAGGACGTGCAGCAGATGGGTGGCGGGCGTTGGGACACATCAAGCTTGCTGAAACGGCTCAGGGCGTTCGGCTGACCGGCGCGCGCATAAAAATGCGGCGCCCGGCGATCCCGGACGCCGGCAGACAGGTTTCGGCCTAGCCGAGCGTTGCCTCCATGGTGATTTCCGCGTTCAGCAGTTTGGAAATCGGGCAGTTCGCCTTGGCTGCGTTGGCCGCATCGGCGAACTCCTGTTCGGAGGCGTTGGGAACCGTGGCACGCACCACCAGGTGGCTTTTGGTCACCGCGAACCCGTCGTCTTTCTGTTCAAGCGACACGGTCGCTTCGGTCGAAATGTCGTCCGCGGTCAATCCCGCGTCGCCCAGGATCATGCTCAGCGCCATGGAAAAGCAGCTCGCATGTGCCGCGGCGATCAGTTCTTCGGGGTTGGACCCCGCTGCGCCTTCGAACCGCTTGTTGAACCCGTAGTTGACGCCATCAAGCGCACCGGAGCCGGTTGAAATCGTGCCGGTCCCGTCCTTGAGGCCGCCCTTCCAGTGCGCCGATCCCTTTTTATCGATCATGTCGTGCTCCTTTGTGGTCGTTGTCCGCTGCCGGTCTTGCGGCGCTTGGGGGCCAAACGCGGGCAGGGCAATGCAGGTTGCATGGCTTTCGCGCCTGAGGCGAAGAAAGTCGCGTCAGTGCCCGGCGGGGCGCCACATTGCTTGTTGTCTTTTCCACACCCCATCCCCTATGCTGCAAGAGAGGTCTTTGCACCCGCATCGACCCTGAAAGTTTCGCTGCGCCGCCGCGTCCCCATCAAGGAAGCCGTCGCAGACCGATCGGGCCGCAAGGCCAACCGAAGACCGCCCGACCCGCCTTTCCGGCGGCGGGCCGCAAACAGGCGCAGGCGCCCTGACCGGAAACGGGACAGGCGGACATGCGTCGGAGAAGAAACGCGATGAAGCGTGCGACGCAGTTGAGGCACCCGGGTGAAGGCGTATCGCCTTCCCGTGCCTGCGCGCCGCAACTCGCCCAGACAAGCCACGCCGCGACACCGCTGAAACCGCCTACGGGCAGGTCGGGGGCGCTTGCGCCGTGCAGACGGACAACATGGCCAAGAAGATGCTCATCGACGCCACCCACGCGGAGGAAACCCGCGTCGTGGTGGTCGACGGAAACAAGGTCGAGGAATTCGACTTCGAATCGGAAAACAAGCGCCAGCTTGCCGGCAATATCTATCTCGCGAAAGTCACGCGGGTAGAGCCGTCGCTTCAGGCGGCATTTGTCGATTACGGCGGCAACCGCCACGGATTTCTGGCGTTTTCGGAAATTCACCCCGATTACTACCAGATCCCCGTCGCCGACCGTAAGGCGCTGATGGAAGAAGAGGCCGCGCTTGCCGCCGAGGCGGACGCGGAAGAAGAGGAAAAGCCCAAGCGCAGTTCGCGCTCGCGCCGGTCGCGGTCGCGCACCAAGGCGGAAAAGACCAACGCCGACGACAAGATTGCCAGCGCCGAGGTCTCCGAGATTTCGGGGATGGAAACCATAGACCTCGATGAGGGGGCCGAAGCTGGGGACGCGACCGAACCGATGGCCGCGACCGGCCACGAGGATGTCGCGACCGTTCCGACCGCGCCGGTTCAGGACGCGGCCGAGGTCACAGCACCGGGCATCGACGATGCCGGATCCGATGACCAAACCGACGACGACACGGACGATGACGATGGCGGCGACGATGACAACGGCGACGCACACGACGATGACAGCATCGAATCCGTCGCCGATGACGACACCGAGGAAGACATCCGGCCCAAGCGCAAGCCCCGGCCGCGCAAGTACAAGATTCAGGAAGTCGTCAAGGTGCGGCAGATCCTGCTTGTGCAGGTCGTCAAGGAAGAACGCGGCAACAAGGGCGCCGCGCTGACCACTTACCTGTCGCTTGCGGGGCGCTACTGCGTTCTGATGCCCAACACCGCCCGTGGCGGCGGCATCTCGCGCAAGATCACCAACGCCGCCGACCGCTCCAAGCTCAAGCAGATCGCGACCGAAATCGACGTGCCCAGGGGCGCGGGTCTTATCATCCGCACCGCCGGCGCCAAGCGGACCAAGACCGAGATCAAGCGCGATTACGAATACCTTCAGCGCCTGTGGGAACAGATCCGCGAACTGACGCTGAAATCCATCGCGCCCGCCAAGATCTATGAAGAAGGCGACCTGATAAAGCGTTCGATCCGCGACCTTTACAACCGCGAGATCGACGAGGTGCATGTCGAGGGCGAAAAGGGCTATCGCATCGCCAAGGACTTCATGAAAATGATCATGCCGTCCCACGCGAAGAACGTGAAGCAATACGCTGAAACCATGCCGCTTTTTGCCCGCTATCAGGTGGAAAGCTACCTCAGCTCGATGTTCAACCCGACGGTTCAGTTGAAATCCGGCGGCTATATCGTCATCGGTGTGACCGAGGCGCTCGTGGCGATCGACGTCAACTCGGGCCGGGCCACCAAGGAAGGCTCGATCGAGGAAACCGCGCTCAAGACCAACCTTGAGGCTGCCGAAGAAGTGGCGCGCCAGCTGCGTCTGCGCGACCTTGCCGGTCTGATCGTCATCGACTTCATCGACATGGACGAGCGCAAGAACAACACCGCCGTCGAGAAAAAGATCAAGGACAAGCTCAAGACAGACCGCGCCCGCATCCAGGTCGGCCGGATCTCCGGGTTTGGCCTGCTGGAAATGTCGCGCCAGCGTTTGCGCCCCGGCATGATCGAGGCGACGACCCAGCCCTGCCACGCCTGCCACGGCACCGGCCTTGTGCGATCCGATGACAACATGGCGCTGAACATCCTGCGCCAGGTCGAAGAGGAAGGCACCCGCGGCCGGTCGCGCGAAGTTCTGCTGAAATGTCCGGTCAGCATCGCCAACTATCTGATGAACCAGAAGCGCGAACATATCGCGATGATCGAGGCGCGCTACGGCATGTCCGTGCGTATCGAGGGTGACGTGCATCTGGTGTCTCCGGATTTCTCGATGGAGAAATTCAAGACCGCGACGCGCACCGTCCCCGAGATCGTGGCCCCCGTGGTTTCGGTCGACACCACGCTGATGGATGACATCGACGAGGATTTCGATACCACCGAGGACGACATCGAAACCGAGACCGAGGAGGAAACGCAGGCAGCGCCCGCGCCGTCCCCCGAGACCGACTCCGATACGGATGAGGACGGAAAGCCCAGGAAGCGCCGCCGCCGCCGCCGCCGCTCGCGCTCCAAGAGCAAAGAAAACGGCTCGGATGAGACCGGCGACGAGTTCGAGGACGCGTCCGCGGATGCGGGCACGCCTGGTGAAACAGCTGCCGAACCGGCTGCCGGGGCGGACGACGCTGCAAATGGCGCGGACAACACCGCAGAGGAGGCCACGGGCGAGACCGAAGAGACCAAGCCCAAGCGCACCCGTAGCCGCCGGTCGCGCACCCGCAAGCCCAAGGTCGCGGATGAGACGGCGTCCCCCGAACAGGCATTGTCGACCGAGGCCGCGGTTGAGTCCGCTGCCGGGATCGAGGCGTCGGAACCGGCTGCCGAACAGCCTGTCGCCGAACAGCCTGAGGTTGAAGCCGCGTCCGAAGCGCCGCAACAGCCGGTCGCCGAGGTCGCGGAACCGGTTGTCGACACCGCCGAAGTTGCGGCCCGGCCCGAGGAGGTCGCGCCCGAACCCGCGGCATCGCCAGAGCCCGCGCCCGACGAACAGGCCGCCGAACCCGTTCAGTCCCAGCCCGTTCAGTCCCAGCCCGTTCCGCCCGAGCCCGTTCAGCCAGAACCAGTGCATGTGGTCGAACACCCCGCGGCCAACGCCCCCGCACCGGCGGACGCGCCTGCCGTTTCGGCCACGACAGAGCCGGATCGCCAGACGCCGAGCGAACCTCAGGGCGCGCCCGAGGCCGAAGCTGCCGAAACCGATGCGGTTGGCGAGGCGGACAAACCCAAGCGGCGTGGCTGGTGGTCTCAGGGCGGCTGATTGCAGCCCTTGATCCGGTCAGTGACCCTGAACGCCCCGGTATCTCCGGGGCGTTTTTTCGTGCCGCCCCTTACGGTTCGCGCGCCTGAGAATGGCAAGCCCGCGCGCCGTGCATCGCGCTCGTCGGGGCCGCGCCAGGCTCCGGTCTGGCCCGATGCCGACACAAAACGATGGTCCACGCTGATGTGACAGTTCCGCGCGTGACCGGACGCGCAATATATTCTACCCATGCGACATGTTCGGAATCGACCTCATAGATGCCAGCCTCGCGCCGGCGATGCTCGTGGCGCTCGCCGCTGGCGTCATCTCGTTTCTCAGCCCCTGTGTGCTGCCCATCGTGCCGCCCTATCTGGCCTTCATGTCGGGGGTCAGCCTGTCGGAGATGCAGGCGGGGGGACGTGCGCGGATGCGGGCCTTTGTCACGGCGCTGTTCTTTGTGCTCGGGCTGAGCACGGTTTTCGTGCTGCTGGGGTTCACGGCATCCTGGCTTGGCATGTTCTTTTTGCAAAACCAGGTGCTTATGGCACGGATTTCCGGTGTCGTGGTGATCGTTTTCGGGCTGCATTTCCTGCATGTCTTTCGAATCCCGTTCCTTGATCGAGAGGCACGGATCGAGACCGGCGAAAGCGGTGGGTCGGCCTTTGGCGCCTATATCCTGGGCCTCGCCTTCGCCTTTGGCTGGACGCCCTGCATCGGGCCGCAACTTGGCGCCATCCTGTCGCTGGCGGCGTCCGAAGCGTCAATCGCCCGCGGGACCGCGCTTTTGGGGGTGTACGCCATCGGTCTTGGGCTGCCCTTTTTGTTGGCGGCGGTCTTTCTCAGCCGTGCGATGGGGCTGATGAACCGGATCAAGCGGCACATGGGCCTCATCGAAAAGGCCATGGGCTTGCTGCTGATCGCCGTCGGATTGGCGTTGCTGACCGGCGCGTTTTCGGCGTTTTCCTTCTGGTTGCTGGACACCTTTCCAGGACTTGCCGAACTGGGCTGATCGCGCCAGGCGCGCGCCGCTCTCTTGCCCTTGTGATCCGTTAGGGTCAGACTCGCGACAGGCTGGGACAAGCTGGGGCAGGCATGGTCGACACGGATTCACACACGCAAGAGGTCAGGCGGCGGCGGGTGTTCTACATCCCCGGCTACGATCCGATTCACCCGCGCCGCTATCGCGAGCTTTATCGCAAGGAAGCCGCAGCGCAGGCGGCGATTTCTGGCTATGACATCACGCTCAGCCCCAAGACCGGCGGCGGCGCCTATGGCTGGCAGGTGGACAGCGTTCAGGACGGCGCAACCACCCATGCCGAGGTCGAGGTTCTGGTCTGGTCCGACATCGTGCGCGGCAGCATGTCGAACACCATTGCGGCGACCTATCTGCAATTGCTGCGCACATCCTGGGAATACATCGTCACCGGCGCGCTGCGCCGCCTGATGCGTCTGCGCAAGGGGCCGGTGATCGCGGCGCTTTATCCGGTGGGCGCGCTGATCCTGCAGCTGGTGCTGGCGCTTGCCGCCGGTGGGGCAGGTTTTGCGCTCATCGGGCTGAGCGCGCCGTGGATCGGCTGGGGCGCGACGCTGATCGGGGCGCTTGTCTGGGGCGCGCTCACGGTGGCAGTCCTGCGGTGGTTCAAGGCCAGGGACGGCAAATTCTACGCATATTACCTGATGCATGACTACGCCTATTCGGCGCAGTCCAGGGGGGCCAATCCGCCCCCTCTGGAACAGCGCATGGCGCAGTTTGCCGACACCGTCGCGCAGGCGCTGACGCAGGATGTCGACGAGGTGCTGGTGGTCGGACATAGTTCTGGCGCGCATCTGGCGGTGTCGATTCTGGCGGATGTGCTGCGCGCGGGGCGGATGCCGAAGGGGGGACCGCGGCTGGCGTTCCTGAGCCTGGGGCAGGTGGTGCCGATGGTGTCCTTCCTGCGCGGCGCCTGGCGGTTGCGGGCGGATCTGGCCTGGCTGTCGGCGTGCGGCGATCTGACCTGGGTGGATGTGACCGCGCCGGGCGATGGCTGTGCCTTTGCCTTGTGCGATCCGGTCGCGGTCAGCGGCGTTGCGCCGGATGACAAGCGCTGGCCGCTGGTGTTTTCGGCGCAATTCACCAAATCCCTTACCCCAGAAACATGGGCCAGGTTGCGCTGGCGCTTTTTTCGCTTGCATTTCCAGTATCTTTGCGCCTTTGACCGGCCGCTCGATTACGATTATTTCCGCATCACGGCCGGGCCGCTGTCGCTGGCGACGCGCTATGCGGGCCGGCCGCCGTCGGCCAGCCGCATCGACGTGGCGGCCAGCAAGTTCACGTCGGTGCGCCCGTGATCCCGCCCAAGCCCCCCTCGCGGTCTGGTCGTGCGTCGCTTTTTCGGTACCTCAGGCTGTTTCGCCAGGACATCCTGTCGGCGCAACCGGCGCGGCTGTACCGCGCGTGGATGGCGGAGTTCCGCACGCCGTTCTTTCGCAGTTACCTGATCAATCAGCCCGATCTGGTCAAGACCGTGCTGAAGGACCGCCCGATGGATTTTCCCAAATCCTCGCGCATCGCCGAAGGGCTGCGCCCGTTGCTCGGCGAGTCGGTGTTTCTGACCAATGGCGACACCTGGCTGCGGCAACGGCGCATCATCGACCCCGCCTTCGAGGGCGGGCGGCTGCGCGAAACCTATCCCGCGATGTGGGCGGCAAGCCAGGCGGCGCGCTCCCGTCTGGCGGCGCGTGTCGGCGACACCGTCGAGATCGAGGAACAGACCAGCCATGCCGCCGCCGACATCATCTTTCGCACGCTGTTCTCGCTTCCGATCGAGGACCAGATCGCCTCGGCGGTGTTCCATGAATTCAAGACCTATCAGCGCAGCCAGCCGATCCTGAACCTGGCCGCTTTCCTGCCGTTGCCGCGCTGGCTGCCCCGGTTCCATCGCAGGCAAACCAAAGCGGCGGCGCGACGCATCCGCGCGCTTATCACTGAACTGACCGAACGTCGCCGCGCCGAAATCGCTTCGGGCAGCGCCCCGGACGATCTGGCGACCAAGATCATGACCACGCGCGACCCTGAAACCGGCGCAACCTTTTCGACCGCCGAGATGGTCGATCAGGTCGCGATCTTCTTTCTGGCGGGACATGAAACCAGTGCGTCTGCGCTGGCCTGGGCGCTGTATCTGCTGGCCACCCATCCCGACTGGCAGACGGCCGTCGCGGATGAGGCGCGCCAGCTTGGCGACAGTCCCGACTTTGCCGACATGGCCAGGCTCAGGGTGTCGCGCGATGTGTTTCGCGAAACGCTGCGGCTGTATCCGCCGGTGCCGATGATGGTGCGCGAAACCCGCTGCCCCGAACGGTTCAGGGGCAGGGATGTGCCCAGGGGTGCGCAGATCGTGCTTAGCCCCTGGCATCAGCACCGGCACGAACGGCTGTGGGATCGCCCTGACGAATTTGACCCGGCGCGCTGGGGCACCGAAAACGGGCGGCAATGCGCCCGCGATGCCTATATGCCGTTCTCGTCGGGTCCGCGCGTCTGCACGGGGGCGGGCTTTGCCATGGTCGAGGGGCCGCTGCTACTGTCGCTGCTGCTGCGCGATCTGCGTATTTCGGCATTTCCCGAAACGGTGCCCGAGCCGGTCGCCTTTCTGACCGTGCGCTCGCGCGGCGGCATCGTGCTGAAAGTCGACCGGCGTTAGCGTTAAACTTGATCTGGATGCTACCCATCCCCGAACGCTTGGTCTAAGCCTTTCAAGAATGACATTTTCTCATGGGAGAGGGATCTTCATGGCTCAGGACAAGGCCGTTTTCGCAAAGCAGAAAGAGCAGATGCACACCGGCAAGGGGTTCATCGCCGCACTTGACCAGTCGGGCGGATCGACCCCAAAAGCGCTGCTGCAATATGGCGTCGAGGAAAGCGAATACGCGGGCGAAGCCGAGATGTACGGCGAGATCCACAAGATGCGCACGCGGATCATCACCGCCCCCGATTTCACAGATCAAAAAGTACTGGGCGCGATCCTGTTCGAACGCACCATGCGCGCCGAGATCGAGGGCCTGCCCACCGCGCAGTATCTTTGGGAAAAGCGCGGCGTTGTGCCGTTTCTGAAGATCGACAAGGGCCTGGCGGATAAGGCCGATGGCGTGCAGATGATGAAACCGATGCCGGGGCTGGAGGCGCTGCTGACCGAGGCGGCGCAGGATTTCGGGATTTTCGGAACCAAGGAACGTTCGGTCATCCACGAGGCGAACGCCGCCGGGATCAAGGCCATCGTCGACCAGCAGGTCGAGGTCGGCAAGATGGTGATCGCCGCCGGAATGGTGCCGATCATGGAACCCGAGGTCGACATCAATTCGCCCACCAAGGCCGAAGCCGAAGAGATTCTGAGGGCTGAACTCATGGCGCATCTGGACCAGTTGGCCGAGGGCGAAGACGTGATGATCAAGCTTACCATTCCGACCGTCGCCGGGCTGTATGACGATCTGGCCGATCACCCGCGGTGCGTGCGCGTCGTTGCGCTGTCGGGCGGGTACAAGACCGATGACGCCTGCGAACGTCTGTCCAAACAGCCCAAGATGATCGCCTCGTTCAGCCGCGCCCTTGCCGAAGGTCTGTCGAAAAAGCAGTCCGACGATGATTTCAACGCGCTGCTGGGCAGCAATATCGACAAGATCTACCGCGCGTCGATCTGATCCGATCCCGATGCTGCAAAACAAAGGGCCCGACCGCACGCGGTTCGGGCCCTTTTTTGCGCGGAATGACCGATGAATGCGCGGGGCGTCGCGCAAACCCCGAAGGCACATCGGCGATCCCTTGCCGGCCCCGATCCCGACCGCGCAAACCCCATGGCCTCGCGCGCGCGTTCTCTGCTACGGGGCGGCGCGCAGCCCGTGCAATTCGGGATGGCCGGGGGGAGAGGGGGTCGCGATGTTGGAACGACTTGCAGCAGTTGCCGCGCTTGGCCTTGCGGCATCCGTCGCCATTGCCGGAGACTGGGTCGGGCTGGATGCGGATCTGGACCATGACGGTGCGCTTTCGCCACAAGAAGTGATGCGCGCATGGCCCGAAGTGTCGACCGACGATTTCCTGCGCATGGACGCCGACGGAAACGGCCGGCTGGACGAGCGTGAACTTGCGCTCGCCCGCGCCAGGGGGGTGCTGCAGCAATCCTGGGCGATCTAGTGGCCTTACGCGCGCGCCGTCTGCAACGCCGCGTAAAACATCCGCGGCCACGGATCGGAATCGCTCCTGCCGCGCAATGTGCAACCGGCGCGTCGTGGTGACATCCACGCGGCCGGAAGTCGTGGTGACATCCACGCGGCCGGAAGTCGTGGTGACATCCACGCGGCCGGAAGTTGTGGTGACATCCACGCAGGCGGAAGTTGTGGTGACATCCACGCGGGCGGAATCGGTCACCGGGCGCGTCGATGCAAACCGCAGGCGTTATGTGATGCTGAGGCTCGCCGCGCTTTCGGGCAGTTCCTCGTCAAAGCAACGCTGATAGAACTCGGCCACGGTCTGGCGCTCAAGCTCGTCGCACTTGTTCAGGAACGACAGCCGGAACGCATAGCCCACGTTGCGGAAAATCTCGGCGTTCTGCGCCCAGGCAATCACCGTGCGAGGCGACATCACCGTCGACAGTTCGCCGTTCATAAACGCGCGGCGGGTGAAATCGGCCACGGTGACCATCTGGCGGATGGTCCTGCGACCCTTTTCGTTGTTGTAATGCGGCGCTTTGGACAGGACGATGTTCACCTCGGCGTCGATCGACAGATAGTTCAGCGTGGCCACCAGCGACCAGCGGTCCATCTGGCCCTGGTTGATCTGCTGGGTGCCGTGATACAGACCTGTCGTATCGCCAAGACCGACCGTGTTCGCCGTCGCGAAGATGCGGAAATACTTGTGCGGGGTCAGCACCTGGTTCTGATCCAGCAACGTCAGCTTGCCGTCGGTTTCCAGAACCCGCTGGATCACGAACATGACGTCGGCGCGGCCCGCGTCGTATTCATCGAACACGATGGCGCAGGGGTTGCGCAGCGCCCAGGGCAGGATGCCTTCCTGAAACTGGGTGGTCTGCTTGCCATCGACCAGCTTGATGGCGTCCTTGCCGATCAGGTCGATCCGGCTGATGTGGCTGTCCAGGTTCACCCGCACCGCAGGCCAGTTCAGGCGCGATGCCACCTGTTCGATATGGGTCGATTTACCGGTGCCGTGGTAGCCTTGGATCATCACGCGGCGGTTGTTGCGGAACCCCGCGAGGATGGCCAGCGTGGTGTCGGGGTCGAACTTGTAGGTACTGTCCAGGTCGGGGACGCGGTCGGTCCGGTCGGAAAATCCATGAACCACCATGTCGGTGTCGATGCCGAACACCTCGCGCACCGCGATCTCTTCGGTCGGTTTCGCATTGACGTCGATCTCGCTGCTCATCTCGGGCCTCTGGTCTTGAACTATGTCCTGTCGCTCCCGTGGTGCCCCATATCCGGCGCAAGGGCAAGAGCGCCCGGCGACCGCATTGGGGTTTGCCCAAGCCGTGTTGCCGCGATAGGCTTTGCGCGACGAATGACCCCGCAGGCAAGCCCATCGTGAGTACTTCCCATATCGAGATCGAAGATCTCATCTCCCGTATCGCGATGGGCGACCGTACGGCGTTTCGCACGCTTTACGGGCGCACGTCCGCGAAACTCTTTGGTGTTTGCCTGCGTGTCTTGGACGACCGCGCCCTGGCAGAAGAGGCGCTGCAGGAGGCTTATGCCAAGATCTGGACCCGCGCCGGACAATACCGCGTCAACGGATATTCACCGATGACCTGGCTGATTACGCTGGCGCGCAACACCGCCGTCGACCGCAGGCGCGCGCGCGACGCGGGCGGGCGGCGGCGCACGTCGCCGATCGACGCCGCCGACCTGATCGCCGATCCGGCGCCGGGGGCGGCGCAACAGGCCGAGGCACGCGGCGAGGCGCGGGCGCTGCATCTGTGCATGTCCGAACTGCCGCCCGAACGGGCCGAAATGGTCCGGCGCGCCTATCTGGACGGCGCAACCTATGCCGAGCTTGCCGATGCCACTGGCACCAAGCTCAACACTGTACGAACATGGCTGCGACGCAGCCTGATGCAACTGAGGGAGTGCCTGAGCCGATGACCGGGGCAGCGGATACGGATCTGCCGGGCGGCTGGGAAGCTGCGGCGGCGGAATACGTGCTCGGGCTGCTCGCCGAGGACGAGGTTTCCGCCTTTGAACGGCGTCTTGCGCAGGACCGCGACCTTGAACAGGATGTCGCGGCCTGGCAGGAATATTTCGCCACGCTCACCGCCCCGATCGAAGATGTCGCCGCACCGCCGCAGGTCTTGCGCCGGCTTGAGGCGCAGCTGTTCGGGAGGGCGCGCCGGTCGCTTGTGGGGCAGATCATGCCCTATCTGCTTGGCGCGGTCACTGCCGGGGCGATTGCCTGGACGGTCAACGTCAGCGGGCTTCTGGGCTTTGACGACGACCCCGACCTGTGGGCCGATCTTGAAACGCCGTCGCGCGGGCTGGTGTTGCTGGCGCATTACGCACCGTCCAGCCAGACCTTCATGGTGCGCCGCGATGCGGGCGATTATCCCGAGGGCCGGTCGCTTGAAATCTGGATGATTCCCGAAGCCGGCGACACCCCGGTTTCCATCGGGCTTGTGGCCCAAGACGGGCTGACCGAAATTCCGGTGTCCGATGAGATAGCCGCACAATTGCCGGGGGCCGGGATCGCCATTTCGGATGAACCCGAAGGCGGCTCTCCGACAGGGCAGGCGACAGGACCGGTGATCTCGCTGGGACAGATGGCGCCGCGCGACGAATAAGGCACGAATGCAAAAGGCCCGGCAAACGACCGGGCCTTTTGCGACATTGCTGCCGGCGAAGCGGGTTCAGCGTCCCCTGATGCGCGGATCAAGCGCATCGCGCAGCCCGTCGCCGATGTAATTCACCCCCAGCACCGTCAGCGAAATAGCGATGCCCGGCAGCACGACGCGTTCGGGGAAATCCTCCATCCGGGCAACGGCATCGGCCAGCATCTTTCCCCAGGTCGGGAAATCCGACGGAAAGCCAACACCCAGAAAGGACAGCGCGGATTCCGTGATGATCGCCGTGGCCAGCCCCAGCGTCGCGGACACCATGATCGGCGACAGCACGTTGGGCAGAAGGTGCCGCCAGATGATCTTGAAAGGCCGGGTGCCGATGGAACGCGCCGCCAGCACGAATTCGCGTTCCTTGAGCGCCAGCACATCGCCGCGCACGATCCGCGCCGTGGGCATCCACGAGGTGATGCCGATGATGGTGACAATCAGGATGAACATGCCGCCCTCGGGGCCGAAATTGGCGCGCAGCGGCTGGCGGAACAGCGTCACCGCGACCAGCAGCAGCGGCAGGATCGGCAAGGACAGGAACAGGTCGGTCAGCCGCATCAGCGGCCCGTCGAGCTTGCGAAAGAAGCCGGCGGACACGCCCATTCCGGTGCCGATGGCCAGCGACAGCAGCATCGCCGTCCAGCCGACCGCCATCGACGCCCGTC
Organism: Salipiger aestuarii; assembly: GCF_003259905.1. GTDB lineage: Bacteria > Pseudomonadota > Alphaproteobacteria > Rhodobacterales > Rhodobacteraceae > Salipiger > Salipiger aestuarii. The sequence continues at coordinate 22,432 of NZ_QLMG01000011.1, read as the reverse complement.
CACCCGCGATCAGCTGCGCAAGGTTGTCGCGCCCCAGCTGGTCGCTGCCCAGCGGGTGCGCCCAGCCCACCCTGGCATCGGGAGACCACAGCGCGGTGTAGATCGGGCGCATGTCCTTGGCCCGGATATCGAGCTTCTGCGCATCCAGCGTCCACAGAAACGGCCCCAGCAACACGCCCAGGGTGATGAGCAGAAAAAAGAACGCGCCGGTCATCGCGCCCTTGTGCTTGCGGAACTGGTCCCACACGTCTTTCCATTTCGACCGGGGCGGGGCGGTTGGCCCCTTGTCGGCCAGGGCCTCGATGGGGGCGTCGGCCACGATCAAATCGTCCTGCGGGCTGTCAGTCATAGCGGATCCTCGGGTCGAGCAGGCCATAGAGCACGTCGGCGATCAGGTTGAAAAGCACGATCAGGAAGGCGAAGATGAAGGTCAGTGTCATCACCATCGGCAGATCGTTGGCAAACAGCGCGGTCAGCAGCAGCTGGCCGATGCCGTTCACCTTGAACACGTTCTCGGTGATGATCGCCCCGCCAAAAATCGCCGGAACGCCCAGCGCAATCACCGTGACCACCGGGATCATCGAATTGCGCAGCACATGGACCATGACCACCATCGCTTCCGAAAGCCCCTTGGCCCGTGCGGTGCGCACATAATCCTGCCCCAGATTGTCCAGCATCGACGCGCGCATGTAGCGCGACAGCTGCGCGGTGGTCTGAAGTGCCAGCACCATCACCGGCATGACCATCTGGCGCAGCTGCACCGTAAAGCTGTCCCAGTCGTTCACCACATGTGTGGTGTCGTAGATCGACGGAAACCAGCCCAGATAGACCGAAAACAGCACGATCAGCAGCGGCCCGGTAAAGAACGGCGGGATCGAAAAGCCGACCATGGTGATGAACGTGCCCGCCTGATCGAACACCGAATACTGCCGATAGGCGGAATAGACGCCGATGGGCAGGGCGATCAGGATACCCACGATATAGGACAGGCCCACCACCCACAGCGTCTGGGGGATGCGTTGCAGCACGATGTCCATCACCGGCGACCGGGTCTGCCAGCTGATGACGCGCAGTTCGTCATGGTAAAGCGCGGTGTCGGGCAGCCATCCCAGCAGGGTCGAGTCGCGCGTCAGCCAGTCGATGAAAATTTTGGGTTCGGTCCAGAACACCTGGACCAGCCATTTCCAGTATTGCACAAGGGCGGGTTCGCCCATCCCCAGCGCCTGGCGCATCTTTTCCTTGACCTCGGGCGGCACGGTCAGCGGCACCTGCGACATCGGATCGCCGGGCGCGAGTTGCAGCAGCATGAAGATGACGAAACTGATGAAGAGCAACGTCGGGATGGACAGGACAAGCCGTCGAACGGCGAATGTCAACATGGGCCAGGGTCTCCGGACTTTGGGAAGGAGCGGCGAAGCGAACCCGCCCCATCGCCCGTCTGGCGCGCGGCGGCAAGCCCTTGCGGGCGCGCCGCGTCGTGTAAAAAACGCATCGCCCTGAAAAATGGCACGCTCCCGCCACGGAGCGTGCCTGATCGGCGTCAGCCGTCGATGCGGTACCAGTCAGCGGCGTTCCACAGTTCGGAATCCCAGGTGTTCAGGATCACCCCGCCAAGGCTGTTGGAATGCGCGGAAACCCGGCCACGGTCGACCAGCGGTACAATGGTCATGCTGTCCTTGGTCACCATCTCGTTCAGCTTCCTGGCGATCTCGCCGCGCTTGGACAGTTCGCCGGTGGTGGCCAGTTCGTCGAGCAGCGCGTCATATTCCGGGTCGCAGTAGCGGTTGATGTTTTCCCCCTGCCACTGGCTGGACGGCTTGGGCTCGTTGCCGCAGCGGTACATCTGAAGATAGCTCTGCGGGTCGGTGCCATCGAAGTTGTTGGCATACATTTCCACATCGGCATAGAATCGCTGGAATGTGTCGGGTGATCCAGCGTCGCCGCCAAAGAACACCGACGAATCGACATTGCGCAGTTCGGTTTCGACACCGATCTGGCTCCACCAGTCCTTGATTAGCGCCTGAAAGTCCTGGCGCACTGCGTTGGTCGAGCTTTGGAAGAGCAGCGACAGATCGGTGCCATCCTTTTCGCGCACGCCGTCGCCGTCGGTATCGGTCCAGCCGGCTTCTTCCAGCAGCGCCCTGGCACCTTCCAGATCCTGTTCGATGCATTCGGTGTTGGGCGATGCATACAATTCCGGCGCGGGCACCAGGTTGCAGGTGGGGCGACCGGCCTGGCCGTAACCGATTTCGGTCAGCAGTTCGCGGTCGATGGCCATCGACAGCGCCTTGCGCACCTTGAAATCCGACAGGATCGGGTGCGGGTGGGCGACGGTCGAACGTTCACCTTCGGGCAGGTCGGGCGACGGATCGGTCAGGTTCATCTCAAGCCGCTCGACCAGCGTGCCAAAGGCCGACACGGGCACACCGGCACCGGCTTCGGCCATCGACGCCAGCACGTCGGGCGCCAGCTGAAGGTTCCATGCATAGTCCATCTCGCCGGTTTGCAGAACGGCGCGGGCCGCGGATTCGGCATCGCCGCCACCTTTGAGCGTTGCCGTGGCAAAGGCGGGCTTGGCGGGGTCGCGGTAATGGGGGTTTGCCGACAGCGAGATCACGTCGTTGGGCTTGAATTCATCGACCACAAAGGGGCCGGTGCCGATCGGGTTGAAATTGGCATCGGTGCAGGTCGACGCCGCGGGGCCGGTGCAGGATTCGAACTGGGCCTTTTGCAGGATGGGCGACTGGTTGCCCATGAAGGGACCGTAGGGGTTTGGCATCGGCTTGTCGAAATGCACGATGGCGGTCAGATCGTCGGGGGTTTCGATTTCCGAAACGTGGTCGAACTTGGCAAGCTGCGCGCAGCCGCCTTCGGGGTCCATGCAGTAATCGGCGGTGAACTTGACGTCGGCCGAGGTCACCGGCGTGCCGTCGGACCACTTCAGCCCTTCCTTGAGCGTCCATGTGATGGTTTTCAGGTCTTCGGAAACGCCCCCGTTTTCGACGGTGGGGATCTCGGCGGCCAGAAACGGCACCAACGCACCGGTTTCGTCGTAGCGGCCCAGCGGTTCCAGCACGAGCGATGAGGCTTCGATGTCCTTGGTTCCGCTCGACAGATAGGGCGTCATGATCGACGGCGCCTGCCAGTAAATGATGTTGACGTGGCCATCCTCGCCGCGTTCGGCGAACGCGGCCGGGGCCAGGGCGGATGTGGCAACCGCCCCCAGCAACAGGGTCTTGAATGTCATCGATCTCTCCTTGTTGGGCTCGCGGCCACTTTCGGGCCACTCTCGCTTGTCTTTTTTGGTTATATCCCGGATTGACCGCAAGGTAACGGCTGTTCCTTGATGTCAATCGAAGCAGACTCGGCGGAAATTGCAAGCGTTGCCGTCGAGAAAACCTGACCGGGGGTTTGACACTTGCCGGCGAAGGCCCGTAGCGTCGTCGGCTTGAAACGTCGCACAGACCGCCAGAGGAACGCCCATGCTCGACAGCGCCGGACCCATCGCCCGCATTGAAAAGCTGCGGGTGGAATTCCAGACCAAGGACGGCCCCGTTGCCGGTGTCGAGGATGTCAGCTTTGACATCAATCCCGGCGAAACCGTCTGTGTCGTGGGCGAAAGCGGGTCGGGCAAGTCGGTGTCGTCGCTGGCACTGATGCGCCTGATCGAATACGGTGGCGGCACCATCGCGGGCGGGCGTATCCTGTTCGACCGCGCCCGGGGCGGCGAAATCGACCTCGCCGCCGCGAAACAGGATCTGATGCGCACGATCCGCGGCAACGAGATCGGCATGATCTTTCAGGAACCGATGACGGCGCTGAACCCGGTGTTCACGGTGGGCCGTCAGCTGACCGAAGGGCTGCGGGTGCATCGTGGCATGTCAAGGGCGCAGGCCGAGGCGCGCGCGCTGGACCTGTTGCAACAGGTCCGCATCCCCGAACCCGAGCGGCGGTTGATGCAATACCCGCACGAACTGTCGGGCGGTATGCGCCAGCGCGTGGTGATCGCCATGGCGCTGGCCTGCAAGCCGCGCCTGCTGATCGCGGACGAACCGACGACGGCGCTGGATGTGACCATTCAGGCGGAAATCCTGGCGCTGATGGATCGGCTCAAGCGGGAAACCGGCACGGCTGTGATGTTCATCACCCATGACATGGCGGTGGTGGCGCAGATGGCCGACCGCGTGGTGGTGATGTTCCGGGGCAACAAGGTCGAGGAAGGCCCGGCGACGCAGATCTTCGAGACGCCACAGCACCCCTATACCAGGGCGCTGCTGGCCGCCGTCCCCAAGCTGGGCGAGATGACCGGCAAGGCCTATCCCGAGCCGATGAAACTGCTGGGCCGCGACCAGGCCGACATCATGCCGATCATCGGCACCGACACACCGCTTCTGACGGTCGAAAACCTTGTGACGCGCTTTCCGGTCAAGGGCGGACTCTTTCGCCGGACGGTGGCCAATGTTCATGCCGTCGAAGACGTCAGCTTTACGCTCAACAAGGGGCAGACGCTCAGCCTTGTGGGAGAATCGGGTTGTGGCAAGTCAACTTGCGGGCGTTCGCTGTTGCGGCTGGTCGAACCGGACCAGGGCAGGGTGGTGCTGGATGGCACCGATCTGATGGGACTGGGGCCAAACAGGTTGCGCGATGCGCGGCGTGAAATGCAGATGATCTTTCAGGATCCGTTCGCCTCGCTCAATCCGCAGATGGGGCTGGCGGATCAGGTGGCCGAACCGATGCGCAACTTTGGAACGCATTCGGGATCCGAACTGATGGACCGGGTGGCGATGCTCTTCGACCGGGTGGAATTGCCGCGCAGTTTCATGCGCCGCTTCCCCCACGAATTGTCGGGCGGACAGCGCCAGCGCATCGCCATCGCCCGGGCGCTGGCGCTGTCGCCCAAGCTGATCGTGGCCGACGAGGCGGTGTCGGCGCTGGACGTGTCGGTGCAGGCGCAGGTGCTGAATCTGATGATGGAACTTCAGGCCGAGATGGGGCTGTCCTATCTGTTCATCAGCCACGACATGGCAGTGGTCGAACGCGTGTCGCACAACGTCGGGGTCATGTATCTGGGGCGCATTGTCGAACTCGGACCCCGGGCCGCGGTATTCGAGAACCCGCAACACGCCTATACACGGGCGCTGCTGAAGGCGGTCCCGGTGGCGGATCCCCGGCAGCGCAAGTCCGAAAAGGATCTGAATTTCAAACCGATCCCGTCGCCGATCCATCCCGTTGGCTATACGCCCGCGCCCAACGTCTATGACGAAGTCGCGCCGGGCCATTTCGTGCTGACCTCGGAAAGCGGTTACTGAGCCCTGGAATGACGGCCGCACGCGGCTGCGCTGGCCCACGGGCCGAGGGGGCGCTGCCCCCGCTGCTGCGCAGCCCCCCGGAGTTTATCGGGCAAGATGAAGCCCGGGCGCGGTGCGTGTCCTTCATCTTGCCAAATAAACTCCCGCCGGAGGCATGCCGGACATAGCGGTCGAGCGCATAGCCGGGGGGGCGCGGGTCTTGCGGCAGACTCTCTGGCGGTTTAGCTCATTGGGGCACGAACAAAGGACAGTTTCATGACAGCGCGCCTCTCTCCCCGCGAGATCCTTGAGAAGCTGGTCGGCTTTCCCACCGTCAGCCGCGACACGAATCTGCCGCTGATCGCCTGGGTGGCGGCATATCTGTCCAGTCACGGCATCGACAGCCATCAGCATCCCAAGCCGGGTGAACCCGACACGAAGGCCGCGCTTTTCGCGCATGTCGGCCCGCGCCAGGCGGGCGGCGTGGTGCTGTCGGGCCATACGGACGTGGTGCCGGTGGACGGGCAGACGTGGTCGAGTGATCCGTTCACGCTGACCGAGCGGGACGGGCGCCTTTACGGGCGCGGCTCGACTGACATGAAAGGCTTTGACGCCTTGGCGATCTGGGCGATGGTCGAGGCGCACCATCGCGGGCTTTCGACCCCGCTGCAACTGGCGCTCAGCTATGACGAGGAACTGGGCTGCATGGGCGGCAAGGATCTGGCCGAGGCGATGGTGGCAAGCGATATGCCGCGCGCGCGATCGGTCATCGTGGGCGAGCCGACGATGCTGAAGGCGGTCACTGGCCACAAGGGCGGCGTGAACCTGTGGGTACATGTGCATGGGGTCGAGGTGCATTCGTCGATTCTGCACACCGGCGTGTCTGCGGTGATGTGGGGGGCAAAGCTGATCGAATGGTGCAACCGGGTCAATGCGCGCAACGCGGCGCAGGTGCCCGGCCCGGTGGCGAAGCTGTTCGAACCGCCCTACACCAACGTGCATGTCGGCCAGATTTCCGGCGGCACCGCCCATAACATCACCGCCAGGGACTGCGCCTTTGGGGTCGGTTTCCGCGTCGTTCCGGGCGAGGACGCCGACGCCTGGGCGCAGATGTTTCGCGACGAGGCAGCGCGCCTGACGCTTGAAATGCAGGCCGTCTGCCCCGAGGCCTGGGTCGAGATCACACCGATGTTCGAGCTTCCGCCGCTTATGCCGGTTCAGCACAACGCGGCCGAGGCGCTGGTGCGCCAGCTTACGGGCGACAATGGCGCGCTTCAGGTGAGCTATGGCACCGAGGCGAGCCATTTTCAGGCGGCGGGCTATGACGCGGTGGTCTGCGGACCGTCGGACATCGCCATCGCCCACAAACCCGACGAATATATCGAGATCGCGCAGATCGACGCCGGTCAGCGTTTCATGGAACGCTTGCTGGCGCATCTCGCCTGATCTTCCCCCTGCTGGCAGTCTGGCCGTAAAGCACACCCAAAGGACCCTACGCATGCCCGTCAAGAACCGCTTTGCCGAACTTCAGGCCGAAATCACCGCTTGGCGCCGCGACCTGCACCAGAACCCCGAACTGCTGTTCGACACCCATCGCACAGCCGGGGTGGTCGCGGATAAGCTGGCCGAATTTGGCTGCGACGAGGTCGTCACGGGCATCGGGCGCACCGGCGTGGTCGGGGTGATCCGGGGCAAGGCGACAGGGTCGGGCAAGGTGATCGGACTGCGCGCCGACATGGATGCGCTGCCGATCACCGAGAACACCGGCGTCGATTATGCATCAAGGACCCCCGGCGCGATGCACGCCTGCGGCCATGACGGGCACACCGCGATGTTGCTGGGGGCGGCGCGCTACCTGACCGAGACGCGCAATTTCGACGGCACCGTGGTGGTGATCTTTCAGCCCGCCGAAGAGGGCGGCGGCGGCGGCAAGGTCATGTGCGACGATGGCTTGATGGATCGCTGGGGCATTCAGGAGGTGTACGGCATGCACAACTGGCCCGGCCTGCCGCTGGGCAGCTTTGCCATTCGACCGGGGCCGTTCTTTGCCGCCACCGACATTTTCGAGGTGGCCATCGACGGGCGCGGCGGGCACGCCGCCAAGCCGCATGAAACCGTCGACCCCACCGTCACGGCCGCCACCATCGTTACCGCCTTGCAAAGCATCGCCAGCCGCAACGCCGACCCGGTGAGCCAGATCGTGGTGTCGGTCACCAGCTTTGTCACGTCGAGCGAGGCGTTCAACGTCATCCCCCCGCGCGTGACCCTGCGCGGTACCGTGCGCACCCTGACGCCAGAGAACCGGGATCTTGCGCAAGACCGGTTCGAACAGCTGTGCACCGGTATCGCCGCTGCCTATAATTGCAGCGCCAGCGTGGAGTACATCCGTAACTATCCCGTGATGGTGAACCACGACGACCAGACCGATTTCGCCGCCGATGTCGCGCGCGAGGTCGCTGGCGACTGCGCCGAGGCCTCGCTGGTGATGGGGGGAGAGGATTTTGCGTTTATGCTCGAAGAGCGCCCCGGAGCCTATATTCTGGTTGGAAACGGCGATTCCGCCATGGTTCATTCGCCCGAGTACAACTTTGACGACGAAGTCATCCCCGCGGGGTGTTCGTGGTGGGCCGGGATCGCGGAACGGCGGATGCCCGCCGCCTGAACGGCCCGGACAAAAAAAACGGGCGGCTTGTCATATTTGGTTTATGCTATGTGATCATGACCTCCGACATGGAATCGGCCCGGCGCCGGGCCAATCCGTCAAAGCAAGAAAACAGGAAAGACGACCCCATGCGCAAGCTACTCCTCGCCACGCTCGCTGCCGCCGTGCCTGCCACGATGGCTCTGGCCCAATCCGCCGAAGACACGGTGAAAGCCCGGCAGGGATTTTTCCAGCTTGTTGGCTTTGAAACGGGCGGGCTTGCCGCCATGGCCAAGGGCGATGTCGATTATGACGCCGAGGCCGCAAGCGCCCATGCCGCCGATCTGTCGGCGCTGATCTCGTTGCATGTCGCGGATTATTTTGCACCGGGAACCTCGAACGCGGATCTTCCGGGCAAGACCCGCGCGCTGCCGGTGATCTGGGAAGACACCGACGGGTTCATGGAACGGGTGCAGGCGCTGAACGCCGCTGTCGACACCATGGCCGGTGCGGCGGGCGGCGGGCTGGACGCGCTGCGCCCGGCGATGGGGCAGCTTGGCGGGGCGTGCAAGGCGTGCCACGACGATTACCGCGCCAAAAGCTTCTGAGCCGATGGCATCTGGTGATGACACGCGCCGCGGAGAGATCTCCGGCGCGGTGCTGTGGGACCCGGTGGTCCGGGTGCTGCACTGGGCGCTGGTGCTGGCCTTTGCCACCGCATGGGGGCTTGGCAAATTCGGGCCCGACCAGATGACGCTGCATTTCTATGCGGGCTACACCGTGGGCGCCATCGTTGTGCTGCGGGTGATCTGGGGTTTTGTCGGGCCGCGCACGGCGCGCTTTGCCAGTTTCGTACGCGGGCCATCGGCCATCGTCGCCTATGCAAGACATCTGCCCGAACGGCGCCCTTCGCGCACCTGGGGGCACAATCCGGTCGGCGCGCTGTTCGTGGTGGGCGTCCTTGTGGTTCTGGCGATGCAGGTTGCATCGGGGCTGCTGTCCGACCCCGAGGATTACATCAACGTCGGGCCCCTTGCGAAATACGTCAGCCACGAGACGACGCAGACGGCGCTGTCCCTGCACGAGCCGCTGTCGACGCTGTTGCTGATCATGGTGCTGATCCACATCGCGGCCATCGTCTTTTACAAACGGTGGAAGGGCGAAAACCTCGTGACCCCGATGATTACCGGACGCCGTTCCTGACCCGACGCCCCGACGCTATGGCCCCACGCCGCGGTTTGCGCTAAAGCCCCCGCAATCAAGGCCGAGGAGGCGCGCGTGAGCCAGCCCGTGAACATCATCTGCATCAAATGGGGCACCCTGTTTGGGCCGGAATACGTCAACCGACTGTTTTCCGGTGTGCGGCGCAACCTGTCCCGGCCCATCCGGTTCCTGTGCATGACCGAACATGGCGCGGGTCTGCACCCGGCGATCGAGGTGCTGCCGCTGCCGGTCGAACCCTTTGCCGAACCGATGGCGCAGGCGCTTGCGGTGGCGAACCGGCAGGGGGCAATGCGCAAGGTGTCGCTGTTTCGCCCCGGACTGGTGCCCGATCTGCAAGGCCCGGTGCTGGGATTCGATCTGGACGTGGTCATCACCGGATCGCTGGACCCGCTCCACGACCTTGCGCCCGGCACGGTTGCCATGCGGCACGACTGGACCGAAAAGCGCAAGGGGCGGCCCACGGGGCACGGATCGGTGTTTCGCTTCGATCCCGCGCTGCACGGCTTTCTTTACGAAGATCTGGCCGCGAACCCTTACGCCGAGGTCGAAGGGGCGCGCGGATCGGAACAACGCTACACCAGCCACAAGGCGATGGACCGCGGAGTGTTCAGCTATATCCCCGACCCCTGGGTGGTGTCGTTCAAATACGACTGCAACCCGTTCCCCGGAAACTGGCTGCACGCGCCGCGCCTGCCGCAGGACGCGCGCGTCGTGTGCTTTCACGGGCGACCCAAGATGACCGACGCGCTGGAGGGCTGGAACGGCTCGTTGATCCGTCATTCCAAGCCCTGCGACTGGCTGCGCGATCACTGGATTGTGAGAGCGCAGGCGGATCTGGGGCCGGAATACGCCTGAAGCGCCGTCCGAGGCTTGCCCCCGATGGCGCGGGCAGGGTAAGAGCGAGGCCAAGAAAAAAAACGTTAATTCGACCGAAGAGAGGGCAGAACGCATGCGCCGCGTCGTTGTCACCGGGCTGGGGCTGGTTTCACCCCTTGCGGACGGAGTAGAAAAAACCTGGGAACGCATCCTCGACGGTCAGTCGGGTGCGGGACCGATCCGTAATTTCGACACCGAGGGGCTGGTCACGACCTATGCCTGCGAGGTGCCGCTGGGCGACGGTGAAGGCGAATTCAACGCCAACAATTACCTTGAGCCGAAGGAACAGCGCAAAGTCGACACCTTTATCCTGTTCGGTCTTGCCGCCGCACAGCAGGCGGTCGCGGATTCCGGCTGGATGCCGACCGATCGCGAAGATCTGGAACGCACCGGCGTTCTGATCGGGTCCGGCATCGGCGGGCTCAATTCCATCGCCAACACCGCCGTCACCATGGAAACCAAGGGGCCGCGCCGCGTCTCGCCGTTCTTTGTGCCGGGCGCGCTGATCAACCTGATCTCGGGTCAGGTGTCGATCAAGTACGGTTTCCGGGGGCCGAACCATTCGGTGGTCACGGCCTGTTCCACCGGGGCGCATGCCATTGGCGACGCGATGCGGCTGATCCGCTACGGCGATGCCGACGTCATGGTCGCCGGCGGCGCCGAAGCGGCGATCTGCCGGATCGGCATCGCGGGGTTCAACGCCTGCAAGGCGCTGTCGACCAAGCGCGCCGACGATCCCACCAAAGCCAGCCGCCCGTATGACGCGGACCGCGACGGGTTCGTCATGGGCGAAGGCGCGGGCATCGTGGTGCTTGAGGAATACGAACACGCCAGGGCGCGCGGTGCCAAGATCTATGCCGAGGTGCTGGGCTATGGCATGTCGGGCGATGCCTATCACATCACCGCCCCGTCCGAGGACGGCGACGGCGCGGAACGCTCCATGCGCGCGGCGCTGAAATCGGCCAACCTGCGCGCCGAGGACATCGACTATATCAACGCCCACGGCACCTCGACCATGGCCGACACCATCGAACTTGGCGCGGTCGAACGCATCATGGGCGAGCACGCCGGCAAGGTCACCATGTCGTCGACCAAATCCGCCACAGGCCACCTGCTGGGCGCGGCCGGCGCCATCGAGTCGATCTTTTCGATCCTCGCGATCCGCGATCAGGTCGCACCGCCCACCATCAACCTTGACAACCCGGCGGTCGAAACGCCCATCGACCTTGCGCCCAACGCAAAGCGCCCGCGCAAGGTGACTCATGCGCTGTCCAATTCCTTTGGCTTTGGCGGCACCAACGCAAGCGTGATCTTCGGAAAGGTCGAATAGCCATGTGGCGCAACATCGCCTCGAACGCGATGACCTTTCTCGTGGTCATCGTTTTCCTCCTCGGGGGCGTGCTGATCTGGGCGCAAAAGGAATACCAGTCGGTCGGGCCGCTGGAACAGCCGATCTGTCTGCAGGTTCAGCGAGGCAGCAATTTCAACCGCGTGTCTTCCGATCTGGAAGACAAGGGGGCGATCCGGTCGGGGGTGTTGTTCCGGCTTGGCGCGGATTACGCCGACAAGACCGCACTGCTGAAGGCGGGGTCGTATCTGGTGCCCGAAGGCGCGACCATGCCCGAGATCACCGACATCATCACCCGCGGCGGCGCGTCGACCTGCGGCACCGAGGTGGTGTACCGCATCGGCGTGACCAGCGCGCAGGTCGAGGTGCGCGAACTTGATCCCGCGGCCGGACGCTATGCCGAGGTTCTTGAATTCGATCCCGCCGAACCGGCCCCCGCCGAATACGCGGCTTATCGCGATGACGTGGGCACCCGGTTCCGCGTGGCGCTCGCCGAAGGCGTGACAAGCTGGCAGGTGGTGACGGAACTGGGCCAGGTCGATATTCTGGACGGCGACATCGCCGAGCGCCCCGCCGAAGGCTCGCTCGCCCCGGAAAGCTACGAAGTCAGCCGCGGCGACACCCGCCAAAGCGTGATCGACCGGATGCAAGCCGCCCAGCAGGTCATCCTGGCCGAAGCCTGGTCCAACCGCGCGCCGGGGCTGCCCTATGCCTCGCCCGAAGAGGCGCTGACCATGGCGTCCATCGTCGAAAAGGAAACCGGCGGTGCGGATGAACGCCCGCTTGTGGCATCGGTCTTTGTCAATCGGATGGAACGCGGCATGCGGCTTCAGACCGACCCGACGGTGATCTATGGCATCACCGGCGGCGAGGGGGTGCTCGGCCGCGGCATCCGCCAGTCCGAACTGCGGCGCGAAACGCCCTACAACACTTATGTCATTGAAGGGCTGCCACCGACGCCCATCGCCAACCCCGGACGCCTGGCCATTCAGGCGGCGCTGAACCCGGCAGACAGCGATTACGTCTATTTCGTCGCCAGGACGCTGGACCCGGCGGATGGGCATCTGTTCGCCGCCACGCTGGACGAACACAACGCCAACGTCGCCGCCTATCGCCGGCTGGAAGCGGAACGCGCCAACCAGTGACAACAAAAGCCCCCGCGAACACGCCGGGGGCTTTTGCATGCGCGCAGCGGGCGCGACAGGTCAGGCTGTGACTGCGTCGCGATAGACCGACAGCGCGGCGTTGTATGACCCGAACCGTTTCAACCGGGCGTGCACCGCATCGGCCCCACGCTTGGCGTAAAAGCGGTGCAGGCGCGCGATCAGCTCTTCAAGGGGGATCTGTTGTCCGGCGCAGCAAGCCGTGTCGTTGGCATCGACGTCAAGATCCAGCGCCGTGCGTACCCAGCGCTTGACCGGCATCGCGTGCTGCCAGGCGCCCAGCAGGTGCAGCGTTCGTCCAGGTTCAAAATCGTCGATCCCAAGCGCCTCGGCAATGCGCGCCACGAAATACCGGGACACATGCGGCAAAGGGTGGCCCTTGGCATAATGCAGGCGCGAGCCTTGCCAGTGATCGTGGTAATAGGGCGAGGCGAGGATGTCGCAGTCAGCCTCTTGTTCGCGGCGGCGGTATTCGTCGATGCTTTGCGCGACGGCCCCGCGCAGCGTTTCCGCATCAAACACCGGAACGTCGTGGAACGCCCGGCATGCGGCTTCGGGCGACAATCCGGCGACGAACCCGGCGGCAATCGACGCATCCTCGGTCGCGGCAAAGGGATAATCCGCAAGCCCGGCCCATTGCGACGCAATGCTGGTGGCAAGCACCACATCGTATTGCAGCGCCGGAAGCACGATCAGCTGCTTTGCGTTCTCCTGCGCCCAGTGTCGCAGCGCGCCATGCTTTACCTCGGGGATCGGCGCGGAATACAGCGGCTGCGCGACGATCGCATCTGCGGCGGTCATCTGCTCCAGCAGAAAGGACCGGTCGGCAGGTTTCATCGCCTGGGCCTGGATCGTCCTGAGCGTCCGCCAGTCGTCCTGAAACGTCCGAGAGCCCTGCGACAAGGTATTTGCGAACTGCGCGCCCTGGCAATTGGCCAGAAAGAGGATCTTTTTCATGGTCGGACTATGCGGGCCCGGTCGCGCCTTGGCAAGTTTCGGTTCAGTCCCTGGCGGGGCGCAGGAACAGCCAGATCAACGCCCCTCCGGCCAGCACCAGAAACGGGGCCATCGCCATGTTGACGGCCGTCCAGCCTTGCTGCGCCGACCCGCCCGAGCAGTTCATCAATCCTCCCGACGCAAGCGACGCCATGGTGACGCCGCCAAACACCAGCAGATCGTTCAGCCCCTGCATGCGCCCGCGCTCATGCGGTTCGTGCGCCGAGGCCAGCATGGTCGTGGCCCCGATGAAGCCGAAGTTCCAGCCGATCCCCAACAGCATCAGCGCCACAAAGAACTGTTCCAGGTTGACCCCGGTCAGCGAAACGCCCCCCGCGCAGGCAAGGATCACCAGCCCCAGCGCGACGATCTTTTCGACGCCGAACCGCGCGATCAGATGGCCGGTGAAGAACGATGGCACATACATTGCCAGCACATGCGCGGTGACCACATTTGCGGCATCGCTCGTCTCGAAGCCGCAGCCCACCACCGCCAGCGGGGTCGAGGTCATCACAAGGTTCATCAGCGCGTAGCTGACCATGGCGCAGATCACCGCGACGGCGATGCGCGGTGTGGCCAAAAGCTCGCGCCGGGTGCGCCCCTTGGGGGCGTCATGCGCCGGAACGGGCGGCCTGGGAATGCGCAGGAACAAAAACAGCGCCGAGCCGACCAGGTTCACTGCGATCACCGTTGCATAGGTGCCCAGAAACGGCACGACGAACGCATTGGCGGTCAGTTTGACCAATTGCGGGCCGATGATTGCAGCCGCAAGCCCGCCCGCCATGACATAGGAAATCGCCTTGGGACGAAACGCCTCGGACGCGGTATCGGCGGCGGCAAAGCGGTAAAACCCCTGCGCCGACATGTAGATTCCGGTCATGAAGCTGCCCAGCAAAAATAACGGAAACGACGCTATATAAAGCGCATAGGCCCCCACAGCGCCGCCCAGCGCACCGCCAAGCGTGCCCAGCGTGAACCCCGCGCGGCGCCCGAACCGCTGCATGAACGCCGACACCGGAGTCGCCGCACACATCGACCCCAGCACGATCAGCGAAATCGGCAGCGTGGCGAAACAGGGGTTGGGGGCAAGCGACTGGCCCGCCAGCCCACCGATGGTGAAGATCATCGGCATCTGCGCGCCCAGAATGGCCTGCGCCATCACCAGGACGATGACGTTGCGTTTGGCGATACGATCTTCGGACATGGGCGGACCTTCGGTTGCTGTGCGGGATTCGGGTGGTGCCTGTCGGCTCCCTCGTGGCAGACTGGCCCCGCGATCCCGTGGTATCGGATCGGAATATGATCATTTTGGCAAGATTGGAAGGCGGCGCGTGATAGGACGGATCATCGAGACAGAGGCCTGTGTCGCAGAAGGCGCGGCGTGGCTGCGTCGGGCCGAACCGCGGTTCGCCCGTGCGCTGGATCTGACGGGGCCGTTGCCGCTGCGCAGGCGCCCGGATGGATTCGCACAGCTTCTGTCGGCGATTGTCAGCCAGCAGGTCAGCGTCGCCTCGGCCCGCGCGATCTGGGCGCGGCTTGAAGCGGCGGGCATGGTGGCGCCCGCGCCGGTGCTGGCCGCGTCCGAAGAAGAGCTGCGCTCGCTTGGCCTGTCGCGGCAAAAGGCAAGCTATGCGCGGGCGCTTGCGGGGGCGGGCATTGACTTTGACGCGTTGCGCGGCGCCCCCACTGACGACGTGATCTCGACCCTTGTGGCGGTCAAGGGCATCGGTATCTGGACGGCCGAGATCTATGCGATGTTCTCGCTGGGCCGGGCAGATGTGTTCGCGCCAGGCGATCTCGCCCTGCAAGAAGCGGTGCGGCTGCTGTTCGACCTGCCCGAACGCCCCAGGGACAAGGCGTTGCGCACCATGGCCGAAGCATGGTCGCCATGGAGGTCGGTTGCGGCGCGCGCTCTCTGGGCCTACTACCATGTGGCGAAACAACGAGAGGGCATTGCATGACGCGCGTTCTGAAAGCCGGTCGCAAGGAGCCCGTCTCGGGCGACATCCGGTCCTGTGTGGTTTTCCTGCATGGCTATGGCGCCAACGGCGCCGATTTGCTGGGGCTTGCCGATCCGCTGGGCGAACATCTGCCCGACACGCTGTTCGTGGCTCCCGACGCGCCCGAAGACTGCGCCGGGTCGCCCATGGGATTCCAGTGGTTTCCGATCCCGTGGATCGACGGGTCCTCGGAAGAGGAATCGATGCAGGGCATGGCCCGCGCGGTCGAGGATCTGAACGCCTTTCTGGATGCCCTGATGGTCGACGAGGATCTGTTGCCCGAGCAGGTCGCGCTGTTCGGGTTTTCCCAGGGCACGATGATGGCGCTGCATGTCGCGCCGCGCCGCGAAGACGAGGTCGCGGGCCTCGTGGCGTTTTCGGGACGTCTGTTGCAGCCCGAATTGCTGGCAGACGAGGTCGTGTCGAAACCGCCTGTTCTTCTTGTGCACGGCGATCAGGACGACGTGGTGCCGCCCGAGTCGCTGCCGCAAGCCGCCGAGGCGCTTCAGCGGGCGGGCTGGAAAGAGGTGTTTGCCCATATCCAGAAGGGCACCGCTCATGGCATCGCGCCGGACGGGCTAAGCGTGGCGTTGGCGTTTATCCGCGACAAATGCGGGTTCTGATGCGGAACACCAGCCACCGGGCGTGAGGGGGCGCCAAGATTTTTCGTACGAAAAATCTTGGCGCTGTCGGCGCGGGATGGCGGGGTTTGCGTGGGATGTCAGCCGTTGCCATGGCCGGTGAACCGCGCCGCATCGGCGGCGGCCCGGCGGATGGCGTTCGATTTATGCACGGTTTCCTGATATTCCGATTCGGGATCGCTGTCGTAGACAACGCCCCCGCCAGCCTGAATATACAGCTTTTCGTCCTTTACGATGGCGGTGCGCAGGGCGATGCACATGTCCATGTCGCCACCCGCGCTGAAATAGCCCACGCCGCCGCCATAGACACCGCGCTTTTCCGGTTCCAGCTCGTCGATGATTTCCATCGCGCGGACCTTGGGCGCGCCGGATACGGTGCCTGCGGGCATCCCCGCAAAGAAAGCCGAAAGTGCATCCTGCCCCTCGGCCAGTTCGCCCACCACGTTGGACACGATGTGCATGACGTGGCTGTAGCGTTCGATGATGAACTGCTCCGTGGGGCGCACGGTGCCGATCCTGGACACCTTGCCGGTGTCGTTGCGGCCCAGATCCAGCAGCATCAGGTGTTCGGCCAGCTCTTTCTTGTCGGCCAGAAGATCGGCCTCAAGCGCGCGGTCTTCCTCGGGGGTTGCGCCGCGCGGGCGGGTGCCCGCGATGGGGCGGATCGTGACCTCGCGTCCGAACACCCGCACGAGGATTTCCGGCGAGGCGCCGATCACCTGAAAGCCCCCGAAGTTGAAGTAGAACATGAAGGGCGACGGGTTCGTCCGGCGCAGCGAACGATAGAGCGCAAACGGCGGAAGCGGAAAATCCTGCGTCCAGCGTTGTGCGGGCACCACCTGAAAGATGTCGCCCTTGCGGATGTAATCCTTGGCTTTTTCAACTGCGGCCTTGTAACCGTCATGGGTAAAATTCGACACGGGCGGGGCGATGTCATGCGCCTCTCCCAGATCGCGGCTGGCCTGCGGCATCGCGCGTTCCAGATCGCGCACCGCATCCATCACCCGCTCTGCTGCACGGGCATAGGCCGCGCGCGCCGAGGTGTCCCCGGTGACCCAGGCGGGGGCAACGACCGTCACCTCGCCCTTGACACCGTCCAGCACGGCCACGACCGAAGGGCGCAGCATCAGCGCGTCGGGCAGGCCAAGCGGGTCAGGGTTCACATCCGGCAGCTTTTCCACCAGCCGGATCATGTCATAGCCGAGATAGCCGAACAGCCCCGCAGCCGCCTGCGGCAGGTCGTCGGGCAGGTCGATCCGGCTTTCGGCCAGCAGGGCGCGCAGGCTGGTCAGCGGGTCGGCATCGCACGGCAAAAAGGCACTGGGGTCGAACCGCGCCTGCCGGTTCATCTGCGCCTGCGTGCCGTGGCATTTCCACACCGTGTCGGGCTTCATCCCGATGATGGAATAGCGCCCTCGCACCTCGCCCCCGGTCACCGATTCCAGCATGAAGGCGTCCTGAGCGGCCCCCGTCAGCTTGAGCATCAGCGACACCGGCGTGTCCAGATCCGCCGCGAGGCGGGCATAGACCACCTGGTTCTTGCCCGCCTCGAAACCGGGGGCGAAATCTTCGAAACTGGGAATGAGCGTGGCCATGATGTCTTACCGGATATTCGTCAGAACGGCGTTGACCGCCGCCTGGTCGACGGTGATGCCCGCCCGCCGCTGGATATCGGCATTGAAGGCGGTGAACAGATCCTGCGCCACGCCATTGGCGGCACGCTGGCGCAAAAGGCCTTGCAGCATCTGGACCTGCGGGTCCTGCATGTCGACGGGGGTGATGCCGTCAAGCCGGATCACCACGGCTTCGTTCGAACCGGGAAGGACGCGCGTGTCGCCCGGCTGCATGTCGAACAGCGCGGCGACGATCGTGGCGGGCAGCCCGTCGATCTGGCTGTCGCGGCGCAGGCCGCTGTCGGTCTGCGCCGTCAGCCCCACCTCTTCGAAGCTGGTGCCGGACGCGATGCTGCTCGCCTTTTCCTGCGCCTGGGCCACCAGTGCCTCGGTCGCGCGGTCGCTTTCCCAAAGCTGTTCGACCTCGTCGCGCACATCGTCAAAGGGGGCGGGGGCGGGGGCGCGGATGTCCTCGACCCGCAGGGCGAACAGGCCGCCGTCGCCCAGCCGTTCGATGGCCGGATAATCGCCGGGGACCGCACGCGCCGCCGCGTCGTTGAAGTTGGCGTATTGCGCGATGCCGCTCTTGCTGGTCTGGGTCCAGTCGATCTGGCCAAGCTGCATGTCGGTGTCGGCCGCGATGTCTTCCAGCGTGGCACCGCCGGCCAGTTCGTCATCCAGCGACTGGGTCTGGTTGGCAATTGCCTTGCGCGCCTCGTTCATCACCACGCTGTCGCGCAGCTGGTCGCGGGCGTCTGCAAAGCTGGTTTCCTGGGCGGGCAGCACGCCGTTCACCCGATACAGCGCGGGGCCAAAGGACGAGGGGGCCGGGCCGACCACGTCACCGACTTCGGCGCTGAAAACGGCATCGGCGGCCTCGCCCATCTCGGTCCGGTCCTGATCGCCAAGATCGGTGTCTTCGATGTCAAGCCCGCGTTCCTGCACGACGGTTTCGAAATCCGTCTCGCCCGCGGTGATCCTGTCCAGCGCCGCCTGCGCCTCGGCCTCGTTGCCAAAGACCAGACGTTCGACAAGCCGCCGCTCGGGCATGTTGAATTCGGCGCTGCGCTCATCATAGGCGGCGCGCAGCACCGCATCGGTGACCTCGACGCTGTCGACGATCATCTCGGGGGTCAGCCAGGCGTAGGTGATGACATGGGTTTCGGGCAGGGTGAACCTGTCGATATTGTCCTGATACCAGGCTTTCAGATCCGCCTCGGCAGGGGCGGGAATGCCGGTGGTCAGCGCGTCGCGCCCGATCACCGCATAGGTCAGGCTGCGGGTTTCGCCCGCATAGCCCAGCAGGGTGTCCAGATAGGTATCGGGCAGCGTCGCGCCGGACAGGATCGCCCCTTGCAGGATCGAACGGGCGGCATCGCTGCGCAGGCTGTCCTCGAACGCGCTTTCCTTCAGGCCCGCATTCTGCAACGCGTAAGCATAGGCATCGCGGTTGAACTTGCCGTCGGGGCCGTTGAATGCCTCGATCTCGCGCAGCGAGCGAGCGACCTGCGCGTCCCCCGCCGACAGTCCGATGCGCGCGGCTTCGTCATCAAGCGCGGCGTTGGTGACCACCCGCGCCAGTACCTGATCCGTCAGCCCCATCTGGCGCGCCTGTTCGATGGTGACCTGCTGGCCCGATTGCTGCGACAGCTGGCGCAGTTCGGTGTCAAGCGCGCGCGCATAGTCAGACCCGGAGATCGGCGTGTTGCCCGCCATGCCGATGCGGTCCGACGTGCCGCTGAAGTTTACGGTTCCGAAGGCGCCGAAGCCCACGAAGGACGCGATCAGAACGCCCCAGACGAGATATTTCGTGATGCCGCTCTTGCGCGCCATGGTGCATATTCCCCGTTGCTCGTGCCCTGGTCTTATGGCGCTTGTGTCTAAGCCGGGGCGTCCGTGCCCGCAAGGGGCCAGTCCAGCGCCGCGAGCCGGTCGAACAACCGCCCGACACCGGCCCGATCGATGTTGGCATAGGCGATGCGCAGATGGCGTGCACCGCTGGGGTCGGTCGCGGGCGTGAACATGGTGCCCGGCAGCGCGAGCACGCCGGCCTCGGGCACCAGTTTCGGGCCGAGTTCATCGGCCGGCATCGCAAAGGGATGTTCGAGATAGGCGAAATACGCCCCAAGCCCCTTGAGGCGCCAGCCTTTCGCGGCGAGCTTTGGCATGTTGTCAGCGATGGCGGCGCGCCGGTCCAGAATCTCATCGCGTTCGCCCGCCAGCCATTGCGACAGGTTTTCCAGCCCCCAAAGGGCGGCACGTTGCCCAAGCTGGGGGGCGCAGATGGCCACCGTGTCCTGAAATTTCTCGATCTCGTTCAGCAGCGCGGGGGCGGCGACGATCGCGCCGACGCGGTGGCCGGTCAGCCGGTAGGCCTTGGAAAAACTGTAAAGCTGCACCAGCGTGTCCGTGGCGCCCGCGCGCGACAGCAGGTCGTGCGGGGGGCCGGAGCGGCTGTCGAAATCCTTGTAGGTTTCATCGACGATCAGCGTCAGCCCGCGATCATGCGCAAGATCGTAAAGCGCGGCAAGCGTTTCGGCGGGATATTCCACGCCGCCGGGATTGTTGGGCGACACCAGCACGATGGCACGGGTGCGTTCGGTGACAAGGGCGTGGGCGGTTTCGGCGTCGGGCAGCAGCCGGTCGTCGGTGGGCAGGGGCACCGTGGTGACACCCTGCATGTCCAGCCACATCTTGTGGTTGAAATACCACGGCACCGGCAGCAGCACCTCGTCGCCGATCCCGCAGATCGCGGCCATGGTCGCGGCGAAGGCCTGATTGCAGCCCGCCGTGATGGCGATGCGGTCCGGGGTGATGTGCGCGTCGTAATGCGCGGACCAATGCGCCGCGAGCGCCGCGCGCAGGGCGGGCAGGCCCAGCACCGGGCCATAGAGATGGGTTTCGGGGCGTTCCAGCGCCTCGGCCATGGCGCGGCGCAGCGGTGCGGGCGGCGGGTCGATGGGGGCGGCCTGGCTGACGTTGATCAGCGGGCGGTCGGGCGGAAACGTGACCCCGTCGATCCACCGCTTGGCCTCGGGCACGGGGGGCACAAAGGTCGACTGGGTGCGGCTGATATGCGTCATGCGGGTTAAGCCTTGTCGGAAATTCTTCCGCACGCTAGCAGCGCCGCCGGGCAGGGGAAAGGGTCGGCTGTCCGCGTTGAATACGGCACGGGCCGCGCGGATCCGGTCGTGGCCGCATTCGGCCCGGTCGGTCGGCACGGCAATCGGCGGCGGCGCTGACCGGGCCGGGGCGTTCCTGCGCGCAGGCTTTGCGTGAGCATTCGCGCCGGGGTGTCGCCCACCAGGGCTGCAACTGTGAAAACCGCGTTGGTCCTGCAACAGCGCCCGCGACCGCGCGACCCGGTCCAGCGCATCGCGCCGGGCACAGGCGGGGCGTTTCGGGTGCATCGTCATATGCCGCCATGCGTGCAGCGCGATGGCGCCGGGGCTCCGGCTCAGCCTGGCGAGCCGGGAAGAGACGCGCTGCTGTTTCCAGTGCCCGCGCGCGGACTCGCAAGGCCGGTGCGACACGGCGCCACCGCCGCCGCGCTGAAGGCCAAGCGCGCGGCACAGCGCGCGAATGTTATCGCCGCGCCACGGGCGGCCGGCGTCGGCGTTGTCGCCTGTACCTCGATCCTTCCCACCAGGGACATGGTGCTGACGGGCGAGCATGCCGAGACCAAAGACGCGCCGGCGGCATCCGGGTGGCCCGATGCGATCCTGTGCAACGGCTGACCACCTGACAGGCGGCGGCGTCACGCTCAGGCAGGGGCGATGAACGGGGCGGCGCAAACCGGGCCTGATCCGTGCCCTGGCGGGCGACGAGAGCTTCACGCCGGACGGATACGCCGCCCCCGTGTCGGAGCGGTCGGGCAAGACCATCGTTTACAGATGTGGTTCCGGAAATCTGAACAGCCGGGACAGGTGGATTTTCTGCGCAACAGCAGCATGAGGCTGCGAGCGAGGAGAAGATTATGGCAAGACGACCGCGCCGGAACCACAGCCCGGCATTCAAGGTGAAAGTGGCGGTGGCCGCGATCAAGGGCGAGAAGACCTTGATCGAGCTGGCGCAGGATTTTGACGTTCACCCGAACCAGATCAAGCAGTGGCGCGATCAGCCTCTTCAGGGCGCCGCCGGGGGGGTGGTGATGGGCCGAAGGCCGGGCCGGAACCGGTGATCGACGTGAAGACCCTGCATGCCAGGATCGGGGATCTGACGCTGGAGACCGATTTTTGTCCGGCGCGCCCGGCAAGGCGGGTTTGCTGCCGAGCGCAAAAAGACGATCGAGCGCGCGGCTAAGCTAAGAGTCCGTCCGAGATCATATCCTTTCTTGGCAAAGCCTTCGCAGCATTGATCGAATGGACGCCCATCGCAGGAACGCCAATGCGTTCTGGTTCAGGCACTCCCAGTCCTTGGCCAGGCGGCGGCAGCGATTGAGCCATCCGATGGTCCGCTCGACCACCCATCGCCTGGGCAGGACGACGAATTTGCCGGCATCCGTCCGCTTGACGATCTCGACATTGATCTTGCGGCAAACCTTCTTCAATTCCTCCTGAAACTTCGGCCCCTGATAGCCGCTGTCGGCATAGAGTTTCAGCAAGGAAGGGTACCGGCCGAAGAGCGCGCCCATCAACAGGAC
>NZ_QLMG01000010.1 GCF_003259905.1 Salipiger aestuarii | reverse complement strand
AGCGTGTGGCGCCGGAAAGCGACAATCACGGCGTCCTCCTCGACGCTGAGAACTGTCGAATGCGCGTCCTTCGGACCCATCCGCACGTCCTCAACCGTCGCACGCTTGCGCCACTTGGCGACGGTCTTGACGTTGATGCCCAACTCCCGGCTCAGCGCCGCGTTCGAAGCTTGCGCTTCTCATCGTTGTGCTGCGCAAACGACTGCCAGCCAATGGATCGCTGTATTGCTGCTCTGATGGCGTGCGTGCCCTCTCGGCAGATTTGCCTTGCAAATCGCCTGCCGGGTAACAGTGCGTGGCGCTGCCGTGAAGAATTTGTCCCATAGTGCGCCCTTCCCATGGTCACAGATAAGTAGACCATCACACGCTGGGACTAAACACCTAGGTCAGTGTGCCGGCAGGGGGCGGCGCGCGGGCAGGGTCTGCATGATTTCGCGCCGTGTTTCCGGCGGCAGGTTCGCCCAGGCGGTGATCTCGTCGATGCTGCGCAAACAACCTGTGCAGAGTCTGCTTTTGGGGTCGATCAGGCAGACCTTGGTGCAGGGGCTGTCGATGGGCTGGCTCATGCGTTTTTCAGATGGTGCATGCGGTCCAGTGCCCCTTGCAGGATGAACGAGGCGGCGACATGGTCGATCAGTTCGGCGCGTTTGGCGCGGCTGGTGTCGGCCTCGATCAGGGCGCGTTCGGCGGCGACGGTCGACAGGCGTTCATCCCAGAAGGCGATCGGCCCGTCCCAGAGTTGCGCAAAATTGCGGGCAAAGGCGCGGGTGGACTGGCAGCGCGGGCCTTCGGAACCATCCATATTGCGTGGCAGACCCAGCACGATGCCGCCAACCTCACGGTCCTTCAGGATCGCCAGAAGGCGGTTCGCGTCGAGGGTGAATTTCTTGCGTTTGACGGTTTCCTGCGGCGTGGCGACGCCGTGCAGACGGTCGGAAATGGCAACTCCGATGGTCTTGGTGCCCAGGTCCAGCCCGGCAAGAGGGCGCATCGGCGCAAGCGCGGCGGCAAAGCTTTCGATGTCGTCATGAATCATGGGTGGGCGGTCCTTGGGGGCGGGGTGCGGAAAGGCACGAACGACGCCGCGCCCGTTGCGGTACGGCGCCTTCTCCGGGATCGGTCGGGCCACAAGAAACCGGGGTCATTGCGCCACACCCGCGTCTGTCGCGGCTTGTTCAACGATACCGAGCGCCTCGGGTTGCGCGGCGAAGACGATTCTGGCTTCGGCCCAGATGGCGGCAGCGCGATCCGCGTCACCCAGCACGCCGAGCGCGCCGATAAGCTGCGCCCATTCCTGCGGACTGCCGCCCTGCGTGGCAAGGCGGTCTTCCAGCCGGTCGACCATGCCTTGGATCATCGCCTGACGGTCGTCGGCGGTCAACCCGGACGCCGCGGTTATGTCATCGGCGCTGGGACCGGCGATGCCGGGGTTGGGCAGGGGAGGGGCATAATCATTCACCCCGGCCAGCATCGCAAGGTCCTGGATCTGGCCGCGGATCGGGGCGATCCATGCCGCATCCGCGGGGCTGTCGCGCAGCAGCTTGTCCCAGATGCGGAAGGCGGCGTCGGGTCGCCCTGTCTGGGCCATCATCAGCCCGCCATAGTAGCGCGCCACGCCATTTTCCGGGTCGCGGCGCATGATTTCGTCGAGGACCTGTTCGGTTTGTGGCGACACATAACCTCCGGCGGCCAGGACCATCATATCGGCCAGATCGGCGTAATCCTGTGCGGTGGCGGCATCGCCCTTGAGCGCGATCAGCTGTCGCTGTGCGGCGTAGGCGGCCGCATAATTCCCCAGTGCCGCTTCGGAACGGGCCAGCAGGGTGTGACCGCGCGGATCATCGGGGCGGTCCTGTACGGTGGTGCGCAGCTTTTCGACGAGGTCGAGGTAATCGGCCGGGGCGTCGGCCTCCGCGCTTGGGGGAAGGCGGGATTCGGCTTCGGCCTGGTCGGGGCGGTTTGCGCGGGCGTCCCGGGCGCGAATGATGCGGTCCTGCAACCCCAGGTCACGGTATCCGGGCGCCCCCAGTTGCCAGTAAAGCGCGAAAGCGCCGATCAACAGGCCGGGCACGATCAGCGCGGTAAGCACCAATGCCGGTCCGCGCGGCTGGGTGAGGGGGGGCGCCTTGCCGCCCGAGCGGGCGTCGGCGGACAGGATGCGGCGCGAGACTTCGGTGCGCAGGCGTTCGGCCTCTTCGGGGAGGATGGCGCCACGGGCGGCGTCGCGGTCGATCTCGCGCAGCTGGTCGCGGTAGACGGACAGGTCGTGGTCGGTGCCCGGCGCTGCGCCGGCGCGCGCGTGCAGCAGCGCGCGCGCGAGGATGGCGGCAACCGCAAGCGCCGCGGCGCCCGAGACGATCCAGAAAAGGGTCATGCTTTCTCCCGTGGTTTTGCGCGGGGGCGCGGGTCTTCCCGTTTGGGTCATGTACAGGCGCGGCGCGTCGGAAAAAAGACCCAACAGGCGCGGCGGATCGCCCGGTGCGGGCGTGACCACATCGTCCGAGGCGGGCGTGACCGAGTTGCCCGAGGCGGCGTGACCGAGTTGCCCCAAGATCGGCCGCCGTCGCAAATCTGTCTGAACCTGACGGTTGCGGAAGGGGGGCTGCCCGTGCTCAGGTCTATGCGACATCCCGTTCCCTTCGATCCGGATTCGAGGCTTGATGAAACGATATTCCATGTTCGCCGTCGCCCGAGAGGCTGCGCGCCATCACACCGGCTGGGCGCGCGCCTGGCGCAGCCCGGCGCCCAAGACGCGCTACGATGTGGTGATCGTGGGGGCCGGCGGGCACGGGCTTGCAACGGCATATTATCTTGGCAAGAATTTCGGCATCACCAACGTGGCGATCATCGAAAAGGGCTGGCTGGGCGGGGGCAACACCGGGCGCAACACCACGATCATCCGCTCGAATTATTTGCAGGACCCGTCGGCGGCGCTGTATGAAAAGGCGCGCTCGCTTTACGAAGGACTAAGCCAGGATCTTAACTACAACGTGATGTTCAGCCCGCGCGGCGTGATGATGCTGGCCCAGACCGAACACGAGCTGCGCGGCTATCAGCGCACGGTGCATGCCAACCGCTTGCAGGGCATCGACACCGACATGATCTCGCCCGCCGAGGTCAAGCGGTTGTGTCCGATCATGAATATAGACGGCCCGCGTTATCCGGTGCTGGGGGCGCTGTGGCAGCCGCGCGGCGGCACCGCGCGCCACGATGCTGTGGCCTGGGGCTATGCGCGGGCCTGTTCGGACATGGGCATGGACATCATCCAGAACACCGAGGTGACGGCGGTGCGCCAGTCGGCGGGCCGGGTGCGGGGCGTTGAAACCACGCAAGGGCGGATCGACTGCGATCGGCTGGGCCTTGTCGTGGCGGGGCATTCGGGCGTGCTGGCCGGGATGGCGGGCTTTCGCCTGCCGCTGGAATCCGTGGCCTTGCAGGCGCTGGTGTCGGAACCGATCAAGCCCTGCATGGACGTGGTCGTCATGGCCAACACCGTGCACGGCTACATGAGCCAGTCCGACAAGGGCGAAATGGTCATCGGCGGCGGCACGGACGGCTATATAAACTACACCCAGCGCGGCAGTTTCCAGCATATCGAGGAAACGGTGCGGGCGCTGGTGGAAACCTTTCCGATGATCTCACGGCTCAAGATGATGCGGCAATGGGCGGGAATCGTGGATGTGACCGGCGACCGTTCGCCGATCCTGTCCAAAACCCCGGTCGAGGGCTGTTTCATCAACTGCGGTTGGGGCACTGGCGGGTTCAAGGCGATCCCCGGCTCGGGCTGGGGATTTGCCGAGCTGATGGCGACGGGCGCATCGCCCCTGACGGCGGCGTTCGGCATGGACCGGTTTCGTGAGGGGCGGTTCATCGACGAATCCGTCGCCGCCGGGGTGGCGCATTGATCCCGGAAGCTCCGCTGTTATCGTCGAAAGCCACCCATCCGCAGTTCGGGCATCGGCGTGGCAAGGCCCACCAGCCCGCTCAGGGCGCCGTGCCCGTCGTTGCAGGGCGGGTTCCAGCTGTGGATGAATTCCCGCGCGATCAGCTTGCGGTCTTCGGGGCGCGCCAGCGCGAGCGCGCCGATGGTGTCAAAGCCCATTGCCTCGGCCTGATCCCAGATCCCGCCGGGGCGACGGTCGACGCCGATCTGCTGTGCCAGAAGCGCGGCATCGCCCACATACAACACATGCGCGCGCAACGACCGGCCCTGCGGCATGCGCAGGTACAGGTACACCGCTCCGCTGTCGGTAAAGGCCGTGTCGGGGGTGAACAACTCGACCGGATAGTCGCGCCCGCGATGGGACGTCAGTGTCAGTGTCAGCACTCTGCTCATGGGCTTTTCCTTTTTTATCGTCTTTCTTCAAAGGTAGGCCTGGCCCCGAAAATGCGCGTTAAGGCTGATCAACCCAATTCAGGAAATGTTCAACATACCGTCCGTTGCCTGATATTTGCGCGCCTTCCCGGCAACAATGTCGCGCAGGCGGCAGGATGCGAACGCCGCGCGCGCTTTTACGGAGGATCCCCATGCTGACCCTGCTGTGCCCCTGCTGCGGCGCCCACGCCGCCGAGATCGACCTTGCGCCCGGCGGCGAAGCGCATCTGAAACGGGTCGGACCCGGCAGCGACGACGCGGATTTCGAGGGATATCTGTTCATGCGCGACAACCCGCGCGGCGTGGTTCTGGAACGCTGGCGCCACGCTTATGGCTGCGGCAAGTGGTTTCTGGCCGCGCGCGACAGCGTGACGATGCAGGTCTATGGCACCTATTCCGCCCGGACCACCGAGCCGCCGCAGCACATCCGCGATGCCATCGCGGCGCGGCGCGCATGATCGTCCGGGGTATGGGACATTTGTTCACCGCAGGCGGCACCGGCACACCCAACGCGAGGCTTCAGGCATGAGCGCAAGACTCACCACCGGCGGCCGTTTCACCGACCGCAGCAAGCAGCTCGGGTTCAGCTTCAACGGCAAGCGGCTGACGGGCTATGCCGGCGATACGCTGGCCTCGGCGCTGCTGGCCAACGACCAGATTCTGGTCGGGCGCAGCTACAAATTCCACCGTCCGCGCGGCATTGTCGCCTCGGGCGCTGAAGAACCCAACGCACTGATGCATCTGGGCTCGGGCAACCGCTTTGAACCCGACCAGCGCGCCACCACGACCGAGCTGTTCGACGGGCTGGTGAGCGAAAGCCAGAACCACTGGCCGAGCCTTGAAACCGATGTCGGCGCAATCAACGCCCGGCTGGCGCGGTTTCTGCCGGCGGGGTTCTATTACAAGACGTTCCTGTGGCCGCGCGGGCTGTGGAAACACCTGTATGAACCCGTAATCCGGCAGGCCGCCGGGCTTGGGCGCGCGCCTGATGCCGAAAGCCGCGATGCGGACCGCTATGAACATTTCCACGTCCATGTGGACCTGCTGGTGATCGGGGGCGGCGTCGCCGGGCTGATGGCGGCCAAGACCGCCGCCGAGGCCGGAGCGCAGGTTCTGCTGGTCGAACAGACCGCCCATTGGGGCGGGCGGGCTCCGGTCGATGGCGGCATCATCGACAGCATGGACCCCGACGCATGGGTCGCGCAAACCGTCGCCGCGCTGGAGGCCATGCCCAACGTCAGGATGCGGCTGCGCTTGATGGGGGCTGCGGTGCAGGACCACGGCCATGTGCTGGGATATGAACGTGTCAGCGACCATGCGCCCGGCTCTGCGGGTCCGCGTCACCGCCTGTGGCGCATCCGCGCGCGTCAGGTCATTGCCGCGACAGGCGCGATCGAACGCCCGCTCAGCTTTGCGGGCAATGATGTGCCGGGGGTGATGCTGGCTGCCGCGATGCGCGACTATGTAGTGAATTTCGGGGTCATACCCGGACGGCGTACGGTGGTCGTGACCAACAACGACGATGGCTATCGCACAGCGATCTGCCTTGTGAGGGCGGGGCTGGAGGTGCCCGCGATCCTTGATGCGCGCCCCTATGGCGGTGGCAAGATCGCCGATGAGGCCCGCGCCCTTGGCATCCGCATCGAGCCGGGCCGGGCGGTGAGCAAGGTGCTGGGGACCAGGCGCGTCACCGGCGTGGCAAGCTGTCTTCAGATCGGTGAGGGGTCCAGCCTCGAAGATATTCCCTGCGATGCGGTGGCGATGTCGGGCGGCTGGTCTCCGGTGGTGCATCTGTGGTCGCACACCGGCGGCAAGCTGATGTGGGATGAGGCAGGGGCGTTCTTTCGCCCCGACCCGGAGCGCGCGCCAACGGGCGCCGATGGCCTGCCGTTCGTGCTGGCTTGCGGCGCGGCGAACGGGGCGCTTGCGTTGCCCGAAACGCTGCGCTGCGCCGCACAAACCGGGGTCGACGCCGCCCGCCGCCTTGGGATCAAGGCCGCGGACGCCGC
This sequence comes from Salipiger aestuarii, assembly GCF_003259905.1. GTDB lineage: Bacteria > Pseudomonadota > Alphaproteobacteria > Rhodobacterales > Rhodobacteraceae > Salipiger > Salipiger aestuarii. The sequence goes on along the minus strand of NZ_QLMG01000010.1, from coordinate 115,012 downwards.
AGCCCCGCCAGCGCAGACCACGGATGAATCGTCTTTGATGCCGGTCTGGATCATGCCCGCCAAGGCGCGCGCCGACCTGCGGATGAAGGCGTTTCTGGACTATCAGAACGACGTCAAGGTGTCGGACGTGCAACTGGCCGCCCGCGAGGGGTATGAAAGCGTCGAGCACACCAAGCGATACACCACGCTTGGCATGGCATCCGATCAGGGCAAGCTGAGCAATATCAACGGTCTGGGCATTCTGTCGGATGCGCTGGGCAAGCCGATCCCGCAGGTCGGCACCACCACGTTTCGCCCGCCCTACACCCCGATCAGCTTTGGTGTGATCGCGGGCGAGGCGCGTGGCGAGATGTTCCAGCCGCTGCGCCGCACCCCGATGCAGGACTGGCACGCGGCGCATGGCGCGGCGTGGGAGATCGTCGGCCAGTGGCGCCGCCCCTATTGCTATCCCCAAACGGGCGAGAGCAAGCGCGATGCCGTGAACCGCGAAATCAACGCCGCGCGCGGCAGCCTTGGCGTTCTGGATGCGTCGACCCTTGGCAAGATCCTGGTCAAGGGACCGGATGCGGGGAAATTCCTCGACATGATGTACACCAACATGATGTCGACGCTGCCGGTGGGCAAATGCCGCTATGGGCTGATGTGCAACGAAAACGGCTTTTTGATGGACGACGGTGTGGTGGTCCGCCTGACCGGCGACAGCTGGCTTTGCCACACCACCTCGGGCGGCGCGGATCACGTCCACGCCCATATGGAAAACTGGCTGCAATGCGAATGGTGGGACTGGAAGGTCTATACCGTCAACCTTACCGAACAATACGCGCAGATCGCCGTGGTCGGCCCCAACGCCCGCAAGCTGCTGGAAAAGCTGGGCGGGATGGATGTGTCCAAGGACGCGCTGCCGTTCCTGCAATGGGCCGATGGCAGGCTCGCCGACACGCCGGTCCGGGTCTATCGCATCAGTTTCTCGGGCGAGCTGTGCTATGAGATCGCCATTCCCGCCAACCGGGGCCGGGCCTTCTGGGACAAGCTGATCCAGGCCGGGGCAGAGTGGAACATTACCCCCTACGGCACCGAGGCGCTGCATGTCATGCGCGCCGAAAAGGGGTTCATCATGATCGGCGACGAATCCGACGGCACGGTGATTCCGCAGGATCTGGGCCTTGGCTGGGCGATCTCGAAGAAAAAGACCGACTACCTTGGCAAACGGGCGCAAGAGCGCCCTGACATGGTGCGTGGCAACCGATGGCAGCTTGTGGGGCTGGAAACGCCCGATGGATCGGTGCTGCCCGATGGCGCCTATGCGGTGGCGGCGGGCAAGAACGCCAATGGCCAGCGCAACGTGCAGGGGCGGGTGACATCGACCTATTATTCGCCGACGCTGACGCGGGGCATCGCCATGGGGCTGGTCGAAAACGGACCTGGCCGCATGGGCGAAACGATCTGGTTCACCGCCGAGGAGCAAGAGCATACCACCCGCAAGCTGAGCCTCGTCGAGGCAAAGATCGTCAGCCCGGTGTTCTTTGATCCAAAGGGGGAAAAGCAGGATGTCTGATCCGTCCGATGTTATGGCACCGATGCAGGGCGCCCGCAGCGAGGGCGTTGTGACGGTCGAGGCGCTGCCTGCGCAGGGGCAGATCACCCTGCGCTGCGATCTGTCCGACGATTTCCGCTGGAAGCTGGGCGAGACTCTGGGCTTTGCCGTTCCCGAACCGCTGGGCGCCACGTCCGACGGCGACCGCGCGCTGCTGTGGATGTCGCCGGACGAGCTTTTGTTGCTGTGCCCCTATGACGCGGTGCCGACCCTGATGGCGCAGCTGGGCCAGGTGTTCGATGGCTGGTTCATCGCCATCGCCGATGTGTCGGACGCGCGCGCGCAGTTCCGCATCACGGGGGGGCACCTGCGCGATGTACTGGCCAAACTGACCCCGGTGGACATGGCGCCGCAGGCCTTTGTCCCCGGCATGGTGCGCCGGTCGCGGCTGGCGCAGGTGGCGGCGGGCTATTGGATGCGCGATGCCGATACGATGCAGATCTTTGTGTTTCGCTCGGTGGCGGAGTATGCCTTCGGGGTGCTGACCCTGGCGGCGGGGGCGGGCGGCGAGGTGGGCTTTCACGTCCGCTGACGCATCGGCGCGGCTGTGCTGCACAGCCCGGTGCCATGTGCATGGTTGAACCGCGAGACCGCTTGACCTCACGCCTTGCGGAGTTAGGACTCTGGGTCGAGAACACACATACAGAGAGGATAGAAAATGGCTTTCGAACTTCCCGACCTTCCCTATGCGCACGATGCGCTGGCATCCAAGGGCATGTCCAAGGAAACGCTGGAATACCACCACGACATCCACCACAACACCTATGTCACCACGCTGAACAAGCTGACCGAAGGCACCGAATGGGCTGACAAGTCGCTCGAAGAGATCGTGACCGGCACCTATGACAAGACCGCGATTGCGCAGTCGGGCCTGTTCAACAACGCAAGCCAGCACTGGAACCACGCCCAGTTCTGGGAAATGATGGGCCCGGACGCATCCACCATGCCGTCCGAGCTGGAAGCCGCGCTGAAAGAATCGTTCGGCACCATCGAGAAATTCAAAGAGGATTTCTCGGCCGCGGGCGCCGGCCAGTTCGGGTCGGGCTGGGCCTGGCTGGTCAAGGACAGCGATGGCGGGCTCAAGATCACCAAGACCGAAAACGGCGTGAACCCGCTGTGCTTTGGCCAGACCGCGCTGCTGGGCTGCGATGTGTGGGAACATTCCTACTACATCGACTTCCGCAACAAGCGCCCGGCATATCTGGCGAACTTCCTCGACAATCTGGTGAACTGGGAAAACGTCGCATCGCGCATGTGAACTGACGTTTCAGCCGCATCCGGACGCCCCGTGCCGAAAGGCGCGGGGCGTTTCCTTGTGGCCTGCATGCCTTGCGTCAAGCGCCGGGTCCGTGGCGATCAGGCGCCGCCAGGGATCAATCGCGGATCGCGGCAAATGACAGCCTCCAATCGGCTCTGATGCGTTTCCCTCTGATGGCGTCGCGCGGGGGACATTCCCGAAAGAGATGGCTTAATGGGCGAGTCGCTCCCAGGCCGGGCGTTTCACTGAGTTGCCGACCATGAGCTTGGTATCGTCCTGCCACAGCCGACCGACCGGTCGGCGGCAACGATCCCAGAGGGAGGACAAGATCATGGATCATTTTGTCGGGATCGACGTGTCCCTTGAGAGCTGCGTGGTCAATCGGTCGGGCGCCACCGTGCGAGAGGCGAAGGTTTCCTGTGAACCGGAAGCATTAATCGCGTTCCTGCGGGATCTGGACCATAACCTTGCCTGCGTCGGGCTTGAGGCCGGGCCGTTGTCGCAGTGGCTGCATCGGCATCTCCGGGATACAGGTCTGGAAGCGGTGCTGATGGAAACGCGACAGGTGAAGGGCGCGCTGAAGGCCATGCCGATCAAGACTGACCGCCGCGATGCAGTCGGGATCGCGCAGCTTATCCGCATGGGCTGGTTCCGCCCCGTGCACCGCAAGTCGGTATCGACGCAGGAACTGCGTGCCCTGCTCGGGGCCCGCCGAACGCTTCAGAAGTCGATGATCAGCATCGAGTTGTCGATGCGGGCCTGCTGCGCGGGTTCGGGCTCAAGCTCGGGCGGATCGGCCGCCGGAAGCTGCCGGACCGCGCCCGCGAACTGGCAAGCGGCAACGAGATGCTGACCGCCATGGTGACCTCGATGCTGCGTGGTCAGGCCGGGTTGCGCTCGGAACTGGCCCGGATCGAACTGCGTCTGCGCCGGATCGCGCGTCAGGACCGGATCTGCCGGTTGACGATGTCCACTCCAGGGGTTGGCGCCGTCGTTGCGCTGCATGTGAAGGCCGGGATCGACGACCCGGCGCGGTTCCGATCCTCCAAGATGGTGGGCCCGCATTTTGGACTGACGCCCCGGCGCGAACAATCCGGTGAACGCGACGTGGTGGGCGCGATCAGCGGTGCCGGGGACCGATCTGTAAGGACGGCTCTGTTCCAGGCGGCCACGGTGATGCTCTATCATTCCCACCCGAAGAACTGGCTCAAGGCCTGGGGCACGCGGGTCGCGCAGCGGCGTGGAATTGGGCGAGCCGTCGTTGCCGTCGCCCGACGGCTCGCCGTGGTCCTGCACCGGATGTGGAGCGACAATGCTCCATTTCGGCTGACCCGGTCGACCGCGGACGGGGCAGCCGCATGACCGACACCGACAGGCGCGCCAAACGACACCCCGTTTCATCCGCGCGGAAACCCCGTCGGCGCCGCGCTGGTCCCGTCCGGTGCCCGGCACCGGCCGCACACCTGCGGCGGGCGCCTCAGCTGTTTCCCAGTTTGGGCGAGGCGCGGTCAAGGCGCAGCGCCGCATCCGAAAACCGGAACGGAGACCGGACGCCCGGCACGCCTTCGGGCGAAATCTGCATGCCGCGAGCCTGTACCTGCGGGTCGGCCATGACTTCGGCAAGGTCGTTGATCGGACCGGCGGGGATGCCTTCGCGCTCGCACGCGGCAAGCAGGTCGGCCTTGGACCATTTCGCCGTCTCCGCCATCAGCAGCGCTTCAAGCGGCTGGCGGTTTGCGATGCGGTCGGCGTTGGTGGCGTAGTCGGGATGCGCGGCCAGATCCGGCAGTCCGAGCAGACCGCAAAGCCGCTGGTATTGCGGATCGTTGCCGGTGGCGATGATGATGTAGCCATCCGAACAGTCGAACACCTGGTAGGGCGTCAGGTTCGGGTGGTAATTGCCGGTGCGGCCCGGCGCCGCGCCCGTGGCAAGGTAGTTCATCGCCTGATTCGCCGTTGCCGCCACCGCGCAATCCAGCAGCGCCATGTCCAGATGCTGTCCCTTGCCGGTGCGCTGTTTCTGGTGCAGCGCGGCAAGGATGCCCGACACCGAATAAAGCCCGGTGAACAGATCGGTGATCGCGACCCCGGTGCGCTGCGGCTGCCCGTCCGGGTTGCCGGTGATCGACATGAACCCCGACATGCCCTGGATGATGTAGTCATATCCCGCGCGGTGCGCGTAGGGGCCATCCTGTCCGAATCCGGTGACCGAGCAGTAGATCAGACCGGGGTTGATCTGTGCCAGAGATGCGTGGTCCAGCCCGTATTTCGCCAGCCCGCCGACCTTGAAATTCTCGATCAGGATGTCGGCGTCGCGCACCAGGTCGCGGACCTGCCGCTGGCCTTCGGGGGTGGTGAAATCCGCGACCACCGATTGCTTCCCCCGGTTGCAGCAGTGAAAATACGCCGCCGATCGTTCGTCTTCGCGGTCGATGAAGGGCGGTCCCCATTTGCGGGTATCGTCTCCGCGCGGGGCCTCGACCTTGACGACCTCGGCGCCCAGATCCGCCAGCACCTGGCCCGCCCAGGGGCCGGCCAGGATGCGCGCGAGTTCGACGACCTTCACCCCTTCGAGGGGGCCGTTGGGTGCCGAGATCATTGCGCGGCGTCGACGCGTTCGTCCAGAAGCTCGGAAAACTCCGAATAGGACATGTTCGCGCGCAGATCGCCATCCACCACGAAGGACGGGGTCGAGCTGAAGCCATCCTCTTCCATGTTGTCCTGATACCATCCGACCAGCGCCTGAAGCTTGGCACCGTCGGCCATGCAGGCGTCCAGCGCGTCCTTGTCGATGCCAGCCTGAAGGCCGATCTTGCGGATCGAATCCGCGACCGCCTGTTCGCTGTTCTGTCGGGCCCAGTCGTTCTGGGTGCTGTAGATCATGTCGACGATGCCGAAATATTTCATCTCGCCGCCGCAGCGCGCCATCATCGACGCCCACATGTCGTACTTGTTGAAATACGCCTCGCGGAAGACGAATTTCACCTTGCCGGTGTCGATGTAGTTTTCCTTGATCTGGGGAAAGACCTCTTCTTCGAAGGTGGCGCAATGGGGGCAGGTGAACGAGCCGTATTCGATCACCGTCACCGGCGCGTCCGCGTCGCCCAGCACCATGTCGGTCACTGTCACTTCGGCGGGGGCGGAGGCGTCCTGCGCGCCGGCGGCGCCCATCGGGGGCTGGGCGCCGGGGCTGAAGACCCAGCTGCCGCCTGCGGCAAGAACGGCGGCGAGGGCGGCGGTGGTCAGGATGCGCTTCATGGGTGTTCCTTCGGGTCTGGTCTGGTCCGCAGGGCCGGTCGGGCCCCGGCCTGGCGTTGCGTTTTGGATATGATGTTGGCGCCAAGCTGTTCAAGCGCCTCGCGCAGGCCGGGATCGCCGACGTCGCTGGTGGCACGGTGGGCCTGCGCCTTCTGCGCGGGCGAGGGCGTGGCAGGGGTGGTTTTCTTCGGGGCGTGGTCGAAAGACACGCGCCCGTCGGCAAAACCGGAACTGGCGGTCTGGGTGATGCGGATGTCGGAAATCGCGCCATAACCATACGCGGCGTTGATGCGGTCACAGATTTCCTGTTTGCGCATCTGCAACAGCTGGGCGTTGGCGCCGTTGGTCAGCAGCACCAGCGTGGCGCCCTTCTTGTTCCTCGACAGGTCGTAGCGGGCGCGGGCGTTGTACTTTATCTCGACGGGTCGCGAAATCGCGGCAATGTCGGCCCCAGCGATTTCTTCCCAATGGGTCAGCACGCGCGACTGCGCAAAGCCGCGGCTTTCGCTGGCGCGCCGGATATCGCCCTTGAGAAGGCCGCCGGTCTGGGTGAAACCGTATGTTGTCGTCGAACGCCGCGCCATCTTGAATCCCTCTGCCCGGCGCTATTCTAGTGGCCCGGTCACCGGGCGCCAGCCCGGAATTACATCATCAAAGGAATGTCACCGTTGCGTGAAACCCCCCGCCCGCAGGATCTGCTTGTCTGGTACGACCGCCACGCCCGCGCGCTGCCCTGGCGCGTGCCGCCGCGGGCGCGGGTGCCGGGCGGGCGTCCCGATCCCTATCGGGTCTGGCTGTCCGAGATCATGTTGCAACAAACCACCGTGGCGGCGGTGAAACCCTATTTCGAGGCGTTCACCACGCGCTGGCCGACGGTGTCCGATCTGGCCGCCGCGCGGGACGAAGACGTGATGGCCGCCTGGGCCGGGCTGGGATATTATGCCCGCGCCCGCAACCTGCTGAAATGCGCGCGCGCCGTGGTGGCGGATCACGGCGGGGTTTTCCCCGACACGCTGGACGGGCTTTTGTCGCTGCCCGGCGTCGGCCCGTACACGGCGGGGGCGGTCGCGGCCATCGCCTTTGATCTGCCCGCAACGGTGGTGGATGGCAATGTCGAACGCGTCATGGCACGGGTGCATGACGAACACACGCCGCTGCCGCAGGCCAAGCCGATCCTGACCGAAATGGCGGCCGCGCTGACGCCGGCGGACCGGCCCGGCGATTACGCCCAGGCGGTGATGGATCTGGGCGCCACCATCTGCACGCCTCGCAACCCGGCCTGCGGGCTGTGCCCCTGGCGCGGCGCCTGCGCCGCATGGGATGCGGGCACCGCCGTCGAATTGCCGAAGAAGGCGCCGAAAAAGCGCAAGCCCACCCGGCTGGGGATCGCCTACCTGGCGCGCCGGGTCGATGGCGCCTGGCTGCTGGAACGCCGCCCCGACAAGGGGTTGCTGGGGGGCATGCTGGGCTGGCCGGGCAGCGACTGGGCCGAGGAAGCGTCGCCGGAGTCCCCCCCGATCCGTGCCGAATGGAAGACCCTGCCGGGCGAGGCCCGCCACACCTTCACCCATTTCCATCTGCGCCTGACGGTCAGGACCGCGCTGGTGCCGATGGACCGCCCCCCCGGTCGCGGCGTGTTTGTCGGCCCCGAGGATTTCAGCCCGTCGGATTTGCCCACGGTGATGCGCAAGGCCTTCGATCTGGCGCGCGGGCCGTGATACCGGCGCGGGCAGGCGGGCGATATGCCGCGTGACAGGGGCGATTGCACGGGGCTAACCTGCGCGCGACCGCTTTGCAGGACGCACAAGGAGGCGCCACGGTGATCCCATCCGAGAAGCTGGCGCGCGTGACGGCGGCCATGCCGTTCTGGCTGACATATATCCTGCCGCCGCTGACCTGGCTCGGGGCGGTGCGGGGAGGCGCCTGGGTGCTGCTGCCGCCGCTCGCGACGTGGTACCTGTTTTCGGCGCTCGACGCGGCGCTGGGCCTGAACGAGCAGAACGCCGATCCGCAGACCGGCGACCGCGATCTGTTCTGGTACCGCCTTGGCGTGATGCTTTGGGCGCCGGTGCAGTTCGTGGCGCTGTTCTCGCTGATCTGGTATATGGGCCATGCGGATCACCTGAGCGCGCTGGAAAAGTTCGGCGTGATGTTCGGAACCGGCGTGATGACCGGCTCGGTCGGCATCGTCTACAGCCACGAGTTGCTGCATCAGCGCAACCGGCTGGAACGCGCTCTTGGCGACGGGTTGCTGGCCATGGTGCTGTATTCGCACTTCCGCTCGGAACATCTGCTGGTGCATCACGTCTGGGTCGGCACCCCCCGCGATGCGGTGACAGCGCGCTACAACGAAGGCTTTCACCGCTATTACCCCCGCGTGCTGCGCGACTGTCCGGCGTCGGCGTTCAGGGCTGAACGGGCGTTGCTGGCGCGGCGCGGGCTGCCGTGGTGGCACCGGCGCAATCCGTTCTGGAAATACGCTGCGCTGCAATTGGCGATGCTGGGCCTTGCGGGGGCGCTGGGGGGGTGGCCGGGGCTGGTGTTCCTTGCGGTGCAGGCGGGCGTGGCGATCTGGCAGCTGGAACTGACCAACTACGTCGAACATTACGCTCTGACGCGACGGCATCTGGGGGACGGCAAGTACGAACATGTCAAACCGCACCATTCGTGGAATTCCGCGCACACGGCGACCAACTGGCTGCTGATAAACCTGCAACGCCATTCCGATCATCACCACAAGCCCGACCGCCGGTTTCCGCTGCTTCAGACCTACCCCGATGCAACCGCGCCGCAGCTGCCCTACGGCTATCCGATCATGACCATGGCAGCGATGGTGCCCCCGCTCTGGCGGCGCATCATGAACCCCAGGGTCAGGGCGTGGCGGCGCACATGGTATCCCGATATTGTCGATTGGTCGGATGACAACAGAGCGTGCGCGCGCCGGTCGCGCACGGGCCGCTAGCGCAGGGGCGCGCGACCTGGGCGGGCCCTCGCCGAAACATGCGCGGCCAGACGAAACCCGCGGGCCGGTCCGCTGTGCCGGGGCTTGCAATCCGGACGGGGGGCTTTCAAACATGGTGGCCAGGAGGCAGCAGGAGAGTTTCATGGATCTTGAACAGGCCGCGCGCGCGGTGCGCGAAAACGCTTATGTGCCCTATTCGCGGTTCAAGGTGGGGGCGGCGGTCAGGACGCCTGCGGGATCGGTTCATGTGGGGTGCAACGTGGAAAACGCCGCCTACCCCGAGGGCACCTGCGCCGAGGCGGGCGCCATCGCGGCGATGGTCGCCGCGGGGCAGGCCGAAATCTCCGAGGTCTATGTGGTGGCCGACAGCCCGCGTCCGGTGCCGCCCTGCGGCGGGTGTCGCCAGAAGCTGGCCGAATTCGCCGGCCCCCAGGTCGTGGTGACGCTGGCGACCCTGTCGGGGGACACCTTGCGCACGACGGTGGGCGAGCTGCTGCCGGGGGCGTTTCGCAACGACGACATGGGCCGCGTCTGATGGATGCGCGCGCGCTGATCGCAGCACTTCGCCGTGGCGAAGAGCCGTCGCCCGATGCCCTGCGCCACTTTGCCGCCGGGCTGGCCGACGGGCGGGTAAGCGATGCCCAGGCGGGCGCCTTTGCGATGGGGGTCTGCCTGCGCGGCTTGTCGGAGGCCAACGTCGTGGCGCTGACGCTGGCGATGCGGGACACGGGGCAGGTCATGCGCTGGGATCTGGACGGGCCGGTGCTGGACAAGCATTCGACGGGGGGGGTGGGCGATTGCGTGTCGCTTGTGCTGGCACCCGCGCTGGCGGCCTGCGGCGTCTATGTGCCGATGATTTCGGGGCGGGGGCTGGGGCACACCGGCGGCACGCTTGACAAGCTGGACGCGATTCCGGGCTATGCGGTCGCGCCGGATGAGGCGCGGTTTCGCCGTGTCGTGGCCGACGCCGGCTGCGCCATCGTGTCGGCCAGCGCCGCCGTCGCGCCCGCCGACCGGCGGCTTTACGCGGTGCGCGACGTGACCGCCACGGTCGAAAGCCTGGCGCTCATCACGTCGTCGATCCTGTCCAAGAAGCTGGCGGCGGGGCTTCAAGGGCTGGTGCTGGATGTCAAGGTCGGCAGCGGCGCGTTCATGAAGACCGACGCCGACGCGCGCGCCGTGGCGCGGGCGCTGGTCGATACGGCCAACGCGGCGGGCTGCCCGACCACGGCGCTGGTCACCGACATGACCCAGCCCATCGCGCCCGCGCTGGGCAACGCGCTGGAGGTTGACGCCGCGATGCAGGTGCTGACCGGCGGGAAGGGCAAGCTCTACGACCTGACGCTGGCGCTGGGCGCGCCGTTGCTTGCGGGTGCGGGCATAGCCGATGCGGAGGCGCGGCTGCGCGAGGCGCTTGCCTCGGGGGGGGCGGCAGAACGGATGGGGCGGATGATCCACGGCCTTGGCGGCCCGCACGGGTTTGTCGATGACTGGCGCCGCCACTTGCCCGAAGCGACGGTGATCCGCGAGGTGCCCGCGCCCGCGTCGGGCGTCGTGACTGCAATCGACGGCGAGGCGCTGGGGCTTGCGGTTGTGCGGCTTGGGGGCGGGCGCAGGGTCGAAACCGACATGATCGACCCGGCCGTGGGTCTGTCTGAGGTGCTGCGCCTGGGCCAGCGCGTCGAGACCGGGCAGCCGTTGGCCCGTGTCCATGCCCGCCGCGAACCCGAAGCCGAGGCGGAGCTGCGCATGATACAGGCGGCGTTCGTCCTGGGCGAGACAGCGCCGGAACCCGGCCCGCTGGTACGGGAGCGGATCGCGTGAGAGCATTTCTTGTGGTGATGGATTCGGTGGGCATCGGCGGGGCCCCGGACGCGGCGCGCTTTTTCAACGACGGCCTGCCCGATACCGGCGCAAACACGTTGTTGCACATCGCGCAGGCCTGCGCGGACGGGCGCGCTGAAGAAGGCCGCACCGGGCCGCTGAAGCTGCCGGTGCTCGACCGTTTGGGCCTGGGGCACGCGGGGGCGCTTGCCTGTGCGACCCTGCCGCCCGGATTGGGGGCAGAGCCGCAGGGGCTGTGGGGCGCGGCGACCGAAGCTTCCAACGGCAAGGACACCCCGTCGGGGCACTGGGAACTGGCCGGGCGGCCCGTGCCGTTCGACTGGGGGTATTTTCCGACCAAGCCGCCGGTGTTCCCCGCGCCGCTTCTGGCCAGGGTGAGCGAGCTTTCCGGCGCGGGCGGCACGCTCGGCAACGAACACGGGTCGGGCACGGTGATGCTGGATCGGTACGGCGCCGAACATATGCGCACCGGCTGGCCGATCTGCTATACCTCGGCCGACAGCGTGTTCCAGATTGCCGCGCACGAAGACCTCTTTGGCCTGGATCGCCTGCTGACCCTGTGCGAGCGCATCGCCCCCATGCTGCACGAGATGAAGGTGGGGCGCGTGATCGCCCGGCCCTTCGTCGGCACCGCGGGGGCGTTCCGGCGGACCGGAAACCGTCACGATTATGCGCTGCGCCCGCCCGCGCCGCTGCTGCCCAGCTGGGTACACGCGGCGGGCCGAACGGTGCATGCGGTGGGCAAGATCGGCGACATCTTTTCGATGGAGGGGATCGACCATTTGCACAAAGGCGATGATGCGGCTCTGATGGGGCATTTGTCGCGACTGGTGGATACGGCCGAAGACGGATCGCTGACCTTTGCGAATTTTGTCGAATTCGACAGCCTTTACGGGCATAGACGCGATGTGTCGGGCTACGCGCGCGCGCTGGAATGGTTTGATGCCAGCCTCGGGCGGCTTCTGCCGCGCCTGCGGAAAACCGACATTCTGCTTGTCACCGCCGATCATGGCAACGATCCGACCTGGCCGGGCACCGACCACACCCGAGAACGGGTTCCGGTGCTGGCCTTTGGCTGCGGGCCCAAGCCTGTCGGGCAGGTGGGTTTCGCCGATGTGGCGGCAAGCGTGGCGGCGCATCTGGGCGTGCCGTCGCAAGGACCGGGAAGGAGCTTTCTGTGATGCGCGACCCCAACGAACCCATCGGCCGCGACGAGCGCGAGCATGACATCTCGGTCATTCGCGCGCTGCCCAAGGTGGAATTGCATCTGCATCTGGAAGGCGCGGCGCCGCCCGCCTTCATCCGGGGCATGGCAAAAGAAAAATCCGTGCGGCTGGACAATGTGTTCGCGCCCGACGGCTCTTATGATTTCCGGGATTTCGGGCATTTTCTGCAAGTTTACGAGGCGGCGACCTCGGTGCTTGCCTCGCCCGAGGATTACGCCCGCCTGACGCTGGCGATGCTGGAACAAAGCGCCGAAAACGGGGTGATCTATTCCGAAACCTTCATCAGCCCCGATTTTTGCGGCGGCGGCGATCTGTCCGCATGGAAAGAATACCTTCAGGCGATGCGGGAGGCGTCGGAAGAGGCCGGGAAAAGCCTGGGGATAACTCTGAGGGGCGTTGTCACCTGCATCCGCCACTTCGGGCCGGACAAGGCCAGGCGCGCGGCGATGTGCGCGGCCGAAACCGCGGGCGACTGGATCGTCGGGTTCGGTATGGGCGGCGACGAGGCGCGCGGCAGCCAGAGGGATTTCGCCTATTCCTTTGATATGGCACGCGAAGCGGGGCTGAAGCTGACCTCGCATGCGGGTGAATGGCGCGGCCCGCGCGAGGTCGAGGAGGCGGTGCGCGACCTTGGCGTCAGCCGCGTCGGCCACGGGGTGCGCGCCATCGAGGATCCGCGCCTTGTGGATAACCTCGTGGAGAAACAGATTGTTCTCGAAGTTTGCCCCGGTTCCAACGTGATGCTTGGGGTTTACCCGAACCTGGGCGCGCATCCGATTGAAAAACTGCGTGAACGCGGCGTCAAGGTGACGATCTCGACCGACGATCCCCCGTTTTTCCACACGTCGATGGCGGATGAATACGAACAGCTTGCGCGCACCCACGGCTGGGACGCGGCGCGGTTTGCCGAAATCGCCAGAACGTCGGCCGACGCCGCTTTTTGCGACGAAGACACCCGCGCCGGCATCCTGAAACGCCTCGATGGCTGAATGCCATGCCGCGCCCCCCGCTTGACCGTTGCGGGGCGGAGGGCGCGCGTCTAGAGAGGGGCGGGCAAACGGAGGCCGGACCATGAAACAGCATCTTACCGTCGTCGATCACCCGCTGGTGCAGCACAAGCTGACACTGATGCGGGAAAAGGACACCTCGACCGCCTCCTTCCGGCAACTTTTGCGCGAGATCTCGCTGCTGCTGGCTTATGAGGTCACGCATGAACTGCCGGTGACCACGAAAAGGATCGAGACACCGATGTGCGAGATGGACGCGCCGGTGATCGAGGGCAAGAAGCTGGTGCTGGTGTCGATCCTGCGCGCGGGCAACGGCCTGCTGGACGGTATCCTGGAACTGGTGCCCGCCGCGCGCGTCGGCTTTGTCGGGCTGTACCGCGACGAGGAAACGCTGCAACCGGTGCAATATTATTTCAAGGTTCCCAAAAACCTTGAAGATCGCTGCGTGATCCTAGTCGATCCGATGCTGGCGACGGGCAATTCATCCGTGGCAGCCGTAGATCTGATGAAAGAGGCCGGCGCCAGGGATATCCGGTTTCTGTGTCTGCTGGCCGCCCCCGAAGGCGTGGCCCGCATGAAAGACGCGCACCCCGACGTTCCGATCATCACGGCGTCGCTGGACGAGCGACTGAACGATCTGGGATACATCGTTCCGGGACTAGGGGATGCGGGTGACCGCATGTTCGGGACAAAATAAGCCGTTCGGGCGCTTTACTCGGAAGAACACATGGCGCATGATTCCGGCGTTATCCTGTGGGGGCGGACATGCATCTGAAACGACTGGCGATCATCGCGTTTGCGGGGGGCCTTGCGCTCTGCGGGGCAAGCCCAAGCCTTGCGCAGGGGATCGAGACCATCGACCGGCCCTCCGAAATGCCGCCCGCCAGCTTTTCGGGTCGCCAGTTCGTGGACAGCCGGGGGTGCGTGTTCGTGCGTGCCGGGTTCGACGGCGCGGTGATCTGGGTGCCGCGCGTGACGCGTGACCGCGATCAGATCTGCGGCTATGCGCCGACCTTTGGCGGCACCCGTGCCGCTGCGGAACCGGTGCGCACCCCCGCGCGCGCAACGCCGCCCGTGGTTGCCGCGCCAAAGCCCGCGCCGAGACTTGCCGCCAAACCGGCGCCGGCCCCCCGGCCCAAACCCGCAGCCACCCCCCGGCCCAAACGCGCTGCCGATCCGGGCAAGCCGATCGAAACCGTCGCCGCGCGCCGCGCGCCGGTGGTCAAGGCCCCCGCGTCAAAGCCGCCTTTGGCGCCGCCGCCCGCCACCGTGGTGCGCCAGATGCCCGCGACCCCGACGGCCAGACAGGGCGCCGGGTCGATCTGCGCGCCCGGACAGATGGGCAATGTCGAACACAACGGTCGGGTCGTGCGCTGCGGGCCGCAAAGCGAACCCTATGTGACCGAAGTCGGGCGCGGCAAGGCACCGGCGAGGGCCAGGGTCTATCGCAATCAGGGCGCGGGGCGGGGCAGCTGGGATGACAGCCGCCTTGAGGGCACGACGCCCTTTGCCGAAGTCTCCCGATCCGACATTCCCCTTGCGGGCGTGGCGCCGCGGGCGCGCATCGTTCCGGATCAGGTGTGGCGCGGGCGCGCCCATGTCGCGCCGATCGTGCCGTCGGGGTATCGGCCCGCGTGGGAAGACGACCGCCTGAACCCTTACCGCGCATGGCAGACGGTCGACGGCTATTACGAAACCCAGCGACGCTGGACCAACACCGTTCCGCGTGAAAATCCGGCGCCGGCGAAATCGCGCTATGTGCGTGCCAAGGACCCCGTCCTGGACTATCCCGCCGGGGTCGTGCGCGCGCCGAATGTGTCTTTGCGGGGGCCGGTGGTGTCGACCCGTTCGGCCCCGGTTGCGCCCGAGGGCTTAGATACGACGCGCTATGTCGAGATCGGCCTGTTCACATCGGGGCAGGGTGCGGCAGAGGCTGCCGCGCGGCTTGGCTCGGCGGGGCTGCCGGTGCGCTATCTGGACGGAGCCAGTGACCGCGCCGGGGCACGGCGCGTCGTGGTCGGCCCCTACAGCGACCAGCGGGCGCTGGACGCGGCGCTGCGGCGCGTGCGGGCGGTGGGCTATGTTCAGGCCTATCTGCGCTAGGGCGACGGCGGGTCAGCCGCTGCAAATACCCTGAAGCCGCACCCAGTCCGCGTCGGACAGCACGGGGCGGCTGCCATCGGTGGCATGCGGGTCCGCGTCGATCAGATCGAAGGTGCTTTCTCCGCTTCCATCCAGTGCGAAAGCGTAAGGCGTGCTGCGCAGTTGCGCGGCATCGAAAGCCGCAAGCAGATCCTGGGTGGGCACAGGTCTGACCGTGCGGGTCAGCAGCGATTCCGCATAGCGGTCAAGCGCCGCCTCGGGCAACTGGCCGGTGGTCAGAAGCTGTAGCGCCGCCCACAGGCCTGCGTGGTCCAGCAACTCTCCGAGCGGATCGGCGCGGCGCGCCCGCAGCGCTTCCGTCAGGATGTAGCCCGCCGCGATGTCGGGATCTTCGTGCGCCTCAAGAATGGTGCGGTTCATCAGGATAAGCCCGCCCGGCAGATGCGCGGTGTCGCGCACGCCATCGGGCAGGACGACAAGATCGCCCTGCCGCGCCTCGCCCAGGATGCGCAGGGCGAGATGGCGCAGCGGGGTGCGCGCCTCGTCGGTCATGCAGGGCTGGCCGGCGATGCGGGTGATGCGCGATAGCAGCGCCGCGCCGATCTCGTCGCGCTTGACCGTCGGGACCACCTGTTCGGTGTGGGCCACAAGCGCGCCGGGCAGCCAGAACACCACCGCGCCCAGCACCGCCGCTGCGAATCCCGACAGCAGCGCAACACGCAGCTTTCCGGGCTTTGGCCGTCGCCGGTCGATCGCCCTGAGCAGCCGTTCGATGGCGTCGATCATGTCTTCGGCGTCGTCACGCAATTCCAGCGTTTCATCGGCATCGCCGTCGGGATGGTAGATGGCGGGACGCTGGCCCTTGTTGGCGCGCCGCACGGCGGCGAGCGACCAATGCGCCAGCGCACGCCCCGAAAATTCCGAGATGGTCAATGAAGCATCGCCAAGCGACACGATCACCTCGCGGCGCTGCGCGTCCGGTTCGGGGCGCCAGAGGCCAGAGGCCTCCAGGCGATCATACTCCTTGAGTGCGGTCATGGGGTTGGGCTGCTCTGCCTCGTTTCCAGGCAACACTAGCATGGGGCCGCATGCGGGAGCAATGCACGCCACGCGGGAAACCGGCACGGCGGCCGGGATGGATCCGGGTCGGGTGGCTGAGATTTAGTTAACAATATGTTAATACTTGCGCGGCACGCTAAGACCTACAAGTTTAAATGGTATCCAAATGATCGCGGTCGGTATGGAGCGGTTTTCTGCGGTGGGCATGCTGTCGCTCGCGATGGCCGTGATCCTGTGCGCCGGGCTGATCGAAAGCCTGCTTGCCCGTCCGGATGGCACGACCGCCCACATGAGCGTTCCGTCGGCGGTGGTATTCGCGGTTTTTGCCGCGCATCTTGCGCTGATAGACCGCTGCGGCGTCGCGCGCAGCTGTGCCTGCGTGACCACCGCGCTGATCGGGGGGCTGTCTTGCCTGTCACTGCTTGAAATGCCGCTGGCGCCCCACCTTGACCAGATCGGGCGTCTTACCAGGGCGCTCTGCCTGCATCCGCTAGGATTTTCGGGCAAGGTTTCGGTTTCGCTTGAATTGCTTGGAATGCTCGGGGCTGTTGCCCTGCTCAGCCGGTCCGGATTTGCGACCCTGTCGGTGCTGGCCGCGCTGGCGCTGATGCTTCGGATCAAGATCGCGGTGCTTGAAACGGTACTGACGGGGGTGATGCTGGACGCGGATCTGGCGATCTGGACGATTCTCTGCGCCTGGTGCCTGGAATTCGCCCTGGTGACACTGCTGCGAAACGAGACGCTGTTTTCCTGTCTGTTCATGCCCGGACGGCCCGGAAATGTGATGCGCTGGATGGCGGCGGCCGCGGTTCTGGTGCCGCTGCTGACGGGGGCGCTGTTCGTGCGACTGGCCGGGGGCGGACCCGGGGAACTGAACCGGATCGCCGTTCTGTGCGGGGTGCTGGGCTGGGCCATGCTGCTGATCGCGCTGGCCTTTGGTCACTACCTTCAGTCGATCATCGAACAACTTGAGGAGACCGGCCGCCGCGACCCACTGACACGGTTGTTGAACCGTCATGGCCTGGCGCAGGAACTGCGCCGGTCCCGCACGCGCTATCGCGGCTTGATCCTGTGCGATCTGGATCGGTTCAAGTCGATCAACGACAGGTTCGGCCACGACCAGGGCGACCGGGTTCTGCGCGGGGTCGCCGATGCCTTGACCGCGGCCCTGTCGCAGGACAATGCCTTGCTGGCCCGTTGGGGCGGCGAGGAATTCCTTATCCTGCTGACCGAAGAGCGCGAGGCGGCGCTGCGCGATATTGCTGAACGCTGCCGCAACGCGATCTCGGAAATGCCCGAAGGAGGCCTGTGCGGGATGTCCGGTCAGGGCGCATCGGCGTCTTTTGGATGCGCCCGGCTGCCGCCGGGCGAACCGGGGCTGGAACAGGCGCTTCAGGCGGCGGACCGGTCGCTTTACGCGGCAAAGGTGTCGGGTCGAAACCGCGTCGTGGTTTCGACCCCGAACGACTATCGGCGGGCGCCGGTGGCGGATCCGCTTTGACCCTGTGCCTCAGACCTCGCGCGCGCGTGCCCGCAGGACGAATTTCTGGATTTTCCCGGTCGAGGTTTTGGGAAGCTCTTCGAAAACAACGCGCTTGGGGGTCTTGAACCCGGCCAGCCTTTGGCGGGCAAAGCCGATCAACTCGGCCTCGGTCGCCGTGTGCTGCGGCTTCAGCTCGACGAAGGCACAAGGCACCTCGCCCCATGTATCGTCGGGTTTGGCGACGACGGCGCACAGCAGCACCGCCTCATGCGCCATCAGCGTGTTCTCGACCTCGACCGAGCTGATGTTTTCGCCCCCCGAAATGATGATGTCCTTGGCGCGATCGGCGATTTGCAGATAGCTGTCGGGGTAAAGCACGGCAATGTCGCCGGAATGGAAATACCCGCCCTGAAACGCCTCGCGCGTGGCCTTGGGCGCCTTGAGATACCCCTTCATTACCCCATTGCCGCGGTGCATGATCTCGCCCTTGGTGTCGCCGTCGGGCGTGACGGGCCGCATCGCGTCGTCCACCACGGTGACGTGTTCCATAAACGGCATGGCGACGCCCTGACGGGCCTTGCGCGCGGCACGTTCTTCGCCTTGCAAGTGATCCCAGCCCCCTTGCCAGGCGCATTCCACGTCAGGCCCGTAGGTTTCGGTCAGCCCGTAAACCTGCGTCACGTTGAACCCCATCGTCTCGATCTTGGCCAGCGTCGCGGGGGCGGGGGGGGCGCCGGCGGTGAACACCTCGACAAGCTGGTCGAACGGCCGCCGGTCGGATTCGGCGGCATTGACGAGCATGTTCAGCACGATGGGGGCACCGCCGAAATGGGTGACGCCATGGTCGGCGATGGCGTCATAGATGTTGCGCGCCGTGATGTCGCGGCAGCACACGACAGTGCCCCCGACCGCAGGCATCATCCAGGTATGACACCAGCCATTGCAGTGAAACAGCGGCACGATGGTCAGGTAGACCGGGTGCAGCACCATGCGCCAGCTCAGTACCTGGCCCATGGCGTTCAGATAGGCGCCGCGGTGGTGATAGACCACGCCCTTGGGGCGCCCCGTGGTGCCCGAGGTATAGTTGAGCGCGAGGCTTTCCCATTCGTCCTCGGGCAGGATCCAGTCGAAATCGGGGTCGCCGGTTTGCAGGAAATCCTCGTATTCCATGTAATCGCCAAAGGCATGCGCACCGCCGTGGGGGTCTGCGACCTCGATGACGGCGGGCGGGTCCTGTTCCATCAGCTCCAGCGCCTCGGCCAGATGCGGGATGAACTGCGGATCGCAGAGCACCACCCTGGCTTCGCCGTGGTCCAGAATATAGGCGATGGTATCGACGTCCAGACGGGTGTTGATGGCGTTGAGAACGGCACCGCAGGCGGGCACGCCGAAATGCGCCTCGGCCTGGGCCGGGATATTGGGCAGAAGGGTCGCGACCACATCGCCCGGCGCCACGCCAATTCGTGTCAGCGCCGAGGCAAGTCGGCTGACGCGGCGGTGATACTCGGCATAGGTCTTGCGATGGGGGCCGTAGACCACGGCCAGATGATCGGGCCAGACCTGAACGGCCCGCTTCAGGAACGACAACGGGGTCAGCGGCACATAGTTCGCAGCGCATTTCCCAAGCCCGGTTTCGTTGGCAAGCCAGCCCATGACATTTTACTCCCGCATCTGATCTTCGGGGGGACTATGCAAGTAAGCGCGCGCGTGGAAAAGGGCAGAATGGGGCATGACGGGCGGTCCGCGCAAGGCTAGGCTCGCGGGCATGATAATCTCGCCCCGCCGCCGTTATATCTTTGTGCACATACCGAAAACCGGCGGAACCTCGATGGCGGCGGCGCTGGAGGCGCGGGCCCACCGCGATGACATTCTGATCGGGGACACGCCAAAGGCGCTGCGGCGGCGCGGCCGACTCGCGGCGCTGCCCGCAAGGGGACGGCTGTGGAAACACGCGACGCTGGCGGACATCGACGGCATCCTGACCTCGGCAGAGATCGCACGGATGTTTACCTTCACGCTGGTGCGCAACCCGTGGGACCGGGTGGTCAGCTATTATCACTGGCTGCAAGGGCAGGCCTTTGCGCACCCCGCTGTGGCCCGTGCCAAAACGCTGGCATTCGCGCAGTTTGTTCAGCACCCCGCCACGCTTGCCAGCCTCGCCGCCCATCCGGCCCGTCACTACATGCGCGACGCCGGCGGGGTCGAGCGCGCGCTGCTTTACCTTCGGCTTGAGGAACTTGAAGCGGATATGGCGCCCCTTGTCGCGCATCTGGGATTTCGCCCCGACATCGGCCATGCCAATGCGTCGCCGCGCGGTCGAGACTGGCGCCCCTATTACGACGCCGACAGCGCCGATGCGGTGGCAAAAAGCTGCGCCGATGACATTTCACGCTTTGGCTATCGCTTCGGCTGAAAGACAGGCGGCGCAGAGCCATCCCAGCTGGAAGGATGCGACCGCGACGGCCTGCGTCCGGCGGGGGGACGATTTGCGGCGTCGTGCCGCCCGCGCGTCAGGATATGGCGGCAGGTTCGCAGGCGTCACCGGAACGCCCGTCGTCGTTGGCCACGATGCGCCAGCTTGCCCGGGCGATGGAGCCTCTGGCGAACCCGGCGCGGTTCACGTCTGGCCGCCCCGACCCAAGCGTCCCTGGGGCGCCGAGGCATGCGTCCGGAATTATCCCCGCCGGACATGTCCGCCACGCCGGTCGGGCGCGCCGTCAGCCGGGGGGGCGCTTGGCACGGGCGCGCGAGGGCTTGGGTGCAACCTTGGCTTCGATATGCGCGATCACCAGCCCCGCGATGTCCTTGCCCGAGGTGCGTTCGATCCCTTCCAGCCCCGGCGAGCTGTTGACCTCAAGCACCTTGGGTCCGTCTTCGCCGCGCAAAAGGTCCACGCCGGCCACGTCAAGCTTCATGGTGCGCGCGGCGCGGATCGCGGTTTCGCGTTCCTGGCGCGAGATGCGCACAGGCTCGGCCGTGCCGCCCTGATGCAGGTTGGAGCGGAAATCGTCGGGCTTGCCCCGGCGGCGCATCGCGGCCACCACCTTGCCGCCCACGACAAAGCAGCGGATGTCTTCGCCCGCCGCTTCCTTGACGAAGCTTTGCACAAGAAAGTCCGCGCGCAGGCCCTGAAACGCCGAAATCACCGATTCCGCCGCCTTTTTGGTTTCCGCCAGCACCACCCCCTTGCCTTGCGTGCTTTCCAGCAGTTTCAGCACCAGCGGGGCGCCCCCCACCAGGCTGATGACGTTGGCCGAATCCTTGGGGCTGCGGGCAAAGGCGGTTGTCGGCATGCCGATCTGCACCCGTGCCAGAACCTGGTGCGCGTGCAGCTTGTCGCGCGACATGGTGATGCCTTCGGACCCCGACAGGCAGTAGGTGCCGATGCTTTCGAACTGGCGCACCACCGCCGTGCCGTAAGATGTAATCGAGGCCCCGATGCGCGGGATCACCGCGTCGTAATGGGGCAGGCGGCGGCCGTCGTAATGGACCTCTCCGCCGACGGAATGGATGTTCATGTAGCAACGAGAGGTGTCGATCACCTCCATCGAATGGCCGCGCATTTCCGCCGCCGCGATCAGCTTGCGGGTCGAGTAGTTTTCCGGCTCGCGGGTCAGGATCGCCATGCGCAGGGCGCGGCGGTGCCGTTCGCTGCGCGGGATGCCGTGATAGGCGTCAAACGACAGTTCGGGCTGGCAGAAGCTGTTGCTGGGCGACACGATCATGTCGTCATCCAGCGCCGTGCGCCCCAGCAGCATCCGATAGGCCATGGACCCGCGATCGGTCAGCGTAACCTCGATGGGCCAGCTGCGCTCGCCCATGTTCACAGTCGTCTCGATCACAAAGCGCAGTTCGGTTTCGCCATTCGACGATGTGACCTCGCGGCGGTCCTTCATCGGGGCCGAACAGATCATCTCCAGATGCGGATCGTTTGGATCGGGGTGGATGGCAAAGCGCACCATCGGTTTCTTGGTCGATCCGAACGGTTCGATGGCAAAGGCGTGCAGCGCCGAGGTGCGGGCCCCGGTATCGACCTTGGCGCGCACCGCTGGCAGGCCGAGGTCGGGCAGCGAAAGCCATTCCTCCCATCCGAGCGTGAACTGAGACATGCCGAGATCCTTTCCGATGGGCCGGTTGCGCGCTGTAGCGCCGCAATGTCACAGGCACAATACGGTACAGAGGGCGGCGGCGATGTTGGCCACGGCATGCCATTGTGTGCGCAAGGTGCAGCGATGACGCTGAAAAATGCCTGAACCGGTGTATCCTAACGCATCGCGGTATCCGCGGGGTTGGCTTTTCGCGCATATGGCGAAAAAAAATCTCAGTTTTGCAGAAATGGGTGCACACTGGGCCAAACCACAACCAGCGGGAGGCCACCATGGGGGCGACACTTCGGGACGGTGACGGAAAGCTGTCACTGACGACGCGGATCTTGCTTGCGATGGGCGCGGGGCTGGTGCTGGGGGTGATCCTCAACATGGCGCAGATCGCTTTCATCAACACGCATGTGGTGGGCGGGCTGTTCTACATGATCGGGCGGATGTTCGTGAACGCGTTGCAGATGCTGGTGGTGCCGCTGGTGTTCTTTTCGCTCATCACCGGGGTCGCGGGGATCGGCGATATCCGTATCCTGGGGCGCGTGGGGGGCAAGAGCTTTGCGCTGTACCTTGCGACGACCGGTACGGCGATCGCGGTCGCGATCCTGATTGCTCTGGCGGTGGCGCCGGGGGACGGGTTCGTGATGGACGGCATCGACACGGCGGGTATCGCGGGGCGGGATGCGCCCAGCGTCTGGGATACCTTTGCCGCCATCGTGCCGCGCAACCCGTTTGCGGCCTTTGCGGGCGGCGAGATGCTGCAGATCATCTGTTACACCATCATTCTCGGGGTGGCGGCTTTGATGCTGGCCGAACGGTCGACGCCGTTCGTGCAGGCCTGCGAATACATGAACGAGCTGATGATGAAGGTGGTGCAGATCGTCATGGCCTTTGCGCCCTATGGCGTGTTCTGCCTGATCGCCAAGACCTTTACCGAACAGGGCGTGGGGCTGTTCATCCCGGTGATGTCGTATGTGCTTGTGCTGGTGGGGGCGTTGTTGCTGCATATGTTCGGCACGCTGATGCTGTTCCTCAAGCTGATTTCGGGGCTCAACCCGATCATCTTCCTGAAAAAGATCCGCCCGGCGCAGGTCTTTGCCTTTTCCACCGCGTCATCCAACGCGACCATCCCCGTCACGCTGCGCTGCGTGACCGAAAGGATGGGCGTCAACAATTCGGTGGCCGCGTTCACCGTGCCCTTCGGGGCGACCATCAACATGGACGGCACCGCGATCATGCAGGGCGTGGCGACGGTGTTTCTGGCCAATGTCTACGGCATCGACCTTGGCCTTGGCGGCTATGTCACGGTGATCGCCATGGCGGTGCTGGCGTCGATCGGCACGGCGGGGGTTCCGGGCGTGGGGCTTGTGATGCTGACCATGGTGCTTGGTCAGGTGGGGCTGCCGATCGAAGGCATCGCGCTGATCCTTGGGGTGGACCGGTTGATGGACATGATCCGCACCGCCGTGAACATCACCGGCGATGCCGTGGTGACGGCCATCGTGGCCAGAGGCGAGGCCCAGATCGACATGGAGGTGTACGCGGACCCCCTTGCAGGCGACAGGACCGGGGACGATCTGCACATCGACGAGGATGCCGAGCTGATCCTTGCCGAAGCCGCGCAGAAGCCGGCGCAATGACAGCGGCGCCGCGTGCGCCTTACCAGACCGACTGGCGGGCGCGGGACAGAAAGAACCCGTGCCCGCCGGCGTTGCGGCACTCCAGCCCCTTTGTGCTGGAGGTGCAGCGGATGCCGCCGAAATCCCAGCTCTGGCCATATTCAAGCACCTGCGGGCCGGGGCCCGCGGGCCGCGCATAGGACAGGCCCGGCTGGTCGCATTCGATGGTGACCGGGCCGCGATCGTTCATCCAGACGGTGTGCCCCGATCGGCTGCATCCTCCGGCTCGGGGCAGGGTGGGCGTGCGGTCGTAGATGGTGCAGCTGACGTCGCTGCTGTCGCGTCCCAGCCCGACAGAGCAGGAAATATTGCCCGAGGGCGTGTCGAAATAATCGACATCCGCCAGCGCCGGAGAGGCGCCCATCACGGCGGCGAGGTAAAGATATCTGAACATGACGCGTCTCGATTCCGTGGCAACCACCGGGGCAGTGTTTCGCCTGGTGGCGGCGTCGTCAAGCGCGGCGTCCCGGAACGCCTCGACCGCGCCGGGGCCTGTTCGGGCGCTGTGGCCGACAGCGGCGGATCGGCCCGCGCGGCGACGGCCAGCAGCAGGGCCGGGGTCGCGCGCGGGACAGGGCATGGCACAGGTGCGAAGCCGCGAACGAGGCAGATGCGCCCCTGCCTCGCCGCCTGCCGTGGGGGCCGGGCCGGATCACCGGCCGTCCCGCTGCCAGTATCCGGTCGTCAGTATCCGGCGATCATTTCCGCCTGTTTGACGATCACTTCGGCCTGTTTGATCGACGCGATGTCGACCAGGCGGCCCTTGTAGACCGTCGCACCCTCGCCCTTGGCCTTGGCGTCTTCCATGGCGGCAAGGATTTCGCGTGCTTCGGCGACGGCGGTTTCGGAGGGGGTGAACACGTCGTTGGCCAATGCCACCTGCTTGGGGTGGATCGCCCATTTGCCGACCATCCCAAGCGTGGCCGAGCGCAGCGCCTGCGCGCGAAAGCCTTCATCATCGCTGAAATCGCCGAACGGGCCATCGACCGGCAAAACGCCATGGGTGCGGCAGGCGGCGACGATGGCGGCCTGCGCCCAGTGCCACGGGTCCGACCAATGCTTGGCCCCATCGTGCAGCATGTAGTAATTTTCCTGCGTGCCGCCGATGCCGGTGGTGGACATGCCCATGGAGGCCGCGAAATCGGCGGCGCCAAGGCTCATGGCTTCAAGGCGGGGCGAGGCGGCGGCGATTTCCTCGACATGGGCGATGCCTGCGGCGGATTCGATAATGACCTCGAACTTGATCGGCCTGGTGCGGCCCCGCGCGCGTTCCACCGCCGTCACCAGCGCATCCACGGCATAGATGTCGGCGGCGCAACCGACCTTGGGGATCATGATCTGGTCGATCCGATCGGACGCCTTTTCCAGCAGGTCGACCACGTCGCGATACCAATAAGGCGTGTCCAGCCCGTTGATGCGCACCGACAGCGTCTTCTTGCCCCAGTCGATGTCGCCGATGGCCTGAATGATGTTGGCGCGCGCGCTGTCCTTGTCCGAGGGCGCGACGCTGTCTTCCAGATCAAGGTTGATGACATCCGCCGCCGAGCCTGCCATCTTGTCAAAGATCGCGGGGCGCGAGCCGGGGCCGAAAAGCTGGCAGCGGTTCGGGCGGGCCGGGGGCGTGGGCTGGATGCGGAAGCTCATGAGATCTCCTCTGGTTGGATCGGCTTGAAACGATGTTTCGTTTTTTCCTGCGTAGGGGTTATTAAATTAGGTCGCGTCTCACAAGCGGATTTTGCGGGGTGCGCGGGCTGGGCGCGCCTGCGGGCCATCAATGGCAGCGCGCCTGCGGATGTTGCCATGCGCGCGCAGCTGACGCCAAGCTTGCGTTCACATCGAACATGAACGCGGCGAAAGCACACGCATATGACCGACATCGCGGGGCGATGCCTTTGCGGGGCTTTATAGCGTCACGCTTGATGATCGGGCTTTTTCACCCTCGATGCTGCCACGACGAGGCAGATCTTCGCTGCATCCGCCCGGCCCGGAACGGTTGTGCCCGCGCGCAGGTCGGCCGTTCGGGAGGCCGTTCGGGAGCACGCGGCGAGGCATCGGACGGCGCGCCCGACCCCCGTTTGTTCTGGACAGCCGGTCGCGGCCGGGACGCTGGCGCGCGACTGAAAACTGCCTCCGGCACCACATGCCAGGCTGCCGCACTGGACGGCGAGCGCGCGCTTTGCCCAGGGCAATGGTAAATCTTTTGAGCAGATCGTCCCCCCAGAGCAGATTCTTCGCGAAGCCATCCGCCGCGACCGCGAAAACGGCATCGCCTTGCGCCATTGCCACGCTAGGGTTCGACCAAATCGCATGACGGGGCCGCGGGCCCCGAACGAACAAGGAGACTGCCATGATCAAGACCCCCTATCTGCTGTTCCTCGGCGACGCGCCCGATCCGCTCGCTGCCAAGGTCGCCCAGGGGATCAAGGACTGGCGCCCGGAAAACTGCGTCGGCCAGCTGCGCCTTGAGGGCTGCAAGGCCGACATGAAGCTGCCCGACATGACCCTGGCCGAAGCCAGGGCCGCCGGTGCCAGGACGCTGGTGATCGGCGTGGCGAACCGGGGCGGCATGATCTCGCAGACCTGGAAAAAGGTGCTGGTCGAGGCGCTGGAAGAAGGGTTCGACCTGGCGTCGGGCCTGCACAACCTGCTGCGCGACGAAGAAGACCTTGCCGCCGTCGCCAAGGCCACCGGCCGGAACCTGTGGGACGTGCGCATCCCGTCCGTCAAGTATCCCATCGCCAACGGCGAGCCGCGCAAGGGCAAGCGCCTGCTGGCCGTTGGCACCGATTGTTCGGTGGGCAAGATGTACACCGCGCTGGCGCTGGATGCGGCGATGCGCGAACAGGGCATGAAGTCGACCTTCCGCGCCACTGGCCAGACCGGCATCCTGATCACCGGAGACGGCGTGCCGCTGGATGCCGTCATCGCCGATTTCATGGCGGGCTCGATCGAATATCTGACCCCCGACAATGACGATGACCACTGGGACATCATCGAAGGCCAGGGGTCGCTGTTCCATGTGTCTTATTCCGGCGTGACCATGGCGCTGGTGCATGGCGGGCAGCCCGACGCGCTGATCCTGTGCCACGAACCGACTCGCACCCATATGCGCGGCCTGCCGGGCCATCAATTGCCGACACTGGAAGCGGTGCGCGACATGGCGCTGACGCTGGCGCGGGTCGCCAACCCGGCGTGCAAGGCGATTGGCGTGTCGATCAACACCCAGCACATGGGCGATCAGGAGGCGCTGGACTATTGCGCCGAGGTCGAGGCGCGCCTTGGCCTGCCGACGGTCGATCCGTACCGCCACGGAGCCGACCGTCTGGTCGATGCGGTTGCCGCCTGCTGATCCCTCGGGCGGGATTGCACGCCATACGCGCGGCGGTGTCCAACGCACCGCCGCGTCTGATTTACCGGACAGACGAAAGAACAGGCGCATGAGCATCAAGGTAACACGGGACAGGTTCAAGCTGGCGCAGGTCTTTACCATTTCGCGCGGCAGCCGGATCGAAACCAATGTGCTGACGGTCAGGATCACCCGCAATGGCGTGACCGGCTGGGGTGAATGCGTGCCCTATGCGCGCTACGGCGAAACCCTTGACAGCGTCGAGGCGCAGATCGCGGGCCTGCCTGACGATGTCACGCTTGAAACGCTGCAAACGCTGCTGCCCGCGGGGGCGGCGCGCAACGCGGTGGATTGCGCCCTGTGGGATCTGGAGGCGAAAACCAGTGGCAAGCGCGTCTGGGAACTGCTTGGGATGCCGAAACCGGGGCCGGAAATCACCGCTTATACGCTGTCGCTCGACACGCCCGAAACGATGCAGGCGCAGGCGGCAAAAAACGCCTTTCGCCCGTTGCTCAAGATCAAGCTGGGCACGCCGGATGACATGCCCCGTCTCGAAGCGGTGCGTGCCGGCGCGCCCGACAGCACCATCATCGTCGATGCGAACGAAGGCTGGTCGGCGCAGGTATACGCCGATCTGGCGCCCCATCTGCTGCGTCTTGGCGTGGCGATGGTAGAGCAGCCGCTGCCTGCGGGGGATGACGAGGCGCTGATCGGAATGGATCGCCCTGTACCCGTTTGCGCCGACGAATCCGCCCATGATCGCGCCTCGTTGCCCAAGCTCACGGGGAAGTACGACTTCGTCAACATCAAGCTCGACAAGACCGGCGGGCTGACCGAGGCGCTGAAACTGCGCGAGGCGGCATTGGCGCAAGGCTACGGCGTGTTCGTCGGCTGCATGGTCGGCTCGTCGCTGGCCATGGCGCCCGCCGTGCTGCTTGCGCAGGGGGCGGGGTTCACCGATCTGGATGGTCCGCTGCTGCTGGGCGAAGACCGCGACGTGCCGCTGCTGTTCGACGAGGCGGGCGTGCACCCGTCTTCGCCCCACCTCTGGGGCTAAGGGTCAGCGGGCGGTTCCTTTGATGCAGGCCATGTCGTCGCTGATTCTGATGCCGTATTGCGAAATCGCCCCTGGCGCTTCGACCGCGACGCACAGATCGAACGTCGTGTCGCCAGTGCGCCGATACGCGACCGCGGCGGCAAGGGCGGTCAGCCGCGCCGGGGTCCGCGCGCAGTCCAGCGGGTTCAGCCTGTCGGGCAGAGCGTCTTGACCGGTACAGGCGGCGACATCCAGCGCAAGTTCGCGCAGGTCGGAAACCCGCGCCCGGTCGCGGTGTTCGGCCTGCCCCCGGCGTGGCCCGCCCACGCTGAAAAGCGACAGCCCCAGCGCGATCACCGCAAGCGCCAGCAGGGCCGGACCCGCGGGTCGGCGCGCGGTTTCCCGGGCGCTCTGGCGGAAATATGCGATCACGATCGCAGCCAGCGCGGCGATCAGCGCGGCGCGCGCGGCGAAACGCGCGGTCATCTGCCCGTCGAGAAACGCGTAGATCAGCACCAGCGCATCGACCAGCAGCGCGACCGAGGCGACCAGCAGCGCCAGCGACGACAGCCAGCGCCGCACGGCGCCATGCCGCCGCGCCGGAGCGCGCACAAGGGCGCGCCGGTCGCTGCGGTCCAGCCACCAGAACACCGGTGCGAAGACGATCAGCGCGGCCATCGACCAGCGCAGGGCGCGCGGGCCTCCGGCCGACGGGCCGATGTCGGGCAGCCAGATGTTGATCTGCCCGATGCCAAGGCTCAGCACATTGCCCGCGACCACGCCGAAGGCGATGAACAGCAGCGCGTAGAAAACCGCATCCTGCGCGGCGCGCGATCGCAACGGGCGGGGCACGGGGCCCGAGCGGGTGCAGTCGGTCCACCCCGCCAGCGCGGTATCCGCCTCGGGCGCGGTCCAGCCCGCGCGGGTCAGGGCGGCGCGGATATCGTCGCGGGATCGGCCCGCAGCCAGCGCGTCGCGGACGAAGGCGTTCAGCCGGTCTGTATCTGCCATGCCGGTCTTTCTTTGGGTGCTGCGTCTTTCCTAGAGCGGCATTCAACATTTGTCATCCAGCGCACGGCGGGCTACGCCTGCGCCGCCGCAACGTCACACGCGGGGGTGCCGGATGCGCCCCCCCTTGCCAGGAGCCTTGTTCATGTCCCGAACCGTCTATCTTAACGGTGAATATCTTCCCGAGACCGAAGCCAAGGTGTCGATCTTCGATCGCGCCTTTCTGATGGCGGATGGCGTTTACGAAGTCACCAGCGTGCTGGGGGGAAAGCTGATCGACTTTGCGGGCCACGCCAGACGGCTGGAACGCTCGTTGGCCGAGCTGGACATCAAAAAGCCCGCCGCCTTCGGCGATCTGCTGGAAATCCACCGCAAGCTGGTCGATCTGAACGACATCAGCGAGGGGCTGATCTATCTGCAGGTGACGCGCGGCGCGCCGGGCGATCGCGATTTTGCCTTTCCGGACCCCGAGACCACAGAACCGACGCTGGTGCTGTTTACCCAGAACAAGCCGGGGCTGTCCGACAATCCGGTCGCGAAAAAGGGCATCAAGGTCATTTCCATCGACGACATCCGCTGGGGCCGCCGCGACATCAAGACGGTGCAGCTGCTGTACCCGTCGATGGGCAAGATGATGGCGAGGAAGGCGGGCGCCGACGATGCCTGGATGGTCGAGGACGGGTTCGTCACCGAGGGCACGTCGAACAATGCCTATATCGTCAAGGACGGCAAGATCATCACCCGCAACCTTGGCACCGACATCCTGCACGGCATCACCCGCGCCGCGGTGTTGGCATGCGCCCGCGAGGCGCAGATGGCGGTTGAAGAGCGGCCTTTCAGCATCGACGAGGCCAGGGAGGCGGACGAGGCGTTCCTTACCTCGGCGTCGGCCTTTGTAATGCCGGTGGTCGAGATCGACGGTGCGTCCGTGGGCACCGGCACGCCCGGCCCGGTCGCGGGGCGCCTGCGCGAGATCTATCTGGCGGAAAGCCTCAAGGCCGCGCTCTGAGGCTTGCACCCGTTGTGGGGGCAGGATGCCTCCGGCGGGAGTTTATCTGGCAAGATGAAGAGGGGCGCCCGTTGCGGGCGTCCCTTTTTGTTCGCCTGATCAGCCCTTGTGGGCGTGGCGGGCGGCGGCGCGGCCCGCCGCAAGGCCGGTGGCAAGGCAGGCGGTCAGCAGGTAGCCGCCCGTCGGGGCCTCCCAATCGAGCATTTCGCCGGCGCAAAACGTGCCGGGGCGGGTTTTGAGCATCAATTGCGCGTCCAGCGCGGCAAAGGGCAGGCCGCCAGCGGTCGAGATTGCCTCATCCAGCGAGCGCAGGCCCGCAACGGGGATCGGCAGCGCCTTGAGCAGGCGCGCAAGGCTGTCGGGATCGCGGGGCAGGGGACGGGCGCATTCCATGGCAAGCGCGCGGGTGGCGGGATCGAGGTGCAGCACCTTGCGCAGCCGGTTGGCGAGGCTTTGCTTGCCGCGTGCGTTTGCAAGCCTTTGGGCAAGAATGCCGGTCGGGATGTCGGGGGCGAGGTCGGCGTGCAGCGCCGCGCCGTCGCGCAGGGCGGGGGTCAGTGGATATAGCCCGCCGCCCTCAAGCCCACGCGCGGAAATCACCGCTTCGCCGCGCGAGGCAAGCGCGCCCGCGCGCCAGCCCACGCCCTTTAGCGGTGCTCCGAAATGCGCGGTCATGTGGGGGGACCAGTCGACCAGCAGCCCGGCGTTGGCGGGCTGGAAGGGGGCGATCCGTGTGCCGGCTCTCGTCAGCGTTTTCGCCCAGGCACCATCCGAGCCAAGGCGCACCCAGCTTGCGCCGCCGAGCGCCAGAACGGTGGTTTTCGCAATGACAAGACGCGGCCCTTCGGGGGTGTCGAACCGTGCGGCAGCGTCTTCCCATCCGACCCAGCGCCAGCGGGTGCGGCGCTGCACGCCGCTTGCGTCCAGCCGTGCCAGCCAGGCGCGCAGCAGGGGCGAGGCCTTCATCGCGTTGGGAAAAACGCGCCCGGTGGAGCCGGTGAAACAGGGCTGGCCCAGTCCTTCGGCCCAGGCGCGGACCGCATCGGGGGGCAGGGCGGCCAGCATCGGGCGCAGGTGCAGTGCGGCGGTTCCGTAGTGGGCGACGAAGGCGTCGAACGGTTCGTCCCTGGTCAGGTTCAGCCCGGATTTTCCCGCCATCAGCAGCTTGCGCGCGACGCTGGGCTTGTGATCGGCGACCAGCACCGACAGTCCTGCCTGTGAAAGCGCCTCGGCGGCCATCAGCCCGGCGGGGCCTGCGCCGACCACCAGCGCGTCGGTCTGTATCATGCGAGCGGCCTTTTGATCGGGACGGGTTGATCGGGTTGGGGCGCCGCCCTGTCTAGCGGCGGGCGCGCCGGTTTCGCAAGCCTAGTCGCGCGGGGGGCGCGGGGTCCGCGTTGCCAGGTCTTCCACCCAGTCGATGTGACGCGGCAGGCAGCGGGTGTGCAGATCGTACCCGTCACGCACAAAGGCGCGCGCGGCGCGGCCCATGCGGGCGCGGGCATCGGCGTCGTCCAGCAGCGCGCAGGTTTTTCCCACGATTCCATCCGTGTCGAAGAAATCGACCATCACGCCGGTTTCGCCCTCGGTCAGGACCTCGCGCACGGGGGCGGTGCCGGACGCCACGATGGCGCATTCCGCGCTCATCGCTTCCAGCAGCGACCAGCTGAGCACGAACGGATAGGTCAGGTACACATGCACCCGGCTGACCTGCATCATCGACAGGAACCGATCGTAGGGCACGCGGCCCAGAAAATGCACGCGCGCCCAGTCCTCGGGGGGCATGCGGTCGGCGATTTCGTCGATAAAGATCTGCTTCCAGGTCGTGCCGTCGGGCGCCTTGGCGCCGTAGCTGACCTCATCCCCGCCGATCAGAACGACCTGCGCATCGGGGCGGCGTCTGAGCAGGTCGGGCAGGGCACGCATGAAGATGTGGTAGCCCCGGTAAGGTTCCAGATTGCGGTTGATGAAGGTGATGACCTCATCCTCGCGGGTCAGGACGCGGCCGTCGGTGACGGTCAGCGTGGCGTTGGGACCGGGCACCACGAGGTCGGTATCCACCCCGTCATGGGCGACGGTGATGCGGTCCTGCCAATGGTCGGGAAAGGTGCCCGCCTGAAACGCGGTGGGCGAGATCCCCGCGTCCATGATTTCCTCATGCAGGCGGTTGTTGAGGTTTTTCAGCCGCAGGCGGAGCGGGTCGGATTGGGTCTGGGGGCGCTGAAACTCGGGGTCGAAGGCGGTAAACACGGGCAGGCTTTGGTGGTACAGCTCGCAATACAGCCCCATGCGAGCTTGCGGCCAGACGTCTTTCAGAAACAGGCTTTCGCCCCAGCCGTGATGGGCAAGGATCACATCCGGAACAAAGCCGCGCTTGCGCAGCGCGATCGCGGCGTTGCAACACGACGTGGCGCGGATCAGCTTGGTTTCGAAATCCTGAAGCCAGGGGTGGATGTCCTTGGCCGACCTGCCGCGGATGTCATAGGGCAGGATGGTGACGCCCTGCCATCTGGTCGGTTTCTTGACCTTGAGCGTCAGCGCCACCACCTCGTGACCGCGTGCCGCCAGCGCCGGGGCGAGATGCTTGTACTGTCCGGGAAAGTTCTGGTGGATGCAGAGGATCTTCATGGTGGCCTGAGGTTGTCTGGGGCTGGCGATGTTGTCGCATGGCGCGCGGGAACGGCCAATGCGCGGCTTTGCGGATCGCGCGCAGGGTTGCGGAAATGTCGCCCCGCGCGCCCTGTTCGGCCCGGCAGAAGGGGAATTTTCGCGCGACGGCGGCGTTTTGCATCGACATTGCCGGCGCGACGCGTTTCCTTCGCATTCAAATGACGCAGGGGACCGCATGCAGCTGCTTTTCGACCGCGACGAATACCGGGCCCGCGTGGGCAGGGTGCAGGCGGCAATGCGCGCACGCGGCATCGACGTGCTGCTGGTGTCGAACCCGGCCAACCAGTTCTGGCTGACGGGCTATGACGGCTGCTCGTTCTATACGCCGCAGATGGTGGTGGTACATGTGGACGTGGCTGACCCGTTCTGGTTCGGGCGCAAGATGGATGCGGCGGGGGCGAAATTCACCGCCTGTCTTGGCCAAGAGAATATCATCCCCTATCCGGACAGATATGTCGGCAGCGACACGCTGCACCCGATGGATTATCTTGTGGATCTGCTGAAATCCAGGGGGTGGGACAAGGGGCGTATCGCCGCCGAACAGGACGATTACTACTATACCGCCAAATGGAACCGCATTCTGGTGGCGGGACTTGGGCAGGGCGAATTCGATGATGGATTCCTGCTGGTCAACCGTTGCCGGATGGTGAAATCGCCGCGTGAACTGCTGTATATGCGCCAGGCGGGGCAGATCGCGACGCTGGCGCAGGACGCGGCGCGCAAGCTGTGCCGCTCCGGCGTGCGGCAATGCGATGTGATGGCCGAGCTTTACCGTGTGACCACATCCGGCACGCCCGAGTTTGGCGGAACCTTTCCGTGCAAGCCGCCCAATGCGATGGTGGGGGAACGGGCCTCGGCGCCGCATCTCAGCTGGACGGATGCGCCGTTGGTCGAGGGCGAGATTTTTTATATCGAGATGGGCGGCGTCCGGCACCGGTATCATTCGCCTTTGTCGCGCTGCGTCCATGTGGGCGATCCGCCCGCCGCGCTGATCGAGACCACAAGGGTGATCCGAGAGGGGCTGGAGGCGGCACTGGACGTCGTGAAACCCGGCGCGCTGTGCCAGGACATGGCCGCCGCATGGGAGGCGGTGATCCGCCGCCACGGCATCGAAAAAGACAGCCGCATCGGCTATCCCGTGGGCATCGGCTTTCCGCCCACATGGGGCGAGCTGACCTGTTCGCTGCGCGCGGGCGACACCACGGTGATGGAGGAAAACATGACGTTCCACTGCATTCCCGCGCTTTGGCGCGACGACTACGGGTTGGTGGTCAGCGAAACATTCGCGGTGACGCCGGGGGGCGCCGAATGCTTTGCCGATTGTCCGCGCGACTTGCTGGTGGCGGGATGACTGGTTTCACCACGCGCCCCGAGATTCGGGGTACCTTTGGCGTCGTGACCTCGACCCACTGGATCGCAAGCGCCGTGGGCATGGCGGTGCTGGAACGGGGGGGCAACGCGTTCGACGCGGCCGTCGCGACGGGGTTCGTCTTGCAGGTGGTTGAGCCGCATCTGAACGGCCCCGCCGGCGATCTGCCCGTGATCTACAAAACGGCGTCTGAAGCGCCGCTTGTGTTATGTGCGCAGGGTGTCGCACCGGCGCTGGCCACGCCCGAGCGCATGACGGCCGAGGGCATCGACGGGCTGATCCCCGGATCAGGTCTGCTCGCGACGGTGGTGCCCGGCGCCTGGGATGGCTGGCTGTTGCTGCTGCGCGATCATGGCACGATGGAGCTGGCGGATGTGCTGGCCCCGGCCATCGGCTATGCGCGCGACGGTCATCCGATGCTGGCCGCCGTGCACCACGCCATCGGCGGGCTGAAGCGGTTTTTCGAGGCCGAATGGCCCAGCAGCGCCGCTGTCTGGACCCCTGGCGGTGCGTTGCCCGAGGCGGACCGGCTGTTTCGCAACCCCGATCTGGCCGCCACTTGGACGCGGCTTGCGGCCAGCCGCGGCGACACCCGCGAGGACCGCATTGATGCGGCGCGCGACGCTTGGCGCGGCGGGTTCGTTGCGGATGCGATCTGTGACTACCTGGCGGATGCGAAGGTGATGGACGCGACCGGCGAACGCCACAGCGCGTTGCTGAGCCGCAGTGATCTTGCCGCCTGGCAGGCCGGTATCGAGGCCCCCGTGACGGTCGACTACCACGGCTGGACGGTGCACAAGACCGGGCCCTGGGGGCAGGGGCCGGTGCTGCTTCAGGCGTTG
The DNA here is from genome assembly GCF_003259905.1 of Salipiger aestuarii. Lineage (GTDB taxonomy): Bacteria > Pseudomonadota > Alphaproteobacteria > Rhodobacterales > Rhodobacteraceae > Salipiger > Salipiger aestuarii. The sequence continues at coordinate 80,161 of NZ_QLMG01000010.1, read as the reverse complement.
CAGATCCTCAAGGCATTCGATCTGTCCGCGATGGACCCGTTCGGCGAGGAGTTCACCCACACGGTGATCGAGGCGATCAAGCTGGCCTGGGCCGACCGCGAGGCGTATTACGGCGACCCCGATTTCGCGGATATTCCGATGGATGTATTGCTGTCCGAGGACTATGGGCGCGCGCGCGCCGCCCTGGTCGGGCACGGCGCCAGCACCGAAACCCGCCCCGGTCGAATCGCGGGATTCGAAGATTGGGCCGATGCCGCCATCGCGCGCGCGTCGCGCCATGTGGATGTCGCCGAAGACCCCGCCACCGGCGAGCCAACCATGGCGCATCTGACCGACACCAGGGGCGATACGGTGCATCTGGACATCATCGACGGCTGGGGCAACGTGGTGTCCGCCACGCCTTCGGGGGGGTGGTTGCAGTCGAACCCGGTGGTGCCGGGCCTTGGCTTTGCGCTGAATTCGCGCGCGCAGATGTTCTGGCTGGACGCGGGGCTTGCCTCGACGCTGCGGCCAGGCGCGCGTCCGCGCACCACGCTGACCCCCAGCATCGCCACCCGCGGCGATGACGTGTTGTCGTTCGGCACCCCCGGTGGCGACCAGCAGGACCAGTGGCAGTTGATCTGGTTCCTGCGCTTTGTGCATCACGGGCTGGACCTGCAACAGGGCATCGACGCGCCTTTGTTTCATTCGCAGCATTTCCAAGGCTCGTTCTATCCCCGCATCGCCCATCCGGGCCGGGTGATGATCGAGGAAACCATTGGCGCAGCCATCATCCACGCGCTTCGGACGCGCGGCCATGACGTGGTGGTCGCCCCGGCCCACACCGTGGGCCGGCTGACCGTCGCGCGCAGGCACGCCGACGGCATGCTTCAGGCCGCGGCGACGCCCCGGCTGATGCAGGCTTATGCAATAGGACGATAGGACGCCGGGATGCCCGGAATCCCCCGCGTGCACGGTCGCCGTGCGGGGCGCAATTCCGTCACCGGCTACAATGGCACGGGCCGGGCCGTCGCCACCATCCGGATGAAAACAGATGACATCAACGATCAGACCATCGCCAGCCTTTCCCGCATAGACGAGAACCTGGCGGGCATGGGCCGCGACCGCACCGGCATCCTGAACGCGACCATCTACATCGCCGATATTGCGATGAGGGGCGAAATGGATGGCGCCTGGACCGCCTGGATCGGTGGCGACCCGGCGCACTGGCCGCAGCCCGCCTGGCTGCAGTCCGGGCTGGCGAGGCATCTGATTGAAATCACCGTGATCGCCGCCGTCTGACGCATCGCTTTGACGCGGTGCGCAATCGGTCTACGGTTGCGGGGCAGATCAACCCGCGACGGAGCCGCCCATGGCGTTCGATTTCATCCTGATGCTGACCGAAAACGACCGCACCATTCCCGACGCGCGGGCGCGGATCGACGAGGCGCTGGAAGGCGGGGTGCGCCACATCGGGTTCAAGGATGTCGGGCTGCCCTTGCCTGAATTGCGCGGGCTGGCCGACGCGATCCGCGTGGCGGGCGCGCGCAGCTATCTTGAGGTGGTCAGCCTGGACGAAGACAGCGAACTGGCCTCGGCCCGCGCCGCCGTGGGGCTGGATGTCGACTGCCTGCTCGGCGGCACCCGGCCAGAGGCGGTCAGCCGCGTCACCCGCGACCATCCGCTGCGGTATTACCCCTTTGCGGGGGCGATCACCGGCCATCCCAGCGTGTTGCAAGGCCCGCCCGCGGCGATAGCGGACTCTGCCCGCCGCCTGGCGGATCTGGAACATGTGCACGGGCTGGATCTGTTGGCGTATCGCTTTGCCGGGGATGTGCCCGCGCTGATGGCGCTGGTCTGCAAGGCCGCCCGCAAGCCCGTCATCATGGCGGGCAGCATCGACAGCGAAGACCGCATCCTCGCCACCGCCAAAGCGGGGGCCGCGGGGTTCACCGTGGGCACCGCCGCGCTGGCCGAAGCGTTTCCGGCCGAAATGCCGGGCTTTGCCGCGCAGGTCCGCGCCATTCTGGCGCTGACAGAGCAGGGCAGGGCGCAATCCACCGCGCCGCGCAACATCGCACTGGTGGCGCATGACACGCGCAAATCCCACCTGCGCGCCTGGGTCACGCGCCATGCGTCGGCACTGCAGGGGCATCGGCTGATCTGCACCGGGGGCACCGGGCGGATGATCTCGGACGCGGCGCCGGGGCTGAGCGTGCGCCGCCTGCAACGCGGCTCGCGCGGGGGGGACCAACAGTTGGGCGCGCTTATCGCAACCGGAGAGCTGGACGCGGTGATCTTTTTCGCCGACCCTACCGTGCCGCATGGCGGGGATGCCGATCTTCAGGCGTTGACCCGGCTTTCGGTGCTGCATGACACGCCGCTGGCGCTGGGCCCGTCGGCGGCGGACATGATCCGCGCCGCGCTGCTGTGATCGCAGTGATCGACCGGCGCGCGCGGCAATATTGTCCTATTTTCGCCTTAATCAACCCTTAAGGCTGTCGTGCGATAGGTGGGGGCCGATCGTGCTGCTGAAGGAGCGTTCCATGCTTCGCAAAACCGGGATTCTTGCCCTTTCGCTGGGGCTGCTGGCCGCACCCGCCATGGCCGAGGTGCATTATGTGCTGCTGATGGGGGATGGCTATTTCCCCGATTACGTCTATCCGGCGGTCGGCGACCAGGTGAAATTCGTCAATGAATCGGACATCACGATGGCCGCTACCGCCACCGATGGCAGCTGGACCACCGGCGTGATGTTGCCCGGCGCCGTCGTGATGCTGGATGTGACCGACGGCATGACCCAGACCTTTGTCGATTCGGAAAACACCGCCGGGCTGGCCGCGGGGACCATCGACTATTTCAATCCCGCCCCGCTCGATCTGGAAAACAACGCCTCCAGCAACTGAGGCAGCCGGCGCGGACGCCGCTGTCACGCGCGACGGCGCAGACGCCCCCGCGCGTGATCCTAGCGAATCATCGCCTTGATGGCGCGCGCATGGTCCGGGTGGGCGCCAAGCACGTCCGAGGCCAGCGCCCTGGCGTCGGTCATCAGATCGCCGGGTGATGTTATGCGGTCGATCAGGCCCCAGATCGCGGCCTCTTCCACGGGGATCTTTTGCCCGGCCATCAGGATCATCCGGGCCCGCGCGGGGCCGATCAGCGCCGAGAGCCGCACCGGATCTGACGGCTGCGGCAGAAAGCCAAGGCGCATCACCGGGTAAAAGATCTTGCCCCCCGGCACCGCGATGCGCAGATCGCAGGCCAGAACCATCCCCAACGCACCGCCCGCCGCCGTGCCGTTCAGCGCCGCAATGGTCAACCCGGGCAGCGCGGCAATGGCGCCCGACAGCCGTTCCCACACCCCCGATGTCGCAAGACCCGCCCGCGCCGCGCCCAGATCGGCGCCCGCCGAAAACACCCCGCCGGTGCCGGTCAGGATCAGCGCGCGTGCGTCCTGCGCGGCCTCGGCGACGTCGCACAGCTGTTCCAGCATGTCCGGGGTCAGGGAGTTGGCCTTGTCGGGGCGGTTGATCGTCGCGACCCACAGCCCGCCGTCCTTTTCGACCGAGATCACGCGATGCCCACCTTGCGCCGGATGTCGTCATCGCGCAGCGAGACCTCGTCGCCCAGAAATCCGTCCGCCTCTGGGCCGCACATCCAGACCAGTGCCTGCGCCACCCATTCGGGCGGGATGTGATCGGACCAGTCCAGTTGGCTGACCGCGTTCACACCGCTGGCCTTGATGGTCCGTTGCATTTCGGTCGCCACGGTGCCGGGTGACAGCGACATGGCGCGGATGCCGCGCGCGCCATATTCCGTGTGCGCCGCGCGGGTCAGCATCAGCGCCGCCGCCTTGCTGGTGCAATAGGCCGACCAGCCTTCCAGCGGATGATGCGCCGCGCCCGACCCGATGGTCAGCACGCTGCCGCCCCCCGCCGCCAGCATAACCGGCAGCGTCGCGCGCATGCCGTTGAACACGCCCTTGGCGTTTATGTCCAGCACCGCGCCCCAGGCGTCGGGGTCGGCCTCGGCCAGCGGCGCGATGGGGTCGATCACCCCGGCGTTGTTTACCAGAATATCCAGCGATCCGAACGCTTTCAGGCAGTTCTGCACCGCCTGATCCACCTCCCAGTACCGCGACACCTCGCAGGGGATGGCAACGGCGGCGGCGCCGATTTCGCCCGCGAGTTCGGCGATGGCATCCCCGCCCCGCGCCAGCAGCGCCACCCTGGCCCCGGATGCGGCAAAGGCGCGCGCCGCAGCCGCCCCGATGCCCCGGCTTGCCCCGGTGATCATCACGGTTTTCCCTGTCAGATCCATGCGATCCCCCCTAGCATTGCGATTCACGTTCTTGGTAAAGGCTGGCCCGTCGCCGGTCCAGCCTCTTGACCCGGTCCGATGCGGGACCGACGTTATGGCGGGACACGATCCGCGATGGAAAAGAGGTGATTATGCTGGTATCGAAACAGGGACTCGCGCTGGCGGCCTGCGCGCTGACGGTGGCCCATCCGGCGCTGGCGGACATCACGCCGGATCAGGTCTGGCACGATCTTGAGACCTATTTTCAAAGCTTCGGTTACGAGGTGCGCGCGACCGAAAGCCGTACGAGCGGCGCGCTGCGCCTGTCGGACGTGGCGCTGCGCATGGCCCTGCCCGAGGGTGAAGGCGAGATCCGCGCACAGATCGGCGAGATGCTGCTGGCACCGGCCGGCGATGCGGTCACGATTTCGCTGCCCGCGAGGTTTCCTCTGGTCATGACGCTGACCCCGACCGGCGAAGACGAGATCGAAACCGTCGACATGACCTACGAGGTCGCGCTGGGCGATCCCGAGATGACGGTTTCGGGCGCGCCAGACGACACCACCTGGGATTACAGCTTTGCGACCATGGGCCTGTCGCTGTCCGAACTGATCGTCGACGGCGACGTGCTGGGCCAGGACGCGGCGCGCTTTGCGGTGGCCGCCGGGCCGGTCGCGGGGCGCAGCCGTATGGAACTGGTGGACGGGCTGCGCGACATCGCGCAGACGGTCCGTTTCGGCGATGTGACCTTCGATCTGTCCGGGTCCGACCCCGGCGCCGATCCCGGCACCGGCGGCACCTTTGCGGGCGCCGTTGGCGGGCTGACCGCAGAAAACCGGACGCGCCTGCCGCAAGGGACCCCGTCCGACGACATGGCGGCGCTGCTGAATGCGGGCTTTGACGCGAGCGGCACGCTGGCCTGGACCGACAGCCAGATCGTCTTTGCCGTGACCGAAGCGCGCGACGAGGCGACGGGCCGCACCAGCAGCGGAGCGGGAACGATGGATTTTGCCATGTCGCCCGATGGCATGACCTATGATCTGGACGTGTCCGGGGTTGAAATCGAGGTGACGCCCCAGGGAATGCCCTTTCCGCTGGCCGCCGGGATGGACAGGATTGCGATGAACCTCGGTGCTCCGGTCAGCGCCGCGCAGGCGCCTCAGGACATCGCGCTGGGGCTGACGCTTGGCGGGGTGTCGTTGTCCGAGGCGATCTGGGGCATGATCGACCCGCAGGCAATGCTGCCGCGCGATCCGGCCACCATCGTGCTGGACATGACGGGCAAGGTGACGCCCTACACGGACCTGTTCGACCCCGAGGCGCTGGCCAAGCTGGAAACCGGCAATGTGCGCCCCGGCGAGATCAACGCGCTGACACTGAACAGCCTGACCGCAGAGGCGGCGGGCGCAAGGCTGACCGGCGAGGGGGCGTTCACCTTCGACAATACCGATCTGGACAGCTTTGACGGCCTGCCCGCGCCCGAGGGCGAGGTGAACCTGCGGCTGGTCGGGGCCAACGCGCTGATCGACAAGCTGATGGCGCTGGGCGCGGTGGATCAGGCGCAGGCGATGGGTGCCCGCATGATGCTGGGCATGTTCGCTGTCCCCGGCGATGCCGAAGACAGCCTGACGTCCACCATCAGGGTGAACAAGCGCGGCCAGATCCTGGCCAACGGTCAACGCATCAAGTGATCTTCGCGTCGGCCTGCCGCAATGCAGGAAGGCCGACGCCGGTCGATTCGAACCCGCCATCCACGGCCAGCATCTGCCCGGTGATATAAGACGCCTTTTCCGAGGCCAGGAACACGATCGCCTCGGCCAGTTCGCGTTCCGATCCGTATCGATCGAGCGGCACCGCGTCGTGATAGGCGGCAATGATCTCGGGGCTGTGCACGGCCATGGAAAGCTTGGTGCGCACCGGGCCGGGGGCCACGCAGTTGACACGCACGCCGAAGTCGCCGAGCTCGGCGGCATATTGCTTGGTCAGGTGGATCACGGCTGCCTTGGATGTGCCATAGGCCACGCGCAGGGTCGATGCGCGCAAACCGCTGATCGACGCGATGTTGACGATGCTGCCGCGCGTTTGTTTCAGCGCGGGCGCGACCGCCTGACTGCACAGGAACACGCCGTCAAGATTGGTCGCCATGACCCGGCGCCAGGCGGCAAATTCGCAATCCGCGATGGGGCCGAATTCCGCGACGCCGGCGTTGTTGACAAGCGCGTCGATTCGTCCTTCGGCCTGAAGCGTCTGCGCGATGATGGCATCCACCTGGTCGGGGATCGACACATCCAGCGGCAGAGCCAGCATGTCGGGCCGGTCGCCGGCAACCTGTGCCAGCCCCGCGCTGTCACGGTCGACAAGAACCACACGCCAGCCTTGTTCGGCAAACAGATCCGCAGTGGCCAGCCCGATGCCGCGGGCTGCCCCGGTGACGATAGCGCATTTCGACGTCATGTCCGTTTTCCTCCGAGAAAGACAGTTGCTCGGGTTGTTGCACGCAGCGCGCATAAGGAAAAGCGTCGCCTGACGGGGCACGGACCGAAGGGGCGCCGCCGTCCCCGTCCGTCGGGGTACACGAAGCCGGGGGTGGCCCCGCCGGATCCGGAGCGCATGGTCAGATCCGGATCAGGTCACGGGCGCATCAAATCGGGAAGGTCTCCGGTGATGCCGGCGGCTTCGCGAATGACGGTGCGGCGCAGACCGGGCAGGGCATTCACGGCGGCCATGCCGATGTCACGGCCCAGGCGCAGCAGAGGGTTGTCGTTGGAAAATAGCCGGTTGAACAGGTCTGTTGCCGCGGCAAGCGAGGCGGTATCGAACCGGCGCCATTGCTGGTAGCGCGCCAGAACGGCGGGCGAGGCGATGTCTTCGCCGCGTTTGCGCGCGTGGCCCAGCACATGCGCCAGCGCGGCCACGTCGCGCAGCCCCGCGTTCAGGCCCTGTCCGGCGATGGGGTGCATGCCGTGGGCCGCATCTCCGATCAGCGCAATACGGTCCGAGACGAAGCTGTTCGCCAGCGTCAGCGTCAGCGGGTAGACATGGCGTTGTCCGGCCAGTGCGATGTCGCCCAGAAAATCGCCAAAGCGCGGCCGCAGGACGGCGAGGTAATCGTCATCGCTCAGGGACTGGATGGCGGGCGCGCGGGCGTCGGATTCGCTCCAGACGATAGAACTGCGGTTGCCGGGCAGGGGCAGGATCGCCAGCGGGCCGGGCGGCAGAAAAAACTGGTGGGCGATGCCGCCGTGCGGGCGGTCATGCGCGATGGCGCAGACCAGCGCGGTTTGCCCGTAGTCCCAGCCGGTGCGCTGGATCCCGGCGCGCCGGGCGGTGCCGCTTTGCCGTCCGTCCGCCCCCACCAGCAGCCGCGCGCGCAGCACATCGCCAGTGTCCAGCGTGATGGACACGCCGCTGGCCGAAACGTCTTGCGCCCGCACCCGCACCCCGGCGCGATGCGTCACCAGCGGGGCGGCCTCCATCGCTCCCAGCAGGGCGCGGCGCAGATAGCGGTCTTCGATCATCTGGCCCATCGGACCTTCTTCGATCTCGGCGCCGTCGAAATGCAGCCCCATAAAGACCCTGGCCTCGCCGACGCGCCCGTCGGTGACCTTGATCTCGCGCATTGGCTGGGCGTGGGGGTGCAGGGTGTCCCACAGCCCCAGATTCGCAAGCATCCGCACCGAGGACAGCGCCAGGGCGTAGCCGCGCCCGTCAAAACCCCCGTCCTCGCGCGTCGCCAGCGGCAAGGCGTCGACCACAATGCTGGATAGCCCGGCCTTTGCGGCCGCAAGCGCAAGCGCGGGGCCGTTCAGCCCGCCGCCCGTGATAAGGATGTCGCAATCATGTTCCATGGCCGCAAATATGCGCCGCGTGGCGGGATTGTCCATGCGCACCTGTGCCGCTACCAATGTCGCGAACGATGAAAGGGCAGCAGCCATGACCGACTGGACGGAAATGAGCGCGGCGGCGCTGGGGCAGGGGATCGAACGAGGCGACATCGACCCGGTGGCGCTGGCGCAGCGGTTTCTGGACAGGATCGCCGTACATCCCATGGCGGACCGCATCTATGCCCGCCTGACCCCCGAACGCGCGCTGGCCGAAGCGCGGGCCGCCAGCGCGCGCGCGCTGGCCCGCCGGCGTCGCTCGCCCTTGGACGGGGTGCCGGTCAGCTGGAAGGATCTGTTCGACACCGCTGGCATCGGCACCGAAGCGGGATCGCGGCTTCTGGCGGGCCGCGTGCCCGATGCTGACGCGCCGGTGCTGCGCACCGCCACCGCGATGGGGCTGGTGTGTCTGGGCAAGACGCATATGTCGGAGCTGGCCTTTTCCGGGCTGGGATTGAATCCGATGACCGCTACCTCGCCTTGCGTCAACGATCCCGACGCGGTGGCGGGCGGGTCGTCTTCGGGGGCGGCGGCGTCGGTCGCGTTCGGGCTGGCGGCCGCCGCCATCGGGTCGGACACCGGCGGATCGGTGCGCATTCCGTCGTGCTGGAACGACATTGTGGGGCTGAAAACCACCGCGGGGCGCATCTCGCTGGACGGACTCGTGCCGCTGGCGGCGCGGTTCGACACCGTCGGCCCCCTGTGCCGCACGGTCGAGGATACCGCGCTGACATTCGCCGCGCTCGAAGGCCGCGCTCCCCCCGATCTGACCAACACGTCGCTAAGGGGGCGCCGGTTCGCCCGCCTCACCACCATCGTGCTGGACGATCTGCGCCCCGAACCCGCCCGCGCCCATGCCGGGGCGCTGGACAGGCTCGCCGCCGCCGGGGCCGAGATCGTCGATCTGGATGTCCCCGACATCGCCATCCCCATGGCCGACGCCGGCGTCCTGTTCACCACCGAAGCCTGGGCCACCTGGGGAGAGGCGATCGACATCGCCCCCGACGTCATGTTCGCCCCCATCCGCGAGCGGTTCGAGGCAGGCCGCGACATCGGCGGCGCCGACTATCTGCGCGCCGTCACCCGGATGCACAAGGCCCGCGCCGCCTATGCCAAGGCCACGGCGGGTTTTGACGCTGTACTCTGCCCGACCGCGCCGATTCTGCCGCCCAATGTCGCACGGTTGCTGAAGGGCGGGGATTACTACGTCACCGAAAACCTTCTCGCCCTGCGCAACACGCGCGTGGGCAACGTCATGGGGCTATGCGCACTGACCCTGCCCACCGGCACGCCGTCCTGCGGACTGTCGCTGATGTGCGCGCCGGGCGCCGAGGATCGCCTGCTGCGCCTTGGCAAGGCCGCCGAAGAGGCGCTGAGCCAGCCTCTTCATCTTGCCGGATAAACTCCGGGGGGAGCGCATCGCGCGGGGGGCAGCGCCCCCCGCACCATTGCGACAAAAGCCGCGCCTGCGGGCCGCGCGCTGCGGTTTTGGCGCGCTTTGCGTCTTTCCTGTCACAACATCGGGGCAACCCCTCACGGCGCTGGACGAAACGCCCCCCGATCCCGTATCCTGCCGGTCAAATGGGGCGGAAAACGACCCCTGAAATACAAGCAGTCCTGTCAGGCAGCCCGAGGCAGAGCCAAATGTTTCCAGAGCGGTTTTCGAACCTGCCGCCCTATGCGTTCCCGCGTCTGCGGGCGCTTCTCGATGCGCATGCGCCCGGGGGCAAGGTCACGCATATGTCGATCGGCGAGCCCAAACACGCTTTCCCGGCGTGGGTGGGCGATATTCTGGCGGCGCATGTGCATGAGTTTGCGAAATATCCGCCCAATGACGGCACGCCGGAACTGCGCGCGGCCATCGCTGGCTGGATCGCCCGGCGCTACGGTGTGTCGCTGGACCCGACGCAGGTCATGCCGCTGAACGGCACGCGCGAGGGGTTGTATAACGCCGGCATGGCGCTGTGCCCGGAAACCAGGAACGGCAAGCAGCCCGTGGTGCTGATGCCCAACCCGTTTTATCAGGTCTATGCTGTTTCGGCGGTTTCCGTCGCGGCGGAGCCGGTGTTCGTCAACGCGACGCGCGACACCGGCCACCTTCCGGATTACCAAAGCCTGCCCGCCGAGATTCTGGACCGCACGGCGCTGTGCTACATCTGCTCGCCCGCCAATCCGCAGGGCGCGGTGGCGGATGAATCCTACTGGCGGCGACTCATCGCGCTGGCCGAAAAGCACGATTTCCAGATCCTCGCCGATGAATGCTATTCCGACCTTTACCGCGACACGGCCCCCCCCGGCGCGTTGCAGGTCGCGACGGCGATGGGCGCGAACCCGGAGCGGGTGGTGATCTTTCACTCGCTCAGCAAGCGGTCGAACCTGCCGGGCCTGCGCTCGGGGTTCGTTGCGGGCGGCCCCGAGACCATGGCGCGCGTCCGTCAGTTGCGTGCCTATGCGGGCGCGCCGCTGCCGCTGCCGATCCAGCGCGTCAGCGAGAAAATCTGGGCCGACGAGGCGCATGTCACCGAAAACCGCGCGCTCTATCAGCGCAAGTTCGACATGGCCGACCGGATCTTTGGCAATGTGCCCGGATACGAACCACCGCAGGCGGGGTTCTTTTTGTGGCTGCCCGTCGGGGATGGCGAGGCCGCGACCCTGAAGCTGTGGCAGGACACTGGCGTGCGGGTTCTGCCCGGCGCTTATCTGTCGCGCGACACAGACCATGGAAACCCCGGAGAGGGTTATATCCGGGTGGCCCTCGTGGCCCCCGAACTTGAGACCGAAAGGGGACTCACGGCAATCCGTGACTGTCTCTATGGCCAATAAGAAAAAGACGAGGCAAACGATGGCGTACCAGGCACGGGGGAGGGACCCCCTTTTCGACAGCAACATGCAGGCGGCGATCGAAAAGCGCGGCAAGGAACTGGCGGGCCTCGGCCTGGTGATACTTGGCCTGATGGCGGCGGCGATGGTCGGGTCCTATACCCCCGACGATCCCAGCTGGCTGTCGGCGACCGATGCCCCGGTGCAGAACTGGATGGGCCGTATCGGCGCATCCATCGCGGCACCGCTGTTCATGATCGTCGGCTGGGGCGCGTGGGGGCTTGCGCTGGTGTTGCTGGTCTGGGGGGTGCGCCTCGCCCTTCATACCGGCGAGGAGCGCGCGTTCTCCCGTATCGTCTTTGCCCCGATCTGGATCGCGCTGTCCGCCGTTTATGCCGCGGGGCAAACGGTTGGCCCGGACTGGAGCCACAGCTTTGGCCTTGGCGGGCTGTTCGGTGACATGATGATGGGCACCGTTCTGGGGGTGCTGCCGATCGGCGCGGGGCTTGGGCTGAAGCTGGTGATGGTGGTGCTGGCGGTGGGCCTGCTGGCGCTCGGAGCCTTTGTGCTGGGCTTTACCCGCGGCGAACTGCGCGGCATCGCGCGGTTTCTGTTGCTGGGCCTTGTGATGGTCTATGCGACCGTGTTGCAGGTCCTGGGGCGCGGAGCAGGGGCGTCGGTCGCGGCGGCACGGCAGATGCAGGCCGCGCAGGCCGACCGTCGCGACCGACGCCGCGCCGAAGAAGCCGAGGCCGCCGCCTGGGCCGCCGCGCAAGCGGCCATCCCCGCGCCGACAACCGCTGGCCGGGCCCGCGCGCAGGCCACCGCGTCCCATGCCCTTCACGCCGATGCGCAGGCACCCGCCCAAACCCGTGTGCGCCGCGCGGACGCCGAAGCTGTCGCCGCCCCCGCGCCGCTGCCGCGTGCACCGCACCCCGCGCCCGCACATCCTGTGCCCGAACTTACGGCAACCCGAGCGCCCGCGCCGGAACCGGACCTGCCGGTCATCGACCCGCGCGACCCGGCGCCGTGGCGCGATCTGCCCGAACCAAAGAAACCCGGCCTGCTGGCCCGCGTCATCAAACGCGTCGATCCAGACCCCGAACCCGAAGACGATCTGTTCGAAACCGAAGCCTGGGGCGAAGAAACGTTCGAGCCGGGCGAAGAGCGCATCCGCGCCAAGATCGCCGATGTGATCCGCGCCCGCCGCCGCGGCGGTCCGATGCCCGAGCCGTCCTTTGTCGCGGACCCGAGCAAGCCGTTGACCAAGGGGCGCGGCCGCCGCCCCGAGCCGCTGATCTGCCGCACCGGGCCCGCCGGGCGCCGTGAACCGCCGGTCACCGCGGCGCAGGTGCAACCGCATCTGCCGCCCGAGCCGCCCTTGTCCGCGACGCCTCCGCTTGCGCAGGCGGCCACCGTACTGGCACGCGCGGCGTCGCCCGCCCCGTCCCGGGGGATTCCACCCGCGCCCGCGCCAAGCGTCCAGCCAGACCCTTCTTTGCCGGAACCTCGCCTGCCGGAATCCGAACTGCCCGAGGATGACTACGCCGACGTCTATGACGAAGACTGGTCCGCGCCGCCCGTCCAGGAACCCGAAGACCCCGCCCCGGCCGAAGAATTCACACCCGCCGAGCATGTGCCGGCGAAATACAAGAAACCTGCCGCGCCGGTGGGGCAGTCGGCCTACGAAAGCCTGCGCGATTTCGACGATTACGGCGATGACGATGTCCAGGGCGCGCAGAACATCTTTCGCGAAACCCGAGACGGCGATCCGGACGCGGACACCTGGGACGACGACGACGCAGGGACTTTCAACCCCGCCGATTACGCCCCGCCGCCCATCATGCGCGGGGGCGTGCAGCCGTCCGAGAGGCTGGACATTCCCGTCGCCCCGCCCAGAAAGGTCGTGCAGCCCGACCTGCGCAAGCCGATGCAGCCCTCCAGGCGCGCCCAGGCCGAGGCGCAGCCCTCGCTCGGGTTCGATGACAGCGGGTCGGGCTACGAACTGCCCCCTCTCGGCCTGCTGGGCAGCCCGGACGGCATCGAACGCCACCATCTGTCCGACGAGGCGCTGGAAGAAAACGCGCGCATGCTGGAAACGGTGCTGGACGATTACGGCGTCAAGGGCGAGATCGTCAGCGTGCGCCCCGGCCCCGTGGTCACCATGTACGAACTCGAACCGGCGCCGGGCCTGAAGGCAAGCCGCGTGATCGGTCTTGCCGATGACATCGCACGCAGCATGTCGGCGCTGTCGGCGCGGGTGTCCACCGTTCCGGGGCGCAGCGTCATCGGCATCGAACTGCCCAATGAAAACCGTGAGATGGTCAGCTTCCGCGAGATCCTGTCCAGCCGCGATTACGGCGATGGCAACCAGAAGCTGCCGCTCGCGCTGGGCAAGGACATCGGCGGCGATGCCATGGTGGCCAACCTTGCGAAAATGCCCCACCTGCTGATCGCGGGCACCACGGGGTCGGGCAAATCCGTCGCGATCAACACCATGATCCTGTCGCTGCTGTACAAGCTGACCCCGGACGATCTGCGCCTTGTGATGATCGACCCGAAGATGCTGGAACTGTCGGTCTATGACGGCATCCCGCACCTGCTTTCGCCCGTGGTGACAGACCCCAAAAAGGCGGTCGTCGCCCTGAAATGGGTCGTGGGCGAGATGGAAGACCGCTATCGCAAGATGTCCAAGATGGGCGTGCGCAACATCGACGGCTATAACGGGCGCGTCGCCGAAGCCCTGAAAAAGGGCGAGATGTTCAGCCGCACGGTGCAGACCGGATTCGATGACGACACGGGCGAGCCGGTGTTCGAGACCGAGGAAATCGAACCCAAGAAGATGCCCTATATCGTCGTCATCGTCGACGAGATGGCCGACCTAATGATGGTCGCTGGCAAGGAAATCGAAGCCTGCATCCAGCGCCTTGCGCAGATGGCACGGGCGTCCGGCATTCACCTGATCATGGCCACGCAGCGCCCATCGGTCGATGTCATCACCGGCACGATCAAGGCGAACTTCCCGACCCGGATCTCGTTCCAGGTGACATCCAAGATTGACAGCCGCACCATCCTTGGGGAGATGGGCGCCGAACAGCTGCTCGGCATGGGCGACATGCTGTATATGGCGGGCGGGGCCAAGATCACCCGCTGTCACGGCCCGTTCGTCTCGGACGAGGAAGTCGAAGAGGTGGTCAACCATCTCAAGGCGTTCGGCCCGCCGGAATATATTGGCGGCGTGGTGCAGGGCCCGGACGAGGAAAAGGCCGACAACATCGACGCCGTGCTGGGGCTGAACACCGGCGGCAACACCGGCGGCGAGGATGCGCTTTACGATCAGGCGGTGGCGATCGTCATCAAGGACCGCAAGTGTTCGACATCCTACATCCAGCGCAAGCTGGGCATCGGCTACAACAAGGCGGCGCGTCTGGTCGAACAGATGGAAGACGAGATGGTCGTGTCTTCGGCCAACCACGTCGGCAAGCGCGAGATTCTGGTGCCCGAGCAGGCCTGATCCTTGATCGCACGGGAAAAAGGCCCCTCCCCCGATGCGGGGAGGGGCCTTTCGTCGGTTACCAGTCCCCCCTCAGAATAACGGAAAATCGAGATGAAGTTTCTTGTCGTACTACTTAGTGCTGTGACGGCCGGTGTAGCTGCCGACGCCGATACCAAGCTCGCGACCTGTGAAATCGATGTCGAGGCGAGTTTCGCCCTCACCTCCGGACGATGTTATTTCAAGCCGCTGGAGAACGGGGACTTCGTCTTCGAGATGCTGGACGGCACCGGAGGTGCCATCGCTCGTGACATTACGACAGGCCCCGTGAGTCTCGCACCCGCCAATCAAAACTCCGGAGAGGGTCGGGGTGTCGACTATTCGATGGGACAGTTCTGGACCAATCTTCCCGGCGAAGGCTTTGATATGGTCCGGATGGGATCGTTGTACCGGGGCGGAGAGAGCCGTCGCTCGGGATGTTGGGGAAATCGCAATTACGAGATCTGCGCGTGGTAGGTCGCGTTAGGGGCGACCTACCATCTGAAGAGGGCGGCTGTCTTCTGCCACAACGGTTTGCTCGTGCCAGAAGACAGGTTGTGCTTATAATACCGACCCAGGAGTCACCGCATCCCGCCCCAGCGCCTCGCCAACCGCAAGATTCGTCAGCTGGCCCGCATGCACGTTCAACCCTTCGGCCAGATGCGGATCGTCCTTGCACGCCTGCCGCCAGCCCTTGCCTGCGAGCGCCAGCACAAAGGGCAGCGTGGCATTGCCAAGCGCGATGGTCGCGGTACGCGGCACCGCGCCGGGCATGTTGGCCACACAGTAATGCCGGATGCCGTCGACCTCGTAGACAGGATCGTCATGGGTGGTTGCGTGCGAGGTCTCGAAACAGCCGCCCTGGTCGATGGCGACATCGACCAGAACCGAGCCGGGCTTCATGTCCGCAAGCATCGCGCGGCTGACCAGCTTGGGCGCGGCGGCGCCGGGGATCAGCACCGCGCCGATCACCATATCCGCCTCGGCCAGCAATTCGGCCAGCGCGCCAGCCGTGGAATAGCGGTTGCGAAAGCCGCCGAACACGTCGTCGAGATAGCGCAGCCGGGGCAGCGAGCGGTCCATGACCGTCACATCGGCGCCCATGCCTGCCGCAATGCGCGCCGCATGGGTGCCGACCACACCGCCGCCCAGCACCAGCACATTTGCCGGCCCGACGCCCGGTACGCCGCCCATCAGCACGCCGCGCCCGCCATTCGCCTTTTGCAACGCCCAGGCGCCCATCTGCGGCGCGAGCCGCCCCGCAACCTCGGACATCGGCGCCAGCAGCGGCAGTCCGCCGCCCGGCGCGGTTACCGTCTCATAGGCGATGCAGGTCGCACCAGACGCGAGCAGATCGTCGGTCTGCGCGGGGTCGGGCGCAAGATGCAGATAGGTGAACAGCAGCTGGCCCGCGCGCAGCATGGCGCGCTCGGGCGCCTGGGGTTCCTTGACCTTGACGATCATCCCGGCCCCCGCAAACACCGCCGCCGCATCGGTGACGATCTGCGCGCCGGCGTTGGTGTAATCCGCATCGTCGAACCCGGCGCCCATCCCGGCCCCCGTCTCGATCAGTACCGCGTGTCCCTGCGCGACAAGCTCGCGCGCGGCGTTGGGGGTCAGGCCCACGCGGTATTCCTGTGGCTTGATCTCTTTGGGGCATCCGACCTTCATGGCAATTCCTCCTCTTTCGTCTCCATCCTGCGCGCCTCGGCTTGCAATTTCCGCGCGGATTTGATGCGTATCGACAAGGAGTCATCGCAGAGGCTTCGACAAAAGACCGTTTTGACGAAAGAAATCGCCATGGAGCTCGACGAGACCGACCGCCGCATCCTGCGGGTGCTGCAAAAACAGGGGCGGATCTCGAATGCCGATCTGTCCGACCAGGTGAACCTGTCGGCCTCGGCCTGCCACCGTCGGGTGCAGCGCCTGGAAACCGATGGCGTGATCCGCGGCTACGTCGCCCTGCTGAACGCCCGGAAGATGGCCGTGCCCACCACGGTTTTTGTCGAAATCACCCTCAGCGCGCAAGCGGACGAGGTGCTGGACGCCTTCGAAAAGGCGGTCGCGCGCATTCCCGACGTGCTGGAATGTCACCTGATGGCGGGCACGGCCGATTACATCCTGAAGGTCGTCGCCGAGGATACCGAGGATTTCGCGCGCATTCACCGCCAGCACCTGACGCGTCTTCCGGGCGTGGCGCAGATGCAATCCAGCTTTGCGCTCAGGACCGTGTTCAAGACCACGGCGCTGCCGGTGTAACCGCGCCGAGGTTGCGCCTGATAAATGTCTGACATACGAATTGTCAGACATTTGCAGGGGCGCGTCATGTGGGACCACATCATCATCGGAGCGGGCAGCGCCGGCTGCGTTCTGGCCAAGCGACTGGTCGAGGCAGGCCGCCGCGTGCTGGTTCTCGAAGCAGGCGGGCGCGACAGCTACCACTGGATTCACATCCCGATGGGGTATCTCTACTGCATCGACAACCCGCGCACCGACTGGTGCTATCGCACCGCGCCAGATCCGGGACTGAACGGGCGGACGCTGATCTATCCGCGCGGCAAGGTGCTGGGGGGGTGTTCTTCGATCAACGGCATGCTTTACCTGCGCGGGCAGGCGGTGGATTACGACGGCTGGCGGCAGATGGGGCTGACCGGATGGGGGTGGGACGACGTGCTGCCGTGGTTCCGGAAATCCGAGGATTTCGTCGAAGGACCAAGCGACTTTCACGGCTCCGGCGGCGAATGGCGGGTGGAGAACCAGCGCCTGCACTGGCCGGTGCTTGACGACTGGATGGACGCGGCCGCGCAGGCGGGAATCCCGAAGGTTACCGATTTCAACACCGGCGACAACGAAGGCGTCGGCTATTTCCGGGTCAACCAGCGTGGCGGCTGGCGGATGAACACCGCCAAGGCGTTCCTGCGCACCACCAAAGGCGACACTCTCAGCGTCAAGACCCGCGCCCATGTGCTGGGACTGATCGTCGAGGGCCGCAAGGTCGTGGGCGTGCGCTACGAACGGGGCGGCACTGCGCATGAGGCCCGCTGCGGCGGCGACGTGATCCTGTCGGCGGGCGCGGTGAACTCGCCGCAGATCCTGCAACTGTCGGGCATCGGTCCTGGTGCGCTGCTGCGCGCACACGGCATCGAGGTGATGCACGACGCGCCGGCTGTCGGCGAGAACCTGCAAGACCACCTGCAACTGCGTTGCGCATGGCGGCTGACCGGGGCGAAAACGCTGAATCAGCTGGCCAATTCGCTGATGGGCAAGATGGCGATCGGGCTGGAATACATGGCGCGGCGTTCGGGACCGATGTCGATGGCTCCCTCCCAGCTCGGGGCCTTTGCCAAATCACGCGAGGGGCTGGACACCCCCGACGTCGAATTCCACGTCCAGCCGTTGTCTCTTGACGCTTTTGGCTCTCCGCTGCACCGCTACCCCGCCATCACCGCCAGCGTCTGCAACCTGCGTCCCGAAAGCCGCGGCAGCATCCGTATCGCATCGAACAATCCGCACGACGCGCCGGTGATCGCCCCCAACTACCTGTCAGCGGCAGCGGATCGCCGCGTCGCGATCGACAGCATCAAGCTGGCACGCCGCGTCATGTCGCAGAACGCCATGGCCAGATACGCCCCCCAGGAAGAAAAACCCGGACCGTCCCACCAGACCGACGAAGACCTCGCCCGCGCCGCCTCGGACATCGGCACCACCATCTTCCACCCCGTCGGGACGGTGCGCATGGGCACCGATGCAGACGCACCACTGGACGGAGAGTGCCGGCTCAAGGGTCTTGACGGTCTGCGCGTGGTGGATGCCAGCGTCATGCCACGCATTGTCAGCGGAAACACCAACGCCCCGACGATCATGATCGCCGAAAAGGCCGCCGACATGATCCTGCGCGCCTGATCCGTTCCGCGCCCGCGGGGGGCACAGCGCCAGCGCCTTCATCTTGCCGGATAAACTCCGGGGGGAGCGCATCGCGCGGGGGGCTGGCCCCCTCTTTTGGCCGGCGGCCCCAATCGAAATCGTGGTCAGTCCTGTTTCGGGGCGTCGTCGTACTGACCCGACAGGATGCGCGCGGCGTTGCCTTCGGGGTCGTCATATTGCTTTGTCCGCACTGTGATGACGAAAAACACCAGCCCCGCGCCGCCAAGGACCAGCGAAATCGGAATCAGATAAAGCAGGATGGTCATGACAGGCCCTTCCGTCGCTATTTCAGCCGCAAAGCGTTCAGCGATACGGTAATCGACGATGCCGACATCGCCAATGCGGCAATCAGCGGCGAACACAGTCCCGCGATCGCCAGCGGAACGGCGATGACGTTGTACCATGTGGCGATGCCGAAATTCTGACGGATGCGGCGCGTGGCCTGCGCGGCGGTCCCCAGCGCGTCCGGGATCGGTGCCAGCGATGTGCCAAGCAGCACGATGTCGGACGCCACCCGCGCGGCATCCAGCGCCGACGCGGGTGAGATCGACACATGCGCCGAGGCAAGCGCCGCCGTGTCGTTCAACCCGTCGCCCACCATCAGCACCTTCGCGCCCGCATCGCTCAGCGTCTTGACGCGGGCGGCCTTGTCCTGGGGCAGGGCCTCGGCGGTCCATTGCGGGATGGCCAGCCGACGGGCCAGCGCCTCGACGGCGGCGGGGGTGTCGCCGGACATCAGGATCACCCGCTTGCCGGTGGCGATCAGGCCCGCGACGGCCTCTTGCGCGCCGGCGCGCAGCGTGTCGGCAAAGGTCACCGCCTGTGCCGGGCCGTCGCCGACCCGCAGCCAGGCCGCGGTCAGATCGGTGTGGCCGCCCCCGACCCAGGCCGAACGTCCCAGCCGCACCATCTGCCCCTGCCACAACCCTTGTGTGCCGTGGCCCGGCACCTCGGTCACGTCGCTCAGGGTGGCAGGGGCGATACCACGCGCGGTCAGCGCAGCGGTCAGCGAGACCGACAGCGGATGCGCCGACCCCTGCGCCAGCGCCAGCGCGATTTCAAGATCGCGGCGCGAGAAATCATCGGCGTTGATGACCTCGGGGGTGCCCGACGTCAGCGTGCCGGTCTTGTCGAACACCACCGTGTCGACCTCGGCCAGTCGTTCCAGCGCGGTGCCGTGCTTTATCAGCAGGCCCTTGCGGAACAACCGACCCGAGGCCGCCGTGGTCACCGCCGGTACCGCCAGCCCCAGCGCGCAGGGACAGGTGATGATCAGCACCGCCGCCGCGATGTTCAGCGCGACGCGGAAATCCCGGGTCCACAGGAACCACCCCGCAAAAGCCAGCGCCGACAGGATATGCACGCCCGGCGCGTATAGTTTTGCCGCCTTGTCGGCCAGCGGAGTGTAATTTGCCCGCCCCGATTCCGCCACGGCCACCAGATCCGCCATGCGATGCAGCGACGTGTCGCGCCCGACGGCTGTGGCGCGCACCACCAGCGGGCCGGTCAGGTTCACCTCGCCCGCGCTGACGGCGGTGCCGGGGGCCGCAAACACCGGCAGGGTTTCGCCGGTCAGCAACGACCGGTCCAGTTCCGACTGGCCTTGGGTGATCTCGCCATCCACCGGCATCCGGGCGCCGGGGCGCACGCGCAGCAGATCGCCCGCGCGCAGATCGGCTATGGGCACCTGTTCGTCGCCCTCCACCGTCAGGCGCCAGGCGCGCGGCACCTCCAGGGCGGCGAGTTCTTCCGCGGCAGAGCGCGCGATGGACCGGGTGCGATGGTCCAGATAACGCCCCGTCAGCAGAAAGAAGGTCAGCGCGATGGCCGCGTCGAAATAGGCGTGTTCGCCCGACAACGAGGTTTCCCAGACCGATGTGACGATGGCCAGCAGGATCGCCAGCGAAATCGGCACGTCCATGTTCAGCCGCCCCGCCCGCAGCGCGCCCCAGGCGCTGCGAAAAAAGATCTGCCCGGAAAAGGCGATGGTGGGCAGGGTGATCGCGGCCGAGATCCAGTGGAACATGTCGCGCGTCGGCCCCGTCGCCCCCGACCAGACCGAAATCGACAACAGCATGACGTTCATCATCGCGAAGCCTGCGACCGCGAGACGCATCAGCAAGTCGCGCCCCGCACGGTCGGTCTGCGTGGCCGACAGGGCGCCCGCGTCGAGTTCATGCGCCTCGTACCCCGCATCGCGAAGCACCGGGATCAGATCGTCGGCGGCAAGCGCCGCGTCGGCCTCGATGCTGACGCGCTTCATGGTAAGGTTGACCCGCGCCGCATGCACGCCGGGCACCTGTGCCAGCGCCTCTTCGACGGCGCGCATGCAATTGGCGCAGTGAATGGTCGGGAGCGACAGCACCAGCCGCGCGTCTTTTGGCGCAACCTCGGCCAGCGCCTCGGCGGCAGGCGCGGCGGCACAGGCCGGGCAGGCAGACATCTGCGGGCGCATCGCGGCGGTCATGTCTGTTCCCCGGCGTTAGCGGACGCGCAGCGACAGACGCTGCTGAAAGGCCGTGCCATCGAACGCCTCGGCGGTCAGCCAGACGTTCCAGTAGCCGGTCGCCAGCGGATCATCGGCGGTATAGGCGCGCCCGTCGAAGGTGAAATCGGGCGTGCGGTCGTCGCGCGAACTGGTGGTGCGCCCGACCTTGGCGCTTAGCGTTCTGGGCTGCACCGGATAGCCCTTGGCATCGGTGATGGCAAGCACGATCTGCCCGTCGATTGCCTGGGCATCGACCGTCCAGCCAAGCGCCTCCTGCGCGGCGCGGCGGTCGTCGAAGGTCTGGCTTGCAACGTAGGAATTGGCAACCTCAAGCCCCGGAAAGGTGGCGACGGCGTTCCAGGCCAGTGCCAGGTTCACGCCGATGATAACCGCAAAGGCGCCCACGAAGATCGCCAGCACATGCCAGCCGTTCAGTCGGAAATCGCGTGTCATGTCAGTTGTCCCGTCCGTTGAACACCGTGTCCCTGGTGGCGGTGTTGCCGTTGGTGGTGTCTTCGAGTCGCAGGACGAACTCTGTACGTTCGTTCTGGGCCTCGGGTGTCGCGCGCGGCGCGGTCACATAGACGCGTTGCAGATACGTCTCGTTGGCGGGCACCTCCACGACCAGATCGTCCTCGCCTTCAAGCGTGATCGTCAGATCGCTGTTGCCGTCAATGGACAGGGCATAGGGGCGATCCTCGCCGTGCTTGTTGCGCAGGCGTACGTCATAGGTGTTGCGGATCGACCCGTCCGACAGCACCACGAAGGTCGGGTTGCGCACCGGGGCCACGGTCATTTCCACATCCGGGCGCAGGAACAGCGCGATCACAAGGCCGACCCCCACCAGCGACCACAGCGCGGTATAGACGATGACACGGGGCCGGAACACATGCGCCCAGATCGGGCGCGGCGTGTGGCCCGCCCTTTCGCGGGGTTCATCCGAAAGGGCAAGGTAGTCAATCAGCCCACGCGGCTTGCCGATCCGGGCCATGACGTCGTCGCAGGCGTCGATGCACAGCCCGCAGGTGATGCAGGCCAGCTGCTGGCCATCGCGGATGTCGATCCCCATCGGGCAGACATTGACGCAGGCCTGGCAGTCGATGCAATCGCCAAGGGCTTCGGCGCCGTCCGCCTTGCGGTGCTTGCCGCGCGGCTCCCCCCGCCAGTCGCGGTAACCGACGGTCAGGGTGTCTTCGTCCATCATCGCGGCCTGAATGCGTGGCCAGGGACAGGCGTAGATGCAGATCTGTTCGCGGGCAAACCCGCCGAAGGCAAAGGTGGTCGCGGTCAGCACAAGGATCGTGGTATAGGCGACCGGCCCCGCCTGTCCCGTCACGAGGTTGCGCAGCAAGGTCGGCGCGTCGGTGAAATAGAACACCCAGGCCCCGCCCGTCGCCAGCGCGATCAGCAGCCACGCCACCCATTTGGTCAGGCGCAGCCGCGCCTTGCGGACATCCCATTTCTTTTGACGATGCAGACGCAGGCGGGCGTTGCGATCGCCTTCGATCCAGCGTTCGACAAGGATGAACAGGTCGGTCCAGACGGTTTGCGGGCAGGCATAGCCGCACCAGACCCGCCCCAGCGCCGAGGTGAACAGGAACAGACCCAGTCCCGCCATCACCAGCAAGCCGGCGACGAAATAGAATTCATGCGGCCAGATGTCGATGAAGAAGAAGAAAAACCGCCGGTTGGCCAGATCCAGCAGCACCGCCTGATCGGGCATCGCCGGCCCGCGATCCCAGCGCAGCCAGGGCAGGATGTAGTAGATGCCCAGCATCAGCGCCAGCAGCCACCATTTCAGGTTGCGAAAGGGCCCGCTGATGCGACGCGGAAAGATCGGCTCGCGCGCTTCGTAAAGGGATGGGGCAGAGGGTTGGGTGTCGGCCACGGGTGAATCGCTCCGGGTTCAGTGCCTGTCTGAGGGGTCTTGTGGAACGGGGGCCGTGGACGGGCTTTGATATGCATCAATTACTATATCGTGGATGAAGCTTTTGCGGCCTCGCGCCGCAGCCACGATACGAAGTGTCGCAGGGGCGGGCGCAGCACGCCGGGCCGGGTAACCACCCAGTAGCCTTTTTTGCGCGAATCCTCGAACAGCAGACGGACCCGACCGGCGGCGATGTCGGGCTCGACGAAAAGACGCGCGGTGATGGCGACGCCGTGCCCCTGGCGGGCGGCCTCAATCATCAGGTTGCCGGGCAGGCCGGTCATGCCGTGGCTGCAATCGCGTTCGATGCCGTGTTCGGCGAACCAGTCGGTCGCCTCGTTTGTGCCCAGCTCCTGAAGCCAGGGAAAACGGCGCAGGTCGGCGGGGGTGTCGATGCGGCAATCCCCGACAAGCGAGGCGGCGGCGACCACCGCGATGGGCGATTGCACCAGAAGTTCCGCATCCAGACCGGGCCAGTCGCCGTTGCCATAGCGGATCGCCACGTCGAGCCCGCCCGGTTCGATCGTGCGCAGCCCGGCGGACGGGTCGATGGTCAGGCTGATTTCGGGATGTCTGGCGCGAAAGGCGGGCAGGCGGGGCATCAGCCAGGCCGCCGCGAAGCCGGGAGTGGCCGAAATTTCCAGCGTGCGCCCCGCATCGCGCCCGGTCAGTTCGTCGGTGATGCGCACCATGGCGCCAAAACCATCCAGCAGCGCCTCGGCCAGCCTCTCTCCGTCGTCGGTCAGCACCATGCGCCGCCCCTGCCGATCCAGCAGTGCAAGGCCCAGACGGGTTTCAAGGTTACGGATCTGCTGGCTGATCGCCGCGTGGCTGACGCCAAGCGCCGTGCCCGCCTTTTCGACAGAGCGGTGTTCGGCATAGGCGGCAAAGGCACGCAGCGCCGACAGCGGGGGAAGTTTGCGCCAGTCCATGCTGCTCCTTGTTAGCTGTGCTTACATGTTCGCAGGCTTCCTGACTCGCCTGAATCGCGTCTTCGATCAATAATCAATGCATCAATCCCGCATAGTGGAGAAAGAAGATGCTTGGAATTCTTGCCAGAGCTTTCATGACAGCCAGCCGCAACGCAGAGATCGAGGCGTGTGACCGGCGCTGGGCCCCGGTGTCGCGCGCCCGCGAAGAACAACGGTTGGACCGCTTTCGCACCGACGCGCGGTTGCGTTGATCGCATGCGTCAGGCCGATGTGCGGAAAGATGGAACGAAGTTTATCTATTCGCATGACAGGCCTTGATCAAAGCCGGTTCCCCACCATACTCAGATCATACCTTATGTGTTCGGCGTGCGAACCGGACATGAGAATAACGCCGGTGCCCATGGTGGTCGCGCTGCTCGTCTTGCGCATCAGCAGGGGCACCGGCGTTGGCCTTTCCGCCAATGCCCGCGCGTGCATAGGGGGCCTGCACGAGGGGGCCGAATGCGAAGCCGGGTTTTGCGCGGCGCAGCTTGAAAACGTTTCGGGAAAGGTTTTGGAAAAGCCCCGTGCCATCAGGCCCGGAGCTTTTATGTTCGGGCCTGTTACTCGGCCACCTCGCCCCCGCCCAGACCGTGCACATAGGTCGTGACGGCGCGGATTTCAGCCTCGCTCAGCTCTGCGCCACCCATCGGGGGCATCACCCCGAAACGGGCATTGTGCACGGTTTCGTGGATCGAAGCGTAATCGCCACCGTATAGCCAGATCGCGTCGGTCAGGTTCGGAGCGCCCTGCCAGCGATCACCGGTGCCGTCCTCGGTGTGGCAGGACGCGCAGTTGATGTCGAACACCTCGGCGCCGGCGGCAACAAGATCGGGCGAGGGCGGGGTTTCGCCCGACAGCGTCATCACGAAATTGGTGACCTGTTCGATTTCCTCTTGGGAAAGCAGATCGTCCCGGCCAAAGGCGGGCATTTCGGAATACCGCGCATCGGGGTCCTGTTCGTTTCGGATGCCGTGGCTGACGGTGAAGTGGATGTCTTCCATCGTGCCGCCCCAAAGCCAGTCGTCGTCCAGCAGGTTGGGATACCCCACCGCGCCCGCGGCACCCGACCCGTGGCATTGCGCGCACCAGGTGCGGAACACCGCGCCACCCGCGTTCTGGGCGTAGGTGTTCAGTTCGGGATCGCCCGCAATCGCGTCAAGATCGACCGAGGCAAGCTGGTCGTTGATCGGTGCCAGCCCGGCGGCGTGATCGACGATGGCCTGCTCGACGTTGCCGCGCGTCGACCAGCCCAAAAGGCCTGCCGTCGCCGTTCGCACGCCCGGCCAGGCCGGGTAGGCGATGGAATAGCCGATGCCCCAGACGATGGAGGCGTAAAAGATCATCAGCCACCATTTGGGAAGCGGCTTGTTGTATTCTTCGATGCCGTCCCAGGAATGGCCGGTGGTTTCAAAGTCCTTGTCGTCGTTTTTCTTGTGCTCACTCATGTCCCGTGTCCCTCAATCCTGGCCGCCGCTGGCGGCGTTGGCGGGGGCGCCCCGGTGGGGCGCTGATACGTCATTCCTGGCGGAGGCCGCCGCTGGTCTGTCTTCGTTGCGAAACAGCACGGTCGCCGCGTCGTGATGCGCCTTGCGGCTGCCGGGGCGCAGGGCCCAGACGATCACGCCGATGAAGAACACGAACATCGCCAGCAAACCCCAGCTGTCCGCAAAATGTCGAAGCGCCGAATAGGTGTCATGCATGTCAGCCCCCTTACCGGCTTGCGACCGGCTCGAAGGTCGAGAAATCGACCAGCGTGCCGAGCATCTGAAGATAGGCGATCAGAGCGTCCAGTTCCGAAATCCCCGGAGCGCCGTCGAAATTGCGCACATTGGTGGTTTCGCCGTAGCGTTCCAGCAGGCCGTCGTAATCCCGATCCGGGTCCGCCTGGGACAGGAAATCGGTCTGGCCGGCCTCGATCATCTCGTCGGTGTAGGGCACGCCGACGAATTGATGCGTGCTCATCAGATCCTGGATGTGTTCGCCTTCGATCAGCGTGGCTTCGAGAAAGCCGTATTTGGGCATCACCGATTCCGGCACGACCGATTGCGGGTTGCGCAGGTGATCGACGTGCCAGTTGTCGGAATAACGCCCGCCCACGCGGGCCAGATCCGGCCCGGTGCGTTTCGAGCCCCACTGGAACGGGTGGTCGTATTGCGATTCCGCCGCGAGACTGTAGTGGCCATAGCGTTCGACCTCATCGCGCATCGGGCGGATCATCTGGCTGTGGCAGACATAACAGCCCTCGCGGATGTAGATGTCGCGCCCGGCCAGTTCCAGCGGGGTGTAGGGGCGCATGCCCTCGACATCCTCGATGGTGTTTTCCAGGTAGAACAGCGGCACGATCTGCACCAGCCCGCCGATGGTCACCACGAGGAAGGCAAAGATCGCCAGCAGCGAAATGTTGCGTTCCAGGACACCGTGTTTTTCAAGAATTCCCATGATCTCGGCTCTCCTTATTCGGCCGGGTGGGCATGAGCCGCGGCGGCGGATGCTTCGACAGCAGGCGCACGTTTCACGGTCATCCAGAGGTTGTAGCACATGATCACACCCCCAGCGACGTAGAGCAGGCCACCCAGGGCGCGCACGACATACATCGGGAATTTGGCGGATACGGTGTCGGCAAAGCTGTTCACGAGGAAGCCGTTGGCGTCGACTTCGCGCCACATCAGGCCTTCCATGATGCCGGTCACCCACATCGAGGCGGCGTAAAGCACGATACCGATGGTGGCGAGCCAGAAGTGCCAGCTGACAAGGCTCAGGCTATACAGCCGCTGACGGTTCCACAGGCGCGGGGTCAGGAAATACAGCGCGCCGAATGTGATCATGCCGTTCCAGCCAAGCGCGCCGGAATGAACGTGACCGATGGTCCAGTCGGTGTAATGGCTCAGCGAGTTCACCGCACGGATCGACATCATCGGGCCTTCGAAGGTCGACATGCCGTAAAAGCCGACCGAGATCACCAGCATCCGCATGATGGGGTCGGTGCGCAGCTTGTCCCAGGCCCCCGACAGCGTCATCAGACCGTTGATCATCCCGCCCCAGGACGGCATCCACAGCACGATGGAAAACACCATACCAAGGGTCGACGCCCAGTCGGGCAGGGCGGTGTAATGCAAATGGTGCGGACCGGCCCAGATGTAGATAAAGATCAGCGCCCAGAAGTGCACGATCGACAGCTTGTAGCTGAAAATCGGGCGTTCGGCCTGCTTGGGGACGAAATAATACATCATGCCAAGGAAACCGGCGGTCAGGAAAAAGCCCACCGCGTTATGGCCGTACCACCACTGCGTCATGGCATCCTGCACGCCCGAAAACACCTGCACCGATTTCGATCCCCAGATCGACACGGGAATGCTGAGGTTGTTGAACACATGCAGCATGGCGACGGTGATGATGAACGAAAGGTAGAACCAGTTGGCCACATAGATGTGGGGTTCCTTGCGCTTGACGATGGTGCCGACGAAAACCGCCAGATAGGCAAGCCAGACGATGGTCAGCCACAGGTCGACGTACCATTCGGGTTCGGCGTATTCCTTGGACTGGGTGCCGCCAAGGATATAGCCGGTGGCCGCAAGCACGATGAACAGGTTGTAGCCCCAGAACACGAACCAAGCGAGGTTGCCCCCCCAAAGGCGCGCCGCGCTTGTGCGCTGCACCACATAGAACGACGTACAGATCAACGCATTGCCGCCAAAGGCAAAGATCACCGCCGAAGTGTGCAGTGGGCGCAGACGCCCAAAGTTCATGTAGCCCTGCGCCCAGTCGAAATTCAGCGCCGGAAAGGCAAGCTGGGCCGCGATGAACGTCCCCGCAAGAAAACCGACCACGCCCCAGAAGCCCGTGGCGATCACGCCGTAGCGGATCACGCCGTCCATATACGAGGTTTCCAGCACCCTCGCGGGTACGGGTTCGTCGGTTCTGCGCAGCGTCCACAGGAACATGCCCGCCGCCACCAGAAAAATCAGGATGGCGTGTACCATGTAAGCCAGATCGCGTGCGTAATTGGCGGCGATCAGCGCGAAGACCGCGACCACCCCAAGCACGATCAGCCTGAAATAATTGATCATTGTTCGTCCCTTCGTCTGACTCGCACGATTCGGGTGCCGCGCGAGCGGTTTTAGACTGCTCCGGGTTAATGGGCATTCGCCGGGACTTGCTCCTTGATCTGTATCAAGGCTTTCACATCGAACCCTTGCGCATGGTCAAGGTGCGTCCGGTTGCGCGGACGTATGAACGGCTTACAGACACATTCCGAGGAGAGCACAGGATGGGCTACAAGACAATCTTGACGGTCGTGACAGACCAGTCGCTTGCCCAATCGACCATCGGGCATGCCGCCGCCGTCGCGAGGGATTGCGACGCGCATCTGGATGTCCTTTGTTTTGGCGTCGACCGGACGCAGACGGGTTATTACTACGCTGGGGCCAACGCCATGGTTCTGCAAGAGACGCTGAGCCGCGCCACCGACGAAGCCAAGACGCTGGCGGCGTCCTGCCGGGACATCCTTGGGCGGATCGAATGCCGCTGGGCGGTGGAAGAGGGTGTTGCGCAGCTTGCCGACATCGGGCGGCATGTTGCGGGGCGGGCGCGCTATGCCGATCTAGTGGTGCTGCCAAAGCCGTATGGCAAGGATCGCGGGGTCGAACTGGAACCTGTGACCGAGGGTGCGCTGTTCGACGGCCAGGCCTCGGTTCTGATCGTGCCCGAAGACACGGTCGCGACGTCCACTCCCAAACGCGTGGTGATCGGCTGGAACGAAAGCAACGAGGCGCTGCGATCTGTCCGGGCGGCGCTGCCGGTGCTGAAGACGGCGGAAAGCGTGCATGTGGTGGTCATCGACCCGCCGCAGCACGGCCCGAACCGGTCTGATCCGGGCGGGGCGCTGTCGCAATTCCTGGCCCGTCATGGCGCCAAGCCCGAGATCGACGTTCTGTCGAAAACCATGCCGCGCGTCTCCGAGGTGTTGCGCCGCCATGTGCAGGACGTCGACGCCGAGATGGTGGTGATGGGGGCCTATGGTCATTCGCGGTTCCGCGAGGCGATTCTGGGCGGCGCCACCCGCAACATGTTGGAACAGGCCACGGTTCCGGTGTTTCTGGCGCATTGATGCGGGCATGACGAAATCCGCGGGGGCGCGGCGCCTTTTGCCTGTCGGCACGGCGTCTTCGCCGGTCTGCGCCGGGCGGAGGGGCTGCCCGGATCCGCGTGCTGCGGTCCATCGCGGGATATAAAGGGCACACGCTGGGATATGCACAGAGCAGACAGCGCTCGCCCGCCTTCGGTGTGGTCCAGGAGGGCCTTCGGGGGCATGAGCCAGGCGGCGCGGATGCCAACGTTGCCGGTGGGGCGCCGCGGGATCATGTCGCAAACGAGTTGGATGAGATCAGGCGAAAACGCCGCCATCGGCGTCGTCGCCCGCCTCTTCCAGCAGGCGCCCCATATCGGGCACCGTGACATGGCGCTTGCCTTCCAGCGCGATGACGCCATCCTTGCGCAGCGCCGAGATCTGCCGGCTCACGGTTTCCAGCGTCAGGCCCAGGTAATCGGCCATCGCCTCACGGGTCAGCGGCAGGTCGAAAACAATGCTGTGCGTGGCGGCGCGCGTGGCGACCGACGCATCGCGGCGCGCAATGATCGACAGCAGCGAGGCGATCTTTTCCCGCGCGGTCTTGCGCCCCAGCACCAGCATCCATTCGCGCGCGGCATCAAGCTCGTCCAGGGTCATCTCCAGCAGGCGCTGGGCGATGTGGGGCGTCTGGTCCATCATGTTCTCAAAAGGGGTCTTGCGAAAGCAACACATGACGAGATCCGTGGTCGCGGTCACATCATACGCGGCAGAATCGCGCCCGGGTCGGCCGACAAAATCGGACGGCAGCAAAAGACCGACCATCTGCGTGCGCCCGTCTTCCATCGTCTGGGTCAGGGTTGCGATACCCGACACCACGGAGCCGACAAAATCCATGCGGTCACCGGACCAGACCACCGTCTGCCCCGCTTCGAACTTGCGGTAATACTTGATTTCTTCAAGCCGTTCGAGTTCGGCCTGATCGCAGCGTGCGCAGACCGCGCGATGCCGGATCGGACAATCTTCGCAATCATGGGAAAAAGAAAGGCTGCGTTCGTTCAGCATCGGTGTTCACGGTCCTGTCAGCGGTTGGTCCGGATTTCGGTCGCGAGGGGCGTTCTTTTGATCTGGGTCAATGTTGCGTCGTTCACGCAACCCTAACTCTATGCGCATGATCACGCGAACACAACTCTCCCGGCTCGGGCTCTTCGACGCGAAAGTGCCCCGCTACACCAGCTATCCCACGGCACCGCATTTTTCGAACGCGGTCGCGCCTGCGGATTTCGTTTCCTGGATCGAGGCGATTCCGGAGGACAGCGCGGTTTCGCTGTACCTGCATGTGCCGTTCTGCCGCAGGCTCTGCTGGTTTTGCGCCTGCCGGACGCAGGGCACGACGACCCTGTCGCCGGTCGCCGCTTACGTCGAAACGCTGAAATCCGAACTCGATCTCCTTGGCCGGCATCTGCCTCGGGGGGTGACATTGTCGCGCCTGCACTGGGGCGGAGGCACGCCAACGCTGTTGTCCCCGGACATGATGCGCGGCCTGATCGACAAGGTGCGCTCGGTCGCGGCCTTTGCCGAGAAATCCGAATTTTCGGTCGAGATCGACCCCAATGAAATCGACGAGGCCCGGCTGGACGCGCTGGCGGCGGGCGGAATGAACCGGGCATCCATCGGAGTGCAGGATTTCGATGAACGGATCCAGCAGACCATCGGCCGCCCGCAAGGATTCGACATCACGCGCCGCGCGGTTGAAATGATTCGCGCGCGCGGTGTGGCGAGCCTGAACGCCGACATCCTTTACGGTTTGCCGTATCAAAGCCGTGAGCGCATCACCGAAACCGTCCAGAAGCTGCTGAGCTTCGCGCCGGACCGGGTGGCGCTGTATGGCTATGCGCATGTGCCCTGGATGGCCAAGCGCCAACAGATGATTCCATCGGATGCGCTGCCCACCCCCGAGGAACGGCTAGACCTGTTCGACACCGCGCGGCGGCTGTTTGCCTGGGATGGCTATGCCGAGATCGGCATCGACCATTTTGCCGCTCCCGACGACGGCCTGGCGATCGCGCAGAAAACCGGGAAGCTGCGCCGCAATTTTCAGGGCTACACCGACGATACATCCCAGGTGCTGATCGGACTCGGAGCGTCTTCGATCTCGCGCTTCCCGCAGGGCTATGCGCAGAACGCGCATGCAACATCCGCCTATCAGGGCGCGGTGCGCGCGGGACGGTTCGCGTCGACGCGCGGCCACGCTTTCGGTGGCGACGACCGGTTGCGTGCGCGGATGATCGAGATGCTGATGTGCGACTTCCAGATTCGCACGGATGAGCTGGTGGAACACTACGGCGCGGATGCGGGCGCGCTTGGGGCCCTGTATGCCAAGGTGAACGCGCAGTTCGACGGGCTGCTGACGTCAAGCGATGACGGATTGTTCCTGTCTCGGGATGCCCGCCCGCTGACCCGCATTATCGCCCGCGCTTTCGATGCCTACGATCAGACCCGAGCCAAGCACAGTTCCGCAATATGATGCCCCCCCGATGCGCCCCATGCCGCTCCGCTCAAGGGCCAAAGCGACGGCTGGGGCGGAGACATAAAAATCTTCGAGAAGATTTTTAGACCGGGCGATCCGCCCGCGCAGCCCCCGCTAAAAATCTTCTCGAAGATTTTTATTTCGTCCGTGCGGATGTCTCAGTCGGTCAGATCGAACGCGGCGGCGAAAAGCTTGCGCGTGTAATCTGTCTGTGGGTCTGCGAAAACAGCTCCGGCGTCACCGATTTCGACCACGTCCCCCTGTTTCATCACGATGATTTTGTGCGACATCGCCCGCACCACCTTGAGGTCATGAGAAATGAACAGATAGGCGAGATCGTATTTGCGCTGCAACGCCCGCAGCAGCTCGACGATCTGCACCTGTACGGTCATGTCCAGGGCCGATGTCGGCTCGTCCAATACCACCAGCCGGGGCCGCAGCACCATAGCCCGCGCAATTGCGATACGCTGACGTTGACCGCCGGAAAATTCGTGCGGGTAGCGGTGTTTGGTCGCCGGATCGAGGCCCACCTCGCGCATCACCTCATCCACCGCCTGCGCGGCGGGCATGCCATCGGGCGCGCCGTGAACGCCCAGCCCTTCGGCGATGATCTGTTCGCAGGTCATCCGTGGTGACAGCGATCCAAACGGATCCTGGAACACGATCTGCATTTCGCTACGCAGCTTGCGCAAGCGTTTGGTGGACCAGCCACGCACGTCCTGACCGCGATAAGTGATGCCCCCTTCGGAGCCGATCAGTCGCATCATCGCCAGCGCCAGCGTGGTCTTGCCGGAGCCGGACTCTCCGACGATACCGACGGTTTCACCGGCTCTGACGGAAAGGCTGGCGTCATTGACGGCTTTGACATGCCCGACCGTCTTTTTCAGAAAGCCGCTCTGGATCGGGAACCAGACCTTGAGCTTGTCGGCGCGCGCGATTTCGTCAGCCCCTGCCGCCACCGGCTGGGGCAGGCCGGTGCTTTCAGCGGACATGAGCATCTTTGTATAGGGGTGCTGCGGGTTGTCGAACAGTGCGGCGGTGGGCCCTTGTTCGACGATCTCGCCCTGCTTCATCACGCAAACCCTGTCAGCGATCTTGCGCACGATGTTCAGATCGTGCGTAATGAACAGCATCGACAGGTTTTCGGCGCGCTTCAGTTCGGCCAGCAGGTCAAGAATCTGGGCCTGGATCGTCACGTCCAGCGCCGTGGTCGGCTCGTCCGCGATCAGCAGCTCCGGCCCGTTGGCCAGCGCCATGGCGATCATCACACGCTGCCGCTGCCCGCCGGAAAGTTGATGCGGATAGGCGTTCAGGCGGGTTTCGGGGTCGCGGATGCCGACCTTGTTCAGCAGGTCCAGGATGCGCGCCCGCGCGGCATCGCCCGCCAGCCCCTGATGCAGCGCAAGGCTTTCGCCCAGTTGCTTTTCCAGCGTGTGCAACGGGTTGAGCGAGGTCATCGGCTCCTGAAAGATAAAGCTGATATCGTTGCCCCGCACCGCGCGCAGCCTGGCGGCGGGCGCGCCGATCATCTCGGCGCCTTCGTACAGGACCGAGCCTTCGACCAGCGCGGAATCGCCCAGAAGCGACACCGTGGACAGCGCTGTCACCGATTTTCCCGACCCGGATTCCCCCACAAGCGCCACGGTTTCGCCGCGCTGCACGGTAAATGACACGCCCTTGACCGCAGGGCTGATCTTGCCGTCCTGACGAAAACCGACACGCAGATCGCGCACATCCAGAATGGTCATGAAAAGGTCTTTCTGGGATCGAACGCATCGCGCACGCCTTCAAAGATGAACACAAGCAGCGACAGCATCAGCGCGAACACGGTAAAGGCGGTAAAGGCCAGCCACGGCGCTTGCAGGTTCTGTTTTGCCTGCAACGTCAGTTCGCCCAGCGACGGCGCCGATGACGGCAGCCCGAAGCCAAGAAAATCCAGCCCCGCCAGCGTGCTGATCGTGCCCGTCACGATGAATGGCAGCATGGTCAGCGTCGCCACCATGGCGTTGGGCAGCATGTGGCGGAACATGATGGTGATGTTGCTGACCCCCAGCGCCTTGGCAGCGCGGACGTATTCCAGGTTGCGCGCGCGAAGGAATTCCGCCCGCACCACGCCCACAAGCGCCGTCCAGCCGAAGGCGACGGTCAGGAACACCAGCAACCAGAAGCTGCGGCCCAGAATGGCGAAGAGGATGATGATGATGTAAAGCGACGGGGTCGATGACCAGATTTCGATCACCCGCTGAAAGATCAGATCGAGCCAGCCGCCGAAATAGCCCTGCAACGCGCCCGCGACGATGCCGATCAGCGACGCGCAGACCGTCACGATCAGCGTGAACAGGATCGACAATCGGAAGCCATAGATCACCCGGGCGGCGACGTCGCGCTTGGTATCGTCGGTGCCCAGCCAGTTTTGCCCGTTCGGGGGCAGGGGGGCGGCGCCGGGGCGGTCGACCGGGGTTTGGTAGCTGTAGGGAATGACAGGCCAGATCATCCAGCCGGGCATCGCATCCGCGCCCAGTTCGTCACCGTTGTCCACAGCCGCGATCAGTGCGTCGGGATCGTCAAAACAGGCCTCAAGCCCACCAGTGCGGATCAGGCAGCGCACCTCGGGGTCGCGATAGGCGGCTTCGGTGCGAAAATCGCCGCCGAACGCCGTTTCGGGGTAAAAGCTGAAGATCGGCATGCGGTAGTCGCCGCGATAATTCACCAGGATCGGCTTGTCGTTGGCGATGAATTCGGCAAACAGCGACGCGGTGAACAGGATGGTAAAGATGACCAGCGACCAGAATGCGCGCCGGTTGCGCCGAAAACTGCGCCAGCGCCGGGCGTTCAGCGGCGACAGGGCGAACCGGGCGCGGGTCTGCGGGATCGGACCCGCGCCCGGTTCGGGCTGCGGGCGGATCGCGCCATGCGACGGTTCCGGCTCATAGCTCATGGCTCAGCCCTCGCGTTTTTCAAAATCGATGCGCGGATCGACCAGCACATACATCAGGTCCGACAGGATGCCGACTGCAAGGCCGATCAGGCCAAAGATGAACAGCGTGCCAAATATCACCGGGTAGTCGCGCGCCACCGCCGCCTCGAATCCCAACCGGCCCAGACCGTCGAGCGAAAAGATCGTCTCGATGATCAGGCTGCCGGAAAAGAACACGCCGATGAACACCGCCGGAAAGCCTGCGATGACGATCAGCATGGCGTTGCGGAACACATGGCCATACAGAACGCGGCGTTCGGTCAGGCCCTTTGCGCGAGCGGTCATCACATAGTGTTTCTTGATCTCGTCCAGAAAGCTGTTCTTGGTCAGCAGCGTCAGCGTCGCAAAAGCCGAAATGGTCGAGGCCAGCACCGGCAGCGCGATATGCCAGAAGTAATCGGCGATCTTTGCGGGCCAGCTGAGGCTTGTCCAGTTGTCCGAGGTCAGGCCCCGGATCGGAAAGATCTGCCAGTAGGACCCGCCCGCGAACAGCACCAGCAACAGGATGGCGAACAGGAAGCCGGGGATCGCATAGGCGACGATGATCGCGGCGCTGGTCCAGGTGTCGAACGACGTGCCGTCGCGCACCGCCTTGTGGATGCCCAGCGGGATCGACACGATGTAGGCGATCACGGTCGACCACAGGCCCAGCGAGATCGACACCGGCATCTTTTCCAGCACCAGGTCGATCACGCTGATCGAGCGGAAATAGCTTTCGCCGAAATCCAGCCGCATGTAATTCCACAGCATCCCGAAGAATCGTTCCACGGGCGGCTTGTCAAAGCCGAATTCCCGTTCCAGATCCGCGATGAAATCGGGCGGAAGGCCGCGCGCGCCCGCGTACTCCTCGGACCCGCCAGAGGCAACCTCGCCGCCGCCGCCCGCAAAGCCTTCGAATACGTCGCCGCCGCCCTGCACCTGGGCGATGATCTGTTCTATCGGCCCGCCGGGGACGAATTGCACCAGCGTGAAGTTGATGATCATGATCCCGAGCAGCGTCGGAATAATGAGCAGCAGGCGTCTGAGAATATAGGCACCCATAAGGGGTTACAGCTTTCCTGCGGCACGCAGCGCGTCCGCCTTGGCATCATCCCACCACCAGATCGACATGTTGCCAAGCCCCTGCGCGGGCGGCGTGTCCGACGGGCGGTCATAGACATCCAGATAGGCGATGTTGTGCACGCCCTTGTAAAATTGCGGCACCCAGATGTGCAGCGCCCGCAACACCCGGTCCAGCGCGTGCACGGCGACGGTCATTTCGTCGCGACTTTGCGCGTCGGCGACGATGCGGATCAACTGATCGACGCCGTCGTTCTTCAGCCCGGAAATATTGGCCGATCCGGGCACATCGGCGGTATCCGACCCGAAGACCGACCGCAATTCGTCGCCCGGCGTCTGGCTCATGGCGAAACGCAGCGTGACGATGTCGTAATCGAAGTTTTTCTGGCGCTCCTGCGCCTCGGCAGCATCGACGCGGTTGGCCGTGGCTTCGACGCCAAGACGTCTGAGGTTGTCGATATAGGGGTTGATGATGCGATCGAACGAGGGGCTGTCATTCAGCATCTCGATGGTCAGGCGCTGGCCGTCCTTGTAACGATAGCCGTCATCGCCAACCGTCCATCCCGCTTCGTTCAGCAGACGACCGGCGCGGCGCAGACTGCCACGGTCGGCCAGGTCATCGGGGCTCGACACGGGGGGGACATAGGCGTCCTCGGTGAAGACGGTTTCGGGGATATGCTCGCGGATCGGTTCCAGCAGCGCCAGTTCGGCGTCCGAGGGCATGCCGCTGGCCTGCAACGTCGGCGAGTTTTCCCAGAAGCTGTCGGTGCGGTCATAAAGGCCATAGAACAGGCTTTCGTTGGACCATTCGAAGTTGAACGCCAAGCCGATCGCTTCGCGCAGGCGCGGGTCCGCGAACTTGTCGCGGCGCAGGTTGAAGAAAAACCCCTGCGTGCCGGCGGGGCGGCCATCGGGCAGGGTTTCGACCTTGATCGTGCCGTCCTGCGTTGCGGGAAAATCATAGCCGGTGGCCCAGATCTTGGACTGGTATTCCTCACGATAGGTGTAGGCGCCGCCTTTGAAGGCTTCAAAGGCGGTGGTGTAATCGGCGAAATATTCCACGCGCAGGACGTCGAAATTGTTCTGCCCCACGTTCACCGGCAAATCCTTGCCCCAGTAATCATCGCGCCGCTTGTAGGCGACCGAACGGCCCGGATCCACGGACAGCAGGTCGTACTGGCCCGATCCCATCGGCGGCTCCAGGCTGCTTTCGGCGAAATCGCGGGTGTCGTAATAGGCTTTGGAAAACACCGGCAGGCTCCCGGCGGTCATCAGCAATTCGCGCAGCGGGCCGTCCGGGTTGAAGGTGAACTTGACGGTGCGGTCATCCAGCGCCTCGGCGTTGGTGATGTCCTTGAACTGGACGCGGAGCGCCGGCAGCCCCTTTTCCACCAGCGTGTTGAAGCTGAACACCACGTCGTCGGCGGTGACGGGCGAACCGTCGCGGAATTTTGCCTCGGGGCGCATGTGAAAGACGATCCACTCGCGGCTTTCGGGGTATTCCACGCTGCTTGCCAGCAGGCCGTACATGCTGTCGGGTTCGTCCAGCGTGCCGGTCAGCAGGCTGTCATAGAACACCGATGACATCGCCGCTGCGTTGCCCTTGAGGATGAACGGCGTGAGGCTGTCGAATGTGCCGAAGGCCGAGATCGACATCTCGCCGCCCTCGGGGGCGTCGGGGTTCACATAGTCGAAATGGTCGAACCCCTCGGGGTATTTCAACTCGCCAAAGGACGAGACGCCGTGTGCGGTGATAATGTCGTCTTGTTGCGCCAGGGCGGGACCCGATAAGGCCAGGCCAAGCGCCAGGATCGACGATCCAAGGAAACGGGCGGGTCGGGTGCTTGCGGCGCGCGCTGTCCGGATCATGTGATCTCCCTGATCTGCTGGTTGCGTTCCGGCGTCCGGACCGTGTCTTGTAAGCTATGAGAGCGTGGCGGGATTGTTCAAGGGATCACTGCTAGAGTTTGCGTGATCGCCCGAGATTCGGGCGCCGCGCGTGGGCGCCACGGAACCGGGTGCCCGAAACGAACCGGCCGCGGGTGTCCGCGGCCGGTCTCCGGCGCCGTTCCGGGCCGTCAGCCGTCGAGGCCGTCTAGATAGGCGATCAGGTTCACCCGATCCTCGGCCTTTTTCAGGCCGGCAAAGCTCATGGTCGTGCCGGGCGCCGCGCCCTTGGGGTTTTCCAGGAAGGCGAACAGATTCTCGGGGGACCAGACATCGCCCACCTGATCCAGGGCGCCCGAATAGCCGAACCCGGCGACGGTGCCGATGTCGCGGCCCACGACGCCATTCAGATGCGGGCCTGTCGCGTCGGTGCCGTCGATCTTGTGGCAGGCGCGGCACTTGCCGAACACCTTTTCACCCTTGTCTGCCTCGGCGCTGCCCATCAGCGTGGCAAAGTCGACGGTTTCTTCTTCGGCGGCGGGCTCGCTGCCGGTGTCGATCACATAGGCTGCGGCGTGTTCTTCGCCATGTCCGCCGCCGGTGGTGTACAGGGTGTCTGCAACCCAGCCGCCCAGCAAGTAGACCAGAAGGGCGCCGCATGCGCCGCCAACTGCCTTGGTAATCGTCATCGTGTCGAGCATGATAGCGTGTCCCTAATTCTCCGTGCCGTGGTCTACGGCTTCCCATAGCTTCTGGCAAGGTATATGAGCCGCGACCAAATGCGCAATAACCGTGTTGCGTGTGCAAATCGTGAACGACCGGACGGATCAGCAAATGAGCAACCGCATTGCCTTTCAGGGCGAGCTTGGCGCCTATTCGCACGAGGCCTGCCGCAACGCGCGCCCCGACCTGCAGGCGCTGCCCTGCGCAACGTTCGAGGATGTCATCGACGCGGTGCGCACGGGCGGGGCGGCGCTGGCGATGCTGCCGGTGGAAAATACCACCTATGGCCGCGTCGCCGACATTCACCGCCTGCTGCCGGAAAGCGGGCTGCGCATCGTTGGCGAGGCCTTCGTGCGGGTGCATATCAGCCTGATGGCGCTGCCGGGGGTGCCGCTGGACGCGCTGGAAAAGGTGCGCGCGCATCTGGTGCTGTTGCCGCAGGCGGCAAGCTTTCTTGAAAAATACGGCATCCAGGGTGAGGCATATGCCGACAGCGCGGGGGCCGCGGCGGAACTGGCGCGCAGCGGGTCGCGCACCATGGGCGTGCTGGCATCGGACCTTGCGGCGGAAACCTACGGGCTGGAAATCCTCGCGCGCCACATCGAGGATCACGCCCACAACACCACGCGCTTTGTCATCATGGCGCCCGAACCCGACCTCAGGCGTCGCGGCTCCCATGGCATGATGACCACCTTCATCTTTCAGGTCCGCAACATTCCCGCGGCGCTTTACAAGGCGATGGGTGGGTTTGCCACCAATGGCGTCAACATGACCAAGCTGGAAAGCTACATGGTGGATGGCTCGTTCGAGGCGTCGCAATTTTATGCCGACATCGAAGGCCACCCGGATGACCCGGCAGTGGCCCGCGCGCTGGAAGAGCTGGACTATTTCACCGAGCGGCTGGAAATCCTTGGGGTCTATCCCCGCGATCCGCGCCGCGACTAGGCATCGCAAAGGGGCAGGGTAATGAACGAAGACATCATCGCGACGGTGGGGGCGACCGGCGCCCGGCGTGGCACCGGGGTCGGCATGCTGGCGCTGCTGGGCGGGCTGCTGCTGTGGATGGCGGCGACGCAGCCGGCAGCGGGGCTGGCGTGGCAGGCGTTTCTCGGTGTGCTGGGCGCGGCCGCGCTGTGGGTGGCAAGCCGCATGTGGCGCGACACCGCGCGCCGGCTGATCCTGACCGAGCACGAGTTGCGCGACAGCACCGGCACCGTCTTGGCCCGCATCGACAATATCGAAAAGGTCGACCGGTCGATGTTTGCCATGAAGCCGTCGAACGGATTTCTGATCCGGCTCAAGACCTCGGGGCCGCGTGCCTGGCATCCGGGCATCTGGTGGCGGATGGGGCGCCGGGTTGCGGTGGGGGGCGTGACGGCCGGACGCGACACCAAGCCGCTTGCCGATGCGCTGGCCCTTCTGGTGGCGCAACGGGAGGCGGGCTGAACCGGGCGGCGTCGTTTCCGTGCCCGCCGCGATCCGCATACCGGCATCCGCGACGAAAAACGCCGGCCCTGTCGGGCCGGCGTTTCGCTGTCGACAGGCGCCATCGCGCAGCGGTCAGTGGTAGTACCCGCCACGGTCCGGGTAGCTGGACGTGCCTTCGTGGTTTTGGGTGCCGTCTTCATTCGTGCAGGTGGGGCAGTTGGTGTCGGCTGCGGCCGAGATCGAAAGGTCTGCGCCGTCCCAGCCGATCTGGCTGGTGTAGCGCGGGCTGGTAAAGCTGTATGTGTACAGATCCGTCTCGCCCAGACCCGGCGCGCTGCCGCGCACGCCGGTGATTCGCAACGCGGGGTACCAGTGTTCCCGCGTTTCGACCAGAACGACCTCGTCCGCATTCTGCATGTCGGGGATGTTGTCGAGATAGGTCTGCGACAGTTCGCTGTCGGTCATCGCGACCATGTCCCCGCGCGCCCGCGACCATTTCACCGTGTTGTAACCGCTCGATGAGCCGTTATCGACATACTGAACCACGGTGATCCGCATCGAGATGTCCTGAAACCCGGTGTCGGGATTGCCGTCGATCTCGGTCTTGGTCAGCATGGCGAGCAGTTTGAAGGCACTGTTGATGTACTCGTCGTCCAGACCTTCGGTTTCGCGCGAAATCATGTCCCCGATGGCAAAATTCGCCTTTTGACCGATGGCCTGCTGGCGGAAGATGTCGAAATAGACCCAGGCGGCGGCGAACAGCGCCAGCAGCACCGGCAGCATGATGACCACCTCGACGGTGACATAGCCTTCGGTGTCCTTTGCGAACCGGTTCAGCAGGGATTTCATCGGTGACGGTTTCTTCGGCGCGGATTTCACTGAATGATGAGTCATCTCGCTAACCTCACTGCGGTTCATGGACGAACAGGCCGGTCGACACCACGGCGGTGAAACCTTTCTCGTCCTTGGGGATCGCGCCGCCGAAATACGACAGCGGGCTGATGGGTTTGTATTTGTAACAGGCGCGCAGAACCATGGTCTGATGCGCCTGACCGTTTTCGAAATTGCGCTGCGCGGTCAGACGGTCCGACAGCGGGATCTCGATGCCATCGCTGTTTTCCGACGTCAGCAGCTTGACCGTATCGGTGCATTCCGCCTGCGGATTGGGCGCCACATAATCGCGCATGTCGACGCTGAGCATCTCAAGGTGCAACAGGTGGTCGCAGTTCGTCAGAACCGTCGCGCGGTCGCAGATATCGGTTTTCATCTGCGCGTGGGTCCAGGTTCTGCCGGTTTCCAGCTTGACCTCGCGGATGGTCTTGTCGAGCGCGCGCTCAAGCGACACCTGCCGCATGGTCAGCGCACCCATTTCGACGGTGGAAAGCGCGATGCTTACCATGAACGGGGCCCAGAGCGCGACAGAGACGACGGCCGTCCCCTCTTCGCTGTCGCGGAAGCGGCGCAGGGCATTCAGGACAACATGTTTCATTGGACAAGCTTCAACTGGTTGATGGATCCGGCGATGGTCTTGAAGGTCGCGACGATCTGTTCCCGATTGACCCGATAAAAGTGGGACGACGAAGAGGCGCAGCGTTCCATGACATCGGCGCCGTGGTCCTGTACCTCAAAGCCGATGGCCCAGATCACGATGCCCTGGCTTTTGGCGGCGGTGCAGATATTGCCAAGCAGCGTGTCGCCGGTCGTGGCGTTGTATTTCTGGGTGTAAAACCCGCTCCAGCTGGACGACCGCACATAGTTGTTGAGGTAATACCACAGGTTGTAGCGTTCCCAATGCGCG
Organism: Salipiger aestuarii; assembly: GCF_003259905.1. Classification (GTDB taxonomy): domain Bacteria; phylum Pseudomonadota; class Alphaproteobacteria; order Rhodobacterales; family Rhodobacteraceae; genus Salipiger; species Salipiger aestuarii. The sequence continues at coordinate 38,870 of NZ_QLMG01000010.1, read as the reverse complement.
TATTCGCTGGCCGAGTCGTAGGCCCAGTCCTGGATCCGGTAGGATCGGTCGTGCTGGCCGTCGGTCATCAGAACGATCGTCTTGGCGGTTTCCCCATCGTTGTAGTCGGCGGGGCGGCCTTCGAACACCGAGTCGACGGCGGTGTCGGAAATCATGCCGCTGACGATGCCGCGGGTGGATGGGTCAAGCAGGGCGGTGCCCCATTTCATCCCCATAAAGATCGAGGTGCCGGCACGCGGCTTCAGGTCATAGACCTGATCGGTCAGCTCGTTGGCATCGTTGCTCCAGGGGTTGATGCGTTCATAGCTGTAGCGCGGGCAGATGGTATCGTTCCGCGCGTTGTTGCGCCCGTCAAAGTTCCACTGGTAGTGCTGCATCTGGTCGTATTCATACGACAGATCCAGCTCCGTCTGAGCGAAGAACCTGTCGGGCATTTCCAGACAATGCGAATAGCCGTGCTTCCAGTCGACATTCATGTAGCTCAGGATTTCCGGCCCAGCGTTTACATGTTCGGAATAGGGCACGAGGTTGACCGAGGTGTAATCCCGCGCGCCGCCGGCCAGCACGGTCTCGATGAATTCCGCCGCCGCGTCCTGCATTGACGACATCTTGTCGCCGTCGTCCATCGACCCCGACACGTCGAGCACGAGCGAGATTTCGACCTTGTTGTACTGCTCTTCGGCTCTGGCAAGGCCGTAGGCCTGAAGCGCCTTGATGGGGGTGATGATCTCGGCAAAGTTCGACGGCATCGACTTGTAACCTTCGCCAAGCACCGACTTGGATGTCAGGGTGGTGCTGGCATCGACACGGATGAGGGTGTCGCCGACGCCCATCTTTTCCATGTAATCCTGCACCACTTCGGCGGCATCCAGCGTGTTGTCGAGGTCGGCGGCGGCAAGCACCGCCCGGTCGAGCGTGTTCTGGATCTTGTTGCGCTGAAGCTCGGCGTACATCAGGTCAATCCCGATACCGCCGAAGACCAGCATGAGGATCGACAGGAAGAACGCCATGTAGGTCATGCTGCCGTCGTCACTGCGTCCGAAATTGCGGAGGCGACCGCCCAGGGCCGAGATGGCAGTCTCGGTCCGCGGCAGCTGGGCGTTCTCCCAAGAAGAACGAATCTGTGTCATCCCGTTTCCTTCCTTCCGGGCACCGACCCGGAAATGCCCCCACATGGCACTTGTTGCGATGCCAAGGTTATGCGGGGAGTTCGTGGCCAAAATTGGGCGCATTTAATAGGAAGTTTTTGATATTTCTGCATTTTAGGGAAACAATATTCAGGCCCGCTTCGGGGCTGTTTCACCAGGCCCGACAATAGCGCAGAAACTGGTTACCGCGGCCTTTTGATAAGGGGCTGAATTTGTCGAAAACGAGATTCAATCACGGCTTCTGGAATTTGAAACCATTCCCTGCGACGGTGATTCAGGCGGAACCGGGGCGGACCGGCCGCTGCAACCTATGACGGGAGGAGACCGACCATGTGTGCTGCGCCATCCAATGAGCCGACGTTTCGCGAAAGCGTCGACCTGATGTTCAACCGAGCGGCGGCGCTGATGGACCTGCCGCCCGGCCTGGAACAAAAGATCCGTGTCTGCAACGGCGTCTACATGGTGCGCTTTGGCGTGCGGCTGCGCGGGCAGATCCAGACCTTTACCGGCTATCGCGCGGTTCATTCCGAACATATGGAGCCGGTCAAGGGCGGCATCCGCTACGCGCTTTCGGTCGATCAGGACGAGGTCGAGGCGCTGGCGGCGCTGATGACCTACAAATGTGCGCTGGTCGAGGCGCCGTTCGGCGGCTCGAAGGGGGGGCTGTGCATTGATCCGCGCAATTATGACGACCACGAGCTGGAACAGATCACCCGCCGCTTTGCCTATGAGCTTATCAAGCGCGATCTGATCCATCCCAGTCAGAACGTGCCCGCCCCCGACATGGGCACCGGCGAACGCGAGATGGCCTGGATTTCCGATCAATACGCCCGGATGAACACCACCGACATCAATGCCCGCGCCTGTGTGACCGGCAAGCCGATCAACGCCGGCGGCATTCAGGGGCGGACCGAAGCCACAGGGCGCGGCGTGCAATACGCTTTGCGCGAGTTCTTTCGCCATCCCGATGACGTGGCAAAGGCGGGCCTGTCGGGCAAGCTGGACGGCAAGCGCGTGGTGGTGCAGGGCCTTGGCAACGTGGGCTATCATGCCGCCAAGTTCCTGTCCGAAGAAGACGGCGCGCTGATCGTCGGCATCGTGGAACGTGACGGGGCGCTTTACGATCCCGCCGGGCTGAACGTCGAACGGGTGCGCGACTGGCTGGTGCGCCACGGCGGGCTGACGGGCTATCACGAGCCAAACACCGTGGCGGAAGGGGCCGCCGTGCTTGAGGCCGAATGCGACATCCTGATCCCGGCGGCGCTGGAGGGGGTCATCAACCTTGGCAACGTCCACCGTATCCAGGCCCCCCTGATCCTGGAAGCGGCGAACGGGCCGATCACCGCGGGCGCCGATGACATACTGCGCGCGCGGGGCACGGTCATCATCCCCGATCTTTACGCCAACGCCGGCGGGGTCACGGTGTCCTATTTCGAATGGGTCAAGAACCTGAGCCATATCCGGTTTGGCCGGATGCAGCGCCGTCAGGAAGAGGCGCGCCACCAGTTGGTGGTCGATGAACTGGAACGGCTGGATACGGCCATGGGCGACAACTGGTCCCTGACGCCCAGTTTCAAGGACAAGTACCTGCGCGGGGCCGACGAACTGGAACTGGTGCGCTCGGGGCTCGATGACACCATGCGCATCGCCTATCAGGCCATGCGCGAGGTCTGGCACGGGCGCGACGATGTCACCGACCTGCGCACGGCGGCCTTTATCACCGCCATCGACCGCGTCGCGAAAAGCTATCGCGCCAAGGGGCTGTGACCGCGCTCCGGGCCTGATGCTGTCGTTACGGAAGCCGTACAGGGCTTCGGCTGCGCCGTGACAGGCGGGGCCGCGTGTTGTATCGGCGTCTTATGCTTGTGAAAGGGGAAACGGGTATGCACGCAGGAGGGATTCTTGCTGCCGGGCTGATCGTGGTCGGGTTGACCGGGGCCGGGGTGATCGGGGCCGGGCTGATCGGGGCCGGGCCGGGCATCGCCGCAACCGCGAAGCCCGACAGCGTCTGCGAGGTGACAGCGCGTCTGGTGTCCGAAACGGTCGCGGCACGGGCGGCGGGCCAAAGCAAGGCGAGGGCGCGCAAACCCCTGCATGCGGCGCTGGGCGCGGATGCGGGCAATGTGTTGGCCGAATGGGTCTGGACGCTGCCCGAGGATCAGCTGACCCCTGCGGTGGGCCAGGCCTGGAAGGACCAGTGCGAGGCGCAATAGCCCGATCCGGCGGTGCGCCTTGCGGCGCGCAGGTCGGTTCAGGCGCCAGTTGCGCCCTGACGCCCCGACCGCACCGAACGTGCCGGTTGCGATGTCGGCGCGCCAGGTATTTGCCGATGGGCGCAGAGCGTCTCTGGACTCGGGGCGCGCGGGGGAGGATATTCGCGCCATGAGTCTGCCTCCCGGTTTCCTTGACGAACTGCGCAACCGCACGAGCCTTGCTCAGGTCGTGGGGCGCAAGGTCATATGGGACAATCGCAAGTCGAACCAGGGCAAGGGCGACATGTGGGCGCCGTGCCCGTTCCATCAGGAAAAATCGGCCTCGTTCCACGTCGACGACCGCAAGGGGTATTATTACTGCTTCGGGTGTCAGGCCAAGGGCGACGCGATTTCGTTCGTGCGTGAATCCGAGAACGTCGAATTCATGGAGGCGGTCGAGATTCTTGCCCGCGAGGCCGGGGTGCCGATGCCCGCGCGCGACCCGCAGGCGGCGAAAAGGGCGAGCCGTCATGAGGTGCTCGCCGAGGTGATGGAGCAGGCGGTGCGCTATTTCCGCATGCAGCTGAACGGTGCCGCAGCGGCGCAGGCACGGGCCTATCTGGACCGGCGCGGGCTGTCGGCGGAGGCGCGCGACCGGTTCGAACTGGGGTTCGCCCCCGAGGGCTGGCAGAACCTGCGCGACCATCTGCGCGGGCAGGGTGTGCCCGAGGATCTGATCCTTGCGGTCGGTCTGACGCGCGCCTCGGACAAGGGGCGCGATCCCTATGACGTATTCCGCAACCGCATCATGTTTCCCATCCGTGACGGGCGTGGACGCGCCATCGCCTTTGGCGGGCGCGCGATGGACCCGAACGATAACGCCAAATATCTCAATTCGCCCGAAACCGAGCTGTTCGACAAGGGCCGCAACCTTTACAATCTGAGGGCGGCGCGCGAGGCGGCAGGCAAGGGCGATCCGCTGATCGTGGCCGAGGGCTACATGGACGTGATCGCGCTGTCCGAGGCCGGGTTCGGGGCCTCGGTCGCGCCGCTGGGCACGGCGGTGACCGAAAGCCAGCTACAGCTGATCTGGCGGGTGTCGGGCGAACCCGTGGTCGCGCTGGATGGCGACAAGGCCGGGCTGCGGGCGGCCTACCGTGTCATCGACCTTGCGCTGCCGCTGCTGGAGGCGGGCAAGTCGCTGCGTTTCGCGCTGATGCCCGAAGGCAAGGACCCCGACGATCTGCTGCGTGCCGAAGGCGCGGGCGCGGTGGAAAAGGTGCTGACACGCGCGATGCCCATGGTGCATCTGCTGTGGCGGCGTGAAACCGAAGGCAAGGTGTTCGACAGCCCCGAACGCAAGGCGGCGCTGGATGCCCGCCTGCGCGAGGTGCTGCGTGGCATTCAGGATCAGGGGCTGCGGCGCCACTATGGCGACGAGATCAAGGAACTGCGCTATCAGCTCTTTCGCCCGCAGCGCGTCCCCCGCCAGGGGCTGCGTGGCAAAAAGGGCGCCTGGCGCAAATGGGACGCTCCGCTGCCCCCCAGCGCCGAGGTGCGCCGGTCGCTGCTGGTCGCCGCGGGCGATCACGCCGAGGCCGAACTGCGCGAGGCGGTCATCCTGTGCGTTCTTTTGACCACGCCCGAGCTGATCCCCGAATTCGAGCATCAGATCGACTCGCTGGATTGCGCCGATCCCGACCGCGCCGCGCTGCGCGATGTGCTGTTGCGGTGCCGGGAAACCGATCCGGGTGTGGTTCGGGACGCGTGCGAGCAGGCAATTGGCGCGATGGCCCTTGAATCTCTGCTTTGCGCACGCCATGTCGCAGTCGTTCCCTGCCTGCGTACACCCGGAGATGTTTCGCTCGCCCGCCTGACGGTGGCCGAGGAGCTTGCCAAGATCGACGCGCAGCGGGGGCTGGCCGCCGAAATCCACGAGGCGGAAGAGGATCTTCGGGATCTCGCGGACGAGGCGCTGACCTGGCGGCTTGCCCAGGCCGCAAAGGCCCGCGACGAGTCGGTCCAGCGCAAGGACGAGACACAGTCCGACTTTGAGATCGCGCCCAACGGGGTGCGCATCGACAGGGAGGAAAAGAGGCGGGCCGAGGCCATCTGGGACCAGATTCGCTTTTCGAAAGGGCCGAACTAAGTGTTCGGTCGGAAAATATGGAGGAATTCGGGGTAGGATCTCTGGCCGAATCAGTTGAATCTCCGCATGATTCGGAGAATCGAATCAATCTTACCGCGTGACCGCAGGCCCTGCGGGGTCGCCTCCCTGTGATGGAGCATCTCTTTTATGGCAGCCAAAGACAACGACGACGCCAAGCCGGACACCTCTGAGGACGCGCATAGCCTCGATATGAGCCAGGCTGCGGTCAAGAAGATGATCGCCGAGGCGCGCGAGCGTGGCTACATTACCTACGACCAGCTGAACCAGGTGCTTCCGCCGGATCAGGTGTCGTCGGACCAGATCGAAGACGTGATGTCGATGCTTTCCGAAATGGGCATCCAGGTCACCGAAGAAGACGAAGAAGCCGACGAAGACGGCAACAGCCCCAGCAAGGGGTCGACCGAACTTGTCGACGCCTCACGCGGCAAGGACGTGGCGCTGTCGTCGGGGGGCGCGGAAAAGCTGGACCGTACCGACGACCCGGTGCGCATGTACCTGCGCGAGATGGGCAGCGTGGAGCTGCTGAGCCGCGAGGGCGAGATCGCCATCGCCAAGCGCATCGAGGCCGGGCGCAACACGATGATCCTGGGGCTGTGCGAAAGCCCGCTGACCTTTCAGGCGATCACCATCTGGCGCGAGGAACTGCTGTCCGAAGACGTCCTGCTGCGCGACGTCATCGACTTGGAAACCACCTTTGGCAACCAGCTTGACGAAGAGGGCGGGCTTGAAGAGCCGGTGATCGACGCCGCCGCCCCCGCTGCGGAGAAACCCAAGCAGGACGAGCCGGAACTGGACGCCGACGGCAACCCGATCCGCGACAACGATGACGACGAGGACGATGACGAGCAGGCCAACATGTCGCTTGCCGCCATGGAATCCGCGCTCAAGCCGCGCGTGCTGGAAACGCTTGACCGGATCGCGCAGGATTATGAAACCCTGGCCGCGATGCAGGACGCGCGCATCAGCGCCACCCTGAACGAAGACAACACTTTCGGGGCGCAGGACGAAGCGACCTACCAGAAGCTGCGCTCGGAAATCGTCGAACTGGTGAACGGGCTTCACCTGCACAACAACCGCATCGAGGCGCTGATCGACCAGCTTTACGGGATCAACAAGCGCATCATGTCCATCGACAGCGCCATGGTGAAGCTGGCCGACCAGGCCCGCATCAACCGTCGCGAATTCGTCGAGGAATACCGTAACCACGAGCTTGACCCAAGCTGGCTGGAACGGATGTCGGAAAAGCCCGGCCGGGGCTGGCAGATGTTCATCGAACGCTTCTCGGACAAGATCGAGGGGCTGCGCACCGACATGGCGCAGGTCGGCCAGTATGTCGGTCTGGACATCAGCGAATTCCGCCGCATCGTGCAGCAAGTGCAGAAGGGCGAAAAAGAGGCGCGTCAGGCCAAGAAGGAGATGGTCGAGGCGAACCTGCGTCTAGTGATCTCGATCGCCAAGAAATACACCAACCGCGGTCTGCAATTCCTTGATCTTATTCAGGAAGGCAACATCGGTCTGATGAAGGCGGTGGACAAGTTCGAATACCGCCGCGGTTACAAGTTTTCCACCTATGCGACGTGGTGGATCCGTCAGGCGATCACCCGGTCCATCGCGGATCAGGCGCGCACCATCCGTATCCCGGTGCATATGATCGAAACCATCAACAAGCTGGTCCGTACCGGGCGCCAGATGCTGCATGAGATCGGTCGCGAACCGACCCCCGAAGAGCTGGCCGAAAAGTTGCAGATGCCGCTGGAAAAGGTCCGCAAGGTGATGAAAATCGCCAAGGAACCGATTTCTCTGGAAACGCCCATCGGCGACGAAGAAGACAGCCAGCTTGGCGATTTCATCGAAGACAAGAACGCGATTTTGCCGCTGGATTCGGCCATTCAGGAAAACCTGAAGGAAACCACGACCCGCGTGCTGTCCTCGCTTACCCCGCGTGAGGAACGTGTGCTGCGGATGCGGTTCGGCATCGGCATGAACACCGACCACACGCTGGAAGAGGTCGGTCAGCAGTTCAGCGTGACCCGCGAGCGCATTCGACAGATCGAAGCGAAGGCGTTGCGCAAGCTCAAGCACCCGTCGCGGTCACGCAAGCTGCGCAGCTTCCTGGATCAGTAAGGCCATGTCGTTTCTGAAAAAGCTCTTTGGCGGGGGCAACGCGGTCCCCGCGCCGCAGGCCGACGCGGTCGCCTACAAGGACTTTCGCATCACGCCATCGCCCCTGAAAGAGGGCGACGGCTTTCGCATCGCCGCGCTGATCGAAGCCGAGGTCGCGGGCGAGACAAAATCGCACCAGCTTGTGCGCGCCGACGTGATCCGCGACCGGGACGATGCCATCGAGGCCTCGTTGCGCAAGGCCCGGCAGATGATCGACGAACAGGGTGTGCGTCTGTTCGGCTGAAAGCCTGATGCGCGCGGCTGGGCGGACCCACCGCGCCCCGTGCGAGGCCGCGCGAAACGCCCCCCGGTTTGAAGGGAACATTTAAGGGTTTGATGGCGTTATGTCGCCAAGACAAAAGGAGACCCGCCATGATGTTCCGCCTTGCCGCCCTCGGCGCTGCCGCCGCAACCGTCGCTGTGACCGCCTTTGCCGGGGTCGATGCGGTGATCTCTGACGAACCCGAAGTCATCCGGATCGAAGTCGCGCCGCAAGAGCTTGCCGATTGCCAACGCACGCTGCGCGAGGTTGGCGCCATGCCGGTGGTGTCCGACAATGGCAGCCCGGTTGTTTTCGCCGGGGCGGACGCTCTTCCCACCGTGGTTTGCGCGATCTCGATCGACGCGTGATCGCCGTGCTTGCGGCGCGGTTCCCGTGCCGCACCACCGAAGGGACCGCCGATGCAGACCAGTTTCACCCTGTCGACCCACGGGCAAGGGCTGTACGAATTTACGCGGGATGTCGCGGCCTGGGTTCGCTCGGGCGATGATCCGCGCTCCGGATTGCTGACCCTGTTCATCCGCCACACCTCGGCGTCGCTTGTCATTCAGGAAAATACCGATCCCGAGGTGCGCACCGATCTGAGCGCGTTCTTTCAGCGACTGGTGCCCCCCGCCACCGATGCGACGATGGGCTATCTGAAACATACCCTCGAAGGCCCCGACGACATGCCCGCCCATATCAAGGCGGCGCTTCTTCCGGTGTCCCTGTCCATTCCGGTCTTGGACGGGCATATGCGGCTGGGCACCTGGCAGGGGATCTATCTGTTCGAACACCGCGATGCCCCGAAGCGGCGTGACGTCATCGCGCATCTGTCCCGCTGACGCGCCGGCGGTACGCCGCCCCATATTGTTACCCGAAATACGGGCTACCCAAGGTCTGGCGGCTCGCCTATAGTCGCTGTGGATAAGTGGGGGCCAACCCCACATTTGAGGCGGGATAGGATAAGGGAACAGGCGATGCGCTGCCCGTTTTGCGGACATATTGATACGCAGGTCAAGGATTCACGCCCGGCGGAAGAGCATGTCTCGATCCGCCGCCGGCGGTTCTGTCCGGCCTGCGGTGGCAGATTTACCACATACGAGCGGGTGCAACTGCGCGACCTGGTGGTGATAAAATCGAACGGGCGTCGAGAGGATTTCGACCGTACAAAGATGGAACGCTCGATTCGGATCGCCCTGCAAAAGCGCCCCATCGAACCCGAGCGCATCGAACAGATGATAAGCGGCATCGTGCGGCGGCTGGAAAGCCTGGGCGACACCGATATTCCCTCCAAGCAGATCGGCGAAATCGTGATGGAGACGCTCGCCCGGATCGACACCGTCGCGTATGTACGCTTTGCCAGCGTTTACAAGAATTTCCAGGCGGCGGGCGATTTCGACAAGTTCGTCAGCGAGCTGCGGCCCGTTTCGCCGATCGACAAGTGATCCCGGATACCGCGCACATGGCCCACGCCCTTCGGCTGGGGCGCAGGCGCATGGGCCAGTGCTGGCCCAACCCGGCGGTCGGCTGCGTGATCGTCAGGGACGGGCGCATTGTCGGTCGTGGCGCCACCGCGCCGGGCGGGCGCCCCCATGCCGAACCGCAGGCGCTGGCCCAGGCGGGCGCTGCGGCGCGCGGCGCTACCGCTTATGTCACGCTGGAACCTTGCGCCCACACCGGCAAGACGCCGCCCTGTGCCAAGGCACTGGTGACGGCCGGCATTGCGCGGGTGGTTGCGCCGATTGCCGATACCGACCCCAGGGTGTCGGGGCAGGGGTTCCAGTATCTGCGCATGCACGGGGTCCAGGTGACCACAGGGGTTCTGGCGGACGAGGCGGCGCGCGACCACGCCGGGTTCTTTCTGAAGGTGGCGCAGGGTCGCCCGCTGGTGACGCTGAAGCTGGCGAACAGCTTTGACGGGCGCATCGCCACCGCCACCGGCGAAAGCCAGTGGATCACCGGCCCCGAGGCGCGCCGCTATGTGCATGGGCTGCGCGCAAGGCATGACGCGGTGATGGTGGGGGCGGGGACCGCGCGCGCGGACGACCCGTCGCTGACCGTACGCGAAATGGGCGCGATGCGCCAGCCGGTGCGGGTGATCGTCTCGCGCCTGATCGACGTGCCCTTGATGAGCAAGCTGGCCAGCGGCGCGCGCGAGGTGCCCGTCTGGGTCGCGCATGGCTCGGACGCCGCGCCTCTGACGCGCAAGGCATGGGAAAGCTGCGGCGCGCGACTGCTGCAATGCAGCGTCCGCGCCGGGCGGATCGACCCGCAGGCGTTGTTGACCACACTGGGCGGCGAAGGCCTGACGCGGGTGTTTTGCGAAGGGGGCGGACAACTGGCGGCATCGCTGCTGGCCGCCGATCTGGTGGATGAGTTGGTGGGCTTTACCGCCGGTATGGCGCTTGGGGCCGAGGGCAGGCCCGGCATCGGCGCCATGGGCATCGACCGGCTGTCCGAAGCGCCGCGTTTCACGCTGGAAGAAGTCCGCGCCATGGGCGGCGACGTGATGCACCGCTGGCGGCGGGGCTAGCGGGGCCGCCGTCGGCCCCGCGCCCGTGATGTTCAGTGCACTGTGACGGGGGCGAAATCGTTCTGCCGCGCCAGCAGGAAGGCAAGCTTGCGGTCCTTGACCAGCGCCAGTCGTTCACCATCGGCATTGTGCACGGCGTATAGTGTCTTGAGCCCGTGAAGCTGGTCTTGCACGTCTTGCGGCAATTCATCCGCATCCACGGGCCGCACATAGACGATGCGGTCTTCGCCCGTCTGGCTGAAATCGTATGTCGTGTCCATGGCTTACCCTTTCTTGATCTGAATCGTCTGTACCACGGTTTCGGGCCGCGATATGGTCAGGTCGACGTGCAGCAGGCCGTTTTCGATGATGGCGTCGCCAATCTCGACCCCGTCGGCCAGCACGAAGCTGCGCTGGAACTGCCGCGCCGCGATACCGCGATGCAAAAAGATGCGGTCCGAGCCGTCGTCGCGCTGGCGACCCCGGATGACCAGTTGCCGGTCTTCGACGGTGATCGACAGATCGTTTTCGGAAAACCCGGCCACCGCCAGCGTGATGCGATAGGAACAGTCCGTAGTCTGTTCGATGTTGAAGGGCGGATAGCCCTCGCTGGTCTTGGCGGTGCGTTCAAGCAAGCGTTCAAGCTGCTCAAAGCCCAGCATATGGGGATACGATCCCAGGGTCAGTTTGCTCATGACACGTCCTTTGCGGAAAAGCGACCGTCCAACCGGGCCCCGCTTTGCGGCAACCCGTCTGATTTCAATATGGGAAAGCCGCGCCCCCCGCGCAAGCCCCTTGCAAGGGCTTTGCCAAGCGGCGACAGTTTGATAAGCTAAATGCCTGCATCGAAAGGAGATCGCCCGAATGGACGCACCGCAAGACATCTCGATGAAAACCGAGGAGGTGCTGCGGATCGAACTGGAGGTTTTCAAACGGGAACACCGCGATCTGGACGATGCCATCAACGCGCTGCACGAACGGGGGGTCGCCGATCAGCTGACCCTTCAGAGGCTGAAGAAAAAGAAGCTGTTTCTCAAGGACAAGATCGCCCTGATCGAGGACCGGCTGACCCCGGACATCATCGCCTGAGCCAGATGCGCGCGGGTGGTGTCACAATCGGGATGCGGTATCCTTGAGCATTTCGGCCGAGCGGCGCAGCGCGTCGGATTCCGTGCCCGACAATTCGGGCCGCAGCGTCGCGATGACGCCCTCGCGGCCCACAACGCGCGGCAGGCTGAGCGCGACGTCGCTCACACCTTCGACCTCGGGGGTGACTATGGACACCGACAGAACCGATCGCTGATCGCCGCCGACTGCCTGCACGATGCGCGCAAGCCCCGCGCCGATGCCGTACCAGGTTGCGCCCTTGCCTTCGATGATGCGATAGGCGGCGCGGCGCACGCCGTCGTCGATGCGGTCACGCACGTCCTGCGTGATTGCCGCGCCCACCTGCGCGGCAAAGCGTTCCACCGGTTGCGACGCCGCGCGGGCGGAGGCCCAGGCCAGCACCTCGGAATCGCCGTGTTCGCCCAGCACATAGGCATGTACCGATTGCGGCGCGATGCCCAGATGCCCCGCGATCAGGCTGCGAAACCGGGCGCTGTCCAGAATCGTGCCCGACCCGATCACCCGCGCGGCCGGCAGGCCCGAGATGCGCTGCGCCACGTCCGTCATGATGTCGACCGGGTTCGACGCCACCAGCAGGATCGCGTCCGGGGCGGCGTTGCGCACCCCCGCGATGACCTGTGCAAAGACATCGGCATTGCGCGACAGCAGGCTCAGGCGGCTTTCACCGGCTTTCTGCGCGACCCCGGCGGCAAGGATCACCATGTCCGCCCCCTCAAGCGCGCCATATTCCCCCGCCAGCACCCGACAGGGATGGGCAAACGGCACCGCGTGCGAAATATCCTCGGCCTGCGCCCGGGCAAAGGCAAGCGACCGATCCACCAGCACGATTTCGCTGGCCCCACCACGCAGCGCAAGCGCGTAGCCTGCCGCGGACCCGACCATGCCCGCCCCGACGATGCCGACTTTCATGGCGCGATTCCCCTTTTCGATTTCGTCAAGGGTGGCACGGGAGGGGGGAGAAGAACAGGGCGCGGCGGGCGGTTGCGCGTCGGCGGGCCAAATCAGACCCGCAGGATCTCGGTCAGGTCGCGCAGCGTGTCGCGGTCGGCGGCGTCCATCGGCGCGGTCCGGCTGCGGAACAGAGTCGCCTGGCTGCGCAGCACGGGGTCTTCTTCCAGCACCTTGAGATGGTTGGCCCGCAGCGTTTCGCCGGTCGAGGTGATGTCGGCCACCGCCTCGGCGGTCAGGTTCTTGACCGTGCCTTCTGTCGCGCCCTGGCTGTCGACAAGCTGATAGTCGGCCACGCCGCCGATTCGCAGGTAGTCGCGCATCAGCCGGTGGTATTTCGTCGCGATCCGCATCCGGAACCCGTGCCGGGCGCGAAAGGCGGCGGCGGCGGCGTCAAGATCGTCCAGCGTGTTCACGTCGACCCAGCTCGCGGGCACCGCGACGATCAGGTCGGCCTGACCAAAGCCAAGCTCGGCCAGCGGTTCGACCTTTTGGTCCCACTGCACCAGCTTTTCGCGGATGAGGTCGGTGCCGGTCACGCCCAGATGGATGCGCCCCGCCGCCAGTTCGCGCGGGATTTCGCCCGCCGAAAGCAGCACAAGGTCGACGCCCGCGATGCCACCGACCGCTCCGGAATATTCGCGATCGTTGCCGGTCCGCGACAGCGTGATGCCGCGCGCGCCGAACCAGTCAAAGGTCTTTTCCATCAGCCGCCCCTTGGACGGCACCCCCAGCTTGATGGTCATGCCGTGGTCTCCAGTTGCAGCAGAAGGCCGGGGCGGATGACCCCGCCCACGGCACGCGCCGAGCGCCCCGCGCCAAGCCGTCCGGTCAGCGCGTCATAGCGCCCGCCTGTGGCGATGGGCGGCAGGTCGGGGCGGCGTGCGGGCACGAAACCGAACACGAAGCCATCGTAGTATTCCATCGAGCTGCGCCCGTAGCTGGTCTCGAATTCCAGCCGCGACACGTCGACACCGCGCGCGGCCAGCGCCTCGCAGCGCCGCTCGAACCGTTCCACGGCAGGCCGCATTCCGGGCAGGTCGACGGCGATGTCGTGCAGATGCTCGAGCGCAAAGGAACAGGTTTCGCGCACCGCAAGCAGCGTGTCGATCAGTTGAACCTGGCTGAGGCACAGCGGACCTTCGGCGGCCTCGGCGCGCAGCGCGGCGATGCGCTCGGCGATTTCCGCGTCAGAGCGCAGGCCGATCCGTGGCCCGGCATGCGCCATGGGATCCGGCGCCGCAAGCAGGGCGCTGCGCGACGGCGGGACGGCCGCGCGCCCCGAATACCTGTCAAGCAGCGCCCTAAAACGGCGTGGCCGCCAGATATGGCGCATCAACGCCTCCCGGCGCGGCTGTGACACCCGCAGCGCCCGCACGGCGGCGGTCAGGATGCCAATGTCGCCGGTCACCGCGCGCAGATCGTAGCTTTTCAGCGTGTCGGCAAACAGCGCAAAGACCTCGGCGTCGGCCTGTGCGGCATCGTTTTCGTCGAACAGCTCGTATCCGACCTGAAAATACTCCGAGGCCCGTTCGGGGTGGTCCTCTTGCCGGCGAAACACTTCGCCGCAATAGGTGTAGCGCGACGGGGCGGCGCCGCTTTCCATGTGCATCTGCACCACCGGCACGGTGAAATCGGGGCGCAGCATCACCTCGCCGCGCGACGGATCCTGCGTCACATAGGTGCGCGCGCGGATGTCTTCGCCGTAAACATCCAGCAGCGTTTCCGCCGATTGCAGGATGGCGCATTCGACGTTCTGGGCGCCCGCGTCGATGAAACGCTGACGCAGGCGAACAGCCTCGGCGCGCTCGGTTGCGAGGGTCAGGCCCATTGGTCGATGATCTCGCGAACCTTGGCGACCAGATCGGCGCGCGTAATTTCATATTGGCTGGGGCGCTCTTTCCACTCCTCAAGGCTGGCGCTTTCGGCCAGCTTTGCCCCAAGCACCAGATCCTTGACCTGAAGCACGCCGCGCGCCTTTTCATCGCCGCCCTCGATGACGGCCACGGGGGAATTGCGCTTGTCGGCATATTTCAACTGGTTGCCAAAGTTCTTGGGGTTGCCAAGATACACCTCGGCGCGAATGCCCGCGTTGCGCAGTTCGGCCACCATGGCCTGATAATCGGCCATGCGGTCGCGATCCATCACTGTCACCACGACAGGCCCCAAAGGGGGGCCGCCGATCCGGCCCTTTTCGCGCAGGGCCGCCAACAGGCGGTCGACGCCGATGGACACGCCAGTGGCCGGCACCGCCTGCCCGGTGAACCGCTTGACCAGATCGTCATAGCGCCCGCCGCCCGCGACCGAGCCGAACTGGCGCTTGCGGCCCTTGTCATCAAGGATTTCAAAGGTCAGCTCCGCCTCGAACACCGGCCCGGTGTAATAGCCAAGGCCGCGTACGACGCTGGGGTCGATCACGATGCGATCGGGGCCGTAGCCCTGGGCGGCGAGAAGCGCGCCCATCTGTTCCAGCTCATCGACGCCCTCGGTGCCGATCTGGCTGCCGCCGATGGCAGCGCGCAGATTGGCCACCGTCGCGCCCGCATCCGTCCCTTTCGAGGTCAGGAACGCCAGCACCGGATCGACCTGCGTCTCGCTCAGCCCCACGCCGTCGATATAGGCGCCAGATGCGTCCAGCCGGCCCTTGCCAAGCAGCGCGCGCACGCCCGCCTCGCCAACCTTGTCGAACTTGTCTATGGTGCGCAGAACCGCATCGCGCTGCGCGTCGCCGTCCAGCCCCATGGTTTCCAGTACACCGTTCAGAACCTTGCGGTTGTTCACCCGGATCAAGTAATCGCGGCGCGCAATGCCCACCACTTCCAGACTGTCCGACAGCATGGCGCAGATTTCCGCATCGGCGGCGACCGATGCCGCCCCCACCGTATCCGCATCACACTGGTAAAACTGGCGGAATCGCCCCGGGCCGGGCTTTTCATTGCGCCAGACCGGCCCCATTGCATAGCGCCGATAAGGCAGCGGCAAATCGTTGCGGTGCTGCGCATAGACCCGGGCCAGCGGCGCCGTCAGATCGTAGCGCAGGGCCATCCACGACTCGTCCTCGTCCTGCCAGGCAAACACGCCCGCGTTCGGGCGATCCACATCGGGCAGGAACTTGCCAAGCGCCTCGACCGTCTCGACGGCGGCACTTTCCAGCGCGTCAAAACCGTAGCGATGATACACCCCGGCAATGGCGCGCAGCATATCCGCGCGCTCGCTCACGTCGGACCCGAAATAGTCGCGGAACCCCTTCGGCGTCTGGGCCTTGGGGCGGGGGGCTTTCTTGTCTTTCGCCATGACTGGCTCCTTGCGGAATGCGCGCCTCCCTTAGCCGCTTGTGCGTCAGGGGGCAAGCGACGGGCGCGGCGTGTCGCGCAAGACGGCCGGCGCTGGCTTGCGCTTCGACCAGTTTGCCCCGGATGGACAAGGACCGCCCTCTGCCTTCATCTTGCCAGATAAACTCCGGGGGTGAGGCCGCATGGCCGAGGGGGCGGCGCCCCCTGCGCGCCGTGGACATCGCGCGCAACCGCACCTATCTGGATCACAAAGGAGCCAGCCCATGCCGCACGATTCCGCCCTCGAAGAACGCATCGCCCATCTGGAACGACTGGGCGACGATCTGTCCGAGACAGTTGCCCGGCAGGATCGCGAAATCGCGCGGCTGACCCGACGACTTGAGCTGCTGACCCGGCGCGAGGCCGAGCGTCAGTCGGATGCCGGGGGCGGCGTGGTGATCGGGGACGAGCGGCCGCCGCATTACTGATCGGGAACGTGCATGGGCCCGTCGGCCCGCCGGGGCGAAACCGGAACGTTCACAATCGCCTGAGCGGCGGTTTCGCGATCAGAAATCTTCGACCGCGAGCACACCGTCAAGCGATTTGACGGCGCCCTTGATTTCGGGCGAGACGGGAAATTCGCGCTTGAGGTCCATTTCGACCTCACCCGGCAGGCCCTGGCCCGACAGGCACAGACGGACCGGCCCGCGCCCCGCCTTGGGCATCTGCTCGGCCGCGCGGGTCAGCACCGATGCGATCTGCGACACGCATCCCGGTGTTTCGATAAAGATTCGCAGTCCGGACGCGCCGGCGTCCGCCACCACCGTTTCCACCGGGCCAAAGCTGCGCGCCAGCAGCTTGAGCTGGTCCGAGTCCACCGTGGCCTCGACCGTGACCACCACCTTGGTGCCGGTTTCCAGCAGATCGCGGGATCTTTCCAGCGTTTCGGAAAAGATCGTGACTTCGTAGGCGCCGGTCGGGTCGGACAGTTGGGCAAAGGCAAAGCGGTTGCCCTTGGCCGATTTGCGTTCCTGGCGCCCCGCCACAACTCCGCCCAGCTTGGCGACAAAGGCCCCGCCCATGGCCTTGCGCCGGACCTCTTCCAGCGTCATCACGTCGCGCCGTTTCAGCGCGGGCATGTAGTCGTCCAGCGGGTGGCCGGACAGGTAAAAGCCGATGGCCTTGAATTCCTCGTTCAGGCGTTCGGCGGGCAGCCAGTCGGGGGCGGGGGTCAGGCGCGGTTCGGGCAGATCGTCGCCCGCATCGCCAAACAGCGACACCTGCGCCGAGTGGCGCTGTTCGTGGACCGCCGCCGAATAGGCCACCAGCGCGTCGAGCGAATCGAACACCCGCCGCCGGTTGCGGTCAAGCTGGTCGAACGCGCCCGCGCGCGCCAGCATTTCCAGCGGTCGCTTGCCGATGCGTTTCAGATCCACCCGGCGGGCAAAATCGAAGATGGTGGCGAACGGCTTGTCCGGGCTGTCGGGGTCTTCGGGCACCGAACGGCGCCCCTGCACGATCATCTGCATCGCGTCGACACCGACGTTCTTGAGCGCGCCAAGCGCATAGACCAGTTCCTGGTTCACCACGTCGAACGTTGCCTGGCTGCGATTCACGCAAGGGGGCACGAAGCCCATGTTCAGCCCGTGCTTCAGTTCGTCGAAATAGACCGCCAGCTTGTCGGTCAGGTGGATGTCGCAATTCATCACACCAGCCATGAATTCGACCGGGTGGTTCGCCTTGAGCCACGCCGTCTGGTAGCTGACCACCGCGTAGGCCGCCGCGTGCGATTTGTTGAAACCGTAGTTTGCGAATTTTTCCAGCAGGTCAAAGACCTCGGTGGCCTTTTTCCTGGCGACGCCGTTTTCCGCCGCGCCCTTTTCGAACTTGGGGCGTTCGGCGTCCATCGCCTCCTTGATTTTCTTGCCCATGGCGCGGCGCAGCAGGTCGGCGCCGCCAAGGCTGTATCCGGCCATTTCCTGTGCGATCTGCATCACCTGTTCCTGATAGACGATGATGCCCTGGGTTTCGGCCAGGATATGGTCGATCGACGGATGAACCGAGGTGATCTTGCGCAGGCCGTTCTTGACCTCGCAATAGACGGGGATGTTTTCCATCGGGCCGGGGCGGTACAGCGCGACAAGCGCGACGATGTCTTCGATGCAGGTGGGTTTCATGCGCTTGAGCGCGTCCATCATACCGCTGGATTCCACCTGGAACACCGCGACCGTCTTGGCATCGGCATAAAGGCGATAGGTTTTCTCATCGTCCAGCGGGATGAGGTTCATCTGGTTTTCGCCGCCCTCGGCGGGTTCGTACAATTGCGTGCCATCGGCAGCGACATGGATCGGCCGGCCGTCTTTCAGGATCAGGTTCACCGCGTTCTGCACCACGGTCAGCGTTTTCAGGCCGAGAAAGTCGAATTTCACCAGCCCCGCCTGTTCGACCCATTTCATGTTGAACTGGGTGGCGGGCATGTCGGACCGCGGGTCTTTGTACAGCGGCACAAGCTGGTCGGTGGGGCGGTCGGCGATAACCACACCGGCGGCGTGGGTGCCGGCGGAACGCAGCAGCCCCTCGATCTGCTGGCCATAGGTGAGCAGGCGGTCGACGACCTCTTCGTTGCGCGCCTCTTCGGCAAGGCGGGGTTCGTCGCGCAGCGCCTGTTCGATGGATACCGGCTTGACGCCTTCGACAGGGATCATCTTGGCAAGACGGTCGACCTGCCCGTAGGGCATCTGCAACACACGCCCCACATCGCGCACCGCCATTTTCGACAGCAAGGCGCCAAAGGTGATGATCTGCGCCACCTTGTCGTGGCCGTATTTTTCCTGAACGTAGCGGATCACCTCTTCGCGGCGGTCCATGCAGAAGTCGATGTCGAAGTCCGGCATCGACACGCGTTCGGGGTTGAGGAACCGTTCGAACAGAAGGCTGTAGCGCAGCGGGTCGAGGTCGGTGATGGTCAGCGCATAGGCGACCAGCGACCCGGCGCCCGAACCGCGCCCCGGACCGACCGGGATGTCGTGATCCTTGGCCCATTGGATGAAATCGGCAACGATCAGGAAATAGCCGGGAAAGCCCATGCTTTCGATGATGCCCAGTTCGAAATCCAGCCGTTCCTGATATTCGTCGGGCGTGACCGCATGGGGGATCACTGCCAGGCGGCGTTGCAGGCCCTCATTCGCCATGCGCCGCAGTTCGGCAACCTCGTCATCGGCGAATTTCGGCAGGATGGGGTCGCGGCGATAGGCCATGAAGGCGCAGCGCCTCGCGATCTCGACGGTGTTTTCCAGCGCCTCGGGCAGATCGGCGAACAGGGTCGCCATTTCCTGCGGGGTCTTCAGGTAATGCTGCGGTGTCAGGCGGCGGCGGGGTTCCTGCTGGTCGACATAGGCGCCCTCGGCGATGCAGATCATCGCGTCGTGGGCCTCGTACATTTCGGACTTGGGGAAATACACGTCGTTGGTGGCGACCAGAGGCAGACCCATTTCATAGGCCATTTCAAGGTGGCCGCGTTCGGACAGGCGTTCCGCCTGCGGCAGGCCGTCATCGCCCGGATGGCGTTGCAGTTCGACATACAGCCGGTCGCCAAAGATCGTATGCAGCCTGGTCAGCAGCACCTGCGCGGCGGCGCGGTGGTTGTCGCGCAACAGCCGCCCCACCGGACCGTCGGGGCCGCCCGACAGGCAGATCAGCCCCTCGCCGTGACGCTCCAGATCCTCTGGCGTGACATGTTCCAGCGCGCCGTCGCCGCGCATGTACAGGCAGGAATTCAGCAGCATCAGGTTTTCATACCCGGTCTCGTTCTGCGCCAGCAGCACGATGGGGGCGGGGGGTTTGGGGCGCTCGCCGGGGGCCGGTTCGAGGTAGCGCAGATCGACCTGACAGCCGATGATCGGCTGAATGCCGGCGCCGGCGGCGCCGACGGAAAATTCCAGCGCCGCGAACAGGTTGTTGCTGTCGGTGACCGCGATTGCGGGCATCTCCATCGCGGCGCACAGGCCGGGCAGCTTTTTCAGCCGAACGGCCCCTTCGAGCAGGGAATATTCGGTATGGGTGCGAAGGTGGATGAATCGGGGATCTGCCATGCCCCCCAGATTAGGCCCAGTGCCCGCCGGGCGAAAGGCCGCTCAGCCACGTTCCGCGACGGCACCGGGGGCATCTGACGGGGCCAGCGCGAGCAGCTCGTCGCGGATGGCGCGCCAGATGTCGGCCTTGTCGGCGCGGCCGCGCGATTGTTCCTGGCTTATGACTCGGGCGGCCTCACGCAACGCGGCCTTGGTGCTGCCCTCGGTTCGGACCAGCGCCCGCGCCATGCGTGAAATCTGAAGACGGTTCATCGGCTGTCCTTTCCCTGCCTGCCCCGTTAAATGCGCCGGGGCGGGCATGGGTTCCGTCACGCGCCGGGGATCGGCGGGCCACGGCCTGACATGTTTCACGGCACCAGCTGGCCGCCGGCACGGAAAACCGGCGTTTTTCCCTTGCCAAGCTTCAAGCGGTCTCGCTAGCTTTCGGGAAACACAGGGATGGTCCGCGCGCCTTCTATGCCGCATCGGGGGCGCGCAGCAGACGGACAGGGTAAGGCGGCGGGTCTATTGCATATGAACATCTCCTTTCTTCTGAACGGGGAGAAAGTCGACCTGCACGGGGTGTCCCCGACGCGGACGGCGCTTGACTGGCTGCGCGAGCGGCGCGGCCTGACCGGCACCAAGGAAGGCTGCAACGAGGGCGACTGCGGCGCCTGCACGGTGATGGTGACGGATGACAGCGGAACACGCGCGGTCAACGCCTGCATCCTGTTCCTGCCCCAGCTGCACGGCAAGGCGCTGCGCACGGTCGAAGGGATTGCCGCCCCCGATGGCGCGCTGCATCCGGTGCAGGCGGCAATGGTCGATCAGCACGGGTCGCAATGCGGATTCTGCACGCCCGGTTTCATTGTGTCGATGGCACGGGCGCACAAGGTGGGCGATACCGACCATGACGATGCCCTCGCGGGCAACCTGTGCCGCTGTACGGGCTACGCGCCCATCGTGCGCGCCGCCCGTGCCGCTGCAACGGTTCCCGTTCCGGACTGGATGGCGGAACCCGCGATGCCGCCGGTCACCGGCCTTGCGCGCGCACCCGAAACCACCGAGGCGCTGGCCGCGCTTTACGCCGAGCGCCCCGAGGCAGTGCTGGTGGCCGGAGCCACCGATGTGGGGCTGTGGGTGACCAAGCAGTTGCGCGATCTGCCCGAGGTGATCTTTCTCAATCGCTGCGCCGATCTGCAACAGATCGAGATTTCGGACGACGCGATCCGCATCGGCGCCGGGGTCACCATGGACCGGGTGCTGGATCTGATGCGCGGCCATTCCCCCAGCTACGCCGAAATGCTGCGCCGCTACGGTTCGGCGCAGGTGCGCGCGGCGGCCACCATCGGTGGCAACATCGCCAATGGCTCGCCCATCGGAGACAACCCTCCGGTGCTGATCGCGCTTGGCGCGACGCTGCATCTGCGCCACCGCGACGGGACACGAGACATGCCGATCGAGGATTTCTTTATCGCCTATGGCAAACAGGATCGCAGGCCGGGTGAGTTTGTCGCTGCCGTCACCATCCCGCGCCGACGCGACCGGTTGCGGGTCTACAAGCTGTCCAAACGCTTCGACCAGGATATTTCAGCCGTGTGCGGCGCGTTCTGTGTCGAGGTTGACGGCGGCGTGGTGACCACGGCCCGCATCGCCTTTGGCGGCATGGCGGGCATCCCGAAACGCGCCGCTCAGGTCGAGGCGGCGTTGCTGGGCAAGCCCTGGACCGATGAGGCGGTGATTGCCGCCTGGGACGCCTGGGAACGGGACTTTGTCCCGCTGAGCGACATGCGGGCCAGCGCGTCCTACCGGCTGGTTTCCGCACGCAACATGCTGACGCGGTACCTGCTGGAAGATCTGGGCGCCGACACGGATGTGCGGAAGGTGCGGGCATGAGCGTGGCGAAACCGCTGCCCCACGATGCCGCCCCGCTGCACGTCACGGGCCGTGCGCGGTATATCGACGACATCCCCGTGCCTGCGGGCTGCCTGCATCTGGCGTTCGGCCTGTCTGAAATCGCCCATGGGCGGATCACGTCGATCGACCTTGACGAGGTGCGCGCCGCGCCCGGCGTTGTCCGGGTGTGGGAGGCGCGCGACCTGCCGTCGCCCTGCGATTGTTCGCCCTCGCTTGGGGATGAGCCGATGCTGTCGGGATCGACGGTGTGCTACCTGGGCCAGCCGGTGTTCCTTGTGGCGGCACGTTCGCATCTTGCGGCGCGCAAGGCGGTGCGCAAGGCGCGCATCACCTATCAGGAACGGGACGCGTTGCTCAGCGTGGATGAGGCGATGGCGGCGGATTCGCGGTTCGAGGATGGCCCGCGCACCTGGGAAAAGGGCGACACGGCGGCGGCGCTTGCGGGCGCGCCCAATGTGCTGCGCGGCACCATCGACATGGGCGGCCAAGAGCATTTCTACCTTGAAGGGCAGGCGGCGCTGGTGCTGCCGCAGGAAAACGGCGACATGCTGGTGCATTCCTCCACCCAGCATCCGACCGAGATCCAGCACAAGGTCGCCCATGCCCTGCACCTGCCGATGCACGCCGTCAGGGTCGAGACCCGGCGCATGGGCGGCGGTTTCGGCGGCAAGGAAAGCCAGGGCAACGCGCTGGCGGTGGCCTGCGCCGTCGCCGCGGCGGCGACCGGGTGCCCCGCCAAGATGCGCTATGATCGCGACGACGACATGACGATCACCGGCAAGCGTCACGATTTCCGCATCGACTATGTGGTGGGCTATGACAACGCGGGCCGGATCGAGGTGGTGGATTTCGTGCATCATACCCGCTGCGGCTGGGCGCAGGACCTGTCGCTGCCAGTTGCTGACCGCGCGATGCTGCACGCGGACAACGCCTATGACATCCCCGCCATGCGGATCGAAAGCCACCGGCTGAAGACCAACATGCAAAGCGCCACCGCCTATCGCGGTTTTGGCGGTCCTCAGGGAATGCTGGGGATCGAACGGGTGCTGGACCATGTGGCCCACGCGCTGGGCCGTGATCCGCTGGAGGTGCGCCGGGCGAATTACTATGCGGATGCGCCCGTGGACGGCGCGGACAGAGGCGCGCCCGACACGCCGACACCCCCCCCCGAGGATATTCTGGCCCCAAACACACAGGACATCGCCGAAAGCGATCTTGCGTCGCGCGGGGCACCTGTGTCGTCGGGCACGCCTGTCGCGGCGCCCGCGGGGGTGCAGACCACCCATTACGGCCAGCCGGTCGAGGATTTCATCCTCGGTGAGCTTACGACCAAGCTGGCGGCAGATTGCGGGTATGCGGCGCGGCGCGAGGCGGTCGCGCGGTGGAATGCCGAAAAACCGTTGCTCAAGCGCGGCATCGCGCTGACGCCGGTAAAGTTCGGAATCTCGTTCACGCTGACGCATCTGAACCAGGCGGGTGCGCTTGTACACGTCTATCAGGACGGGTCGGTTGCGTTGAACCACGGCGGCACCGAGATGGGGCAGGGGTTGTTCCAGAAGGTGGCGCAGGTGGCGGCGGCGCGTTTTGGCGTGGCGATGGACGCCATAAGGATCACCGCGACGGATACCTCCAAGGTGCCCAATACCTCGGCCACGGCGGCATCATCGGGGTCTGACCTGAACGGGATGGCGGTGAAGGCGGCGTGCGACACGATCCGCGACCGGATGGCGGCGCATCTTGCGCAGGTTTTCCAGGTGCCGGCGTCGGATGTGATGTTCGCCGACGGTTCGGTGCGGGTGGACAACGAGGTCATCAGCTTCGCGACGGCGGCCCGGCTGTGTTACGAGGGCCGCGTCAGCCTGTCGTCCACCGGGTTCTACAAGACCCCCAATGTCGATTGGGACCGCATCGCGGGGCAGGGGCGGCCTTTCTTCTACTTTGCCTACGGGGCGGCCTGCACCGAGGTCGTGCTGGACACGCTGACTGGCGAATACCGCATCCTGCGCGTGGATATTCTGCACGATGCGGGGGCCTCGTTGAACCCCGCGCTGGACATCGGCCAGATCGAGGGCGGCTATGTGCAGGGGGCGGGCTGGCTGACCACCGAAGAACTGGTCTGGGATGACAGGGGGCGTCTGCGCACCCATGCGCCATCGACCTACAAGATCCCGGCCTGTTCGGACCGCCCCGAGGTGTTCAATGTGGCGCTTTGGGATGGGCCGAACCGCGAAGAGACCGTCTATCGGTCCAAGGCGGTCGGGGAGCCGCCATTCATGCTGGGTATTTCGGCGTTTCTGGCGTTGTCCGATGCGGTTGCGGCCTGCGGCAGCGCCTATCCGGATCTGAATGCCCCTGCTACGCCCGAACGGGTGCTGATGGCGATTCGCAAGGTGCAGGATGGGGTTTGATCTGGCCGGATTGCGGGCGGCTGTGACGCGGCACGGCCGTGTCGCGCGCGTCGTGGTGGCCGAGGTCGCCGGATCCGCCCCGCGCGAGGTAGGCGCGGCGATGCTGGTCTGGGACGACGGGCGCGCGCAGTCGGGGACCATCGGTGGCGGCGCGCTGGAACTGATGGCGGCACGGGCGGCATTTGCCCGTCAGGGATTGTCGCGGCATTCGTTGGGCCCGGAGCTGGGGCAGTGCTGTGGCGGGGCCGTGGTGCTGCTCACAGAGGTTTACGATGCCGCCGCCTTGGCGGCGCTGGAGCGGTGCGAGGTGATCGCGCGCGGCATTGGGGCGATGCCTTTGGCGGTGGCGCGCCTGCGCGACCGCGCGCGGGCGCAGGGCGCGACTGTCCAGCCGCAATTGGTGCAGGGCTGGTTTGTCGAGCCGGTCACCCGCCCGTCGCGTGATGTCTGGATCTGGGGCGCGGGCCATGTGGGGCGTGCGCTGGTGTCGGTGCTGGCGCCTCTGCCGGATCTGGCGGTCAGCTGGGTCGATACCAGCGCGGCGCGCTTTCCCGCCGAGGTTCCCGAAGGCGTCACAACCGTGCCTGCCGCCGATCCCGCGCGATTGGTGTCGCATGCGCCGGACAGGGGCGAACATCTGGTGCTGACCTACAGTCACGAGCTTGATTTCATGCTGTGTCACGCGCTTTTGTCGCATCGCTTTGGCTGGGCCGGGTTGATCGGCTCAGGCACCAAATGGGCCCGGTTCCGGACGCGTCTGCGGGCGCTCGGACACGAAGATGCGCAGATTTTGCGCATTTGCTGCCCGATTGGGCAAAAAGACTATGGCAAACACCCTCAGGCCATTGCCATCGGTGTGGCTGGGCATCTACTCCATCACGGAAAAGGGAGTAGCCTGGCGTGCCCGACACACTTCTCAGCCTCCGGGGCCTGACCAAGACCTATCCGGGCGTCGTCGCGAACGATGACGTCTCGTTCGATATCGGCAAAAGCGAGATCCACGCCCTGCTTGGCGAAAACGGGGCGGGCAAGTCGACGCTGGTCAAGATGATCTTTGGGCTGGTAAAGCCGGACAGGGGCGAGATGCGGCTCGACGGCGATCTTTACAGCCCCGGCAAGCCGTCGGAGGCCCGCAAGTCGGGCGTGGCCATGGTGTTCCAGCATTTCTCGCTGTTCAATGCGCTGGACGTGGCCGAGAACGTGGCGCTGGGGATGGAATCCCCGCCCGCGATGCGCGACCTCGCCCGCCAGATCCGCGCCGTGTCTGAAACCTACGGGCTGCCGCTAGACCCCTCCCGGGTGGTCGGCACTCTGTCGGCGGGCGAACGCCAGCGGGTCGAGATCATTCGCTGCCTGCTGCAAGGCCCGCGCCTGCTGATCATGGACGAGCCGACCTCGGTGCTGACGCCGCAGGAGGTCGGGATTTTGTTCCAGACCCTGAACAAGCTGAAGTCCGAAGGCACATCGATTCTGTATATCTCACACAAGCTGGAAGAGATCCGCACGCTGTGCGACGAGGCGACGATCCTGCGGCTGGGGAAGAATGTCGGCACTTGCACGCCGCGCGATGTCACCGCACGTCAGATGGCCGAGATGATGGTCGGATCCAGCTTCGCCGCGCCCGAGCCGAAAGCAGGCGCCAAGGGCGAGGTGCTTTTGCGCTGCGACGCGCTATCGATGCCGGCTCCGGGGGCCTTCGGAACGCCCCTGCGCGAGATTTCAGTGGAAGTTCGCGGCGGAGAGGTTCTTGGCATTGGCGGCGTTGCGGGCAACGGGCAGGACGAGCTGTTGATGGCGCTGTCCGGAGAGCGGCTGGCGCCCAAGGGGACGATCTGGTTCAAGGGGCGCGACGTCGGCCGCGACGGGCCATCCAAACGGCGCGAGGCGGGACTGCTTTCGGGGCCCGAAGAGCGGCTTGGCCATGCCGCCGCTCCCAACATGAGTCTGACCGAAAACGCCGTGCTCACGGGGGCCCGGCGCAAGCGGCTGGTGAAGAACGGGTTCATCGACTGGACGGCGGCGCAGGCGTTTGCCGACCACGTCATCGCCCGTTATGATGTGCGCACGCCGGGAGCGGATGTCACGGCGCGGTCGCTGTCTGGTGGAAACCTTCAGAAATTCGTCGTGGGGCGAGAGATCGAACAGGACCCCGACGTGTTCGTGGTGAACCAGCCGACATGGGGCGTAGATGCCGCCGCCGCCGCCGCGATCCGGCAGGCGCTGCTGGATCTGGCGGCCAGGGGGGCCGCGATCATCTGCATCAGTCAGGATCTGGACGAGCTGATGGAAATCTCGGACCGTTTCGGGGCGCTCAACGAGGGACGATTGTCACCCACGCGGGCGGTGGCCGATCTGGATATCGAGAAGATCGGTCTGATGATGGGCGGTGCGCATGACATGGAGGTCGTCCATGCAGACGGCTGATGGGGGGAGCCGAAGAAATTTCGTACGAAATTTCTTCTTTCCGCGCGAGATCAAGATTTTTCGTACGAAAAATCTTTGCGGCAGAAAGGTGGCGCGATGATCCGGCTGGAAAAACGCACGCAGCCCTCGGGGTATTGGACCGCGCTCAGCCCCATTTTGGCGGTGGGGCTGACGATGATCGTCGGCGGTTTCATGTTCTGGGCATTGGGCAAGCCGCCGGTCGAGGCGATCCGCACGATTTTCTGGGATCCTTTGTTTCATCCGCAGTTTGCGGACTATTCGCGACCACAGTTGTTGGTCAAGGCTGGGCCGCTGATCCTGATTGCGATCGGGCTTTCCATCGGCTTCCGCGCCGGGATCTGGAACATCGGCGCCGAGGGGCAGTATATCATGGGCGCGGTCTCGGGCGCTGCCGTGGGGCTGGCGTTTTATCCGTCGCAAAGTGTCCTGTTGTTCCCGCTGATGGTCTTTGCCGGGGCGCTTGGCGGCTGGGCCTGGGCGATGATTCCGGCGGTGCTCAAGACACGTTTCGGCACCAACGAAATCCTCGTGTCTCTGATGCTTGTCTATGTGGCCGAGAACATTCTTGCCTCCGCCTCGGCAGGCTGGTTGCGCAACCCCGAGGGCATGGGCTTTCCCGGCTCGCGAAATTTCAAGCAGTGGTCTGCCGTTTACAATGCCGAGCTGTTGACGGGCACAGGTATGCACTGGGGCGTCGCCGCAGCGTTCATCGCCGTCATCGCGGCCTATGTGATGATGGCGCGGCACATCCAGGGGTTCAACGTCCGACTGACGGGCGAAGCCCCCCTCGCGGCGCGGTTTTCGGGCGTCAGCCCGGCGTGGATCGTGTTCCTGTGCCTCGGGGTTTCGGGCGGGCTTGCCGGGCTTGCCGGGCTGTTCGAGGTCACCGGCCCGGCGGGGCAGGTCAGCATCGACTTTGGCTCGGGCTATGGGTTCACCGCGATCATCGTCGCCTTCCTTGGGCGGTTGAACCCGTTTGGCATCCTGGCCGCCGGTTTGTTGATGGCGCTGACCTATATCGGCGGTGAACTGGCTCAGTTGATGCTTGGTTTGCCCGGCGCGTCGATCCAACTGTTTCAGGGGATGCTGCTGTTCTTCCTGCTGGCGACGGATGTGTTCACCAATTACCGCGTGCGCATGCTACGCAGAGAGGCCGCCTGATGGACCCCGTGCTGCTTGTCGCCTCGATCATGGTGTCGGCGACTCCGATCCTGCTGGCTGCTCTGGGAGAGATGGTGGTCGAGAAATCCGGGGTGCTGAACCTTGGGGTCGAGGGCATGATGATCACGGGTGCGGTCATGGGGTTTGCCATTGCCGTGACGTCTGGCTCGCCGCTGATGGGCTTTGCCGGGGCGGCGGTGTCGGGGGCGGTACTGTCGCTCGCGTTCGGGTTCCTGACACAGTACCTGTTGTCGAACCAGGTGGCGACGGGGCTGGGGCTGACGCTGGTCGGGCTGGGCCTGTCGGCGCTGATCGGATCGCACTACGAAGGCCAGCGCGCGCCTGCTCTGGGCAAGCTCGACATGCCCTTGCTGTCGGATATTCCGATGCTGGGGCGGATGCTGTTGTCGCATGACATCATGGTCTATGTCAGCCTTGCGTTGGTCGCGGCGGTCTGGGCGTTTCTCAAATACACCCGTGCCGGGCTGATCCTGCGCGCGGTGGGCGAGGATCACGCCAGCGCCCATGCACTGGGCTACAAGGTGGTGCGGGTGCGCATGGCCGCGATCGCCTTTGGCGGGGCTTGCGCCGGGATGGGTGGCGCCTATGTCAGCCTTGTTCGCGTGCCGCAATGGACCGAAGGCATGACGGCGGGCGCGGGCTGGATCGCGCTGGCGATCGTGGTCTTTGCGTCCTGGCGGGCATTTGGCGTGCTGATCGGGGCGTACCTGTTCGGGGGTGTCACCGTCATTCAGCTGAACCTTCAGGCGGCGGGCACCACCGTGCCTGTCGAACTCTTGTCCATGTCGCCATACCTGATAACGATTATCGTGCTGGTGATCATCTCGGCCCGCGGGGTGCAGGGCGCGCCCGCATCTCTGGGCCGTTCCTTTCACGCCTCAAGCTGAGGCATCTTTGAAAACGACAGGGAGACCACGTCACATGAACCGCAGAACCCTTCTTGCCTCTGCCGCCGCGCTGAGCCTTGCCGCCGGCGCCGCCCTTGCGCAGGACGTGCCGAAGATCGCCTTTGTCTACGTCGGTCCGGTGAACGATGGCGGCTGGTCGCAGCACCATCATGAATCCGCGATGGAGATGAAAGACCATTTCGGCGACCGGATCGAGATTGTCGAACAGGAATCGGTGCCCGAAGGCGCCGACGCCGAACGCGTCCTGACCCAGATGGCGCTGTCGGGGGCCGACCTGATCTTTACCACCTCGTTCGGCTACATGGACCCGACGATCAATGTGGCGCAGAAATTCCCGGATGTGAAATTCGAACACGCAACGGGGTACAAGACCGCCGACAACGTGTCGGCCTATTCGGCGCGTTTCTACGAGGGACGCGCGATCACCGGCTATCTGGCCGGGGCGATGACAGAGACCGACAAGATCGGCTACATCGGGTCTTTCCCGATCCCCGAGGTCATTCGCGGCATCAACTCATCCTACCTGCACGCGGCGCAGGCCAACCCCGATGTCGAGATCGCCGTGGTCTGGCTGAACACCTGGTTCGACCCCGCCAAAGAGGCGGACGCCACGCAGGCGCTGCTGGATCAGGGCGCGGACGTCGTGCTGGCGCATACCGATTCCACCGCGCCGCTGTCGGTGCTGGAAAAGGCCGGGGCCTATGGGTTCGGTCAGGCGGCCGACATGGCAGAGTTCAAGCCGACCCCGCGCATCTCGTCGATCATCGACGACTGGGCGCCTTATTACATCGAACGGGTGCAGGCGGTGCTGGACGGCACCTGGGAAAGCCACAATGTCTGGCAGGGCATCGGCGACGGCATGGTCGGCATCGGTGAATTCACCGGCCCGATCCCCGAGGATGCGCTGACCCATGTCACCCGGATGAAGGAGGATATTGCTTCGGGCGCTTACCACCCCTTCACCGGCCCGATCAACAAGCAGGACGGGTCGGCCTGGCTGGCCGAGGGCGAGGTGGCCGATGACGGCACGCTGGCGGGCATGGATTTCTATGTCGAAGGGGTGTCGGGCGAGATCCCGAACTGAGGTCTGTTTCAGGTCTGATGGCACCGTCGGCGCGCAGGCGCCGGCGGTGTTTCTGTTTGAGGGGGCGGGATGCCTCCGGCGGGAGTTTATTTGGCAAGATGAAGACGGGGAGCGACGATCTTCCGGTGGCGCTTGTGCTCGGGGCAGCCGTGTGGTCCGGAGGTATGCCGTCGCCAGCGCTGAGGCGGCGGGCCCTGGCGGGGGCGCGGCTTTGGACCGGGGGGCGGGTGCGGGCGATCGTCGCCTGCGGTGGACAGGGCGCCCACGCGCCCGCTGAAGCCGCGGTGATCGCGCGGCTGTGCCATGAGGCGGGTGTGCCCCGCAGCGTGGTGTTTTGCGAAGATCAATCGACCACGACCCTGGAGAACATCCAGTTCGCGCGCCCCGTTTTGCGCCAGATCGGGGCGCGCGAGGTGATCGTGGTAAGCGACTTTTACCACCTGCCACGGGCGCTGATGGTTGCGCGGCGCTCTGGGGTTTCGGCGCGCGGCGTGGCTGTGGCGCTGACGGGCGCGCGGCCGGGGCCACAGGTCAAGGCGGTGCTGCGCGAGATCCCGGCATTGGGGTGGTACTTTCTCAGTGGCAAGGGTCGCTAGAGCACGCCGATTTCGGCCAGCGCGCCGGCGAGTTCGGGGGGCAGGGAGTCTTCGTTTTGGCGGCCTGCCGCAAGGTCCGGCGGGGCATCGGCGGGGGCGAGGTAGCGCCAGCCCTGGAACGGGCGCCGCTGGGCCGGGCTGACGCGGATCAGATCCTGGTCCAGCACCATGGCGCAGCGGGTTATGCCATCGCTGCCCGTCACGCGATCCAGCCTGAGGACGCGCTGGCGGCATTGGATCAGGCCCTGAAACACCCAGTAGATGCTGCCCCCGTCCAGCACGTCGGCTTCGCGTTTGGGGAACATGCGGGTGACGTGGCGGGGTTGGCCGTCATCGGTTTGCGCCTGGGGCGAGGCCTGCCAGGCCGCAAGGCCCTCGACGCTTTCGGTGCCCACGCTGAGCTTGATGAGATGGGTCGGGTTGGTCACGCGAATCCTCCGGTGGGCCGCAGCATATTGTAGGAACGTCCAGCGCGGTTTCAAGAGATGGTGTGCTGCTGTTCCGAACGGGCTGGACGTGCTAGGATGGTGGCTGTTATCAGGCATGTCTGCCACTCTGAGGAATCCGCTGCCATGAGCCGTTTCGCCGCCCCCATCGCCGAACAGATCTGGGACATGAAGTACCGTTTCAAGGATGCCGGGGGCACGCCCCTGGATGTCACGATCGAGGACACCTGGCGCCGAATCGCGCGCGACATGGCCTCGGTCGAGGCGGAACCGGCGCGGTGGGAAGACCGGTTTTACGCGGCGCTGGAGGATTTTCGCTATCTGCCCGCCGGGCGCATCACCGCCGGGGCCGGCACCGCGCGTTCGGTGACGCTGTTCAACTGTTTCGTGATGGGCACGATCCCCGACAGCATGGGCGGCATTTTCGACATGCTCAAAGAGGCCGCGCTCACCATGCAGCAGGGGGGGGGAATCGGTTATGATTTCTCGACCATCCGGCCCAAGGGCGCGCCCGTCGCGGGGGTCGCCGCCGATGCGTCGGGGCCGCTGTCGTTCATGGACGTCTGGGACGCAATGTGCCGCACGATCATGTCGGCGGGGTCGCGCCGTGGCGCGATGATGGCCACCATGCGCTGCGATCACCCGGACATCGAGCAGTTCATCGGCGCCAAGTCCGATTCTGCCCGCCTGCGCATGTTCAACCTGTCGGTGCTGGTGAGCGATCCGTTCATGGAGGCGGTGAAGGTGGACGGCAGCTGGGATCTGAAATTCGACGGTCGGGTGTATCGCACGGTGCAGGCGCGCGATCTTTGGAACAGGATCATGAAGGCCACCTATGATTACGCCGAGCCGGGTGTCATTTTCATCGACCGGATCAACAAGGCCAACAACCTGAACTACGTCGAGGAAATCTGCGCCACCAACCCCTGCGGCGAGCAGCCCCTGCCGCCATATGGCGCTTGTCTGCTGGGGTCGATCAACCTTGCGCGTCTGGTGACGGCGCCGTTCGAGGCGGGCGCCGGGATCGACGATTCCGAGCTGGACGAACTTGTCGGCACCGCCGTGCGGATGATGGACAATGTGGTCGATGCGTCGAAATTCCCGCTGCCCGCGCAGGCCGAAGAGGCCCGCAACAAGCGCCGGATCGGACTGGGTGTCACCGGGCTTGCCGATGCGCTGCTGATGAAGGGGCTGCGTTACGGCACCGAAGAAGCGGCGCGTCAGGCCGAGCACTGGTTGCACCGGATCGCCCGCGCCGCCTACCTGGCGTCGGTGCAATTGGCGAAGGAAAAGGGCGCCTTTCCGCTGTTTGACGCGGAAAAATATCTTGCGTCAGGCAACATGATGAACATGGATGACGACGTGCGCGAGGCGATCCGCACCCATGGCATCCGCAACGCGCTGCTGACGTCGATTGCACCGACCGGGACGATCTCGTTGTATGCGGGGAATGTGTCGTCCGGGATCGAGCCGGTGTTTGCCTATGCCTACACCCGGAAGGTGTTGCAAAAGGACGGCACGCGCACCGAGGAAGAGGTGGTGGATTACGCCGTGCAGATGTGGCGCGACCTCAAGGGCGATACCCCGCTGCCCGACTATTTCGTCAACGCCCAGACGCTGGACCCGCAGGCCCATGTACGCATGCAGGCGGCGGCGCAGAAATGGGTGGATTCGTCGATTTCCAAGACCATCAATTGCCCCGAGGACATCGATTTCGACGCGTTCAAGGACGTCTACATGCAGGCCTATGAAATGGGCTGCAAGGGGTGTACCACCTATCGGCCCAATGATGTGACGGGGTCGGTTTTGTCGGTCTCGGAAGAGACGCCGAAATCCTACAAGGTTTGGGGGCAGCGTTTGGCAGACGAGCGCCTTCGAAAAAGCCTGACCAAGCCGCAGCTAGCAACCGCTGTCGGAGTGTCACAGGCCGATATTATATCCTATGAGGACGGAGGTGTCGCGCCGCTGTCCGTTCTCGAGCGTCTTGCTGCTTGTTTCGATGTGCCTGTGATGTGGCTTACTCACGCTATGGATGTTGGCAACGATTCCACGCCCGAAGCCGTCGCGACCCCCGCCAGAGAACCTAATGTGCCTCACGGCGACGTGATCTATATGGCCGAGCCGCTGGACCGTCCGCAGGCGCTTGAGGGACAGACGTACAAGCTGAAATGGCCTGACAGCGAGCACGCCATCTACCTGACGATCAACGACATCGTGGTGGGTGGCCATCGCCGGCCCTTTGAGGTGTTCATCAATTCGAAGAATATGGAGCACTACGCCTGGACGGTGGCGCTGACGCGGATGATCTCGGCGGTGTTCCGCCGGGGCGGGGATGTGTCGTTCGTCGTGGAAGAGCTGAAGGCCGTGTTCGATCCGCGCGGCGGTGCCTGGGTGCAGGGCAAGTACATCCCGTCGATCCTTGCCGCGATCGGCGGTGTTATCGAACGGCATTTCCTGGCGACAGGGTTTCTTGAGGGCGAAGGAATGGGTCTCAAGTCCGATCCGACGGCGCAGGTGGTGAACCTTGACGCTCCGCGCGGAAAGGCGTGCCCCTCGTGCGGCCAGTACTCGATGATGATGCTAGAGGGCTGCATGACGTGCAGCAGCTGCGGACATTCGAAGTGTTCGGGGTGAAATACTGAGTTTTTACTTGTGTGAGACCCAACATATCTTGTCCATTTCCGGGGTAATTTGACCATTCCGGCACAGGATTAATGACCACCGGCTGCGCTGCAGTCTGTGGTTTCTTTTTATTTCAATGACTTGCGAGACTGGCGGATTTGCGGCCTTGTATGCGCCGTAGCAGTGCTCCGCCCTGGTGGGCGCCGTTGACGGCCAGTCGCGCTTTCGGCATCCCTCAGGGCAAATCCGGCCGGGTTCTTTCCAACATCCCCCTCCAGCAGAACCTCTGCCTGAGGGCATGGCGCGCTGCGCCAGAAAGGCCCCCATGACGAAGATCAAGTTTATCGATGCGCGCTTCGCTGATCCCGACGAGAACGAGTTCGCCCTTAAACGCCGCTTCGAGTGGCATCTGCGCAAGCTCCGTGCCCTTCAGGACGGGGTGTCCCCAAAGGTTCCGGGAGACTTCGAAGATGAGTTGCGCTGGAACGAGGACCTCATCGCCGTGCCGCTCTCGGAAAAGGACCGCAACAAGGTGCTGCGCCGTGCGCGCCGGGTCATGGGTGCGCGTGCAAAGGCTTCCGGACTCAGCCATCTCAGTTCGGATGACCGGCGCGCCCTTGAGGTGTTCCGCGGCGGGGCGGATCTGGTCGGCATCGCCAGTGAGCACCGCGCCGATGAGATCGCCGCGGCCATTCATGCCGAGATGCCCTGGATGGCGGCTGCCACCGACTTCCTCTGGAAGGCGATGCGCCGCTCGGTGCGTGTGGGGGAGCCAGGCTTCCGGCTGCCACCCGTGCTGCTCGATGGTCCGCCGGGCCTCGGCAAGAGCGTGTGGTCGCGCGAACTTGGGCGCCATCTCGGTGTGCCGCGCTGTGGCATCGAGGGGACCGCAGAGCAGGCCTCCTTCGTCGTGAACGGGTCGCAACGCGGTTGGGGCACGGCCTTCCCGGGACGGCCCTTGCAAACCATCGTGCAGAGCCTCTGCGCGAACCCGATTGTGGTGATCGACGAGATCGAAAAGGCCGGTACGCCGATCTCGACGAAGGGGCAGGCCTACGGCTTGGCCGACGGGCTGCTGGCGCTGCTGGAGCGCTCGTCTTCCGTGGCCTGGAAGTGCCCCTACTACCAGGTCGGCTTCGACATGTCCTGGATCAGCTGGGTCCTGACCTCGAACAGCCTGACGACGCTTCCGGCTCCGTTCCTGAGCCGCTTGGAAATCCTGCGCCTCGCGGGCCCAGGCAAGGGAGACCTTATCTCCTTCGCGGAGCGCGAGGGCGCACGACGGGGGCTGTCTGATTCTGCCCTGGGCGCGATCTGTGAGGTGATCGACCAGGTTGCCGGGGAGCATGATCTCAATCTGCGCCATGTGTCCAGGATGCTGGAGAGGGCAGAGGCCATGGCAAGCAGCCCACTGTCGCATTGAGTGGTCGAGGCGAGCGCGCCTTAGGTCGGCCAAGACCAAAGTAGTCGCTTGGGCTGATGGCAGCAGCTGGCGGGGGGGGCAGCCCAAGCGGCATTCCTGCAAGGCGCAACTTTACGTCAGGCGCCGACACGAAGGGCGGAAAACGGACCTTCTCTGCATGTGCGGCACCATCCGTGCCAGGGCATGGAAGCGAACTCGAGGCCCCTTGACGAGAGGATCGTCGGCTCTCCCAAGTCCCTGCATCACAGTTGCAGGGACAGCTCGGACACAGTCGCTGTTGCACCTCAGGACATGTCACACTGCCGCCGCTCGCGCGCCGCGCTGGACATCCTGGGACCAGTCGGCTTTTGACTTTACACAACCCCTCATTGCGTGGTTTCATTGCCGGAAAATGATTTTATCACAGGATTTTAAGATTGAGTGAGGCTCTTCAGAAAGTTTTCGAACATGGCGCACAATGGGTAAGGGCAGATTTTCACCTGCACACTCGAGCAGATAAGGAATTTCGCTATGACGGCGATGATGACCGTTTCGTCGCAAGCTATGTAGAGGCGCTTGAAGCTGCCGGAATACGCCTTGCTGTCATCACCAACCACAACAAATTTGACCTCGAAGAATTTAAGGCGCTGCGCAAAAGGGCGCGCAAATCCGGTATCGGTGTGCTCCCTGGCGTGGAGCTGTCCGTCAAGGACGGCGCAAACGGTGTTCACACACTTGTGGTATTTTCCGAAGCTTGGTTGGCCGAGGGTCAGGATTACATCAACCAGTTTCTTGGCGTTGCATTCGCTGGCAAGGTCCCCGCGCAATACGAGCAGGAAAACGGGCGCAGCAACGACGACGTAATCGAGACGCTGAAGAAGCTGGAAGCATACAACCGCGACTTTTTCATTATATTCGCACACGTCGAGGCCAATAGCGGCTTGTGGAAAGAGTTAAGCGGCGGCCGAATGGGCGAGCTTGCCGTTGAGCCGCTCATTCAAAAATATGCTCTGGGCTTCCAGAAGGTTCGCACCCATGACAAGCCGGACAGCGTTTGCCGCACGAAGGTCAAGGGCTGGTGGGGCGATCAATATCCAGCCGAAGTAGAAGGCTCTGATGCAAAAGAAATAACCGCAATCGGCAAAGGCAGAAGGGTCTATCTGAAGCTTGGCGATGTTGGCTTCGATGCCGTGAAGTTTGCCATGACCGATCATACTTTCCGCGTTGCGTCGGAATTTCCGTCCTTAGGGCATTCCCATGTCAACGCCGTTCGCTTTGAAGGCGGGTTGCTGGATGGCAGTCGCGTTACTTTCTCCCCGCATCTGAATTGCCTGATCGGCATCCAGGGCAGCGGAAAATCCTCTATCCTGGAAAGCGTGCGTTATGCCCTTGATATCCCCTTTGGCGAAAAAGCGCAGGACAAGGAATACAAGGACAAACTCCTGCCCCATGTCCTGAAAAGCGGCGGCAAGGTGATTGTTGAAGCGACCGATCGGCATGGCGGTCGCTTTGAGGTGAGACGCATTTGGGGGCACTCTCCAGATGTCTATGTCGATGGCGTGCTGCGCCCGGGAGTCTCTATTAGGGAAACGATTATCGCCAAGCCACTTTACTTCGGGCAGAAGGACCTCGCCGCTGCTGGGAAAGGCTTCGGGCACGATCTTGTCGAAAAGCTCATGGGGGATAGCCTTAAGGGCGTGCGGCAAAAGATCGAGGAGCGCGCAGGCGAACTTAAAACGGCGATAGAGAACTTCCATTCCGCGCGAAGCGATGCAGAGGACAAGCAGGCGCTAGAAGATGAACTTGAGGATGTCAAATTCAACTTGGAGCAATTTGACAAGCATGGCGTCAAGGACAAGCTTGAAAAACAACTGGTTTATAACGAGGACTTGACCTACTGTCAGGGCATTCACGAGACAGCTGAGGCTTGGCGCAAGACGATTGATGATGCGGCAAACCAGACCGAAGAAAATTTCAAACTGATCGAAGTTCATTCCTCCGATCAGAATACAGATTTCTTCACGCGCTATGCGGCCAAGGTGAAAGAACTAAAAGGCACGGTTGCGACAGCCAAGGCCCTTGCCGCTACGATCAAGACTAATTCCACCGATTTAGATGAACTGCGCCAAGAGCTTGAAGGCGTGCGAGACGGCCTGAAGGAAGAATTTGCCGAGACCGAGCGGGAGCTGGTCAAGGCGTTGGAGGAACAGGGCGTTACCTCGATCCAGCCGAATGCCTATATCAATCTCACTCAGCGCAAGCAGGAGCTTGAAACTGGAATCGCCGAGCTTGCCAACCGGACGGGCAAGGAAAGAACAAGACTTGAGGCCGTTCTGACGGCCATGAACTCGCTGAATAACGCTTGGCACGATGAATTCAAACTCATCGCGGCGGCGCTTGAAATCATCAATGAATCGCAAGGATCACTGAGAGTGGAGGCAGCGTTCAAGGGAGACCGCAACGCCTTTAAGGCCCATATTGACGGATTGCTTCGAGGAAATAACCTCCGCAAGGAATATTACAATGACCTTTCCGAGGCTTATTCGGATTTTGGCGAGGTTTTCAAAGACCTCGAAAAGGCTTGTGCTCACGCGAAGGGGAAGAGCCAGGACTTCAAAAAGCTCTTCATAGCAAATCTCTACTCACTCACCGCCTATCAGGTACCCAACAGCTATTCAGTGACGTATCACGGCAAGGCACTCTTGTCTCATTCTCTGGGCCAGCGCGCCTCGGCGATGATGCTCTTCCTGCTTAGCCAGAAGGAGAATGATCTTCTGCTCATCGACCAGCCAGAAGATGATCTTGATAGCCAGACCGTCTACGAGGAGGTTGTCAAACTGCTTCGTTGGCTCAAGCCGAACCAGCAATTCATCTTCGCGACGCACAACGCGAATTTCCCGGTACTTGGAGATGCCGAAACCATTACTACATGCCACTTCCGAGATGATGAAATCGCCATATCAGTCGGAAATATTGACGATAAGTCCTGCCAGGCCAACGTCATCTCCATTATGGAGGGCGGCCCGGAGGCATTTGAGCGTCGTAAGACGATTTATCAAATCTGGAAATCCCGCTGCGCTTGACTACGTTAAAAAAGTCGAAGCGTTTCAACCCTACCTCCCAACGACATTCTCCCTTGGCTTTGTTACGAGCCGCCATGGATGACCGGTTCGGGGACGCTGCACTGCCGCGATAACCAAATCGGCGACTGTCAGCAAAGGGCTGACCCATTTCGCGGGGGCAAGCCTTTGACAGGCATCAAGTTACTGAAGAGCGGTCAAGCATTTTGACCCTACTAAGACCGAAATCTTGAAGGAAAGACGATAGATGCAAGTGAGGATGGTGCAGCGTGCAGTTGGTCAGGGCGGCTTGCATTGCGGCGAGCTGACGCTTGGTCATAAACCGCTACGCTGGGTCTATGACTGCGGCTCCAATCAGGCCGATGCGTTGAAGCGAGAGGTCGGTTCCATCGCCAGAGACAGCGAAATCGACCTACTTTTTCTTTCTCACCTCGACAGCGACCACGTCAACGGTGTCGATCTTTTACTTTCGCAGGTAAAAGTCCGCGAAGTGATCTTGCCCTATCTTAATGAGGAAGCCCTAGTCGCAACCATCGCGCGTGATATTTCCCGCGGGGGTCGTGTCGCGGAAGTGGTGGAAATTCGAAGGCGGCGTAATCTCCGGGTGACCTGAAACCCACCCAACCGGCGGCGCCAACCGCCAGGGAGATCACGCCATGACCCAGATTACCGACACCGCGAGCTTTGCGCTACTGGCCGGGGAGGCCGGGTTCGACCCGATCGAGGATCGCCTTCGGGCGAACGTCCGCCTCACCATCGAGGCGATGTTCGAGGAGGAGCTGGCCGCCTTTCTCGGCCGCCTGCGCTATGGCCGGTCGGGCAGCCCGGCGAAGGGGTATCGCCACGGACACCGCGAGCGGCAGCTCACCGGCACCTTCGGGACCCAGACCGTGCGGGTGCCGCGCGCCCGGGTCG
>NZ_QLMG01000009.1 GCF_003259905.1 Salipiger aestuarii | reverse complement strand
GTCCGCGCCTCACCAAAATCGACCGGAAGGAAAACGGTCCCGCGATCCGGCGACCACAAGCCCTTCTTCTTCAGATCACGCCGCCAGCCGTAGATCTGGGAGCGCGTGATCTCGTGCCGCTGCGCCACCTGCGTCACCGACGCGCCGCCGACACCGACCTCCGACAGGATCTCGAGCTTCTCGTCTTCGCTCCACCGCCGGCGCCGCTCAACGCCCAGAACCTCGCCCAGCATGGCCCCTCCTAATAAGACACGTCGTTAAGGACGTCGTTATGCACGTGTCTTAGCTCGGAACCCCGCCGTCAGGCAGGCGGCCTCAATCGGGCGGTTACAATACACGAGCGGGACCATCAAGAAAATCGACGCCAAAGCCGGCAAGGTCACAATTATCCACGGCCCTCTCGTCAACCTGGATATGCCCGCAATGACCATGGTGTTCCGCGCCGATGAGGCGATGGTGGCCAAGATGGCGGAAGGTCAGGACATCGAGTTCGTTGCCGACCGGGTCAAGGGTAAACTGACCGTCACGCAGATGAAGTAACTACTAACAATGGGGCCGGGGGTAAACACTCCGGCCCCATCGCTTTGAGGCTTGGCCCGAGCAAGCAAGAAGATCACAAAAAATCAAGCGCTACGGAGGTAGCCGAGCATGACGAATTTCCTGAGAACCTGCACCATCGCCCTTGCGCTTGTCCTTCCGGCTTTTTCAGTGGGCGCTTCCAGTGGCAAGGGCCAGCAGCCTCACGCGCGTGCATTCGAAGTGCCTGGCCATGATCCGATCGGGAGGCCCGGTGATGGCTCCTCAATCGACAGGACGATTGAATTGTCCATCAGGGAGACAGAAAGCGGCTACATGCTTTTCGAGCCGGACGCACTCCACATCGAGAGCGGTTCAGTTGTCCGCTTTTTGGTCAGCAATCTGGGCGGGCTGGAACACGAGTTTTTTCTCGGCTCCTTTGACGAGGTTGCAGAACACCAGCAGTGGATGCGCGAACATCCCGAAATGCAACATGACAACGCCAATTCAGTTTCGATCCCTAGTGGGCAAAATGCAGAGTTGA
Organism: Salipiger aestuarii; assembly: GCF_003259905.1. Lineage (GTDB taxonomy): Bacteria > Pseudomonadota > Alphaproteobacteria > Rhodobacterales > Rhodobacteraceae > Salipiger > Salipiger aestuarii. The sequence continues at coordinate 126,403 of NZ_QLMG01000009.1, read as the reverse complement.
TCTGGGAGTTCTCCGATATGACCAACTTGGAGTTCGTATGCTTGATCCCCGGCCACCGGGAAGCGGGCATGTGGGGCGTCATCATCGTGCACGATCACCTTGCGCCGAAATCCAAAGGTTAGACATTTTCAATGTCACTCTTGGATAGGTATCACCTGCTTGTACACGACATAGCTGCCGCCTTTGGGTACGACTACAACGATGTCACGCCAGACTGGGTGCACCCGTTCATTCATCTCATACTGGTCTTGGCCCCCGCGCTGCTGATCACCGTTGGCTCATATCTTGCTATTCGCGGCATTCTGAAGCTTTGGAAGTACCGCAGCACGCCTGCGATCCACCCAGAGCCCATACGAGGGCTCGAAGGAAGTCTTTTCAGCACCGTCTTGCGCTATTCAAGAAGGCAGCAGGCGTTGATGATCGTGGTTAGCCTCATCGCGATGCCTATACTCTATCTGACTTTGGAACTGCCAAAACAGATCGTAAACAACGCTCTGGATTCTGGCCGTTTCCCAGTTGCCGTTTTGGGACGAGACGTCGACCAGGTCGTTTTCCTCATGCTTCTTTGCGGTCTCTACCTTTTGGCTATTATCCTGAATGGGCTAAACAAATATGGCCTTAACGTCTTCAAAGGGTATGTCGCCGAGCGTTTTCTGCGGCGCTTCCGCCTGCTGGTCTATCGGCAATGGCGCAGCGATCCAGACTCCCAAAACCAGAGCGAAATCGTCCCTATTCTCGCGCAGGAAGTCGAGCCCATAGGTGGCTTTGCGGCAGATGTCCTTACGCTGCCAATCCTGCAAGGCGGTACGCTTTTGACGATCCTGTTTTTCATGTTCGTTCAGGACCCTGTCTTGGGTGCCGCAGCACTGACCGTACTGCCAATTCAGCTCGTGCTGCTGCCCAAGCTGCAGCGCCGGGTCAACGCGCTTTCGCGCACCAGGATCAAGGAAGTCCGACAGCTTGGCAGGCAGCTGAGCGATCAATTGCGCGAACGTCAGGTCAATCCTGCCGGGCTGCTCCCAGCGAGTGCAAGCTTCAGAGAGCTTGAGCACGTGCGCAGGAAGATCTTCCGCCTGAAGTTCTTCATCAAGGCCCTCAACAATTTTCTGACCGCGCTGACGCCATTCCTATTCTACTCTTTGGGTGGATATTTTGTCATCGAAGGTCGCATTACACTCGGCGCGTTGGTGGCCGTCCTGGCAGCACACAAGGACTTCTCGGCACCGCTGAAAGAGCTCTTCAGTTACTATCAGACGCTGGAAGACACGCGGATCCGGTACCAGGAAATCACGACCTTTTTCACTGGATCGATTCAGCGATCGGGGAAAGCTCAGGCAGACAACCCCAAGCTGGAAGAGGTCAGCCAATTCGAGGAAGCTACACTGAGTTACCCGGCTTTGTCTGTGAAGAGACAGGGGGCGATCGCAACATCATGAAGGAGTCTGATAGAATGAGATGTGCAGCGATATTTTTTGCTCTGGTCGCCGTTGCTGCGGCGGGATGGTATTTCAAGCAGCAGACCGACTCCCAAACGGGCACCCAAACCGGCGAAAGCATGGCGCTTCCCGCAGGCGCACTTGCAGCCGTCAATTTGCCCTCCAGTTTTACAGAGCAGGAGCAAATCGGCGCAAGCGCTTATGATGCGGTATGTGCCGCCTGCCACGGCCTGAACGGGCAAGGCCAGGATGGCATCGCTCCACCGCTTGTTCACAAAATCTATGAACCGAGCCACCACGGCGACATGGCGTTTGTCCTCGCGGCGCAAAATGGAGTTCGGGCGCATCATTGGAAATTTGGTAACATGCCAGCGGTTGAAGGCGTGACGCGATCAGATATTCTCGATATCGTGGCTTACATTCGTGTATTGCAGCGTGCCAACGGGATAAACTGAGCCGTTTCGACGGACAAAAGGGTGGGATTTGGTTCCCGATCAACTACCAATGGGTTCGCCGCAACATGGCCACGACTAGTGGGGATAATTCTCTGTATGAGTAAGTGTCTCGCTGCATCGATCCTGATCCTTGCTGCATTTTTCAGTTCTTTCCCTGCAACTCATGCCGAGGAAACCGCCCTCTTCAGATTGACCGACCGTGCAGCACCGGTCGGCATCAGTGCCCGTGAACCATCACTTGCAACCTTGCCGGATGGCCGGATCATATTGAGCTGGACAGAAGAAAACGGAGCCGAAGCGGAAGTTCGCATGGCCATACTCGATGGCAGTGAGTGGTCGGACGCTCGCACAATTCATAAATCGTCAAAGATTTACATCAACTGGGCCGATTTCCCATCGGTAGCGGTACTGGCCGATGGTGGACTGGCGGCACAATGGCTGAAACTGAATGGGGAAGGTGACTACCAGTATGACGTCAATATCGCTTTTTCCATGGATGAGGGCAGAAGCTGGACGGAACCGCTTATTCCGCACGATGACAGATCTCAACGCGAGCACGGTTTTGTTTCGTTAATTCCCGATCAGTTTGGCGGGTTGACGGCGCTGTGGCTGGATGGCCGGGAGTATGACAATCAGACAGAAGGCGAAAGCTTCGAGAATGCGATGCAGCTGCGCGCGCGACAGGTCGACTCTGACGGAGCGATGAAGCCAGAAAGCCTGTTGGACGCGCGCGCTTGTACTTGTTGTCAGACGTCCGCAGCGCGGACCGCCTCGGGCGATATCGTGGCGGTCTATCGTGATCGAACCGCCGAGGAAATCCGCGATATTTCGATTGTCCGATCTATCGGAGGGGAATGGACGCAACCCCTCACTGTTCACAACGACGGATGGGAAATTGCCGGCTGCCCCGTAAATGGCCCAGCCATTGATGCGATCGGCGACAAGGCAACCGTCATCTGGTTTACTGCAGCATCAGACGAACCGAGGGTTCGTATTGCCTTTTCGGACGATGGAGGAATGCATTTCGACGAACCGCTCCGCCTCGACCTCGGCGCGGCCTCGGGTCGGGTCGATGTTCTGCAAATGCTGGATGGAAGCGTTTTGGCACTCTGGATGGAATATGTGAGTGGCGGTGAGGCGATCGTTCTGTGCCATGTATCCCGTGGTACCGGATGCGCCGCGCCCCAGGCTCTCTACGTCAATCGGGGTGCTGGATCGGTCGGCTTTCCGCGAATGACACGCGGAGAAGCCGGTGCATTTGTGGCCTGGACCCAACCGACAGGAGCTTCAGACAGAAGCACCACAGTCCGCGTGGTCGAAGTTGCGCTGGCGCCATGAATTGCAGCGACCATTTGAATGTGCCCGTTCTTCCTTAATTCCGCTACACCTGCTCTGCGGCCCGGTCGAGAGGCCAATGATCCGCGGCGACAGTTTTCTTCAGGCTCCAGCCCTTGATGATACCGTAGACCGCCGGAATCACGATCAGGGTCAGTAAGGTGGACGACACCATCCCGCCGATCATCGGGACGGCGATGCGCTGCATGATTTCAGAGCCTGTGCCGTGCGCCCAAAGGATCGGCATCAGGCCCGCCATGATCGCTACAACCGTCATCATCTTGGGGCGCACTCGATCTACTGCACCCACCATGATCGCGGCGTAAAGTTCGTCGCGGGTCAGGTCCCGACCGTCCGCGCGGTCACGCGCTTCATTCAACGCCTGATCGAGATAGATCAACATGATCACCCCGGTTTCAGCCGCCACCCCGGCCAGCGCGATAAACCCGACGGCCACCGCAACTGACATATTGAAGCCCATGAACCACATGAGCCAGATGCCACCTACCAAAGCGAAGGGCAGCGACAGCATCACGATCAAGGTTTCCGTCAGGCGGCGGAAGTTTAGGTAAAGCAGCAGGAAGATCAGCGCCAGTGTCAGCGGCACAACGGTGGCCAGCCGCTGTTTCGCACGTTCAAGATATTCGAACTGGCCGCTCCAGCCCAGGGAATAGCCAGGTGGCAGGGTGACGGAGGTCGCGACTGCCGCTTGAGCTTCCGCCACGTAGCCGCCTAGATCGCGTCCGATGATATCGACGAAGATATAGACGGCAAGCTGTCCGTTTTCGGTCCGGATCGAAGTGGCGCCACGGGTGCGTTCGATGGTGGCCACATCTCCCAGCGGAATGGTGCCTCCGTCCGGCAGTGCAACCTGAACCTCACGCCCGATGGCCTCCGGATCTGACCTCAGGGTCGCCGGATAACGCACAGCGACGTCGTAGCGCTCGCGGCCCTCGACGGTCTGCGTGATCGCCTTGGCTCCCAGGGCCATGCCGATCACCTCTTGCACATCCTGCACCGACAGGCCGTAGCGGCCAAGCGCCGTACGGTCCGGGGTGATGTCGAGGTAATAGCCGCCGATCACCCGTTCGGCATAGGCGCTGGTCGTTCCGGGCACCGTGCGTACCACGGCTTCGACCTCGCGGGCGACCTTTTCCATCTCGGTCAGACTCGTGCCATAAACCTTGATGCCCACCGGCGTGCGGATACCGGTGGATAGCATGTCGATCCGGGCGCGGATCGGCATGGTCCAGGCGTTCGATACGCCGGGAAATTGCAGCGCGGCGTCCATTTCCTGCCGCAGGCTTTCGGTGGTGACACCGGGGCGCCACTCTGCCTCGGGTCGTAGCTGGATGATGGTTTCGAACATTTCAGTTGGCGCGGGGTCTGTGGCAGTCAATGCACGTCCCGCCTTGCCGAACACCGACAGCACATCGGGGAAGGTCTTGATGATGCGGTCCTGTGTTTGCATCAACTCTGCCGCCTTCGTCACAGACAAGCCGGGCAAAGTCGTCGGCATATACATCAAGGTGCCCTCGTTCAGGACAGGCATGAACTCCGACCCCAGCTGCCGCGCGGGCCAGATCGTAACGATCAAGGCGAACAGCGCCACGATGATGGTGAGGCTTTTGGCCTTCAGCACCGCGCGGATGATCGGGCGGTAGACGGCGATCAGCGCGCGATTCACCGGATTCCTGTGTTCAGGGATGATCCGGCCGCGCACGAAGACCACCATCAGCGCAGGCACCAGCGTCACCGACAGGAAAGCAGCCGCCGTCATCGAAAATGTCTTGGTATAGGCCAGGGGGCCGAACATGCGTCCCTCCTGTCCTTCCAATGCAAAGATCGGCAGGAAAGACACGGTAATGATCAGCAGACTAAAGAACAGCGCCGGGCCGACCTCGCTTGCGGCTTCGATCAGCACCTCGATGCGGGGCTTGTCGGGGGCGGCACGTTCCAGATGCTTGTGCGCGTTCTCGATCATCACGATGGCGGCGTCGATCATCGCGCCGATGGCAATCGCAATGCCGCCAAGGCTCATGATGTTGGCACCGATCCCGAGAAATTTCATTGCGGTGAACGCCATCAGCAGACCCACCGGCAGCATGATAATAGCCACAAGGGCAGAGCGGACGTGCAGCAGAAAAATGATCGTGACTCCGGCCACGACGAGACTTTCTTCGAGAAGCGTGGTTTTCAGCGTCTTGATCGCCGACAGGATCAGGTTGGACCTGTCATAGACCGGTACGATGTCGACCCCGTCAGGCAGGCTTTGAGCCACCACGCCCAGTTCTGATTTGGCGTTTTCGATCACATCCAGTGCATTGGCACCCACCCGTTGCAGCACGATGCCACTGGCGACCTCGCCCTCACCGTTCAACTCGGCGATGCCGCGGCGTTCATTGGGGACGATTTCGACCCGCGCGACATCTTTCAGGTTGATCGGCACCCCGCCGATACTGCGCAGGGTGATGTTGCCGATATCCTCGGTTCCCGCCAGATAGCCCCGCCCGCGCACCATGAATTCAAACTCGGACAGTTCGACCGTGCGCCCGCCGGTGTCCATGTTGCTTTCAGAGATCGCCTTGCCGATATCGGACAGAGTGATCCCCTGCGCCCGCATCCGCACCGGATCCAGAGTGACCGAGTATTGCTTGACGAAGCCGCCGACGCTGGCCACTTCGGACACGCCCTCGGCGCGGCTTGCACCATATCGGACGACCCAATCCTGCAACGACCGCAATTCCGCCAGCGACAGATTTTCCCCGGTGATCGCGTATTGGTAAACCCAGCCAACCCCGGTCGCATCAGGCCCAAGCGTGGGCGTCACGCCGTCGGGCAGCCGAGCGGCGGCGGCGTTGAGGTATTCCAGAACGCGGGACCGTGCCCAATAGGGGTCCACACCGTCCTCGAAGATAATGTAGACAAAGGAAATGCCGAAGAACGAAAACCCGCGCACGACGCGGGATCGCGGCACCGTAAGCATCGCCGAAGTCAGCGGATAGGTGACCTGATCCTCGACGACCTGCGGAGCCTGGCCCGGATAATCGGTCAGCACGATCACCTGCACGTCTGACAAATCGGGAATAGCGTCGATCGGCAAGTTGCGCAGTGACCAGACCCCTGCGGCGATGATCAGGGCCGTGGCGAAGAACACGAGAACAAGGTTGCGGGCGGACCATTCAATGACACGCGAGATCATTCGCCTGCCTCCGGGGCAGTCAGCGCAGCCAGGGCTGCATTCAGGTTGCTTTCCGCGTCGATCAAAAAGGTAGAGGTGGTGACAATGCGGTCGCCCTCCACAATGCCTTCAAGGATTTCCACCATCCCAGCTGCCTGCCGCCCCAGCACCACATCCTGCGGAGCGAATTTCCCCTCCCCCAGATCTCTGATCACCACCTGACGGTCGCCGGTGTCGATCACCGCCGTTTCCGGCACCTGCACCACGGGCGCACCGTCGCCCGTCGCCAAAGCCACATCAGCGAACATGTTGACAAGCAAGCGACCCTCAGGGTTGGACAGGTCGACGCGGACGCGTGCCGTCCGGGTCTGCATATCGACCTCAGGGTAGATCTTGTCGATAACGCCGCTGAAGGTCTCGCCCGGCAGGCCTGGAAAGGTGATCGTCGCAGCGTTTCCATCCGAAAGACCCGCGAGCGCAGATTCCGGCACGTCCGCGATGACCCAGACAACCGATGTATCGGCAATACGAAACAGCGTTTCTCCAGCCTCGGACATCATGCCTTCGACGGCCATTCGTTCCAGAACCACGCCCGACCGCGGTGCCATCAGGCTGATTTGCACCGGCGTACGCCTTTCCGCCGCGATCTTGTCGATCACTGACACGGGAACACCCAGGTTTGCCAGCCTTTGACGGCTGCCTTCCACGCGCCCTTCACCACTTCGCAGGTCCGAAACATACTGTGCGGCCGCCGAGACGATATCCGGAGAATAGAGCATCGCCAGCGGTTCGCCTGCTTCAACGATTGATCCGGTCGTTACATCCTCAACTTCTTCGATGAACGCATCCGCACGCAATGAAATGACGCTGACTCGACGGTCGTCCAGCGCGACGATCCCCGGCGCACGCACCGTTGTTGCCATGGGATCAAACACCGCAATTGACGTACGCACGCCCGTGCGTTGCAGCTTGCCGGGAGATACGGTCACTGATCCGGCATCGCTTGCCTCGTCGGCATAGACGGGCAGGTAGTCCATCCCCATGGAATCCAGCTTTGGCACCGGCGACGTATCAGGCAGGCCCATCGGGTGGCGGTAGTAGAGTAGGGTTCGTTCGACACTCTCTGCCTCTAGGGGCGTGATCGCCTCTGGATCAAACGATACGTCTTCGCTCGCCAGGACCGGTAAAAAGGACTTTCCATCGGCAGTCTCGGTCGGCGTAGCGGACCATTCGGCGAGACCGTCAGGGTGTCGGTAGTAGATGACCGGGCCTGTCGGCGTTCGGGTTGCGGCTGGCATTGCTTCAGCTTGCCGTCCCATCAGCGCGGTGAATTTCGTCTGCGCCACATTTGCCAGCATAGCAGGCGTCCAACCCTTGACGCCTGCCGCGAGGCCCGCCCATCCAGCCGCGCCGCCAACCACGCCGATAAGCACTAATTTGCCAAAGACGCTCATGGCAGCACCTCGAGCACGATTTGCGCCTGAACAGTTTCAGGTTCGCCCTGCACCTTGGCCGCAACGGAAAACCGCCAGTTTCCGTCCATCGTCAGATCGGCGGAAAAACGATATAGACCCGGCTCTTTGCCAGGCAGCGCCACGACTGTCGAAGTCATCGTCTCCATGCCGTCCGGCTCCATATCCAGCCTTGTAGCAAAGATGACGGCGCCTTCGACGGGCGCATTGGTCCGGGTATCAATCAGACGAAGCTCCAGAACCGCGCCGTCTCCGAAGGGATAGGTCGTTTCGATGAGAACGAGGTTGTAATCAGATGCAGCCGCCTGTGCCATCGGCACGGAGAGCTGGGTCGCGACCACGAGGGTCGCAAGAAAGGTGGGGATATAGCGGAGCATGATACGCCTATTTTGACGGGCAACAGGAACGCCAGCCATCGTATCGACCCTGAGTCTATACGTTACATCGGCGCGTGGATTTTGGTGCGAAAGGCACCTGACCCGTCATGCCTTGGGCGGTCTTTGAAGCCCAATGTCCGCATGTTGTCGGTGGGCTGCCGCCTCGGCCCGTGAGAACTCTGCGCTTCCGGGGCCCCGCAAGCTCGCTAGAGTTGCTCGTTCCAGCCCCAGCACAATCGGGGCTACCCGACATTGCATCGTCGAAATGCAAGCAGCATCGCATTCCGGCATGTCCGGGCAGTCATCTGGACAGCAATCGCTTTGCATGACCATCGAAGACCCTGAATCCACGCTTGAAATGGACGCATGGCCGATTTGCGCCAGAACAACGCCAATCAAAAGAGTAAGCAGAAAAAGGCGCGTTTTGAGTATCATCGGTCAGCTATGTTGGATTTCTGACAGACCAGCAATACACGTTTTGCTGAAATGGATAATTGACCGACTTCACGTTCAAATCGCGGACCCGCTAAAGCTTCAATCGCCTCAGCCTGAGAGCGTTTGCGATGACCGAGACTGAAGAAAGGCTCATCGCGGCTGCGGCGATCATTGGTGACATTAATAGGCCGAAGACCGGGTAGAGGACCCCTGCCGCGATTGGAACACCGAGCGTGTTATAGGCAAACGCCCAGAACAGGTTCTGGCGAATGTTGCGGATCGTCGCCACCGCCAGTGTCCGCGCCTTGACGATGCCGTTCAGATCCCCGCGCAACAGCGTGATGCCCGCACTTTCAACCGCCACGTCCGCGCCCGTACCCATGGCAAGGCCGACGTCCGCAGCGGCCAGGGCTGGCGCGTCGTTGACACCATCACCCGCCATCGCGACCTTTCTGCCTTCGGCGTGCAGCTCGTCCACCAGCGCCTTCTTATCTTCCGGCAGAACGCCGGCCCGAACCTCGTCGATTCCAAGCCGCTGCGCCACGGCCCTGGCGGTGCGTTCGTTGTCACCTGTCGCCATGATGATCCGCAGACCTGCCTCGTGCAGCACCTTGATGGCTTCGGCAGTCGACTCCTTGATCGGGTCGGCCACTGCGACGATGCCGGACAGCTTACCTTCAATGGCTACGAACATGGCGGTCTTACCCTCGGCCCGTAGAACATCTGCCGCTTCCTCCGCCGCAGATGTGTCGAGAGACATGTCGCGCATCATTGCGGTATTTCCAAGTGCGACAGCCCGCCCCAAGACAGTTCCGCGCACGCCTTTTCCGGTCACCGCCTCGAAGTTTTCGGCATTGCCGACCTTAATACCCTTCTCCTTCGCACCCTCCACGATGGCCTCCGCCAACGGGTGCTCCGAGCCTTTTTCCAGGGCGGCAGCTAGGGTTAGAATGGTTTCCTCGCTTTCGTCGCCCAGAGCGGCCACATCGGTCAGCTTCGGCTTCCCCTCGGTCAGGGTACCCGTCTTGTCCACGATCAGCGTATCGACCTTGGCCATGCGTTCCAGAGCTTCGGCGTCCTTGATCAGCACACCCGCCTGTGCACCGCGCCCCGCGGCCGTCGTGATCGAAATCGGGGTCGCCAGACCCAGAGCACAGGGGCAGGCGATGATCAGCACCGACACCGCCGAGGCAATGGCAAAGACCAGAGCAGGTTCGGGTCCGAAGCTCAGCCACGCGACGAATGCGAGCAGCGCGATCAGGACAACGGTCGGCACGAAGTAGGATGAGACCTTGTCGGCAAGACCCTGAATCGGCGCGCGGGACCTACGCGCGTTCGAAACCATCTCGACGATCTGGCTCAGCATCGTGTCGGCACCCACGCGCGCGGCCTCGATGACAAGGGATCCGTTCTTGTTGATCGTGCCGCCGGTGACGGTATCGCCGGGACCTTTTTCGACCGGCAGGGGTTCGCCGGTGATCATGCTCTCGTCGATGGACGACGTACCGTCCATGACCGTGGCGTCGACGGGGATCGCGTCGCCTGGGCGGACCCGCAGACGATCCCCCTCAACGATGTTTTCCAGCGGCGCGTCATACTCTGTGCCGTCGGGCAGGATACGTCGCGCGGTTTTCGGGGCCAGGTCGAGTAGTGCCCGAATGGCATCGCCGGTCCGTTCCCGCGCCCTCAGCTCCAGAACCTGCCCGACAAAAATCAGGGTGATGATGACAACGGCGGCCTCAAAGTAGGTGCCGACGCCCGCGCCCATCCGGTAGACCTCCGGAAACACGCCCGGAAGGAACGTAGCCACCAGCGAATAGATGTAGGCCGCACCGACACCGATGGCGATCAGTGTCCACATGTTGGGCGAGCGGTTCATGATCGACGCCCATCCCCGCTCGAAGAAGGGTTTCGCCGCCCATAGGACGATTGGTGTCGCCAACGCGAACTCGACATAGGTCGCCAGTTGATGCCCGATCCAGTCTCGGACGGGCAGACCGACCAACTCCCCCATGGTTAGGATGACCAGGGGAACGGCCGCGGCGGCACTGATCCACATGCGGCGGGTGAAGTCGGTCAGTTCCTGACTGGGTTCATCCGACGGTAACATCGGTTCCAGCGCCATGCCACAGATCGGGCAAGATCCGGGTTCATCACGTACGATATCAGGGTGCATCGGGCATGTATACTGCGCGCCTGCTTGTGACGTCATGCGACGATCCGATGCCTTGCCAGAGGCGTAGTAAACTGGATCAGCCTTGAACTTGGTATGGCACTTGTCGGAGCAGAAATAGAAAATTTCACCGTCATAATCTGCACGGCGTGCGTCCGGAGAAATTGTGACGGACATGCCGCACACCGGATCCACGGCATGATCCGACGACCGCTCTGACGCATCCTTGCCTACTATCTGATCCATTTCCCAGCCTTTCAAAAACTACACTGGGACCGCAAATAGTGCTTCCCGTAGATGGAAGGTCAAGTCCAATCGCCTCGCTGTCGCGCCCGAACAGTTCAGAGGAGGTACAGTGCTGATTGTGATGGCCTTAATCACAGAACATCCCAAGAAACTTCTTGAACCTCTAGCAACTGAAGCTCCTATCTTTGGCTCAACGCTTATTCTCAGAGGTTTCCCATGTCCCACGACGGTCCAGACACGCATCCGCACGGTCATCAGGATGATCGCAAAGACACAAAGGCTTGCTGTGGCCAGACGGCCGAAGACACCGCGCAGGTGGCAGCACCTCCACCATCCTCCGGACGCAGTTTTCGCGTTAACGGGCTGGATTGTGCGGAAGAGGTCGCGATCCTGAACAAGGTCGTCGGGCCGGAAGTCGGCGGCAGCGAGCATCTGGCCTTCGATGTGATCAACGGGCGCATGACCATCCTCAAAAGCGCCAAACCGCTCAGCGACGATAAGATCATCAAGATCGTCGGCTCGACCGGTATGAGCGCGAAGATGTGGGATGCCGAAAGCGCCGAAGCGGATCAGGCGGCGCATTTCGCACGTCAACGCCTCTTCACCGGACTCAGCGGCGGCTTCTGGGCCGCGGGGTTCCTTTACCACATCGTCGAGACGGGGGCGGGCGGCGCGCTGCGGCTCTTCTCCGGTCATGGCGAGACGTCTATGCCTCTGGTCGAGATGGGGCTGTTCATGCTGGCGGTGGTGTTCGGAGCCTGGCTGGTCGCCCCCAAAGCATGGTCCGCCGCGCGTAGATTGTCGCCTGACATGAACCTCCTGATGATCGTTGCCGTAGCCGGTGCGATCGGGCTGGGCGAGTTTTTCGAGGCGGCGACGGTCGCATTCTTCTTTGCTCTGTCCCTCGCTCTCGAATCCTGGAGCGTGGGGCGTGCGCGCAACGCGGTCTCGGCCCTGTTGGACCTGGCACCACCCACGGCGCGCGTCATTCGCGCCGACGGATCGGAGACCGATGTTCCTGCGGCTCAGGTTGCGATCGGTGACCGCTTCGTAGTGCGCGGCGGAGACCGCATCCCGCTCGACGGAGAGGTGACCGAGGGTCGCGGCGATGTCGATCAGGCTCCGATTACAGGGGAAAGCGCACTGGTCGCCAAGGAAACTGGCGACGAAGTCTATGCAGGGACGATCAACGGTGATGGCACGCTGACGGTCAGGGCCACCAAGGCCGCAGGCGATACCGTGCTATCGAAAATCATCCGCATGGTAGGCGATGCGCATTCGCGCCGGGCCGAGGTGGAGCAATGGGTCACGAAATTCGCCCGCATCTACACGCCCATCGTGATGGCGCTGGCGATTCTAATCGCCGTCGTTCCGCCGCTGCTGTTCGCGGGGGCATGGAATTACTGGTTCTACAATGCGCTGGTTCTTCTGGTAATCGCTTGCCCCTGTGCGCTCGTGATTTCTACGCCGGTCTCCATCGTCGCTTCGCTCGCGGCCTCGGCACGCAATGGCGTGCTGATCAAGGGCGGTGCCTATGTGGAGGCTCCGTCACGCCTGACAGCTCTGGCAATGGACAAGACCGGGACGATCACCATGGGAGAACCGGAGGTCGCGGGCCTGCATCCTTTAGGCGGCACGGTCGAACGCGACCTTCTGAGCGCCGCTGTCGCGTTGGAAGCCCGCTCTTCGCATCCTCTGGCGCGGGCCATCCTGGCGCGCGGCGAACGCGACGGGTTGAAGCAGTCGGCGGCTACCGACACCAAAACGGTGCCGGGCCGCGGTGTCGAGGGAACCTGGGAGGGTCAGCCCGTCTGGCTCGGCTCGGATCGATTTGCGACCGAGAAGGGGCTTGGCGAAGCGATCCCCCGCGACCTGCTGGAACGGATCGAAGGGGCTGGCAGCACACTCGTTGCCGTAGGCTCCGCGGACCGCCTGCTGGGCCTGATCGAACTGCGCGACCGCATCCGCCCGGATGCGAAGGTGGTCGTGGCACGCCTGCATGCCCAGGGCGTAAAAAAGATCATCATGCTGACCGGCGACAATGAACGCACGGCGCGCGCCGTGGCGGCGGAAGTCGGCATTGACGAGGTGCGCGCGGAACTGCTGCCCGAAGACAAAGTGACGGCAATCGAGGAACTCGTTGCCAACTATGATGTCGTGGCAATGATTGGCGACGGTGTGAACGATGCACCTGCCATGGCGCGGGCGCATTTCGCCATCGCCATGGGTGCGGTCGGATCGGATGCCGCCATTGAGACCGCCGATATCGCGCTGATGACGGACGACATCGCCAAGGTGCCATGGCTGATCGGGCATTCGCGCCGCACCATGAACGTCATCCATCAGAACATCGCAATTGCGCTTGCGACGAAGGCGCTGTTCGTCGGGCTGACAGCGTTCGGCATGGCAACAATGTGGGGTGCCATCGCTGCGGATGTCGGCGTTTCGCTACTGGTAGTCGCCAACGCGCTCAGGCTGCTCCGGGCCAAGAAGGACCGGCCGGACGGGTCCGGGGGAGAGCAAGTGGGAGAGAAGATGGCGCAGGGAGCCCTAGCCCACGGCCATTGATTGATCAGGCATACCGATACCGATATGAGTGGACAGGTAAAAAGATCGAGCGGACGACATGATGAAAACGACACGACGAACGGCACTCTTGGGCGGACTTGCACTTGGCCTTGCAGGGTGCGCCAGCAAATTCCGAACCTACGAGGGGCCCGAGGTCACCCGGTTGCAGATGTTCAAAGGTGACCGGAACCTGTTCCTGTTCGACAATACCTCGGTCCTGAAAGCCTACAGGATAGACCTCGGTTTCGCGCCCGAGGGGCCCAAGCGGTTCGAGGGTGACGGGAAAACGCCCGAAGGGGCTTATACCGTCGACCGACGCAATCCCGACAGTCTGTTCCATCTCTCCATCGGAATCTCTTATCCGAACGAGGCCGATATCGCCTTCGCCGCTGCACAGGGACGTGAGCCAGGCGGCGACATTTTCATCCATGGCGGGCCACGACCCGGGATCGACGCGATCAAGCCAGACTGGACGGCGGGTTGCATCGCGGTGTCGGACCGCGAAATTGAGGATATCTACGCGATGGTGCGGGACGGGACGCCAATCGACATATTCGCCTAGCGCCTATCCGGCCTTGGACGGCGGTTCATAGAACCCGTGCAAGAACGATCGAGGCGAACAACGCCAGGAGTCCGAATGCGATCGCGGAACTTGCCGCGTACTGGGCGATGTCCAGCCTGTTGCCGCCACGCTTCTTGGCGAGATATCCGCCCCATGCGGCGCCGGCCAATGCTCCGAAGATCACGATCACGGTGCCTTTTCCTTTCCAATAGTCAACCCAATGGCACCCGCGATGCACGCTGCCAAAACGAGCAGGAACATCATCTGCCCGTATTTCGCGAATGACGTGGCCGGGAGCGCAGCTGGCAAGCGGGCGTCCAAGAAGCCGGTCTCATCCAGCCCAAGGCGGGCGACGATGCGGCCGTACCCATCGATAACTGCTGAAATGCCCGTGTTGGCCGCGCGAACCATCGGCAGCCCCTCTTCGACCGCGCGCATCCTGGCAGAGGCCAGATGTTGCCGGGGACCGAGAGACGCACCGAACCAAGCGTCATTGGTGGCGTTGAATATCCAGTCCGGACGCGAAGCGGCGTCTACGACACGTCCCGGAAAAATCGCCTCGTAGCAGATCGAAAGGCCGACCGGAGATAAACCGGGTAGCTCAACGGTCTGAGGGCCGGGACCGGGAGTGAAGTCCCCAAGCCCAATTGTCAGTCGCTGGAGCGGAAGAAAACCCCGCAGGGGAACGTATTCCCCGAACGGCACGAGATGATGCTTGGCGTATCTCGTGACGATCCGTCCGGTCTGATCGACCGCGAGGATCGAATTTCTATAGCGTGTGCCAGTGCCGGCCGACTCGCGCGTCTGCGCACCGGTCAGAAGAACACGGCCCTCAGGCAGACGTTCGGCAATTTGATCCAACATTTCAGGATTCTCATCAAGATAACCGGGAAATGCACTTTCAGGCCAGAGAAGGACGTCGAAGCTGCCAGACTGCGCGGACAGGTCCAGATAGCGGGATATGTTCCGGTCGCGGAACGCGGGGTCCCATTTCTCCGTCTGAAGAATGTTTCCCTGAACGGTCCTGACGGTTGTGTCTGTTGGCGGTGTGGTGGCCATAAGGCGAACCGTACCGAGGGTTCCGGCACCCCCCACCACCGACATGAAAACAAATGCGGCGAACGCATTTTGCCGACGATTCCGCATGAGGAGCGTTACGGGCAGGACCGACAGCAGAACTGTGAGGAGGCCAAGTCCGTAGCTGCCAACCCATGCGGCCATTTGGCGTGGAATATCGTAGTCGGCCCACGTGTAGGCAATAAGGTTCCAGGGGAAGCCTGTCAGCATGGTGCCGCGCAGCCATTCCGAAACCGACCAGCAGACCGCGAAGATCAATGCGCCGGAGACACCTTTCGTCCTGCTCCATGCGAACGCTGCCATTGCCGCCGCTGGGAACAGCGCAAGGCCGGCGGCCAGTCCAGCCACCGCAGGAACGGCCATCCAGGCGAGCCGCTCCGGGTCGACGAAAAAGCTCTCCGCGATCCAGGACAATCCGAACAGGAAGTAGCCAACGCCGAACGCCCATCCGGCAAGTCCGGCCCGCATGCGGCTCTCTCCGACCGTGAGGAGATACAGCGCGCCAAACGCGACGGGCAAAAGCACCGGCATCGAGAATGGTGGCAGAGCGAGAACCGCCAAAGCGCCGAGGCCGAATGCACAGAATGTGAGGATGATACCTGACATTCCGGAAATGCGGAGAACAGTGATGCCGATTGAAATCACCGAGATCTATCTTGAGGTTTCGGACGCAGCGACCTTTTCGCGCCCCGAGAAGATCAGCAAAATCCCGACGCCGCAGACCACGAAGACATCCGCAAGGTTGAACGCTGGCCAATGCGCCGTTCCGAGATAGAAATCCAGAAAATCGGTCACCCCTCCAAAGCGAAGACGGTCCACGATATTCCCAAGAGCGCCGCCGATCACCATGCCGTAGGCAACCGCCTCGGCTGCCTGCGTTGCCCGGATCAGTGAAACGACGAGGAACAGAACGACGGCGGTGGCGACCAATGCAAGGACCCACCACGGCACATTTTGAAAGAACCCAAAGGTCACGCCGTAGTTGCGGTGGAAGATCAGGTTAAAGCCGGGGAATACAGCGACGCCGGTGGCGAGCGCTTCTGCGTTCGCAAGCACGAACGCCTTCGATGCCTGATCGGCGGCGAGCGCCGCGACAGCTGTACAAATGCCGATGGAACGAGTTGCCATGGATCACCCCAACCAGACATCGAGGAACAGCATGACGACGAGCCCGATCGCGAGCCCGGTCGTCGCCTGCTTCTGGTGGCCGCTGCGATGGGTTTCCGGGATGATCTCGTGACTGATGACGTAAAGCATCGCACCCGCCGCAAAAGCCAGACCCCAGGGCAGGAGAGGCTGCGCCACGACGATCACCGCGGCACCGAGAAAACCTGTGACGGGTTCGACCAGACCGGTCAGTGCCGCAATGCCAAAGGCGCGGCCCGCCGAGTATCGCTCGCCCAGTAGGGCGACTGCAACAGCCAGCCCTTCAGGCGCATTCTGCAATCCGATCCCGAGAGCGACGGGAAATCCGCCTGTAAAACCATCAGCTCCGAACGCAACGCCGACGGCCAAACCCTCCGGCGCATTGTGGATCGTGATGGCGATGATGAAGAGCCAGACACGGCGCAGCGAGACCGCCTCCGGGCCTTCGCGCCCGCTGCTGAAATGCTCATGCGGGATCATTTCGTTCATCATGGCGACCGCGCCCATGCCCATCAGGATCGCAGCACAGACGATCAGCGCCGGTATCGCGCCATCCCCGTATCGGCCCTCCGCTGCGTCGAGTGCCGGTATAATGAGAGAAAAGAAAGACGCGGCAAGCATGACCCCGGCGGCAAAGCCGAGCGAAATATCGCGCCATTTGCGTGAAGGGGTCTTGCCGAGAAGCACGGGCGTCGCCCCGACGGCGGTCATGAGACCGGCGGCCAGGCTGCCTAGAAAGCCCAGTGCGACTGGTGAGAGTGTTGTGATTTGCTCCACTTTAACTCGCCGGATAGGACGAAAAGATCTCAGTGGAGCCGTCGGATTTCACCAGAAAGACATCGTAGGCTTCGGCAGCGTCGCCGAAATCCATGCCGGGCGAGCCGATGGGCATGCCGGGCACGGCCAGGCCTATGGCATCGGGACGTTCTTCAAGCAGTCGAGTAATATCGGCTGGCGGAACGTGACCCTCGATGGTGTAGCCTTCGACGGTCGCCGTGTGACAGGAGAACATATCGACGGGAATACCGCGATCCATCTTCAGACGGATCAACGCCCCGCCCATATTCTCACCTTCAGGGGCAAAATCGGCCTCGGACAGCTTTTCCATCCAGGCAAGGCAACAACCGCAGCCGCGCGTCTTTCCGACGTGGATAGCGGTCTGGGCGGTCACGGCCGTCGCGGCAACAATCATGAGGGTCGCAGCCGCCAAGGTTTGAAACCTGTTTTTCATCGTAATTCCTGTCAAATTAGTCATGTGTCTTCGCGAAGAACGGTCACGAACCGTGTGCGCGTCGCTTCAAGGATTTCAGTGGCGTCCGCAGTGTCGAAATTTTCCACAGAGGCGAGCAATTCCTCCCCGAGCGGATCGATAGGTCGGCCGTCCACGCGCACTTCGTAGTGAAGGTTCGGAGCTGTCGCCGTGCCTGTCTCACCGACCTGGCCAATCGTTTCGCCCGCGACCACGCGGTTTCCGACGGCCAGACCCTCCGGCACAGCGCTGAGGTGCGCATAGCGGGTCATTGTGTCTGACCCGTGCGCGATCTCGACCACCCGGCCATACCCGCTCCGCCATCCGATGAAGGAGACCCGTCCGGGTGCGGTCGCTGCAATCGGTGTCCCCGCAGCGGCGGCATAATCGACACCTGTGTGCATCCGCAGATTGCCGTAGATCGGATGCTTGCGCTGCCCGAAGACCGACGACAGTCGTGCGCCTTCCACCGGCGGCGCGACCGTCCGCAGGATTTCATCATTCAAATAGACCGTTGCCCGCCCGCTGTCTTCGGCTGACCAGAGGATTTCGAAGCGGTCGTCGGCCAGATCGAGGGCCGCATAGGAGATTGACGGTTGACCGACCTCTGAACCATCGCGAAGGACGGTCTGACCCCAAAGAATATTCAGGGTCTCTCCGCCTTGAAGATCCCTGCGAAAGTCGACCGTTTCCCCGAGGATTTGTGCGAGATCGACGGCAAAACGGGCCGGGACGCCTGCTCGATCCAGCGAAGCGTAGATCGACCCGTTTACCAGCAGCTGGCTCGCACGCTCGACTGTCAACGCGCTCGGCGTTACCGTCCGACTCGCAATGGTGTCGTCCAGGGTGACTTCGATCCGCACACCGTCAACGACAGCCAACGTCACAACGGATGGCGTGCCGTCCGGGCGAAAGTCGACGCTGAGACGATGGCCCGGTCGAAGGCGGCGCAGGTCGTATTCAACCGTCAGTGCCAGTGCGACTTCGGTCCGTGTTTGCGCATCCATGTCCGCGAGAGAGAGAAGCACGTCCAATGTGTCACCCGCCTCGACCGTCGCCTCCCAAGGCGGCGTGGCGAGGGCCTGAACAAGCGCCATCAGATTATCTGGCTCGGCCCGTTCCAGTGCGGGAAACTCAGGCGGCTGAAAAGCGGCCGGAAGCATATTCGGCATCGTCTCGCCAGATGCGTTGACGCCTGGTCCATCGAGAGGTTCGGGTGGACTGTCCAAGGCTTCCGGAGCCTCGGAAAAGATGTACTCGGGCGGCGCCTCCAGGATCAAAGCCCGGCTCGCTATCGTGCTGACCGCTGCCGCGGCCATTGTCGTTCCCAGAACGATATGTCTCAGTTTCAAGATTCTGCCCTCTCGGTTCTGTTCTGCATCGCGCGCCTTATCTTCGGCACGGCGAATTCGCGTGGTTCGTGATAGTCGATGGTGGTGACGAAGCGACCTGTTGCATCGAACAAGAAAACACCCGCCGTGTGGTTCATCGTATATTCGCCGTTTTCCCCCTCAACCTTCTCATAGGTGACACGGAAACAGTCGGCGATGGCGGCGATCTGGTTGGGCGGGCCCGTCCATCCCTGAATCTGCGGATGGAAATACGAGACATACTCGGCCATGGTCTCGACCGTGTCGCGGTCCGGATCTACGGTGATGAAAACGGTATTCAGGTCTTCGGCGTCCGGCCCAATCTCGTCGAGCCATCCGGAAATGTCCGAGAGGGTCGTCGGGCAAACGTCGGGGCAATAGGTGAATCCGAAGAAGACCAGACTCGGCTCGCCGATGAGGGTTTCCGGGCCGACATCCCGACCATCCTGATCCGTCAGGCTGAATTCCATAGCAGTCAGCGGTAGAGACCGCTTGCCCGGCGCGGCGTCAGCGCCAGGCCCATCCACCTGCCACCAGCCGACAAACAGGGCGGCAAAGACCGCCGCCGCCCCGATCGCTGCGATTTTGGCCACCCTCATCATCAGCCGGATCAGCCTTCGGGGCCGCGTGCGCCGATGCCAAGGACCGGGACGGTGATTTCAAGCTCTGTTCCATCGGAAAAGAGCAGGGTCAGCGGAAAGGTCTCCCCCTCGACGAGCGGAGATTGCAGTTGCATGAGCATGGCGTGATATCCGCCGGGTTCAAGGGCGAACATACCCCCGGGCGGGATCACGATATCGTCCGCCGGAGCCATGCTGCTGACGCCGTCAGAATTGGTTCTGGTTTCGTGGATCGAAGCCATGCCGGAGATCTCCGCGCGAAGACCGATAAGGGAGATCGGATCGCTGCCCTCGTTCCGAACGGTCAGATAGGCCCCGCCGGGCCGCGACATTCCAAGGCTCGCGCGCGCCCAGGGGCTCTCGACCACAATCGATGCGTTCTCTGACAACTGCTGCGCTGAGGATGCCATTGGCAAGCCCATCAGAAGGGCGACAGACAGGCTCTGGATTGCCTTTGCGAAGGTTTTGAACACGTTGGGTCTCCTGTTCGTTCTAGTTTGTTGCCGCAGCCTCGACTTCGGCTTGGACGAGCGACAAGAGCTGCTCCGCACTGAACTCTGGCAAAGGCTTACCGTTGACGAAGAACGTCGGTGTGCCCTGAATTCCGACAGCTTCGACGTCGGCCCGGTCCTGATTGAGGACGCCGACGATGCTGGGTGACATGATCTGATTTGCGGCGGCTTCTGTGTCCAAGCCCGCCGCTCCGGCGATCTCCATGATGCGCTCCGCTGCCGGAGCGCCGTGAGAGGCCCAGGCGGGCTGATTTTCAAGCAGCGCTTCCAGCACGGGAACAAAAACGTCCTGCAACCGGGCCGCTTCCAGCACCTTGATTGCCAGCTCGGACCCCTCGCCGTGGAACGGAGTGTAGCGCATGACGACGCGCACATCGTCGGGGTATTGCGTCAGTATCTGCTTCACGATGGGATGGAAGGCGCGGCAGGCCTCGCAGGCCGGGTCGAAGAACTCCACGATGGTCACTGGCGCATCCTCACGCCCGAGTATGGGAGAATAGGACCGAACAAGACGATCCTGTTGTTCCAGCGGAGCGGCTGTCGCCACCGGGGTCGGATCGGGGCGCGATACGAACCAGACACCAGCCACGAAAACGGCCAGTACCAGAGTGAGTATCGCGAGCAGAAGTGTCTTTCGGTTCATATTGATATCCGTCGAAGTTGAATGAGAAGGACAAGGATTGCCCCGAACGTCAGCAGGGAGAGCAGAGGGATTGGCAGGCCAAGGATCAGCATCGCGTCATCGGTGCAGGATGGCCCGGACGCCGTGCAGGGGACGATCGGCGCCGGCACGATCCCTGCGTAAAGCAGGGAATGGTAAAGGGCGACGGCACCACCCAGAACCGCGAGCGGCGCGGCATAGCGCCAGATCGAGAGGTCGGCGCGCCACGCCGCCACCCCGAGGATGATCGCGAGCGGAAACATGAAGGCACGCTGGAACCAGCACAGATTGCAGGGGGTCTGCCCCAGAACCTCTCCGATGAAGAGCACGGCAAGCGACGCGGACAAGGCGACGAACCATGCCGCGAAGAGGAAAGCCACCGGGCTCGCGGCGCTTGGCGTTGCGTCTGGGCTAGCTGTCACGCGCCGATCCTTTCGCGAAGATCAGTAACGATCAGTCCGGGTTCCTCGTCGTATTCGTAGATGCGGACAAATTCGCTTTCCGGATCGAAGAGAAGGAAGGACGACGTATGCCCCATCGTATAGCCGTCGGGCGCCGAGGCTTCCTCGATCTTCTGGTAGTAGATCTTGAAGGTCTCGGCAGTGCGTTCGATTTGGTCCGGCGGTCCGCTCAACCCAAGGATCCCCTGACCAAACTGGGGAACGTAGTTGGCCAGAGCACTTGGCGTATCCCTTTCCGGGTCAACCGTGATGAACAGGGGCTGGACGGCGGAATTTTGGGTGCCGAGCTCGTCCATGACCTGCGCGATGGTTGCGAGCCCCATGGGACACACGTCGGGGCAGTTCGCAAATCCGAAAAAGACGAGCATCCAGCGCCCTCGGAAATCCTCGTCGGTCTGCACCATACCGGTATGGTCCGTCAGCTCAAAATCCGCAGTGAAACTCTCGGCCTCAGGATCAACACGCGCGGCGACCGGTCCCTGATTGCGTTCAGTCATCCAAAGCGTGGCTGACACCGCCGCAGCGACAACCACTGCCGACCAGAGAACTATCCGGACCTTCTTCATTGCTTGCGCTACCCACCTGTTCAGTTTGTCTGTGCGCGGGATACAAGCTACAGCAGATAGAGGTTCAAGCGAAAAGTTACTTTTTGTTGTCCGAAGTCACGCCAAAGTGAAACCTTTGTCTTTTCAATGGAGTTGTCTCTTCAGTAAGCTACAGTCTTTGTAGATTGAAGGATCGCACATGCTGGCAATTGGAACACTCTCGCGGAGAACCGGAACCAAGGTTCAGACGATCCGCTACTACGAAGAAATCGGTTTGATGAACGAGGCCGGAAGGACCGCAGGCGGCCAGCGCCGTTACTTTGAAAAGGACCTCGACCGGCTGGCTTTCATCCGGCACTCACGCCAGCTCGGATTTTCGCTCGACTCCATCCGGGAGCTGCTGGACCTCTCGGACAACCCGTCCCAATCCTGCGCGGAGGCGGATTCGATCGCGCGTCGGCAACTCCACCAAGTCGAACAGCGGATCAAGCGTCTGCAAGCGCTTAAGAAGGAATTGAAACGCATGGTCGCCGAATGCGACGGTGACAGCGTTGCGGAGTGCAAGGTTCTGGAGGTCCTTCGAGACCATGCGGAATGTCTGACCGAGCACGACGAGATTGGGGCTTGAACGTCGCAATTGCCTATCCGCTAGCTGCTGTCGCAGAGATCAGCGGGTGTTTCGCTATCTGGGCGTGGTGGCGTCTTGGGGCATCACCGCTCTGGCTCGCACCCGGCATATTCGCGCTCGCGCTTTTCGGCTGGTTGCTGGCGCAGGTCGAAACCAGCGCAGCGGGCCGCGCTTTCGCAGCCTACGGCGGCATCTACATCGGGGCCTCCATGCTCTGGATGTGGTTCGTCGAGGGCCAGCGACCTGACAGATGGGACTTCATAGGGACGTCTATCTGTTTGATCGGTGCCGCGATTATTCTTTCGGTGCCGAGAGAGACGTAGATAAATTCTCTTGGATCTACAGTCGCTAGAGGTTCTATATATCTTTTTGATAGCGGCATCCGAAGAGGGCGTTTCTGCCCCCTTTCTTAGAAATCGGAAGGTTTGCCAGTTCGATGGTCGAAAGCGAATTCAGCGGGAAGAATGAAAAAGAGCGCCAGACGCTCTGGATTGTTCTCGGTCTCAATCTCGCAATCGCTGCGGGGTTCTTCGCCACGGGAGCTATCGGCGATTCCAGCGCCCTGATCGCCAATGGTCTCGACAACACATCCGACAGCCTCGTCTATGGCATCAGCCTACTGGCCTTGTCCCGGTCGTCGAAGTGGAAGCGGGGTGCCGCGAACGTATCCGGCGGATTGCTTCTGATCTTTGCGGTTGGCATTCTGATTGACGCTTGGCGGCGCTATGTCGGCGGTTCCGAACCGCTCGGAACTCTGATGATCGCAATGTCGCTGATCGCTGCGGTCGTCAACCTCGCCTGCATCTGGCTGCTCGGGCGACTGAAGGAACCGGACGTGAACATCCGGGCCGCCAACACCTTCAGCCTCAACGATTTCGCATCGAACGGCGGCATCCTGATCGCGGGCGGTCTCGTTTGGTGGTTGGGCAGCAACTGGCCCGACCTCGTTGTCGGGGTCGCGGTGGCTGGCATCGCGGCGTGGGGCGGCATAGGCATCCTGCGGGACGCGCATGACGAGCATCACAAGGCAGTTCACAATCACCAACCAGAATAGTCTCTCGCGTCGCGACAAGATAAAGGTTGAAGCTACAGTGACTGTAGAAACTATCATCTCTGTATAGTTGATTCTAGGAAACGCTCATGACCCCTGTTGACCCGCTGCTTTCGTCGACGCCACTCTTGGATTTCAGGCATCCTTCACTTGCCGCTCTGATCGCCGACCGGGGGTGGGGAACCTTGCCGTTGCATGATCGAATTGGTGCAATCTACGACTTCGTGCGAAACGAGATCGACTTTGGCTATAACCGCGCCGACGACATTCCTGCCTCTGAAGTACTCGACGACAGGTATGGACAATGCAACACGAAGGGAACGCTGCTGATGGCGCTTCTACGCGCTGTCGGCGTAAGATGCCGCTTGCACGGCTTCACAATCCACAAAGCGTTGCAACGGGGCGTCGTGCCTGAACTGATCTATCCGATCGCACCCGCAGAAATCCTCCACTCATGGATCGAGGTCGAGACCGAGGCAGGATGGGTCGATCTTGAGGGCTTCATCCTCGACACACCCTTCCTGTTGGCCCTGCAGCGGTCGTTTCCCGAGACACGGTCCCTATGCGGCTACGGTGCCGGGACCGACTGCTTGAGCGCACCGCCAGTCGGATGGACGGGGGAGAGTACATATATCCAGAAGACCGGCATCGCCCGCGATTTTGGAACATTCGATAATCCTGACATGTTTTATGAGCACCATCGTCAGGCGTTTGGCCCCCTGCGCGACTGGATCTATCGGCACCTCATTCGCCATTGGATGAATGCCCGCGTCAGGGCGATCCGCGCTGGTCGTTTGCCAAGCGTTCCAGGGCTCAGCCGGCCAAACCACGGCCATGAGGAGGCTTCTCGTGCCGCATGATCATGCCCATATGGAGCCTAAAGAAGGCGACCGGCGGGTTGCCATTGCCATCTGGGCAAACGGCCTCCTGACGGTCGCGCAGATTGTCGGCGGGATACTATCCGGCAGCCTCGCGCTGATCGCGGATGCCATCCACAACTTCTCCGACATGGCGTCGCTCGTCATCGCATTCGGCGCGCGCAAGATCGCGCGCCGCCCGGCCGATGCGAAAATGACCTTCGGATATGGCAGGGTCGAGATCGTCGCCGCGCTTATCAATTATACCTCGCTGATCATCATCGGCCTTTATCTGGTCTATGAGGGCGCGATGCGGTTTGTTGATCCGCCCGAAGTCGCGGGTTGGACCGTGGTCATCCTGGGCAGTGTGGCGCTGTTCATCGATACCCTCACCGCGTGGCTGACCTATTCGATGCAGAAAGGCAGCGTGAACATCCGGGCGCTGTTCCTCCACAACCTCAGCGATGCGCTGGCGTCTGTGGCCGTGATCGTCGGTGGCGTTCTCATCCTTCTCTACGATGTCCGCTGGGTTGATCCGGCGATCACCATCGGGATTGCCGCCTATATCCTCTGGCTCGCCTTCAGCGAGATCGGTGGCCCGATCCGCACCCTGATGTTGGGAAGCCCGCCCGATATCGACACGGACAAGGTTATCGCGGCCGTGGAGGACGTGGACGGAGTCGAGGAAGTTCATCACGCACATTTCTGGCAGATGCAGGAGCATCGTGCGGCGCTCGATACCCACGTCGTAATCGCCGAGGACCGCTGGGATGACCTCGAAAACATCAAGACGGCAATCAAGACCCGCCTCGACGAGGAATTCGGGATCGACCACTCAACGCTGGAGTTTGAACGCTCAGCGACCAAACATCGGGACGCACACAGGTATGGTCATGGGTGACCTCAAAACCGTGGTTCTCGTGCTGGGTTGTGCGGCCAATCTGTTGCTGGTCGCGGGTATACTCTGGTCCATGTTCCAACCGGAGCGACGAGTCTGGCCGCCGATTCACTCTACAGGAGCCCACAAGATTGTCGTCTGGGGACTTACGTGCGTCGGCTTCGGATCTGCCATCGTTTTGGCTCTGCTAGAATGGGGTGAGCTCGACTTCCCATGGATCATACGTTGGGGTCTAGGGCTTTGTCTGATCGTTCTGGGCAATGCCGTTGTCTGGTCCGGTGTGATGCAACTTGGGATGGCGGCGACGAGTGGTGATGAAGGCGTTCTGCGGACCCGTGGCCTTTACCGGTTCTCCCGCAATCCTCAGTATGTGGCTGACATGGCGATCCTCATCGGGATCGGACTGCTCTCCGCCTCGATCCTCGCGTGGCCAGTGATTATCACCGGCGTTACTGCATTGGCACTCGCGCCCTTCGCTGAAGAGCGCTGGTTGATTGATCGCTACGGGGAAGCTTACCGAGGCTACCTCCGCACAACCCGCAGGTTTCTCTGACAGCATAAGGACAGCTGATCTCACGGCTTTGTGAGTGGCAGCCTGTTGAAGCTCTAGTGGGTGGAGGTCCGAGAATAGTCCAAACAGATAAAATTTGAGGTTTTCATGATGAAACGAGCGAACGACATGTCAGTCACGCGCAGGGCTGCGCTCCTGGGGGCCGCCGCAAGCGGCTTGGTTCTCGGAACCGGCAGGGGAGTGGCACAGACAAACGAGGGTCTGGCGACACCGGCGGTGCGAAGCAATATTTCCGGGTTTAGGGTTGCGTCCTGGCAAGATCATTTTGACAACCTGCGGAATGGCGCGATTCTCTGCGACATTGACTCCCGCGCGGTGCAGTTCTGGTCGGAAGACGAAAACGTCTACAAGCTTTACCCCTCCAGCGTCCCTCTTACGGAGGAGTTGACGCGGCGCGGTTACACCGAAATCGTTCGCAAGGTGGATGGCCCGAGCTGGCGACCTACGCCGTCGATGAAGGAGCGCAATCCCGAATGGCCGGATTTCGTTGGCCCTGGCCCCGACAATCCCCTTGGAACACACGCCCTTTATCTGTCATGGCAGTACTACCGCGTTCACGGCACAGGTGACACGCGCAAGATCGGTCGACAATCGTCGAACGGCTGCATCGGCCTCTACAACGAACATATCGAAGAGTTGTTTGGATTAGCCGAGGTTGGTACTCAGGTTAAGTTGTTCTAAGGGCGGAAATTTTAAATATGCGAATTCATCTTGGCTTACTTCTCCCAGCAGCGTTTTTGTTGGGAGCGTGTTCCGCTTCTATTCCTGGCGGGCCCGACACTGCACAAAACAGACCACTGCCGGATGCAGTCGTCGCTATGGCCGCAACGGGTCAGGATCTTCAGTCCGCGCGCCTTTTGCCGGAAGACGGCTGCTACTGGTATCTGCACAACGGTCCCGTGGAAGTTACCCTGGTGCCGCTCCGAACCCCTCGCGGAAATCCGATTTGTACCGCGCCGGCGGCCTAGCGGGGTTCAGTAATCCGAAGTGCTCCCCGGCTAGGATAAACTCCCGTCACTTTCCCTGACCGATGGTGCTTTGGTACACGGCCTCAGCTTCCCGCAGTGACACTGTCCTCGGCCGAGTAGAGGAAAGCCGTCGAACCAATATCGACGTTGGGATAAAGCTCGTTTATGTGCGCCATGACCATTCTGACGCAGCCGGAACTTGCACGACCGCCAATGCTTCTCGGCTGTGGCGTACCGTGAATGCGGAGATAAGTGTCCCGGTCGCCGAGAAAGAGATAGAGAGCTCGCGACCCAAGCGCATTCTTAGGTCCGGGCTCCATACCGTCGGCGATATCAGCGTAGAGTTCTGGGTCGCGGTCGATCATGTTCTGCGTCGGCTGCCAATGCGGCCATCTGACTTTACGCTTGATCGTGTATGTACCTGGTTCGTACAGATCACCACGAGCAATGGCGACGCCATAGCGCATGGCAGTCCCGCCCTCCTCGATCTGATAAAGGTAGCGCGCAACCGCATCGACATGAATGTCGCCCGGTGTCAGCCGGTCTTTCGCGGCCACCCGGGTCGGGAGAAACCGCGGATGTAAGCCCCAGGGGTTCGAGGTTGCCGGGTCAAAGCCGGGCGGCGTCACCTGTGCGTCCCAGGCAACCTTCTGCGATTCGGTCGGCCAGGTATTTGCCAGCACCGGGCTGGCAACCGGAGCAGAAAAGAGGGCGGCGGTGGTCATCACGAAATGTCGTCTAGTCAGCATACTATACTCTTCCAGCTTTGTCTGGCGAATGCCGTGACACGAGAAACGGCGTTTGATGTACCATAGAACCTCTACCAACTAGAGCTTCAAGGAGTTTCTTCTGACACAGATTGATTGCTCGGCTTCTACATCTTGTCGCGTGGTCGATGGCGATTATTCGAGCACTTAATATAAATTACAGTCGTATTTTACATAAACTTCATTACCAGATTTTCAGCGCGTTTTTGGGCAAGTACAGTTGCGGGTTGGAAACTCTACCTCACCCCATTGCGCCGTTTTTGCAGAGCCGCAACGCTTGCATCGAAGTCCAGCCTTCCTGCCTTGGCTCGACGGATCAGTTCGCGCATCAAACCGCCAGGATTGCGAACAGGGTAGCTCGGGTGATCTCGCTGCGCATCAACCAATAGTAGGCAGAAAGCCAACCCGTGGTCGCCCAAGGTGCTCTGGCCCTCGTGCCAAACTGAAGCATGGATATCGAGCATCGGCAGCAACGCCCAGGCAGCCTCGATGATGTCGCGCTCTTTGAGAGGTCGGTTCTGATCTCGGCTCGCGTCAAGCATCATGCGTAAGCCGTCGCCGGCAATGCGATATAGATTCTCTGGCGTCAGAGCGGGTGGCGCGGGGCAGGAAATTGATGATGGCGGTTCACTCTGTGCGATTTCCGCGTGTCTTTCAGAGTTATCCACAGCGGGCGGCGTCTCTACAGTTTGAGTTTCTTCTCTGGTGTTTTGTGTAAAGGGCCGGAAGTTTTCCACTGGCTGGTCGGAAGAAAGCCCATGGTTTTCAAGCCAATCTTCAAGGCTGTTGCACAGATCGGAACTGACCTTCAAATGGGCGTTGAGCCGCTCCAGACCGAGACGGCTTAAAGCATCGCTGCGTGGCCATTTATCGAAACTGGCGAGAATCTTGACGATCTCAGGATCTTTGATAGCCGAGGAGGGCAGGGCGGCGATGCACCGTTTCATGTGACGCAAACGAAGGGACCGAAGATCCTTCAAAGCGCGCAAATGCCTCCGTTCCGCACGGAGCCGATCGCGAAGGGCTATGAACTCTTCCAGTCGCGCGATCAGCGGAGTCAGTATCAAGCCTAGGCCAGCGCGACCATAGCGGGCCCCATTCGCCGCGACACGTTTCACGATCAGCCCAAGCTTGGCCAGCGCGGCCTCATCCGTTCGCAACTGGCGCGACGTCTTGCCAAGTTCGACCGCTGCGAGATCTTGCGTGCCAAAAAACACCGGTTCACGATGGGGAGAGGTCCAGTCGGATGCGCGGGTCCGCCCGATGATGTAGTTCAGAACTGCGAGGCGCGCCGGGCGCAGGCCTATATGCGGGGCAACCTCTGAAATTAGTGCCATAACAGCACCTTTGGTCCAGCCTTCCGGCAGGGTGAGATGGGTTTGGATCACGTTCACTGTCTGGTCCTTGTGAATTGGGACAAGGCTGCAACAGGGCATCCGTGTCCCAGCGAGCGACACGTTTTTTCATTGCCTTGACTGTCGGGACTGCTAGAACGAGATCACAGTTTGATTTGATCTGACGGAACGCCAATTCCGTTGTTCTTTGAGCCCCTCGCTTGGTTGCCGCCTTGCGGGGGTTTCTTCTTTTTTATCGTTTGCCTGTGACTGTTTGAGATCAGTAGTTGACTTGTTCGAAGCCATAGGTGCCCTCAAAATCCTCCCAATCGACGAACACAGCACGGACCCAGATATCGGGGCAGTTCTGGCCGTATCGCTCGGCCCCTCGGAAGGCTGGAGGAAGGGCACTTATCGAGCTGTTTTGCCACCGAAATTGGCCGTCCTGATCATACGTGCCACGCCGCACGGAAGCATATCTGTTGCAATCGTCACGGCCCTCCCTCTGACGTGCCGTAACCTGAAAGACATCTATGGAGCGGATGAAATCAAAAGCAGGGTCCGTCACATCGATATCGGCGGCACGCCCGACAGCTTGGGCGAGTTGGAGCGTTTCTCGCTCTCGGGGCAGGGAGACTGCTGGACCCGGATTGAACCCCGCCAACCTGTAGAGGCGCTCAACCGGGTTCGGCGCTTCGAACTCAGCACGCATTGGACAACGCCAGATCTGCAGCGGTGGCTCAATTGGCCAGGGCGTGATCCGGCGGATAAACTCCGCGCGCGCCCGGGCACATGGGACCGAAGGCGGCCAACCGCCTGCGAGGCACAGGAGGATCGCACAATCGATCTGGTAGCCTTGTGCGGCGGCAGGTTTGGCAGCAAGCGGTGTAAGCCCGATCGCGATGATCGCGGCAGTTGACAGAAGCCGCCTCATAACAGAGCGCCGCAGCTAAAGCGTTGTCGTATAATAAGACTTATGTTAATTGTGTCATAATTGCTGACATATTTTGCGCGTCGTTTCATTGGAACATCTCCTGGTAAGCGTCAAGCACAAGACGGACTTCGGCCTGCGCGGAAGCTGATGCTGCGGCGAGGCAATTCAGATAGGTTTGTGCTTCATCGAAGTAGGTGTTGAACTCGGCTCTGATGTCGTCGCCGTACTCGTTCAGGAGCGCAGGCGAGGCCGCCAGCTCCGGCCGCAACGGCAACACGCAGTCCATCGCCAGCGTCTCGGCGGTTGCTGGGATCGCTAGGGCGATGAATGTGCTACATGCCAGCAACCGCGACATCTGGTGGTCTCCCGACAATCTGGGGGCGAATCGTGTGTCGGACCTATCATCGAAAAAATATCGTAATCAATCAAAAGATATCTATTGACCATCTAAAGTGTTTTCCGCTACGTCGCCGCATATCTTGTGACATGCACTGTTTGAAGCGGTGCAAAAGCAGGTTACTTCCGTAGGAACTTCTTTCCTTCGGAGGCAAAATGGCAGGAACAAAATACCCCGTGATCCTAACATCGCACATGCAAGAGGCGATCGAGGGTGGGGCATGGATCGAGGTGGAATGCATTGAAGCCCCGGAAAAGGGCGGCAATACGCATAGGGGTGGCTGGACGGTTTTCGTCTG
This sequence comes from Salipiger aestuarii, assembly GCF_003259905.1. Classification (GTDB taxonomy): domain Bacteria; phylum Pseudomonadota; class Alphaproteobacteria; order Rhodobacterales; family Rhodobacteraceae; genus Salipiger; species Salipiger aestuarii. Next base: position 95,819 of record NZ_QLMG01000009.1, on the reverse strand, counting down.
CTCCAATGACGGTCAAGGCGGTGTGCACCGGTCGGTCTATGTGACCAACCGGGATCTGAAACCACGCGTCTTCAAGACCGCAGCAGGGCTCATGAGCTTCTGCCTGGAGCTCGACGCAAAGGTATTCAGCTGCCCTCTCCGAGAAGGCGAGAGAGGCACGTGGGAGTTTGAGACGACAAGGCATCCTACCAGCGGCTAGCCTCGTTCTCTGGGGGCTTTCAGGCCCTTCCACTTATGCACAATCCGTTATCGATCTCGATGCTCCAGACCGTGTTGGTCGACTGACCAGCAGCGTTCTCGACTTTGCAAGACCCCAACCCGAGCAAAGCGACGTTGTCGCACGCATCGAGGTCGTCCCTCTTGATTCACCACGCCTTTCTCCGTCTCGGGTCCCATCGGGCCGCCCTGCGATCGAGACTATGATCCTTGATGTGGGGTCGGTTTACGTGGACCACCCGGCCCTGCGGAGAGCCGGGATGTCCTCTCGCGATTGGCTCGCATTCTTTCGCGCCAACATCGCTATTGAAAGCGCATTTGATCCAGGCGCGCGGTCGCATGTCGGCGCAATCGGGCTTGGGCAGTTGATGCCGGACACTGCGCGCGTGCTTGGCGTCGATCCGCATGATCCTGAGCAAAACCTGCATGGATCCGCCCGCTACTTGCTGACACAACTTGATCGTTTCGGCACGCCGCAGCTTGCGCTTGCAGCCTATAATGCCGGCCCCGAAGCCGTGGCGCGCCATGGCGGGATTCCCCCCTTCCGCGAAACCCAAGGCCATGTCCGCAAGGTCATGGCCGTCTATGCCCAATCCATCGGAGACCAGATATGAAACGCATCGACTATACCCGGGCGGCATTGGCCGCGTTGCTGATGTTGGCCGCAGCCCCGGCGCTTGCACAGGACCTCAGCCCGGTCTCTGACATGATCGACAACATCATCGACGCGGTGACGGGTCCGATCGGTCGTGGCCTCGGCGTGCTCGCTCTCGTGGGATCGGGTGTCATGATGTTTTTCGGGCGTCTCAACTGGCCGATCTTCGTCGCCGTGTTTGTCGGCGTGGTGCTGATCTTTTCGGCCGAGACCATCATCGACGGCTTTGCGGCTCCTTGATCTGACTGACTGCAGAGACCTTCATGCGCGACACACCACTCTTTCTGGGGCTGACCAAGCCGCCACGGATATTCGGTCTCCCGATCGGATATTTCGTGGCGCTGGTCTTCGCATCCGTGATCCCTTTCATTCTGGTTGACGACATGCGGTTCCTGCTGGTGTTCCTTGCGGGCTACCCACCGCTTTGGCTGGTCGCAGACCGCAATCCACATCTGTTTCAGATTTTGAACGTGGTGATGTCGCGCACCCCGCGAACGAGTGTGCGATCCTGTAATGGGGGCGATCTCTATGTCGCGTGAGTTTCGGGGGTTAATTGCCAGCAGCGCTGTTCGGGATGCACTTGGGGACAAGGTTTTGAAAGCCGAGCGTCTTGGGCGGCACCTACCTTACATTGCTGCGGTGCGAGACAATGTCATCCTGACGCGGCAGGGTGATCTGATGGCGTCGGTCACGCTTGGCGGGATCGACAGCTTCACCAGCGATGACGCCCGGATCGATGAGATCAGTGAAGGCTTTGCCCGGATCGTCAGTCAGTTGGGCGAGCGTTTCGGTTTCCACATCAACAAGGTATCACGCCCGGATGTCGCGGACCTTGCTGCGCCTGACGGTATGCCTTTTGCAAATGCGGTAGACGCGGCGTGGCAGAAAAGCCTGCGCGCACGTGACCTGAAAGCCCGCACCTTGATGCTGACAGTATTGATGCGTCCGTCGATGCCGCAGGCATTCTCGAAGGTTCTGGGTGCCCTAGGCGGGGGCCGCGATTTCCAGAAAGACATCGATACGCGAATTGTTGCCCTGGAAGAGGCCATGACGCTGCTCATGGCAATGTATTCCGACGCAGGTGCAGCGCGCCTGACAGTCTCGAGCGGGGACTGGCTTGCAGTGTTGGCCGCGGTTCACGGACAGAGCTACGGCAAAATCATCGCGGCCCCCGGGCAACTGTTGGCTGACACGATGAGCAATTTCGACGTCAGCTTTCAAGGCAAAACCATGCGGCTGGAAAGCGGCGACAGCGCACGATACGGCGCGATTTTCGGGATAAAATCCTATCCCAGTCGCACCTGGCCAACCATGCTTGACGCGTTGGAACTGCCCTATGACATCACGATCACCAACTCTTTCACGCCGCGGCGCGCCAATGAGATGGTTGAGCGCATTCAACGCACCTTTCGCCAGCGGGGTGCCTCCGAGGATGCTGGTGTCAGCCTGACAGAGCAATTGATCGAAGCCGCCGACGCCGTGGCATCCGGACGGTCGACCTTTGGGACACATCACGCCTCCGTGCAGGTTTTCTGTGACAGCGCCGAGGAACTGGAACAGGCAGCTTCCGAGATCTGGCGGGCGGGGCAAGAGACCGGTGCCGTTCTGGTCCGGGAATCCTGGGCCGCAAAGGCACTCTATTTCGCGCAAGCGCCTGGAAACTGGGCCTACCGGATCCGTGACGGGATCGTTTCGTCGCACAATTTCGCGGAACTGGCGGCCTTTCACAAGACACGGCCAGGGCGCGGACCTGAGGCCAGCCCATGGGGCAAGACGATCACGGCCTTCCCGACCGTGACCTCCAGCCTCTACCGGTTCAACTTTCACGAAGCCGGGCGCCGGACCGATGAACCAAGCGTCGGGCACACGCTTGTTCTGGGCCGCACCGGGTCCGGCAAGACACTCGGCACGGCTTTTCTCATGGCACAGGCCCGAAGAGTGGGTGCGCGAGTCATCGTTTTCGACAAGGATCAGGGGTTGGAGATGGCGATCCGCGCTTTGGGTGGCAGCTACAGCGAAATCAAGGTGGGCCAGCCCACCGGCTTTAACCCGATGACCACGGAGACCGATGCGCGGGGGGCCGCCTGGCTGACAGATTGGCTCGGCGACATTCTGGCCCGTCACCGTCCATTTGAGACGGTCCAGACCGCAGCACTGAACGAGGCGGTTCGTCAGATCGCCGCCGCGGAGCCGGGCCTCAGAACCTTCGACGGTTTGGCAAGTCTCGTGGCCTCCACCGATGATGATGGCGACCTGGTGTCCCGCGTGCGGGAATGGACAGAAGTCGGCCGGTACGGTTGGCTTTTCTCAAGGCCCAGTGCCCAGGCGATTGCCATTGGCGAGGATGTCCTTGGTCTCGACATGACCGAACTTCTGGACCAGGACGCAGAACGCTCAGCCCTGCTCGCCTATCTCTTCCGCCGTATCGAGCGCGTGATCGAGGATCGCAGACCAACAATCATTGTGATCGACGAGGCGTGGAAGATGTTGGCTGACGATATCTTCGTCAAGCGCCTCCATGACTGGCTGGTTACCATGCGCAAGCGCAACTGCGTGGTGATGATGTTGACCCAGACACCGGGCCATCTGGACCAAAGTTCGGTCGGCCAGATCATCGCGGAAAGTGTGGCAACCCAGATCCTGTTTCCCAATCCACGGGCAAATCCGGAGGATTACAGCATCCTGCGCCTGAACGCGCGCGAGGCGGATTTTCTTTCCAGCCCGACAGCCGGGTTGCGGCTGGCATTGATCCGTTCTGGCGCCGACAGCGTGTTCGTCAATACCGATCTCGCAGGCTTGGGCGGTCTGGTTACTGTTCTTGGTGGCGGCAAGACCGGCGAGGAAAAGGCGCCTGCCAATTGGCGCAAGAAAGAAGAATTCTGGAAGGACATGATGTGAAAGCACGATTTTTTCTGTTGGTCGCCATGACGGTCCTGAGCGCTTGCGAAGGTGCATCAACAGGCGTGCGATCGCCCTGTTTTGAACGGCCCGCGATGGCGTTCTCGGCCCCTGCTCCCGATCTTGTTTCACGGAATGCGCATTGTGATTTCCAGAGCTTCTAGAATGGCGATTCCGTTGGCCTTGGGTCTTGGCTCGCTTGCCTCCGCGCAGGGCGTGCCAGTGATCGATGGCTCCAACCTTGCCCGCGCTGTGTCGCGCGTCGAAGAGCTCGCACGCGACGCCTTGCGGCAGGGCCAGAAGCGCGACGCCCGCCAGGATCAAGCGGACATCTATCAAGAGCAGCTTGAAGCCTACGAACGTTTCCTTGCGGAGACCACCGGTGTCACCGACCTGAGTGGGTTCGAGGCTGGTGGGCCCGGCTGGGCGAGCGCTGCAGAGACTTACCCAGCCCAGGAAGATCATCCTGATGCCGATCGCCTCTTCGGTGAGCCAAGCGACGTGGAGCGCATGATCATCACGGTGGCGCGGCGCTATGAGGGGCATCCCGGTGTTGCGGCCGCCGGTCTGACGCCACTGACATGGCGTATCTTGTTTCAGTCACTGATCAAGCAGGAAAGTCGTTTCAACAATGCAGCCGTCTCCCACGTGGGTGCGCGCGGTTTTTGCCAGCTGATGCCGGGCACAGCATCGGATCTCGGTGTGAACCCGTATGATCCTTGGGAAAACCTGGACGGTGGCGCACGCTACATTCTCACGCAACTGAACCGCTTCGGTCGGATTGATCACGCTCTGGCGGCCTATAATGCAGGCCCCGGCCGTGTTCTCGAATATGGTGGTGTGCCTCCTTTCGAGGAAACCCAGACCTACGTCCGGCGTATCAACGGCTATTACAACGACTATCTTGGCACCATCACCGGCGTCGACATGACAGGGTCACTGGCGGGCTTCGATGGTGCCTCGGCCGCCTGGGGCAACTGGGCGGATGCCTCGGTCGGCTATGGCGCCTACATGGGCACCCAGATCGATCAGGCCATGACGAGGATCGCGGCGCTTTTGCGTGAAGATCCGCCCGGTAACGCAAAAGAGGCGCTGGACCGCTCCACCTATATGCTTGCTGAACGGGCGCGGCTCATCGCGCTGACGCTGCGTCTGCGCGCGACCCACGTGAAAGTCGAAGCGGCACAAGGTTTGACCGAGGCCGCCGATCACTTAGAGCAATCCACTTTCTGGAGGTATTCCGATGAGGGCTGACACCCGCATTGCCGCAATTATTGTCGCGGGCACTCTCATGGCGGCACACCCGCCCGCTGCCTTCGCTCAGGGTGTGCCTGTGATCGATGGATCGAACCTCGCGCAGAATATCGAGCAGCTGCAGGCCGCGCTGCGCGATGCAGAAAACCAGCTCCAGCAAATCGAGGAATTGCGCACCCAGATCGAGCGCCTCACTGACATTCAGGGCCTTCTTGATGACGTCCTGGGTTCAATTACCGGCCTGAATGAAATCGCAGCCCTCTACAACGATGTGGAGGACCTGCGTGCCCGCGCTCAGAAGATCACCGATCTATCGGGTTTCATGGACAACCTGTCACTCGGGGATTTTGACAGCCTGCTGGACGATCTGCTCGATGGCGACGTCACCATGGGTGAGCGCCGCGCCGCAGATGCCATGCGCGAGACCATGGCCAGTGCGGGGTTCACCTCGGAAAAACTCACCGAGCTGAACGACGCCGGGAACCCGCAAGGCGCTGCCATAGCCGATCTGGCGGCTGCCAATGCCATGGTTATCGGGCAAGCCCAAATTTCCTACGAGGAAGCCGCCCAGAGCATCGAGCGCATCGATGGGCTGGTGGAAGCGATTGGCGATCAGGAAACGCTCAAGGAATCGATCGATCTCAACACCCGTATGGCCGCGGAGACGAATTACATGCTGGGTCAGATGTGGCGCCTGAATGCCGCCCAAGGCTTGGCGCAAGGTCAAAACGGCATTGATTTCGCGGCCGAGCAGGCCCGCACACGCTCCTTCTTTGATTTCTCCGGCGCCGAGGACTGACCCTTGAATACATCACTCAAAGCACTTGCAGTTTTCATCGCCCTAGCAGGCAGTGCCTGGGCGGAAGACTTGCAAGACCTGCCCGACGATACGTTGCTCGGGGAGGTCGTCACTGCCACCGAAAATGGGGAGGAAGAGCGCCTCCTCGATCTCATGCGCGAGGTACAGGCAAGAGGGCTCTTGATGTTCCCGAAGCCGCAAACCTGCACCTTCAGCTATCCGGACACTGAGTTTTTCGGCAACGAGATTTTTCGAGGAGCGGTTCGGTGGGGCTTCGGCACCGACCTGAGAGAGCTTGCAATGTCGCAGGGCTTCTGCGGCTGCATCTATGATCTCGGGTCGCTCGATGCGTTTACGCAGGAACGGATTGGCAAAGCGGCGCAGGATGCAACTACCAGCGATTTCAGCGTCTTTCGCAAATACCGTCGTAGCGATTGGTCAGATGTAAACGAGCGCTATCAGAACTTCCAATTGGAGCGGTGTGGTAGTTAAGGATGGCCATAATCGCTGAGGTTCTGGCATTGGTAGATGCCACTGTCGCGGGCGTGGCAGCTGACACGTATGCTGATACGGTTGCCGCAGTACGCCCGGTTGTACAGACCGCATCTGTGTTGGTGGTCGTTCTTGTAGGCGCAAATGTGGGTCTGCAAGCCGTGCCGCTCTCGGTTTCCACAATCGTGTCGGTAGGGCTGCGCATTGTGCTGGTCAATGTGTTTTTGATCTACGCAAACCTTTCTGTTCCGTACGATGCGCTGACAAATGCTCCTGCCGAACTTGGTGCAGGTATTCTCAACTCCCTCTCAGGTGGTGATGTCACAAACCTTTATGACGGCATAGACGATCTCTACTCCCAAGCCCTGAATGTCGGGCAGGCGATCAGCCAGAATGGAGGCTGGCTGGCCGGTGCCATGACCAGCGTGGTCATGTTTCTTGTGGCCGCCGCCATGGCGACGATCACCATCATCGTTCTGTCGGCCGCCAAGATCATGTTGGCGGTATTGATCGCCATCGCACCTGTGGTCGTGGCTTGCACATTATTCAAACAATCGGCGCCGCTGTTCGAGGCATGGGTCAAACTCGCCATCGGTTTTTCCTTTGTGCCGCTGTTAGTGGCTGCCATGGCTGGCTTCACCATAGCGACGGGTGAAGCTGTCGCACCTGATAGCCTCGACAGCGTCGAAACACTCGGGGACGCGATTTCGTTCGTCGTGGTGATGATGATCGGCGCCGGCCTGATGTTGCTCGTGCCAACTTTCGCGCAAGGGCTTGCCGCCACGAACATCGGCCTCGCCTCGATCGGTGCAAATGCCGCGCGGATGCCCGGGAACGCGTGGCGCAATACCGGTGCCGCGATCCGGGGCGGAGATGACATGCGACGGGGCTTCAATGCAGGACTTCAGGGACAAGGCGTCTCCGACCGATCGTCCAGCGCGGCCCGCGCCGGGAGCTATGCGGGCGGTGCGGTCAAGCTCGCCGGAAAGATGAAGAAGGGATAGTCATGAGTGATTTCGATATCGATTTGGTGATGGGTCCGCGCCGGGCAGCGCGCGCCGCATGGATCGTTGCGGGCTGTTCCTGCGCCGTATCCGTGCTGTTGGCCCTGACCATTACGGTTATGTTGCCCCTGCGCGAAACCGAAGTGTTTACCGTCCTCGTCGACAGCACGTCGGGTGCAGCAGAACGCATCTATCAGGTTCAGCCGACTGGTATCACCGATGAGGAAGCGATCAAGGAATCCCTGCTTGTCAGTTATATCAGCGACCGCGAAAGCTATTTCAGGAACGGCATTCAAGAACGGCTCGAAAGTGTCCAGCGGCGCTCCAGCGGGCCCGCCCGCGCCTCGCTGATAGAACTCTGGACCGCGGGGGCCGAGAATTATCCACCGCGCAGCTACGGCGCGAATGCGCAGGTCGATGTCCGCGTGCGGGCGATCACCTTCCTGCAGGACGAAGTGGCTCAGATCCGGTTCGACAAACGCCTCACCCGACCCAACCAGACCCCCGTCACGCAAACATTCATCGCCACCGTAGGGTTTGAATTTGCCCCCCGCCGCGAACGCTCCCTGACACGCGTTTGGGAAAATCCCCTTGGCTTCTCGGTGACCGCTTACCGGGTCGATGCCGAAACACTGACACGAGAATAGTTCATGAAAACCTTCATAATTGCCATCGCAACGGTCGGCGGGTTGCTCGGAACGCCCGCCTTGGCCGAGCGCGCACCGGTCACCATGGGTCAGGACGCCCGCGTTCGCCACGTGACCTTCAACCCTACGGATGTGATCCGGATCGACACCCACCTTCGGGTGAACACGTCAATCGAACTCGGTCCCGGCGAACGGATCAATCAAGTCCTGATCGGTGACTCCGCGTCCTATGAAGTGGAGGTTCTGTCAAACCGCAATACGATCTCGATCAAGCCTGTCGAGGCACGGGCTGCGACAAACCTGACGATCTTTACCAACCGCCGCGCTGTCGCCTTCTATCTGACAGAGGGACGCTCGCGGACACAGTCTTTCCGGGTCGTCGTAAACTTTCCCGACGAGCGACCCGCCGGGCGCCAGCTTGCGGCTGGAGGCCGAGATACCGGCTATCAGTTCGCGGGCAGCGGTGCGATCCGCCCGGTGCGGGTCTGGAATGATGGGCGCTCGACCTTCTTTGAATTCCGGCCCGGCGTGCGGCCCTCGATCTTCGGCTTGAACGCTCAAGGCTATGAGATCACCCAGAACAGCCAGACGCAAGGTGCGGTCGTGCGGGTCACCGGCGTGCGGGACGCCTACACGATCCGCATGGGCGACGATCATATCTGCATTACCCGTGAAACTGGTGGGTTCACGACCGAGGCTGCTGCCGTGGCCGCCCTGCGTGGACGGGAGTTCTGATCATGAGCAACGAGAAAACCGGGGAAAAGGAATACAGCTTCGCACCCAAGCGGCGCGCATCTCTCGGGCTCAGGCTTGGTTTGGGTGCGTTGCTTCTGGCTGGGACCGCCATCATTGCCTACCCGCTTGTGCAAGGCAGCGGCATCACTTCTGCCGTTGAAACATCGAAAGCCGACGACTTTCAGGATCAGGTCGACGGTGACGGGTTCGGCCGCATGACAACCGACGCGGAACCGACCGAACAAAGATCAGAGCCTAGGTTCGATCCCGGACCAATCGAGGATGAACTCGCGGCGCAGCGCCAAGCCCTCGAGGAACAGAACGCCAAGCTTGCGAGCGACGTGGTCGCCCTACAAGCCCAGTTGGCAAGACTGGCCGAGGCCCCTGCCCCCGACAATTCCGCCGAGCTGGCCGAAGCGCTGCGCTCGGTCCAGGAACAGAACACGGCGCTCATCGCCCAGATGCAAAGCGAGATGGACACCCGGTTGGCAGAAGCCGATCTTGAAGCGCAAAAACGTCTCGCTGATGAGGTTGCCGCACGCGCGCGTGTTGCCGATGGCCGGATGGAGCAGTTGATGGAGCAAATGCTCGGACTGCAGCGCCAGAACGACGCCCTGCAACAGCAGATCGATGACGGTATGCGTGACGCTCTACGCGCGCAAACCGAGCGGGATCAGCTCGCTGCCGAGGAAGCCGCGCGACGGGCTGAACTGGACCGTCGGCGTGCCGAGGCGGCGGCGCTGCGCAACACACAAATCCGGTCCGAAGGGGTGATCTTTGATGCGGGCGGCCTGACGGGCAGTCCGGCATCTGACCCTGAGAGGGGACCTGCGGTCGGAGATGCGGCGGCGCGCGCCTTCGTGTTGGACGGTGCCCAGCCCGTTCAAGTCGCGACAGCGGAGGTAATCGCCAATCCTTCCAATACGGTTCTGCAGGGCACGCTCATTCAAGCGTCACTGGAAACCGCCATCGAATCCACATTGCCCGGACAGATTACCGCCATCGTGAACTACCCGGTCTGGAGTTTCGATCAGTCCCGCGTTCTCATTCCCGAAGGCTCCCGCCTCTTCGGGACCTACAATTCGAATGTCTCTTTGGGCCAGGCCCGCATTCTGGTTGGCTGGTCACGCATCGTCACACCCGAGGGGCAATCGGTTCAGCTCGCCGCATTTGGCGCGGACGATCAGGGCCGCTCGGGCGTCACTGGCTCCGTGAACTCCCGCTTTGGGCTGCGCTTTGGCACAGCCGCATTGCTCTCGATCATCGGCGCAGGACCGGCAATCGCCGCATCCGAGGCCAGCTCCGAGACCGGATCAGAAATTGCCGAGGATGTCGCGGGCAGTTTTTCGCAGGCCACCAATGCGGTGATCGGCGAATATACCACCCTGCCTCCGGTTATTTCGGTCCAGCCAGGTGCTGCGATCAGTGTGATCGTCGACCGTGATCTCGAGTTCTATTGAGTGCGTTTCAGGTTCGACAAAATAATCATGTGCCGAAACACGCGTTCGACCGAAGGGAGAGGCCGCGTGTCTAAAAGCAACACAAACCTGAAACACACGGGCGGCCAGCCATGAACCCGACGGCAGAAAAAGCCAGTTTTCTTTCGACCTATCTAAAACCCCTGGCTGCACCGATCGCCGATCCCTGCGTGGTCGAAATAGCGGTCAATCCCGATGGAAAGGTCTGGGTGGAAACCCGGGGGGCTGAGCATATGGTCGGCCTCGAAGGTGTGTTTTTCTCCCCTTCCCAAGCTCGGGACCTTGCAACATCCATTGCCAGCGCCACCCACGGACAGATCAGCGAGAAAAAGCCGCTCGTCTCCGGCAAGATCGAGATGAACGGCAAGCCGATCCGGGCACAGGTCGTCTATCCACCGGTCGTGGATGGCGGGCCGTCGATCACCTTGCGCCGCTACAGTGAAGACCAACTCACCTTGGGCGACATCGGTCTGTTGCACGGTGGACTGGTGGATTTGGATGCCGAACGACAGGCAAAAGCCGAACGGGTGATCGCACTGACCGAGGCGGGGGATATTCGAACCGCCATGAAACTCTGCATCGAAGAGCGGTTGAACATCATGATCAGCGGCGGGACGTCCACGGGCAAAACGACTTTTGCCCGGGCGCTTCTCGCGCTGGTGACCAAGACGGAGCGTATCGTGACCATCGAGGACGCATTCGAGCTCTTTCCTCCGCAGCCCAATCGCGCGATGCTCAAGGCTGACCGTGTCCCCTCAAGTGAGCGCACCGCGGCCAAATTGCTGGAGACCTCTTTGCGCATGCGTCCTGACCGGATCATTCTTGGCGAGTTGCGCGGCGATGAGTGCAAGACCTTCCTCGACGCGATCAACACCGGCCATTCAGGCTCTTTCACCACAATTCACGCCGATACCGCGCAGAAGGCGCTCGACCGCCTTGCCCTCATGGTCATGTCGGTGGGCATCAATATGAGCTTTGAGGAGGTAAGGCGCTATGCCGCGTCCAGCATCGATGTCGTGGTGCAGCTTGGTCGGAAAGACGGAAGACGTGGGGTCGAACAGTTGTGGGTGCCTGGCAGCTCAAATCCTTGAGGGGATCTGCTAGTCCGCCACAGAGGGCCTGCACACAGCGATGATGCTTAACGGGGCACCCTGATCTGCAAGCGGAAAATGGTCTGTTTGGCGTCAACAGGAAACTTGAGGGAGATACCGCGGTTTCTTCACCCCACATCTTTCACCAGCGTCATAAGTTCAGAGTAGCTGGTGACCACATCATACTTGACGCTGTTGTCATTGATCCGTCGACCGATTTCGTCAAAGAACTTTCGGGCACATTTGATCTTGGTCTGTTCCAGTTCACGCATCTTCATCGAGGGGAGGTCAGACTTGGTCTCTGCGACAAAGTAGAGATGCTTGATACCGCCTTCTTTGAACGCGATCGCCCAATCCGGGTTGTAGTCACCAACGGGTGTCGGGATCAGGAAGCCGCGTGGTAGTTTGGAGTAAACGACAACCTCTGCGCTTGTATCGAGATCCCTGACAAAGTCGCGCTCTACCTTTGAATCCACGATCGCATAATCATAGACGTGGTTCTTCAGCTTCTCAGTCGCCTTCTTGAAGTCGTTGCCCGTTTCGCCCGCCGTGAACAGCTCGGAATCATAGCGCTCTTCGACTGCATCGTAGGTCAGCTTTTCGATGATCGCGGTTGCTTTTTGCTCTTGGATCAAGTGCGAGGCATCAGCGATGAATTGTTCAGGGTTCTTGGCAAACTCACCAAATTTTGCCGGTTGGATCCCGGCCAGGATTTCGCCCACGGTCTTGCGTGTCAAATCAGTATTCTGAGCAATTGATCCGATGACATCGTATGACACGCGTGAATGTGCACTCTTGCCGCTCTCAGACCGAATTTTCCCCTGCACGAAGGCACTGCCATCCCGAAGGTTTTCATCGGTCACGTCATCGGACAAGGCACCCTCCGTCACCAGATATTGCAGCGGCGCAACCTGCAGTTCGCTTTCCAACCGGTTAATACAGCTTTGGACCAGTGCGACGCTGTCGAACTCGACCTGATAGACGGCCTTTCGGTTTATCCGGCGCCAAAGCTCTTGAAACTCCTTGCGCTGGAAATTTTCATTCAGCCGGTTTCTCTTTGGGGTGCGCCCGTCGCTGAACATGTCGTCGATGGCCCTGCCATTGAAAACGGTGTCAATCAGCGCGAAGACGGCATCGCGATGGGCTTCCAGCTCCTCGGGAAGCTCTGCCAGTGCCTCCGACTTACGGGCCTCGTGATAGGCGGCGGTGATGTGGCCATCTTCATCGACATAGTCGCTCTTGATCAGGAAGCGCTCCAACTTTTTGGCAAGCGATTTGTCCAAGACCAACTCCAGATCGCCGGTTTTCAACGTCTTGCCATCAAAATACTCGGCATCCGCCTGCTTGGGCCGAGCCGACAGGTTCTCGACGATCTCTTTCTGCAGGGCTGTCACAAACCCCTTGTAGCTCTCCGATGCGACTACGGTCAGCACGTTGATGTCATGCACGGTCACCGGATGATCCATCCTCTCGCCATTGCGATTGACCGCGATCCGCAGACCGCGCCCGACTTCCTGACGCCGTGAGATGGTGTTCTGGCTTTCATTGTGCTTGAGCATGCACATCACGAAGACATTGGGGTTGTCCCAACCTTCTCGCAGGGCTGAGTGGGAAAAGATGAAACGCGTGGGTTCCTCAAAGGACAACAGCCGCTCCTTGTCCTTCAGGATCAGATCGTAATCACTGGGTTCTGTCGATTGGCCCGCCAACTCGCCACGGGCGGCAGCCTTGGGGTCTGTCATCCGCCCCTTCTTGTCGATCGAGAAATAACCGCGATGGGTCTTGCCCACCTCGATCCCGGTCAGATAGTCGCGATACTCCACATTCTCCAGCGGCAACTCAGCAAGTAGCTCGTCAACCGCCTGCGCGTATTCTTCCTCGAACACCCTGGCATATTCGCCCTGCTCGTCAGCCTGGTCGTAGTCACGATACTTCACCACCTCGTCGATGAAAAACAGCGACAGCACCTTGATCCCACGCGCGAACAGCGCCTGTTCGCGTTCCAGATGGGCCGAGATCGTTTCGCGGATCTGAATGCGCCGGATGTCGCGTTCCGTCACATCGCCCGACGCCTCACCCGCGTGCAGTTCATCACCATTGGTGAAATGCACCGTGTCATCGCGGGCGTCGATATTGCTGACAACGAAATCCTTGTAGACCTCCAGCCCCTTGGACAGATCGAACAGGTTGCGCCCCTGTTCCAGTTTGCGGGCGACACGTTTGATCCCGCTCTGCATCTTGACCTCGATATCCACCCAGGCGACCGGCGCGGCGCTTGAGGTCTCGATCCGGTGCAGGAACAGATAGGGGTTCGTCCCGCTCAGGCCTTTGGTTTCCACACCGCGCACCTTGATTTTCTTGACCAGCTTCCTGTTGAAGGCATCCACCGCATCCAGACGATGCACCTTGTTGTGGACGGTTCTGTGCGTCGCCGAATAGCGCAGGATGAACAGCGGGTTGAACAGCGGTAAGCTTTTTTGCGTCGCCGGCCCTTCCATTTTCTGCGGCTCGTCCAGGATCAGGATGGGGCGGTTCTTGGCGATCACGTCGATGGGCTTGCGCGACTGGAAATCGTCCAGCTCGTCATAGATCCGCCGGTTATCCGCCCCTGACGCGTTAAAGGCCTGAACGTTGATCACCATCACGTTGATGCCCGCGTCCGACGAAAAGCTCTCCAGCTCGTGCAGCCGCTTTGAATTATAGACGAACGCCCGGACCTTCTTGCCGTATTCTTGCTGGAAATGCTCAGCCGTCATCTGGATCGACTTGGCCACCCCTTCGCGGATCGCCACGCTGGGCACCATGATGATGAACTTGGACCAGCCATAGCGTTTGTGCATCTCGAACATGGTCTTGATGTAGACATAGGTCTTGCCCGTGCCTGTCTCCATCTCGACGTCGAGGTTGATCTGCGCGCCGGGCTTGTAGCTGGCGGGCTTGGTCTTGCCCTTGTCATCGGTGTGATGCGTCAGGCTGTCCGACGGGGGCAGCATCGCGCCGCGCTGCACCTTGCGGATGTTCTCCAACAAGACGTCCTCGGGCAGCTTGACAGGGGCGTTGCCAAAACCCTCCACCTCCATCTTGGCCTGCCGGTCTGCGCCGGGGTCGATGGTGTATTTCTGAACATCCTGCCGGGGCTGGCCCTCAAAGCAATCGACCACCGCATCGACGGCATCGGTCTGATAGGGTTGCGACTTGAACTTGATTTTCATGACTGTCGCTTTCTTAAATCCAGCGCTTCTTTCGTAATTTCTTTCGTAGGATGTTCTTGTTTCATTCGCACAGCTTCCATTGTGGGGCAGGTTTGGAGCCAGCGTTAAAAATCACGTCTTTGCGCCGTAAGCCGCTGAGAAGGTTTCCGATTTTGTTTCTCTTCTGCGTGTCATCCAAGGCGTCGCTTAACTTGTCCCAGAGCAGGTCATCAACGTCCTTTCGTGAAGCGCTGCCGAACTTTCGTAAAAACTCAACCACCATGTCCGCGTAATGCTGATCGTCAAACGCACGGGTCTTGATGTATTCGGCCTTCTTGGACGATGCAGCCGCGACAGCAGCCGAGACGCGGAACCGAGGTTTACGCCCCTCAACCAGCCCCTTGCGCTTCAGAGCCTGGATCGCCGCATCCGGCACCTCCAACCTTTTCTGCACCCGGTCCAGCGCCAGCACGTCGGTCAGCTTCAAGCCGCCGTTTTCCATCAGAACGCGTGTATAGGCCGGATCGACCACCCCACCATAGATCGTCATCACCACTGCATCGCCCGACACCTCGTAATCCGGCATCGGAAGGTAGCGCCGACGCTGCGTTTCATACATCCGCTGAATGCCATAGCCCATCTGGTCGATCATGTTCAGCTCGACCATGGCCTGCACCAGATAGGGGTTGCGATAGCCCCTCGGCGTCTTGTCGCCGCGCACATAATCCTCGGGGGCGCCCTCAAAGAACCGGCCGGCGTTCTCCAACACCAAGCGATCCGGCCGCTCGGTCACAATGATCCGCTGGTTCTGGCGGTAATCCTGATGGGCGATGCAGTTGTGCAGCGCCTCCAGCACCACCTTCTGGTCGTATTTCGACACCTCATGCGGCAGTAGCTCGTCATCGGGCAGCAGGCGCAGCTGGATGTTGCGGATACGTTGATACAGCTGCGAGGTCGCCAGCAGGAATGGTGGGCCGAAGTGTTCATAGGCCGTTTCCGGTCCGACCAGCTTCCATGTCATCTGTGCGGGATGGGGGGACAGCAGATAGGCGCTTTCCGCACGCCCCAAGAGCAACAGCGCCGTGCGCGTCACCTGTCCGCGTTGGGTCACCTTCGCGCGGTCCAGCAGGGTCGCCACCGGCCAGCCGCGCACCTCATCCGCATTGATCCGGTTTTGATGCTTCAGGGCAAAGTCACTGCGCGCGCGCTCCACTGCCACGGGGTCCAGATCATCCAGCGTGGCGCCGTCCACCAACTGCGCGCTCCAATCGTCATGCAGGGTCTGGTTGCGGATCTCATCTTGCTTCGCAAAGCCAAGCGCGCTCAGGCTTTCCCCTGCCCGCGCATAGGTCTGCCCCTGCCACGCAATGGGAATACCCCTTGGCGCGGGCGGGATCTCCAGCATGACAACCCGCTTGCCGTCCACATCCACCTCATGGATTTGCCGGAATGTGGTTGTCGGGTCTGCACCTTCGGCAATCTGCTGTTTGAGGCTTTGCAGATGCTCAGGGGCGGGCCGGTAATCCGTCCCTACGACAGTCCTGCTTTTGTTGTTCACCCCGAACACAAGCCAGCCCGCGTCGACGTCCTTCAGGTTTGCCTCATTCGAGAGGGCCGAAAAGTATTTCCCGATATCCCCTGTGGAATAGGAATTGGACGCCTCCTTGAACTCGACCACCTCGTTTTCCCAGGTGGCGATCAGGTCGGTCAGTTTCTGGCGCAACTCGGCGGGGGTCATCAGATGGCTTTGACGTCTGTGTCGGGCGACAGGGATTTGAAAATCTGCTTCACGTTGATCTTGGTCGCGTCGTCCTTGAAGCCTGTGTCCTTGAACACCACGCGCAGGGGGTGGCGGGTGGCGAGGGTTTTCACCAGCGTCTCGTCCACGCCGTTGTCGAAACAGGCGATCAGGGCGGTGCCGGCGACGGTGAAGACGGTTTTGCCCGCGACGCTCTCGCGGGTGATGGGCAGGGTCAGGTCAACGCCCCAGTCCAGCAGCACCTGAAACAGCAGGTCCTCGGGGCTGCGGTCGGGTTTGATATTGTCAACGCGAGTCAGAAGGTCGGCCTGAGAGGTGGCGTCGGGGGTGTAATAGACATCGGCCATGTTCGAGCTGTCGATTTTCAGCACGCGAAAGCCCACATCGCGGTTCCAGTCGGGGTGACATTCCCCTTCGAGGATTTTCGCCCCCGCGCGGCGGATGCGTTCTTTGGAGATTTCAGCGATGGTGGAAAAGCCCGCTTTCTGAGCGGAGCTTTTGTCTTTCGGCGCTTCCGGAATTTGAACCATGACGAAGCGTCTGTTGCAGCCATCAAGGGCGCATTGAAGAAACACAGCGTGCGCAGTGGTGCTACTTCCGGCGAAAAAATCCATGACAATGGCTTCGCTACCACTTTCATCGCCTGCCATATCAACAAATTTCTGAATTATGGTTTCGTCTTTTGGATAGTCAAACAAACCGTCGCCCAATAGCTTAGAAAGCCTTTCAGAAGCAGAGCGCGCTGGTTGATAGAATACACTCTGCGGTGTTTGAGAGTCTGTTTCGTGCAGATACCTCCTGACCATAATACTCGTTGAGGAAATGAATGATATCCGGCCTTGTTCCACTAGGTCATTGAATGTTTCCTGATCAAAAGCCCAACCTCGGTTTTGACGCAAGGGAATGACTTCGCCCGTATTTGGATTCTTTAACTCAAATTTCCGGCCTCCTGGGGCCGTCGGATCATCTTCCTTGTAGACTCCTCGTTCGTCAATATAACGGAATCTCCGAAGGCCAAATGAGGGTTTTGCTTTCATTGCGCGGAACCAGCCAGCGAGATCATCTGACGCGGCGCTGTAGTCTTCTCCGTATTCTTTTTTTAGTCGCTCAACTTCTTTGAGGACTGGCTCCACCCCTTCTTTGGTCACCGTCCAAGCAGTCTCGGTTGCCTGCTTGTTCTTTACGTAACAAAGCACGTATTCGTGGCAGACGCCAATTTGCCGCGCATCATTTTTGTTTGCGCCTTCCCAGATGACTTCGGTGATAAAATTTTCTGCTCCGAAAACCTCATCCATCAGGTGTCGTAATCCGGCAACCTCTGTGTCATCAATGCTTACGAAAACTGCGCCGTCATCTCGTAGTAAATTCTTGGCAACTCTCAATCGTGAACACATCATTGACAGCCAATCCGAATGAAACCGCCCATTTGATTGCGTATTCGCCACCAGCCGATTACCCGCCTCATCCACCTGATTTGACTTCGCCAGAAACTCTGCCGTGGACTCAGAAAAGTCATCTTCATAAACAAAATCATTCCCCGTATTATAGGGCGGGTCGACGTAGATCATCTTGACCTTGCCCAAATACGACTCTTGCAGCAGCTTCAGCGCCTCAAGGTTATCGCCCTCGATGAACAGGTTGCGGGTGGTGTCAAAATCCACCGACTCCGCCCGCACGGGCCGCAGGGTTTTCGCAATCGGCGCATTGGCCGTGATCAGCGCCTGCCGCTTGCCCGGCCAGTCCAGATGATAGCGCTCTTGCGGGCCGTCCACGATGCTGTCGCTGAGTTCCTGCCGCAGTAGGTCAAAATCCACCGCGCGGCGCAGCGTGCCGTCCGGCCCCCTGCTTTCCGTCACGCAGCCCGGAAACAGCGCCGCGATCCGCTCCACATTCTGCGCGGTCAGGTCGGGGCTGTGCATTTTCAGCTTTTCAATCTCGTCACTCATGGTTTCCCCCGCCCGTTTTTCCCGGGTCTTTCATATGGTCAAAGGCCGCCTGTGCCTCGGCCAATTGGCCGTGCAGCGTCACCTTGATGTTGAACTGGCTTTCGCGCCTCAATCTCGATTGAAGCTGCGCAATCTCACGTTCTTTTGCCCTGATTGCCGTCAGTCGCGCAAGGCGGCTCTCCACATCCTCGCCCGGCACGGGCGCAACCGGCATCAGCGCGGACAGCATCCTGTCATAGAGCACACCCATGTTGACCGCCACCGGCAAGGGCGCGCGGGGGGCGTCATGCGCCGCCCACTCCCCCCGTAAGGGATCGGACAGCACCCATTTGCCGCGCTCCGCCTCGGACGGGCGTTTGTAGGCGGCGGCGGGTTGGATACGGTCCCCCGCCACCAGCTCGAACATCAGCGGGAAGGGAATGGCGCGGTCCATGGCGCGCAGGATGTCGTCATGCAGCGTATCGCCCTTGAGCGTGACGCGGAACACCTGAATTTCCGGCACGGCGGGCGTGGCGGGCAGGTTCAGCGTCTCGGGGGCGAGCTTGTGCGCCCATGTGATCTGATCCACCTCGCGCACGAAACGCTCGCGCAGCGCCGTGCTGGCGGCGGCCCCGTCATAGATGCGGGTCTTGGGGATCACGCGTTTGAGGGCGGTCTGGGGCGGGTATTGATACAGCGTCATGGGTCGCGCACCACGATGAAGGCAATGAGTTCGAAATCCTCCAGCCCCGCGATTGTCTGGGTCAGCGCCGTGGTATGCCCACCCGAGAACAGACTGTCGATATCACGTTCCTCCTTGACCTCGATCATCGAGCGGATGGCGTCGTTGAGCAGGTTTGAGTAGGTGCCCATCTTGCGCCCGTCCTGCGTTTCCGCGTTGAAGGCTGTGCACAAGTCGCGAATGGGCTGTGTGACGCCCTTGCAGCCCGACCGGATCAGATCAAGCAGCCGTTTGACCTGTGTCTGGTCCGCGATGATCTGGCCGTCCTGACCGATATAGATCAGGTAATAAGGATGCAGGCGGTTCTGCTGGCCCACGTTCACGCTGTCATGGATGTTGCGCAGCGTGAAGATCACGCCGGGGTGCAGGCCGCGCTTGGGGTCCGACGGGATGACCGTGTGCAACCCATGCGGCATGCGCGGCAGGTCATCATGGGTCTTGAGGTAGTTGAGCAGGTCCATCCGGAAGTCGTTCAGGCCCAGGTCGGTGATGGAAATGCCGGTCTTCACGTCCTCAAGCTCGATCACCTCGTTCTGAAGGCGCTGAAGTTGGTCCTTGCGGTAGGCGACGTCCGAGCTTTTGGAGGTGAGCACGTTATCCTCGCCGGTGCCCGCCATGTCGACGATATGCATCCGGTTCTCGACGCGTTCCTTGAGGTTGATGTATTCGTCCAGGCTGATGTCGGGCCAGTAGTTGGACAGCTGGATCTGGGTGTTGGGCGAGCCGATGCGGTCGATCCGGCCGAACCTCTGGACGATGCGAACAGGATTCCAGTGGATGTCATAGTTGATCAGGTAGTCGCAATCCTGAAGGTTCTGCCCCTCGGATATGCAGTCGGTGCCGATCAGGATGTCCAGCTCAGCCGGATCATCGGGCATGATCTTGTCCTTCTCTTTGGCGCGGGGGGCAAAGAGCGTCAGGACGGATTGGAAGTCATAGTATTTCTTGAGCGTGGTTCGCGGATTGCCCGATCCGGTGACAATGCCGCTGTGAATATTCTGCGCCTCGGCGAAATGCGGCGCGAGCTGATCGAACAGGTAGTTCGCGGTATCGGCATAGGCGGTGAAAACGACCACCTTGCGGTTGCCGGGGTTCAGAGGGTTGGCCATCTTTCCGGCGATCTCGGCAATTAGATGCTGAAGCTTCGCGTCGTCTTCGGGCGTGACCTTCTCCATCTCGGCAATCAGGCCATCGATGATGATCTTGTCGACCGACAACTCCTGCTTCCAGGCCGTGACGTCCATATCTGCCAGATCAATCTTGATCTTCTTACCTACAGAGAAATCGGCGAAGTCGTCATCCTCGTCCGCAACAGCTTCCAGGTCGATGTCCAAATCCTCGACCGTCGCTGCACCGCCGGAAGCCTCGAACTTGGCAATGGCATCCAGCGTCCGGCCGATATTGCCGGACAGCGCGCCAAGGGTCTTGCGGAATGCATGGACAGAGCTTTCCAACCGCTTGAGCAGGTTGGTCGTCATCAAGGCTTGCAGGCTCTTCTCGCGGTCAGCCTGTTTCAGCGTGCCTTTGCCGCCCTCCGTCTTGGTGTCATAGAGGTCTTCGTATTTTTTCAAACGACTGGGCTGGATATAGTTGACCGGTGCATAGACGGCCATTTTCAGGTCGCTCAGCTGGGCGAATATCTCATTGAAGCCGATGACGTCGTCACGGTGCGTGATCGGCAGATGATGTGACAACGGCTTCAGTCGCGTTGGAAACTTGCCGATGTCCGCCGTGTCGTAGAAGGTTTCGATATGCTTGCGGGATCGCGCGATCGTCACCGCATCGAGCAGCTCAAAGAAATCGAAATCCAGTGCCCTTAGGATGGAGGCTGGCGTCCTTTGATCCGGGGGTAAGTTGGACCAGACGTTAAACGCAGTCTGCGCGCGACGAAATATCTCTTCCACGCTGGTCTTGGTTTTCAGGTTCTTGCTCAGGGCATCTGAATGCCCTTCATAGGCAAGCGCCAGTTGGTTTCTCAGATCTGTGAAACGATTGTTAACCGGCGTCGCCGACAACATCAGGACCTTGGTCTTGACCCCGGCCTTGATCACCTGGTTCATCAGACGTTGGTAACGGGTTTCGCGATCCTTGTAGACATCGTTGTTCCGGAAGTTGTGGGATTCATCGATGACGACCAGATCGTAATTGCCCCAGTTCACACGATCGAGCCGCATCCCGAATGACTCGCCAGACGTTCGTGAAAGGTCCGTATGGCACAACACGTCGTATCGAAACCGGTCCTTGGCGAAAATGTTGGTGGTCAGGTTTGCATTATAGTTGCGCCAGTTGTCTGCTAGCTTTTTCGGGCACAGGACCAGAACGTCCTTGTTGCGCAGTTCGTAATACTTCACCACCGCCAGAGCCGTGAAGGTTTTGCCCAGCCCCACACTGTCGGCCAGAATGCACCCGTTATAAGTTTCCAGCTTGTTGATAACGCCGACGGCGGCATCTCGCTGGAAATTGAAGAGCTTCTGCCAAACAAGACTTTCAAGATAACCGGTTCGATCCTTAGGCAGAACGTCCTCATCGATCTCGCTCAGGAAGTCGCTGAACAGGTTGAACAGAATCATGAAGTAGACCCGTTCGGCAGGATTCTCCTGGTACACGGACTCGATGTGCTCAAGGACTTCGGCCGTGACATCTCGCAGCTTTTCCTCATCATTCCAGATCTGGTCAAAGAGGTTCAGGTAGGTCTGCGCAAACTGGGGCTCATCCATGACCTGTGTGTAGCTTGAGACCGCATCCCCGCGCTGATACCCGAGGTCAACAGCGGTAAACCCTGACAGCGGCATATAGGCCGCACCGGTCTCGGACCGCTGCACATGTCCGAACTGCTGCATCGGTGCTGATGTGACGTTCGACTTGAAGCGCGCCTTTTTGCGGATCCAGTCGGCACATTCCCGCGCGACCGCCCGTTGAGTCATCTTGTTCCGAAGCTGAATCTCAAACTCGCTGCCTGAAAGCGTTTCTGCCGCTCGCCCTTTGGGAATGAAAAACTCACGCTTCTCCTTCTTGATGCGGTCGATCGCACCGTTTGGGGTAAACGTCGGTGTGGTAAAAATGAACTCGAACTCTTTTAGTTCACTCAATTCCGTTTTCAGGGCATCGAATGCGTAAATAGAGAAGCACGCGGCGGCGACCCGAAATTTCGACGCGCCGGACAGCTCGCTTTTCAGATCATCTCCCAGCAGCGTGGTTGTGTTGTCGACAATCCGCAAAAGTTCCCCCATAGGTCATATGTTCGGAAATGATGTCACACTAACTCTCGCGGCAGAATGTGCAACGCTTTGAAAATAAATGCGCAAAGCTGTTTACACTGCCAAAAAGAATAACTCGGAGCCTTGGGCGAAGCCAAGCGTCAGCCCTTCTCCAAGCATTCGGCCATCGGCCACCCCATCACCTTAATCCACTACCTAAGCCCAGACTAGGATCGTAAGCGCTTCTTAAGCCTTGGTTTTTATTTGTTTAATGATTTAGAAGTGGTCAGGCTGTACTAGTTCCGGCCAAGCCTGAGCTCCGTTGCCTACGACCAGATCGTGTTTTCTTTGGCTTTGCCCTGGCGGCTTCTGCGTATCCCTGTAGCGCGCCTGTATAGGTCTGGACCGCAGTCTCGAATTCCTTGTCGCCCATGGAGATCGCCGCGGGTGCTGCGGGTTCTGGTTGCTCGAGGGTGATTTTCTTCGGCCTGTTCGAGACTGGCGCTGCAGCAGGAGGATAGGGCAAGGCATGCCCTTGCCGTGCTTTGTCGATCTCCTCAAAATGCCGGTCCGCATAGTAGCGGATGTGATCCGCCTTGATGGGATATTGCCCCTCGGGCAGGACAAGGACCTTGTCGAGCGGGAAACGCAGCAATTCAGCGGGGGATACCAGCGCCCGTTCTTCCGAGCGACGGCTGATATTTGCGCTTTCCGAGAGCTTGCGCACGGTTGCCTGTGATCTGGTCTTGCCCACGATCGTGCGTTTGCCGAGAGCTGCGGACAGCACGTCGGCAGTGCGATCATCTTGCGGGGTCATGTAGATCTGTACACCCGCACCGGCCTGAAGCGCACGGCGGTCGGTTTCGCCGTAGATGCCCTCAAGACCGGGGATCGACTGCGAGATGATAAAGAGCCGCCCGCCATAGGAACGGATCGTCTTGATGCTTTGCAAGACCAGGGGTTGTTTGCCCAGTTGGTCGAATTCATCCATCAGGAACATGACGGGATGTGGCTCGTCCGGTCCGGGATGCGCGCGCTGCAGACATGCGATGGCATCGGCGAACAGGAGCCGGATCAGGGGGGCCAGTGTTTTCAGGTGCTCCGGCTGCACGACAATATAGAGCGACTGTGGCTCTCGTCGGAACGTCCCGAAGTCGAAATCGCTTGCCTGTGTCGCTCGGTCCACCGCCGGATCGAGCCAAAGCTCCAATCCGGCCCCGCGGATCACACTGACATAGGAATCGAGAATCTTGTCCACTTCGTCGGCCATGCTCAGGAAAATCTCTGCCACCACCGGGTTTGCGGTCTGCATCGCGGCCCGTTTGTAGAATTCCTTTTTATTGCCGCCGCCAGTCATGATCCGCAGCGCCTCACCGATCGTCGGCTTTCCGGTCTCGATGGCATAGAGGCAAGACGCCACGAACAGGCTGCGTCCGGCCTGGAAAAAGCTCTGCGCGTTCACGCTTTCGACGATGAGGAACAAGTCCGCCATGGTGTTGACGGCGGTGTATTGCTGCTCGGGGCTGGGCAGATCGGCAATGCGCTGGAGAGGATTGAACCGGTGCGTGCGGGTCAGGACAGGCCCGTTCTTGCCCTCGGGCTGAACGTAGTCATAGGGCGAAAAGTACCAGACCTGATTGTTCAGCGCCTTTTGGCGGTGGATGGATGTCTTCTCGAAATTCTCGCCCTTGACGTCGAGGATCACGGTGCTGCCCTGGAAGTGCAAAAGGTTCGGTAAAACGAAGCCTACCCCTTTGCCCCGGCCCGTTGGCGCGATCATCATTGCGTGTGGGAAGCGATCTGGCGTGGCCGACACGAAAGGCGCACGGGACGCAGGTGACCCGAGCTTGCCGAACAGAAAGCCGTTCTGGGAAAGAGACGCAGACATACGGTTGCGGCGGAGCTCGGGACGCGACTGGAAATGCGCATCATCATAATCGGTGAGCGACCCGCGATGAACGGATGTCGCTCCTGTCGCCGCCAGAAGCAGGGCAGGAAGTGCCGTGATGAGCCACGCAGTATGTTCCACCGCAGGGTTTGCCTTGACCCGTGGATCAGACAGATTGAGCAGCCAAAGTTCGAAAATATCGAACCCACCCAGGTCTTCGCCAAATCGCGCCATCAGATAGAGCGTGGCGATCGCGGCACCGATCCAGGTGCCAACACCGAGACCGAGCAGGATGGCGATTGGATACCGCCAACGGCTTTCCATTGCATGCAGCATGTTTTGAATCCTCTAGAGGCCGTAATCGCCACTGGTATCGTCCCGGTCGCGCCCCCGCTCCTCGGCGCGCTCGAAAGCCTCGATCCGGGTCCGGTAGGTGGCGGCTGGTTCGCTGTCGCGCCCGGTAATGTCATCACCCGCATCCACTGCGGCGATGGCCTTTAGCTCCGAGAACACGGCTTGTCGCAGACCGGGGTCTTCGATGCGGTCCATGAGCGGATCGATCCGGCCAGCGGCCAGCTGATCCATATCCCCGTCGCGCAGGTCTTGCCGCACGTCGGAGATCAGCTTGTCCAGCGTGGCGATGTCGGCAAGGCGACTGCCCTGCCCCGCGTCAAGAATATCCTGACGCGCCAGATCCGCCAAAAGATCACGATCCATGTGCAGCCCCGCAAAAACATCACGCGCGCGCGCCTGCAGGTCGCGTTCGAGCCCAAGCCAGTCCGAGCGCTCCTGGGCGTCCACTGGGCGAGAGGCTTCGAGTTGCGCCTCGCTGCGATGGGGTGCGGTGAAACGGGCAGCGACTTCTTCGATGCTGCTGCCCGCCTCCTCGAATCGTGCCTCCATCGGTGCCAGAACGCGCGCCAATTCCGCTCTGAAACGACCCAGTGCAGCATCGGCCTCAGCGACGAGCGGATTGCCCTCCTCTGCTGCCCGTGCGGCCAGCCCCGCAATCCCCTGAACTCTGTAGGGATCGCGCTCGGGCGACACCGATGAAGAATGATCCGCAAGAAAGTCGCGGCCCAGAAGCCTGCCCATTTCGCGGGCCTGCCCCGCAAAGAGCTGTTCCAGTTCGACCTTTTCGGCACCGGGAGCCATGTCCTGAATGGCGCTCCACGCGGTGTCGGCTTCCGCTTGCAATGTCTCGCGGGCGGCGATCAGACGACCGATCACATCCGCTCCGGCAGCGGGGATATCAACCCCTTCGGCAAACCCTTCTTTCACCGGCATTCCTTTCATCAAGTTGGTGGCGGCAAGCTCTGCGCCCTCCGCGATGCGCCCCATCCATCCATCCGGAGGGGTGTCGGCCTCCAGGCCCATCCCCGCAAGTTGCGCCAGCTGCCGATACCCCTCGGCGTGTCTGCGTATCTCGGCCTCTCGCAGAGCGCTGCTTTCAGGATCCAGCGGGGCAACCACTGGCTCCCGTCCCTCCTTGCGGGCCGCCTGCAAATCAGTGTCCCGCGGGGCGTTTTCCATGATGCCGCGCGACAGACGGGAAGAGGCGTTCAGCACCAGCCCGTGCTCGCCCGCGATCTGCGCATGCAGCTCGCGCATCATGTCATAGCTGATCTCGGAATGGCGGCTGATCGAGAGGAACTTGCCGTCCTCCATCCCGACCTTGTCGACAAGAACATGAGCATGCACATGATCTGTGTTGCAATGAAGGGCCGCCACATACCGATATCGATCCCGGTAATCCCCGCCGAACACCTCCTGCGCCCATTCGCGCGAGATGGCTTCCGCCAACTCCGCCTCGGTTCCCTTGGGAAAGGACAGGATGATGTGATCGGTGTGACCCCGTTTCGGCGCCCCGCACCAGGAAGCACTCCAATCGGCAATGACATTTTCCATGCCACGCTCGCCAAAGACGCGATCGATGCCGATCTGGTTCGACCAGGCTGCGACCCGCGCCTCGTCGCGCAGGATGTACTTCATCTGTCGACGTAACTCTTTTGGCGAATGACACCCGCCCGTGCCGACCCGCTTCACCACGCTTTGCGGCACCCGCAGCGCGTTCCAGGACAATACCGCAACTGCCCCGCCGGACGTGCCACGCCGACGGCCCGGCGATACGCGCGCCTCGCCCGCCATGGCTGCAGAACGCCGCCCCACATGAGGCAGTATCTCGCCTAATACCGCCTGCTGGAGGGTGCGTGCTTCAGCCATCGCGCTGCCCCTCCCCAACGTCCCGAAGATCGGACAACCGGACGAAGGCCCCGCGCAGCGAGGCCGCGCGCAAAGCCTGCACAGCCAGGGCAACCTCTTCAGCCCGGTCCGCAAGCCGACCGACCAGTGCCGCGTCGCGCGCGTTCCACCGCAGCTTGCCTGCATGGGCAAGCTTCAGCATCTGCACAAGATTGCGCGCCAAGGCATTGAGCTGATTGGCCGACGCCTTGAGCGCCGTGACCTCGTCCCGGCGAAACGCGACAATGCCGGATGACAGACGGATCATGTGCCGGAGCAAACCCGACGTGGTCATGCCCGTCTCAGCCACAAGCGCCTCGAATGCTTCAGCCTCACGGGCGGACACCCGAACCTGCAGCACGCGGCCCTTTGTGGTTCGATCCGTCACCACACCGCGCGCCCGCACGCGGGCGACAGTGGGCCGGGAGCAGCCAACACGCACGGCGATCTCCCCATCGCCAAGCCCTTGAGCAGCGAGCCGGAGAACCTCTTGTCGGGCTATGGTGGAGAGGCGTTTGGACATAGCCGGCAAGATTTATCATTAGATAGTTTTTGTAAACACGAAAACTCTAATGAGTCGCCGCACAAGTTTTGTCATACACAATACCGTTCCTGTCAACGTCCCTTCGGTCCGTTGTCGCACCTTCGGTGATCAGCAGGCAGGGCCTTGGCCATGCCTGCTGTAAACCCCACGCGACAACGAACAGACCGAAGGGACACCGCCTCCCCCGCGCCGCGATCCGGGACCCCAGCCCGGATCCTGAACAGGCGCGGGAATGACGTCGGCGCAGCCGACACGATATCCCTTCATTAGCGTTGAATGCTCAAAGGGGTTCTCCCGGAAGGAGAAGAAGACCTTGTGGGATTGGAACGCCTGCGCAGCACCGTGCGTATTACGTCGGCGCTGATACGGATAGTCGATGGTCAGGTGACCCGACACCTCGAAGGCTGATGGCAGCATTGGGAAATTGCCACAACGACGCGATGGCGAAAAGGATGGACGCTGCAATCACGGTCGGCGTGAGTGACCTGCTGACCAATTGACCGAACGCGTACGCAGATGATCGCCAAAACAGCACATCGCCTCAGCAGATACACATCTGTCTGACCCAAAGGTTGAACGTCTGTATCGCGCAAGGTCTGGACGCCATCCCGAGGCATCGCCATAACGGCGCAAAATATACGTTATGGAGACATTGAATGCTTGTTGTGACGGCCATCTCCGCGAAGGGCGGTTCGGGAAAGACAACTCTCATACAGATGCTTGCGTCCGCCATGCTGGCACGCGGCCGCCGTGTGCATGTCATGGATGCGGATGCTGACAAGCAGATCCTCGAATGGGAATCAAAAAGCGCGCGCGCCGACTTCGGTGATCTGCCACGCCTTCCATGGCCCACGGGCTTGACCGTGGCCGATGCCCCCGAGACCGTTGAAGGCCTTTACCACGCGCTGGACAGCTTTGAGGCTGAAGGTGTTGATCTGGTTCTGATCGACACCCGCCCCGGCGAGCATCCCGACACCGAAACACTGGCGCTGGCCTGCGACATGATCCTGGTGCCGGCCGTGCCGGTACAATCGGATTTCGTGGCGGCCCTGAAAACCCTGACATGGGTTATGCGCATGATCGAGACCCTCGGACCGGATGACCCCGCCCCGCTGTTTTCCGCGGTATTGATGAACGCGGACAAACGCGCGATCGATTTCGTGACCGCAGGCGATGACCTTGAGCGTGATGCGGCAAGAAGCAGGGTTCACCGGCAGGACCTTGAGGTCTTCGAGGTGATTTCAACCCTGCCACTTCTGCCCACGCCGGTGCCCCATCTCGCCGCGATCCAGCGCATGCCGCTGACCGGGCCACTGGGATATGTGCGGGACATTTATGAACAAGATCTTCGTCATCGGTTGCAGGCGGGGCATCTTTCCTCCGCCCTCGCCTTATGCAGTGAGATCCTTAGCGACATCGAGGCCGTGGTGGATGCTGCCAATGGCTAGGAAGATTCCAAACCGGTCCGGGACCGCTGTCTCGAACGAAGACAGGCTGGCGCGGTCGCGGCAGTTCGCCACGAGCGCCACGAAATATGCCGCGTTCGATCAGAGTACGGCGGAAGCGGTCGCGACAGAAGGCCCAGCGGTAAAATCAGTGGTCAAGAATGAACCCCGGAAAGGGGAAAAGGCAGCCGCGGCTGAAACGGCGCGCATCAACTCGGGGGTATCCACCCAGCCGGTGGCGGATGATGCTTGCAGCACTCGCACCGAAGGGCAGTCTCGAACCTATTACGTGCGCATCGGAGCTGAGGATCAGGCACGGATTGAGGCGCTGGCAGAACGATCTGGCCTTGATCCGGACTACGTTCGGCGTGCCTTGATCAAAGCGGTTCGCGCCCGCATGCAAAACCTGCGCGACACCGCGACCTGGCATGAGGTTGCCTCCGCTGCACGACCACGCCTGGCCGAGTCCAAAGGCACTGGTGCCCCCTTCATGAAATCGATGATCAGACTCGACGCCGCCCATATGGCGGCGTTGCAGACAGGCATTGATGACCCGCTCAACGTCTATGGGGTGACGCAGCTGTTATCCGCCTTCGGTAAGGCGCTGCTGCACTCCGAGATCGAAGAGCTCGCTCAAAAGATCAGCGGCATCGAAGCCCGGGCAGCGCGTCCTGATCCAGCGTAAAGGCATCGCGTGCGGTCACGACAGCGATCTGACCGCCCGCCTCGATCATGTCGATGAGCTGTGCCCATTCGGCAGGATCAGCATCGCGTTGCGTTGCGATCCCGTCTTGCACAGAAAAGGCAGCCTGCTCTCCGGTCGCCGCGAGAAGAACAACTTGTTGCGGGAATTGGTCATCGTCAAAACGCGACAAAAAGTACGCATGGCTCACGTTTGGGTTGTAGACACGGTCAGGATCGCAAACTAAGAGCAAAGTTCCGTCGTTTGCAGTCGCAGCATAGGTCTCCAGACCTCGCGACAAGCCGATCTCCCACTCGGCAGCGACAGCCGATGAAGCCGCGCCCAGAAAGAGCGCAATATGTAGAGGCCTGTAAAGCAAGTTTGTAAACTCCGTTTTGTGTTGGCCAAGCATATATAGGTACAGGCATATACCTGCCACCTGATAACTGCGGCTCCGACCAAATGGAGGTCAGGAGTTGAGCATGAAGAATTATGCGGGTTACCCGGTCGAAGTCATTTGGGCGACGGTAAACGGTGAAGATGTCGAGGTTGGCGTCGTGTTCCAGTGGATCTGCGGCATGCGCCGTACAAGATGGTCCGATGACTTTGAGCCGTCGGACGGTGCGAACCTGAGGTACGAGCCCTATGAGGACGCAGGATAGACCGCCTCCAGCACTAAAATGCTCGCGAGCGACCGGAGCAGGACACGATTGTGATCCGGGGGCAATGACACCGAGAGAGAGAACACGCGGGGCAGAGATCGTTGCAAAGGCGACGACGGCTTGCAACGCTACCAAAGAGAACCGATAGGAGACCCATGAGATGAAAGAGATTTTCAACGTTGGCGAGACAATCTTGCTGGACGGCGCGCCGCTTGCACTGGTGACCCCCGATGGCGTCAAGGCCTGGATCGAAGACGGCGTTCAGCACAGCTTTCGCTATGACCAAGTGCGCGATCCGCTCAGCGGCCAGATGAAATACCGCTGTCTCTACGAGAAAGACGGGTCGGATATGCCGTTCGTGCTGGTAGGCAACCCTGACAGTCACGAAGGCGCGCACGTTATTCTGTTCGACCAGAAGCCAGACGCATAGCCCTTCGGAATCTTATGCCAGGTGGCGAACACTTGAGCCCCTCGGCTTCGCCCGGCGGCAGCGTCCACCTTGCAAGAGGGATGCAGACCCGTCAGGGCTGAAAGTGGATCGTGAAGGCGACCATGTGGCAAACGTCTTGGGATGGCTCAGGATGAGACAGGCCAAGACGTATTGGCACAGGAATACAGCAAGGTCAGAATTCAGGGCGGAGCCTCAGCAGCCCGGCCCCGCTTACGGGGCTTGCCCATGTCGAAACCTTCACCATTGTAGACAGTCACGCACATCGCAGCATGGACGCCT
The DNA here is from genome assembly GCF_003259905.1 of Salipiger aestuarii. GTDB lineage: Bacteria > Pseudomonadota > Alphaproteobacteria > Rhodobacterales > Rhodobacteraceae > Salipiger > Salipiger aestuarii. The sequence continues at coordinate 65,544 of NZ_QLMG01000009.1, read as the reverse complement.
CTTTCCCAGGTGCTGCATCGTGTTCGGCCCAGAGCATGCGTAATTGGGCTACCCTCTGTTCTGAGGTCGAGCTCCCGATAGGATCACAGGATGACTGTGAACAAGGGAGATGAGAAATGGAATATTTTGCTGGAATAGACGTATCGCTACGATCCTGTGCGCTTTGCATTGTTGATGGCAAGGGAACGGTGTTGCTTGAGCGAGAGCTGCCATGTGAAGTTGGCGAGATCGCTGAGTGCCTCGGAGCGTTTCCCCATCCGATTGAACGGATCGGCTTTGAAGCAGGCACGCTGAGCCAACATCTGTTCTTTGGATTGAAGGCAGAAGGTTTTGACGTCGTGTGTATGGAAGCACGTCAGGTCAATGCGGCGCTGTCGGCAATGCGTAACAAGACAGACAAGAATGACGCGCGTGGCATCGCTCAAGTTCTACGCACTGGTTGGTTCAGCCCAGTTCATATGAAAAGCCGAGAGGCACACGGGGTCCGTGCTTTGCTGAGTACACGCAAGGCACTGCTCAAGAAGACGATGGATCTCGCCAACGAAGTTCGTGGCCTGTTGAAGATCTTTGGCATTCGCCTTCCAATGACGGTGAAACACGGGAGCTTTGACGGCGTCGTCCGGCCGCTCATCGAGATTGATGACGTTCTGGCGCATGCCTTGGTCCCGCTCTTGGATGCCCGCGTGGTTCTCTACCAGCACTATCTGGAGCTGGATCGGCGGGTCAAACGCGCGGCCAGCCATGACGAGGTTTGCATGCGGATGATGACGGTCCCAGGTGTTGGGCCGATTGCATCGCTAACCTTCAAAGCTGCGGTTGACGATCCGGCACGCTTCAAACGGTCTCGGACGGTTGGCGCGCATTTTGGCCTGACCCCACAACGCTATCAGTCGGGAGAACACGACAATCCCGGTCGCATCTCTAAAGCAGGCGACCGAGATGTCCGTGCGACGCTGTACGCGGCCGCGAATGCGTTGCTGATGCGCACGATGGCTGGGTCGCAGATCAAGTCCTGGGGCATGCGCTTGATGCGCACCAAGGGTCGTCGTCGCGCCGTTGTTGCTGTTGCACGCAAAATCGCCGTCTTACTGCATCGGATGTGGATTGATGGCACGGAATTCCGTCAGGATCAGGTGGGAGGCAAGGCATGATCTAAAACGCCGACCACCAAATCCTAGCGGGGTCGTCCCTCACCGGACGAGGTCTGTGGACGAAGCCGAAAATGGCTGCTGCGCAACGTGAAGCGCGTCTCAAAGCAAGGCTATCCACTGCCGATCCGACATATGCGTGCAGCGGTGCCATCACGGCATCAACCAGACTGCGAAGAGAAGCGTGACCCGGATGAGTGACAATGACCCAAAAGAATAAAGGAAAACGAGCTTGACCCAAACACCCAATTAGAGAAGCGGTCGTTCATCGAGCCGCCTCGCGCCGCATTGCGGTATCTCTGAACCTGCCGTTCGTCGCCAGTCGCAGCATTCTTGACCGTCCAACATCAGGAACCGCTTTCCAACTTGAATGACCTGAAGCCTTCGGGCGAAGAGAGTGTCGCGACGATCAGCATGGGAACTGCTCAGGCTCCGTTCCCAACAGCCCAGCCCGAAGGGTGCGCCCACCACACACACGTAAACCCCATGGCTGGCGTTGTTCAGGAGGCCTACCGAATCCACTTTCAGGTCATATGGGCAACAACATCTAGCGCTTGCACGGCACATATCATACCATAAACGAGAGACCTTGCCCAACCACTACGTACCACTGGCTTGCGTTTATGGCCGCTTGGAATTCGATATGAACAATTTTCCCCGGCCCTCTGAAATCATGAGGCACAACAGACCCTATCTATTCTCGGACAGCAAAACTGAGGGCGTATACATATTGGCAAAATCCGAGCTGAGCCATCATTTGGAAAGCTTAACTCAGCGGAATCAGCACCAGGACTTTGAGATTTTTGCGCGCAAGCTGTGCGAGAGAGAGATTTGCCCGAACCTCCGTCCTCAGACCGGGCCGGAGGGCGGCGGCGACGGAAAAGTAGATACGGAGACTTACTCCGTTGCGCCCGAGATATCAGACCGCTGGTTTCAGGGACTGCCAGGCTCAGGTGCGGAAAGGTGGGGATTTGCTTTCAGCGCGAAGGAAAAATGGGCGCCGAAAGTTCGGAGCGACGTCCAGGGCATTGTTGATACAGGTCGTTCTTACGACAGAATTATATTCGTCACCAGCCGCGCGGCGCGATCCAAGGATCGCCTGCGGGTCGAGGACGAACTCGTCAAAAAGTTCAATGTTCCCGTCACGATTCATGACAGATCATGGATTATTGACCGGGTTTTTGAGCATGATCACAAAGACCTTGCATATGAATATCTGAAGGCTGGTCAGTATGACGAGTCCAAAATGGTGGTCGGGCCGCGCGATTTTGAACGGAGGAAGACTCTAGACGCACTCGAAGAACGGATCGCCAAGGGAGGACAAAACGGCGGAGAAATCACGCAGCGGGTCGTGGACGCTCTGGAAGCTGCGCAGTTGTCGAGAATGCTGGAAAGGCCGCGGATCGAAACAGTCGGTCGATTTGACCGGGCAATAAAACTGGCAAAGAAGCACGGAACTAGGCGGCAGAAAATGCAGGCCATCTATGAGGGCGCCTGGACCGATCTGTGGTGGTTCGATGAAATTGACGCCATCAATGAATCATACGAGGAGATTGAAGCGCTTGCGTTTGAGGAGAACCACGCGGACGACATATCCAAGTTGTCCAACCTGTACACGGTTCTGACTGCGCGGGTTATGCAGGGTTGGGAAGGTGCTGAGGAACTTGAGATTGAGGCGCGCGGCGAACGTCTGCGAGTCAAGGTTCAGGAGATTAGCGCAGACGCGTCCCGGCCAAACAATGCGCTTTATGGAAAGGCGCTTGGCCACCTGCTGGAGCTATCGTCTGCATCCGTCAAGACAGATGTAGAAAGCCTGGATGCAGTCTGGAACGGCCTTTCCGATGTTATTGATCAAGCACATGGACTTGGAGAATTTCCTGCTGAGATGATCGATCAAGTGATCGATGCGCTACAGCCCTTTGCTCCTGCCAGCGATGCATTCGATGCTCTGGTGCTTAAGCTAGCTGAGTTTATGGGCGAAAGGGCCAAAGAAGGAAAAGCCGGAAAAATCCTCTTTCGAAGAGGCGAGCAGCGGCTCGAAGCCGAAGAGCCAATAGAGGCCATTCGCTGGCTTGGCAAAGCGTCGATTTATTTCATGAAGGAGGAATACGCGGAAGAGCAGTTCGAAACGCTCTATTGTCTTTCTGTTGCCTATCGCGGCGCAGGCCTTCTGTGGGCAGCGCGCGCGACGTCGCTATCAGCGCTGGTCAGAATGGTCATTTTGTCAGATGGCACTGACGGCCCCAGGCCGGAGCTTGTTCCATCCGCAAGCCTCTTCGCCATGATATCCATACAGCTCGGACGGTTTGTCGATGCGCTGAATGTGATCCTCTGGCTGAACAGCCTGCATGAAGTTCTGCCCTTGTCCGATGAGGGCCGCGAAGGCCTCCGGAACAAGCTGCTTGAGTTTGACCGCCTTCTGATGTGTCAGATCGTCAACCTGGAAGCAGACGATCTCCGGGCGCTGTCCACTGTGCCCGACATGCTTGAGAAGCTGCGTTTGTTCTCGGCCCGCATGGCGTTGATACTCTTGCTGGGCCATGCCGAAAGCCTGGAGCAGGATGGCTCGATCCCTGAAGAGGGCTCGATAGATGAACTCAAAGAACTTGCAGAGCTGGCCGCTGTGCAGCCGGCGGCCCGAGACCTTCCCAAGCGCCTTCTAATGTACCAGAACCGCGAGTTTGAGGCCTCAGTGATCCTCCTGGGTGTAAAGGTGAAATTCACTGCGGACGCGTCGGTGTTCGGGCACTTGCTGTGCGAGGCCCATATCGGCGCGCTCGAAGGCTTCCTGGCAACATCTATTGAGACGGGTATGCTCGCCCACGCCTCAGAATTGTCTGTGTCGGTAGAGATATGCGAAGACCTCGGTGAACCTGACATTATTTTTGATCCGGGCTCAATGATGCTGACGGTCAAGTGGCCTGTCGAACTGGATGTCAGAGATGTTGCCCACCATCAGACGCTTTGCGATCATCTTATAGACTTTTGCGCCCGGGTTATCGACGCAATTGCTGTGGTGAATCCTGACAAGGACAACGGGTTCATGTCGCAGCTCGTAGACGAGTTTGTTATCCAGCGCAGTATCAGCTTCAGCAATGCTTGCATTGGCAATCATCGGCTTTTCGGTACGCACGCATCAACTATCGCGGGGCTGCAGTTCCTTTCCGAGAGGGAGTACCAGCTTAAGAGTGATGCGCCAACTGTGATAAGGGGAGCGTTTCTTGATGAGCGTAGGGGAGAGGACGAGGGATTTACGGACCCGGAGAAGATTGTTCAAAGTCATCGGGGTTGCGTCGTCGAGTCCATCATTAACTTGCATCTCTGGGATAGGGCCGGATGGAACGGAATAATGTTTGCGGGTTATGGCCCTGCATATCCTCCCATGCTTGCGCTGATATTTCGTGATGAACAAACGGCATGTTCAATATTTTCCGGATGGCGAGATAAATTCGGGTCGCGGGATAAGGAGGATGCTATTCGGATTGCGCTCCTGAGAGGGGTTGATGCGCAGCATCCGTCACATTACCGCGCGTCGATCTCCAAGAATTTCGACCCCAAAAAGGATGGTCTGGACCCAAGCAAGAAGTTTATGCAAGCCTCGCGGATGCTAACCATGACCCCGCCAAACAGCAACAACCTGGATACGTTTCTATCTGACTTCGAGGAGAAGCAGTGTTTCATTCTGGCACCTGCGGTTCTTGGGCCTGAGGGTGAACCGCAGTTTTTCACTGACCTTTCGATTTTGAAGCGAATGCTCTATGTCCGGGAGGCGTGGGAGGTTGGCGTTCACGATCAAGACGGCATGGCACTTCGCAGTGACGACAACATCCTGGTGCCGGATGGGATTGAAAACCCGCCATGCTTTGAATTGATGGAATTGAAGAAGCGCCTTCGGGAGGCGAGATAAGACACTTGCGCCTACCATGCGATCACCTGATTCTGCCACTCAGACATCCGCTTCCGCGCAAGCAGGTCATTCGTGCGGCGCGCAGCGAACGACTGGAAGGTCCCGCAAAGCCGCCCGTCACTCAGCCTTGCTGAAATCCCGCGCGAGAATCTCCCGCGCATGCGCGACCCATTCTGGGGTCAGGCTCAGCGATTTCGCCTTGTTTTTGGGATCAAAAATCAGGCCGTTCTCGAAAAGCCGGTTGGTGATGGCCCAATCGACTCCCTTCCAGACCTGATCGCCGTAATGCAGCGTCAGGCTAAGGATCGCGAGAGCCGCATCATCGATCTTGTCAGTGTCGAGTGCCATCTCCCCCTCGTTTTCCTATGTCTGCCCGCTTTTCGAACCGCGGCCGCGCATCATGCATAACCCCGCCGCTTCTTTATCGCGGCAAGTTTCATCAGCGCGGTGACAGCGCGCCCTTCATCTGGATGCTGCTCAATCATCATCTGCCCGCGCGCGCCAATGCGGCCCCATTCGCGCACCAAGCTGGCGCCCCCAAAGAGATCGGGCTGAATGCTCATGCGGTAAAACCGCCGCATGTTGCATGCTGGATCGATCCGCCGCATCTGCAGGTCGGTCGGGAACACCTCAAGTTGAGCGACAGAGTGAGACATATCGTGATCCAGCAGGCTTTCTTCCAAAATATCAGGTGGAAGCCTGCTCTTCCACCTCGATTTCCCCGCGAGGGGAAAAGGGGGCTCACGCCCCCTTCTCGAACTTCATGACCGGGATGCCCAGCTTCTTGGCCTTGTCGGCGAGGTTCTCCTGGATGCCGGTGCCCGGGAAGACGAGAACACCCACCGGCAGCACCTCCAGCATGGCGTCGTTGCGCTTGAAGGGGGCAGCCTTGGCGTGCTTGGTCCAGTCGGGTTTGAAGGCGACCTGCGTCACGCCCCGAGCCTCGGCCCATTTGGCGGCAATGAGTTCTGCGCCCTTCGGGCTGCCACCGTGCAGAAGAACCATGTCGGGATATTTGGTCCGGACCTGATCGAGCTTGCCCCAGATCAGGCGGTGATCGTTGAAGTCGGTCCCGCCAGTGAGGGCGACCTTGGGGCCTGCGGGCAGCATCACCTCGGTTTCCGCGCGGCGCTTGGCGGCCAGGAAGTCGCGGCTGTCGATCAGGGCGGCGGTCATGTGCTGGCGGTTCACCATCGAGCCGGTGCGGGGGCGCCAGGTGGATCCCGTGTGATGGACGAACTCGGTGGCTGCATGATCGCGCATCATGTCCATGCAGTTGCGCCGTTCGATCAGGGTCAGGCCTTCGGCCGTCAGGCGCTCGAGTTCGGTGGATTTCACCTCGGAGCCATCCTGCTCGCGCTGGAGGCGGCGCTGCGCCTGCTCGTTCTCATCGAGCGACCGCTCAACCCTCGCCGTGGCACGGTGGAAGAGGTTGACCTGGCCCCAGAGCACCTCTTCGAGGTCGGGTTCCATGCGGGTGTCTTCCAGGGTCGCGACGAGGGCATCGAAGATGTCGGCGACTGCGACCGCGAGGCGCTGCCCATCGGGCATCGGGCGCGGATCGGGCTCATCAAAGGGGCGGTAGCCATAAAGCTGCAGCTCGTCGAGCGCATGGGCGGTCTGGGATGCGGTGTGGGCGGGTTCATACGTGTCGTCGTGAGTGTGGATCGTCATCTGTTTCTTGCCTCCGGGCCTGTCTCATCCGCGCGACAACCCGCGCGGCCTTCATGGGCTGCGAAAGCTGTCACTGGGGACGCCCCCTCACCCCGCCTTCGGGGCCGGAACGCATGTGGAGGAGGGCGGCAGGCAAGCTATTTGTTTCGCGATGCAAAGCGGGGGCTCGTCCCCCGCGGCAGAAATAGCTTGCCTGCCGCCCTTGAGGGGGCGGACCCTTTGACGGCCGCCTGCCCATCTCTTGAAGGCCGTGCGGGTGTCGGGTGGATGAGATTTACCCCGAAAGAGGCAAAGGGGATGATCAACACCCGCGACAGGGATACATGACCCCTGCCCCGCACTCCCGGACCGCCCCTTGCGCGATGCAAGTCAGCCGGACAGGCGATGCCGATCCTCTGGCCCGATCTGCCCTGCCAGATGCTGGCGCAGCGCATCCTTGCCGCTCGTCCGGAGATCGTCGTTGAAATCCCCGAGCCGTGGTTCCAGCACCCGTACGACAATCCCGGCATCAAGGGCTCTGGCGCTCAACCTCTCTGCCGCGCTGCGCCCCGCCGGATCGCGGTCGATGGCGATGTAGAGGCGTTGCAGCCTCTCCGGCAGCAGGACCGCCCCGAGGTGACCTGATGAGAGCGCCGCCCAGACGGGAAGGTCGGGCACAGCTTCGACCAGTGACAGCATGGTCTCGATGCCCTCGCCGACGACGAGGATGTCATCATGCGGGATCAGCCTGACGGCATTGCCTAGGAGGTGACCCATGGCACGCCTCTGCGTCTCGACAGCTGCCTTTCCCTGTCCGTCAGGCGCCAGCCAGGTACGATGCACGCCCTGCAAGGCCCCTGCCCCATCGGTGACCGCCGCAATCAGCGCTGGTCTGGGGATGCTCTGGGTCTGACCCTCATCCCGATGCCAGCATTTCGGGTGGAAGCGAAGGGCGCTCATCTCCCCGCCTTGGGTCAGGCCACGGGCGCGGAGGTAGGTGTCGGCAAGCGTGCCTGCGACCGGCATGGAGGCTGCAAACAAGCGCGCCGCCGCCGCTGGCGTGCCGCCGGGGGTCTTGGCCTTCTTCGGCATTGGCGCATCCGGGAGGACCGGCTGCGGACGGCCCAGATGCGCCCGGGCTTCAGCCAGAAGATCGGGAAAGCGCGAAATCCCGGTCCTCTCGCGGATGATGTCGAGAAGATCGCCATGTTCGCCCGTGGCGCCGTCGGTGAACTTGCCGGCCGCGCCCGGCCCGGACGCAAGCCCGGTCAGCCGCACGAAGAGCGACCGGCCGGGATTGTTCTGCAGATCGCCGACGATCCAGTAAGACCCTTCCCGCCGTCCGGCGGGAAGGTAGGCGCGACACACGCTCTCAGCGTTCTCCGCCAGAGCGCGGATCACATCTTCAGTTTCGGAATACATGGCTCAACACCCTCCGCGCGCATGTAGTCCTGTCACGGGACAACGTGCAAGTATACGATCAAGCACTGCGATGCCGCTGGGGTCTGCTGGGCAGAAGAGCCGCAGCTTCCAGGCGATGATCTCCGAGAAGAACCCATCTGCCTTGAGCCGGTCCTTGGCGGCACCCAAAAAGCCCGACAGTTCTATCCGGTTCACCCCCATGACGCGGGACCGGTGCAACTCCATCCCCTCGGCCAAGCGCACGACCGTCTTGCCCTCCAGAACAAGGGCATGGACCTGCGCCGCCGTGAGCTTCGGCGCATCGGCGGCAAGTGTGGTCGCGACCCACGACGGCGAAACGCGGCGACCGATGATGCGCTGACCGTCATCGGTCTGCAGCCGGTAGACGCGGGTTTCATCTTGGGGGAGCTGCTTCCAGATCGGCAGCAAGAGGCCCGCCACGATATGCAGGGTGGTTTCCGAGAACTCCGGCACTTCAGCCAGTTCTGCCGTCCAGGCTTCAGTGAAGGCCGCGCGGTCGGCTTCGAGCCAATGGGTGTCGTCCATGATCTTGGCCGGAACCGTGCTCGCCTCGGTCGGCCGGATCAGCCTGAGGCGCGGCTCGATAGTGCCGTCGTCCATCATTAGGCTGGTGGCGGGCGCCTGCACGGCAGACCGGCCCGAGCGGCTGTTGACCAGCAGGCGTGTCTTTGGGTCGTCGAGCCAGTCAAGCGCATCCGCGAGCGCGGTCGGAGCATTACGCCGCTTTTCCGCGATGCTCAGGAGCTGGGTTTCCGCGCCGGAGCCGGGATGGGTGTAGATCACCCGCGCATCCGTGACGCGAAAGCTTTCGGCGCGCAGCGTCTCGAGCCCGAGGTCGTAGACCCCGGCGGCGATAGCACCCTCGATCCGTTGGTCGAGGAGTTCCTCGAAGGCCGCGAAGAGCACAGCCTGCATGTCGATTGTGAGCGCCAGCAGGCGATTGAGGAAGGTCGTGATCGGGGGCAGGTCGTCCTTCAGACCGTTGTCATCGGTCAGGCTGAGGCCTGTCGCGTCCTCAAACGCCATCAGCGAGCAACCCGCCACATCGCCGCGATAGATGCGGCGGTAAAGCTGGCGCAGAGCGTCGCGGGCATAGGGAGATTCCAGATTGTCCTCGGGCCGGAACAGCCCCTGCCCGCCGGTTTGACGCTGGCCGCGCGTGATGGCACCCAGCGTGTCGAGGCGGCGCGCGATGGTGGAGAGGAACCGCTTCTCCGCCTTCACATCGGTGGCCACGGGCCGGAACAGCGGTGGTTGCGCCTGGTTGGTGCGGTTGGTGCGGCCCAGTCCCTGAATGGCCGCATCGGCCTTCCAGCCCGGTTCCAGGAGGTAGTGGACCCGCAGGCGCTGGTTCTTCGCCCCGAGATCGGCGTGATAGCTGCGCCCCGTGCCGCCGGCATCCGAGAAGATCAGGATGCGCTTCTGGTCATCCATGAAGGCGGCGGTTTCCGCGAGGTTGGCAGAGCCCGCCCGGCTTTCCACGACCAGGCGGGCGGCAGCACCCTCGCCCTTCCTCACAATGCGCCGCGAGCGTCCCGTGACCTCGGCCACGAGATCGGTGCCGAAGCGCTGGACGATCTGGTCAAGCGCGCCGGGCACAGGCGGCAGGCTTGCCAGATGCTCGATCAGCGCATCGCGCCTGCGCGCAGCTTCGCGACATTCCACCGGCTGGCCGTCGCGCGTGACAGGCCGCGAGGAGAGGTTGCCTTCGCTATCGGTGAAGGGCTCGTAGAGCTGCACCGGAAAGGAATGCTGCAGATAATCCAGGCAAGCCTCTCTTGGCGTGATGTCCACCCGCACATCGTTCCACTCGTCCGTGGGGATGTCCGACAGGCGGCGCTCCATCAGCGCCTCGCCCGTCGAGACAATCTGGATGACGGCCGCGTGGCCTGCGGCGAGATCGGCGTCGATGGCGGCGATCAGCGTGGGAGTTTTCATCGAGGTCAGCAGATGGCCGAAGAAGCGCTGCTTGGCGGACTCGAAGGCTGAGCGGGCGGCGGACTTGGCCTGGCGGTTCAGCGTACCGCCGGATTCGCCAGTAATGTTGGCCGCTTCCAGCGCCGCGGACAGGTTCCGATGTATGACTCCGAAGGCGAGCGCATATGCATCATAGATCCCGCGCTGCTCCGGCGTCAGCGCATGTTCCAGCATCTCGTATTCGACGCCGTCATAGGACAGCGAGCGCGCCGTGTAGAGGCCAAGCGACCGCAGATCGCGGGCCAGCACCTCCATCGCGGCAACGCCGCCAGCTTCGATAGCTTGCACAAATTCCGCCCGCGTCGAAAACGGAAAGTCCTCGCCACCCCAGAGCCCGAGGCGCTGCGCATAGGCGAGGTTGTGCACCGAGGTTGCGCCGGTGGCCGAAACATAGACCACGCGGGCATTGGGCAGCTTGTGCTGCAGACGCAGGCCGGCCCTGCCCTGCTGCGAGGCCGTTACATCGCCGCGCTCGCCCTTGGACCCTGCGGCGTTGGCCATGGCATGGCTTTCGTCAAAAAGGATCACCCCGTCGAAATCAGCCCCGAGCCAGTCGACGATTTGGTCGACGCGGGACTTTTTGGCGCCCCGTTCTTCGGAGCGCAGCGTCGCATAGGTAGTGAACAGAATGCCCTCGCTCAGCGGGATGTCGCGGCCTTGTGCAAAACGCGACAGCGGCGTGACCAGCAGCCGCTCCTGGCCAAGGGCAGACCAGTCGCGCTGAGCGTCCTCGAGAAGCTTGTCGCTCTTCGATATCCAGAGCGCCTTGCGCCGACCCTGAGCCCAGTTGTCGAGCACAATCCCGGCCGACTGGCGGCCCTTGCCCGCCCCAGTGCCGTCGCCAAGGAAGAAGCCGCGGCGGAAACGGACGGCGTCCGCGGCATCGTCCGGCGCGGCCGAGACCATGTCGCCGGTTTCATCGACAGTCCAAGACCCCGCGAGATACGCGCCGTGCGCCTCGCCCGCGTAGATCACGGTCTCAAGCTGCGCGTCGGACAGAAGGCCATCGCGCAGGATGGCGGCTGGAAGCTTGGGCCGGTAGCTGGGTTTCGGAGGAGCGACCGAAGCCATGGCCGCAGATTGCACAAGCTTGGTCGGGTGCGGTTCCGCTCCGGGAATGTCGATAGCCTGCAGCCGGAAGGTCTCATAAATGGCATCCGACAGGCGCGCGCTGGTATCATCCTCGGTTACATCGCGCAGGCTGTAAGCGAGGTCGGCGGCGGCAGTCGGCGCAGCGGTGTTGGTGGGGGCTGTTGCAGGCGTGGCGCGCCACGAGCTGATGCCTGTGCGCGTGGTGCGGGCAGGATTTCCCGGGAAGGGGGAAGTGAGGCCCTGCCCTGCTGGTGCGACCTGCGCCAGCACAAGGCGCGGGGGGACGTGGGCGATAATCAGCGACAGCAGGCTGGCGACATCAGGCGAAATCGGGCGCGCCAGATCGGCGGTGATGCCGCCCGCCTCGCCACCACGACATTTGTCGAAGACCGAAATCCGCGTCTCGAAGCTGGTGCCGTGTTTGGCGAAGGCAGCACCAGACACAGCGCCGGTGAAGACCAGATGCGCGGACTCGGTCAGGCGAGCGAAGGTCTCGGCCCAGGCGGGGGCATCCGGCGCGAACCCGGCGCCGGTGATGGCGACCAACCGTCCGCCGGGGGCCAGACGCGCAAGCGCCGAGCGCAGATGCCGGGCTGTCGCCTCGGTGGTGCGGGCGTCGACATTGGCCACCGCCGAGAATGGCGGGTTCATCACGACGACGCTCGGGCGGACGCCCGCGTCGAGATGATCGTCGATCTGCGCCGCGTCAAAGCCTGTGACAGGCCGCCCCGGAAACAGGCGGCGGAGAAGATCGGCGCGGGTGTCGGCCAACTCGTTCAACGCGAGGCTGCCGCCCGCGATTTCTGCGAGGACCGCCAGAAGGCCCGTCCCAGCCGATGGCTCCAGCACCAGATCGCGCGCGGTGATCTGTGCTGCAGCCAGTGCCGCCAGCCCCATGGGCAGCGGTGTCGAGAATTGCTGGAACCGCTCCATCTCTTCAGACCGCCGCGTATGGGTCGGCAAAAGGCCCGCCACCTTGACGAGGATCGGCAGCAGCGCCGCGGGCGAGCCCGCCCGGGCCAGGAGCGCACGGCCGAACTTCCGCAGGAACAGGACCAGCGCTGCCTCGCCCGCTTCATAGGCCAGCTTCCAGTCCCAGGCGCCGGTCGCATCAGAGCCGCCAAAGACGCGCTCCATCTCAACGCGCAGGCGAAGCGCGTCGATCTGGAAACCCTGCGCCAGATCGGGCTGCAGCGCTTCGGCCACGCTCAAGATCGCAGCGGCCGTATCGAGGGACGGGATGGGGGAAACAGGCGCAAGCGCGCGCTCGGTCGCAAAATGGGCGAGATGGGTCATCGGGAAACTCCGGAATGAGGAACAGGATCAGGCCCGGACACCCTCTTTCGGGCACCCTCAGGCCTGACCTTCCCCGGCCCTCCTCTCCCTCTCAAACCCCATGATTTCCGCAGGCGGCTTGCTTTTGTTCCTGTTATGTTCTATTTTAAAACCAAGCTATGAAGGGAGATCCCCGATGGAAAGCACCACTTACGCCCTGCCCGCGACGCCCAAGCAGATCGCCTATGCGCGCGCGCTGGCCCTGCGCAACCAGACGCTTCTGCCGTGGGAGGTTCAGCAAGATCGGCGGTCGCTGAGCGCGTGGATCGACGCACAAGCCAAGCTCACACCCGCGACAGCGCTGGACAGCCTGCCCTCGTCCAAACAGGTCGCCTTCGCCGAGCGCCTCGCCCGGATCAAACGCCGCGCCGTCCCGGATGAGTGTTTCCGCGACAAAGGGCTGATGTCGACGTGGATTGATGGGAACAAATGAAGCTGGTCTGATCCTGCGGTGACCGAGATTACTTCAGCCGATCGACAACGGATGCCCCGCCCGACCTGGCAAGCGCGATGAGGCTGGATTGGATTTTGGATGTGAAGACGGAACTGAACGTGCCGATGGGCGTGCGGTCCTCCCAGACATAGGACCGCTCCAGAATATCCGTGTTGATCTCGTCCAGCATGACCCATTTGCGGACATGGGTCTCTAACCCCACGCGCTGCGACTCGATCTGTGGCAACTCGATAAATTTGCGCGAGGGCAAGGGCGGCTGCGTGGTGATCGGCAGGATGAACACCACAGTCTCGCTATCGGACTTGGCGACAGTGACGGCGATACAGACAGGCCGCGTCTTGCGGCCCTCAGTCTCGCCCGCCATCTGCTCGCGTTTCCATAGGAACGGGTAGCGGAAAACCTCTCCCGCACTCGGCTTAGTCATCCGCCTGCGTCAAGTCCCGCTCGAGCCCCTCTATCATCAGCGCCTTGAGATCCTCTGGCATCTCGTCAACCATGTGAGCCTGTTGCGTGGCCCCCCGGGTGAGCTGCTGGTACTGGTCCATGCTCATCAGCACGAATTTCGGCTTGCGGTGCTTGGTGATCGCAATCGGCGACCGAATGGCCGCGTCGAACAGGTCACTGGTGTGCCGCGTCAGGTCGGCCGCCTTGAACTCGGGAAGATCATGCACGATCTGGGTCTCCATTTGTGCAGAATATACATACATTCTGGATATTCTGCAAGAGATGGGTTGAGCCCTCCCATGTGTCATCCGAACCGCCGCCCCCCTGCGGTGAAGGTGTATTCATTGGCAATGATGCCGTCCTCAACGGACTCGTCCGAGGTAAGGTGGTCGTATTCAGCCTGAAGCTGGCGGTAGAGCCAGCGGGCAAGGTCGCGCAGCGCCTCGGTCACGATCTCCTCCGCGTCCTCGGTGGGCGGCTGCCAGGTCGGGCTATCACGGGTGACGTCCACGGACATGGCGTATTCGTGGTAGTAGCGGCCCCGATGGCTGACCTCGGCGGCAAGCTGGTAGAAGTTCCGCCGCTGGATGGCCTGCAGCCGGTCGGCAATGCCATGCAGCGTCGCATCCTGGGGCGCATAGTCCCGGATGCGCGCGGCCGCGCCCTTGGTGTGGCTGAGGTATGCTTCAAAACAGGCCCCATCCCCTTGGCTCCAGAACCCTGAAAACCAGATGCAGGGCTTGGTGCGTGTCCCGCCGCCCATCAGGCGGACGGGGGTTGTTTTGAGCCGGACGCCGAGAATATCGCAGATGCGCTCGAAATCCTCATAGACCGCGTCCCACCAGTCGTCGTGGGGCCCGAGCTCACGATACCAGCTGCGCGCCTTTTCCTTGGCGACGTCGGAGAGTTCAGGGAACTGGTAGACTGTTGTGCAGATGACCTCAGGCATCGACGTCCTCCCCGTTCAGCGCCGCGACCAACCATTCTTGCGTACTGGACCAGCCGATGGATTTACGAGCGCCGAGATCGATGGCATGCGCGCCGCCACCAATGGCGTCGAGCCGTGGCCGGGAGCAGGTCAGAGCATACTGGAACCCCCAAAGGCCGGTGAGGTCGAGGTCTGCGGCGAGGCGCAAGACGAAGCGGATGACGGCTTCGACATCGCCGTGGTCGTCGTCATGGATCCAGAGGGTGCTGCCCTCGGGAGCATCCTGGCGCACGAGATCGAAGCCAGCGACCTCCGGGTCGTCAGCGTCCTGATCAGCTTCGCGCAGTTCTTGGAACAGCGCGAGCGCGCGGGCGGCCTTGTCGGGCGTGCCGACGTCGAGCAGGCACGAGAATTGGGTGAAGTAATCCGCCATGGGGACCTCCTGAATGGGAAAAACCCGGCCGGGCGGCCGGGCGTTGTGTTGGAATGAAGGGGTGGTTGGGGGCGATCAGCCGGCGGGCTCGTCGCCCCCCGCCTGTCGCGCGGCATGCGCGCAAAGCATCTGCCGGTAGAAGCGCTTGCGCGCGCCCCGGAAGCCGCGAACGGCGCGCGTGTCGGGGTGAAGCGCCCGGACCGCCGCGCGAACCACTGCCAGTGGCGAAGCGGTCGGCGGCAAGGCAAGACGTAGATAAGTGGGATCGGTCATGTCACGTGACCTCAACCACGGGCGAGGCGAGATGCGGATCGACCAGTGCCTCGATCCGCGCGGTCCGACCCATCCAGGGCTCGGGCCGGACGGCCTTCACCCAGTCAGCAAAGCTCGGGATGAAGCCGAGGTCTTCCTTCACATGTTGCTCGCCGACCCAGCGGGTCGGGATAATGCGCCCGGTCGAGAGGGTGAGGGTCGGACCGAAGATCGTCTCGGCCATGAATATGCCCTCGGCATGGTGGCGCAGCGCCCGGTGACGGAAGTCGGCGGTGATCTCCTTGCTCAGGTCGAACCAAGCATGCACCGCGATGAAATCGTCGACCGTGCCGCCCCATTTCTTCACTGAAGACAGGGCATGGTGATAGGGATGTGCCATTGCTGCCCCCTCAGAAATCGTGCGTGTAGAGTTCGGACGAGGTGAAGCGCTCGTTGAACTCGAGATGGATGCAGCGTGCGGACGCGTCGAAGCAAAACTCACCCCACGCGCCGTCGTTGTTTTCCCAACCGCCATGTGTGTCAGACAGGAAGTCGTAGGTGAGCTGCTCGACAACATCCTCCAGTGACAGGCTGCGCATCTCGACCTCGGGATCATCCCACGTCAGCGCGGCATAGGGGATTTCGGTCGCGGGGAAATCGACAGCCGTCTCGCCCGCCCAGGCGCCGATGCTTTCGATCTGGCCGCTGTCACCGGAACCGTCGAAGGTCACGGTGACATGGGTGATGCCGGCGGCCATGAGGCCATCGAAGAGACGATCTTTGTTGCCCGGGCGCATGGCGAGGGTCCGGGCGGCGCGTTCGGCATGCGCGGCAAGGATCGCCCCGAAATCGACGGTGGATGGTCGCAGCGGGGCGGCCAGAGTGGGTTCAGTCTGGGTCATGGATAACTCCTTTCGGTGAGGACAGGTCAGACCCCCCGGGTGGCGCACTCTTCTGCCCCCCGAAGGCTCAAACCCTTCCCATCCCTCCTCTGTCTCTCGGGCGTCACGCCGCGTTCTGCAGCGCGCGGGCGGCAAAAGCGCGCCAGAGCGGGTCGACAAGGCGGGCATCCAGCAGATCGGCACGGTGACGCAGCCGCTGCGCCAACTCAGGCTCGCGCCAATCAATGGCACGGCCAGCCTGGGCGCGCAGCTGAACCGCCTCGGTCACGACGGCCCGCGCCTCAAGAGCATTGGCGACAGGCTGGCACCAAGCCACAGCGCCATGACTGGCGGCCCCGGCAAGAACCAGGCGCTGGTCGCAATCAAGGATTGCCAGAAGCTGCGGCGCTGCATCGGAGCCGTTGTCCTCGGCAAGCTCAAACGCCCCCTGCATGGCATCAGCCAAGGTCGCAAAACGCTCAACGACCACGGGGGCAGCGGTGCCCGACATCAGGGCTGCAGGCGTCCTGTGCATCCGCGTCAGCGCGAAAGGCAAGCTGGGATCAGGAGCGACAGTCGGGCCATTTGGAACGGGGCCCATCGGACGCGGGCCCGACTGGTTCGGCAGGGGAAGGTCAAACATGGCAATGTCTCCAACGGAGCGGAAAGCCACTCTCCCCGCCTCATCCGTCAAAGACCAAACCGCCGCCCTCTTACTCGAAGGGGCGACGGCAGGTCTGCTGGCACCATCAGAGCTTGCCGAGGGCCCGCAGGCTCAGCTCCGTTCCGGCACCCACGATGATGTGGTCATGCAGCGTCAGGCCGAGATACTTGCAGCCCTTCTGGATCTCCTTGGTCATGCTGAGATCAGCCTCGGACGGCGTGGGATCACCCGACGGGTGGTTGTGGATCAGGATCAGGGCGCTGGCGTTCAGCAGCAGCGCCCGCTTGATCACCTCGCGCGGACAGACCGGGACATGATCGACCGTGCCGGTCGACAAAAGCTCATCGGCGATGATGCGGTTCTTGCGGTCGAGATAGAGGACATGGAATCGCTCGATGGGGCCTCGGACGGTGAGCGCATTATGCAGACTTCGGCATAATGCGCTTTATGCCGAGGCCAAGATTATGCCGATATAGGCACTCTAAGTGCTTATATTCCCTCGAAGCCTTTGCATCGTAGTTGGCATAATCCTCGGGACTGAAACTGGTAGCGTCTTCTCGTTCACGACGAAACGAGGAGATATCATGGTGATTGAACCGAAAAAGAAACGGAGTGCGAACCCGGTCACGGCCCTTTCCAATGGCCTCGAAGAGGATTTGCAGAGGCAGGGCTACGGGGTCGGCACGATCTGGAAGCAACGCAGGCTATTCAATGACCTCCTCATTTGGTTGGAGGGCAAACAGCTCGCGATGTCCGATTTGACGGTGGCCAAAGTAGACCTGTTCATGGCCGACCGCCGTGCTGGCGGTGTCCGCAAGCTGAAGACGCGCAAAGCACTGGGTGCCATTTTGGTCTATCTGCGTGGGTTGGGGCTGGTACCACCCGCCGAAAGCCCCGTTGAAGACGGCCCCGCTGGTGAAATCCTGGAGCGGTACACGCGGTTCCTGGCAGTAGAACGCGGGCTGACAGCTGCGGCGATCCTTCGATATGTCGATTGCCTGCGTCCGTTCCTTGATCGTCAGACGAGAGATGGCAATCTCGATCTTGCCAGCCTGACCTCTTCTGATGTCACCTCCTTCGTGGTGGCTTGGTGTCCCTCCGTGAATTCCTGTGTCGCGAAGCTGACCGTCACGGCGCTGCGATCTTTCTTCGGGTTTCTCCATCTCGAGGGTGTTTTGAGGCGCTCGCTTGTCCCGGCAGTACCGACGGTCACATATCGACACCAGGCCGGACTGCCCAAGGGGCTCGAACCCGATGAGGTGCGGCGCATTCTCACATCTTGCGATATCACCTCGGACAATGGCGTCCGCGACTTGGCGATCCTGACCCTTCTTGTTCGGCTCGGCCTGCGGAGGTGCGAGGTCTCCAGACTAGGGCTTGACGATATTGACTGGCGTGCGGGCACGATCTGCGTGCATGGCAAAGGAAACTGTCTTGAACGACTACCCCTTCCCGTGGACGTAGGCCACTATCTGGCTCAGTATCTACGTCACGCACGACCAGCGAAGGCGCGGGGCCGGACCGCATTCGTCCGACACTTCGCACCTTATAACGCGCTCAGCGCGTCTCGGGTCAGTACCATCGTGGCGGATGCCGCGCTACGGGCAGGCGTCGGGCGGGTGCACGCGCATCGCCTGCGCCATACCGCGGCGACGCAACTGCTGCGTGCTGGCGCATCTTTGCCGGAAGTCGGGCAAGTCTTGCGTCATCGCCGTGCGCAAACCACGGCGATATATGCCAAGGTCGACCACGATACCCTGCGCGTGATAGCACGCCCCTGGCCGGAGGATGCGCAATGAGCCATCTGCGCAAAGTTCTGGCCGACTATCTGAGCATGCGGCGCGCCTTGGACTACAAGATGGACCAGGTCGAGCGACGTCTCCGCCAGTTTATTGCCTTCGCAGAGGATCATGGCGAGACCCATGTCCGGACCGTGACGGCGCTGGCCTGGGCAACGCTTCCTCCTGGCGCTGATCCGATCTGGACCCACGCGCGACTGGCCGATGTGCGCATCTTCGCCCGGCACCTGCATACGCTCGACGATGTGAGCGAAGTGCCGCCAGACGATCTTCTTCCGGCGCGGAGACGGCGCACAACGCCCTATCTCTACACACCGCAGGAGGTGGCCGACTTGATGCGCGCCACGGATATCCTGCCCAAGACACACGTGCAGGCAACCTACCGGGTGCTGGTCGGCTTGCTGGCTGTGACCGGCATGCGGATTGGCGAGGCGATCGGCCTCGACCGCGACGACCTCGACATGGGCGGCGGCATTGTGACGATCCGGAAGGGCAAATTTGGCAAGGCGCGGGCATTGCCGCTGCACCCGACGACAGTCGCTGTCTTGCAAAACTACCTGCTTCGAGCTGATCGTCCGAGTCCTTCCGGCGCGCCGGTTCTTCTGAGTAGTTCAACGGGCAAGCGGCTGCGCTATAGTAACGTGCATCCGACTTTCCAGAAACTGCTGCATCATTGCGGGATTGTTCCACGTTCGGCAACCTGCCGACCCCGGATTCACGATCTAAGGCATAGCTTCGCCGTCAGCACCATCGCCGAGGGGTACCGGTCAGGTAATCCCGGCTCCGGCCTCGCAACTCTGGCCACCTACCTCGGTCATGTCGATCCTAAGCACACCTACTGGTACTTGTCGGCAGCGCCCGAATTGCTTGGCCTGGCTGGTGACATGCTTGAGCGCCACCTTGCAGGTGAAGCATGACTGGGCTCGCAACGACACTGCAAGCGTTCTTCACTGACCGCCTCGTCCGCCAGCGTCAGGTCAGCGCCAACACGATCCAAGCCTATCGCGACACTCTGCGCTTGCTTCTGGTCTTCGCTTCGGAACGACAAGGCAAGTCACCGGTAAGGCTCGACATCGACGATCTTGATGCGCCGCTGATCGGTGCCTTCCTCGATCATCTGGAGCGCGAACGGAAGAATGGGGTACGCACCCGAAACGCCCGGCTGGCCGCAATCCGTTCCCTGTTCCGTTATGCAGCCCTGCGCCATCCCGAACATGCCGCCACCATCGAACGCGTTCTCGCAATACCGCCGAAGCGCTTTGAGCGACGGCTGGTGACCTGGTTGACCGAGGCCGACATCGATGCATTGCTGGCCGCTCCGGACCGGGCGACATGGACCGGGCGGCGCGACACGGCGCTGTTCAGTCTCGCAGCCCAGACAGGACTGCGGGCGTCTGAACTGATCGGGCTGACCCGTGCAGATGTCCAACTCGGAGCAGGTGCGCATGTCAGTTGCACCGGAAAAGGGCGCAAGCAGCGTATCACGCCGCTCACATCTGGCACCATCGCGATCCTGAGGGCGTGGCTTGCCGAGCGGTCAGGTCATCCTAGGGACCCGCTGTTCCCGACGCAGACCGGACGCGCCCTTAGCCGCGATGCGCTTGAGCGCAGGCTGGCCAAATACGTTGCGGAAGCACAGGTCAAATGTCCAACAATGGCAAAAAAGCGCGTCTCCATGCATGTGCTGCGCCATTCTGCCGCCATGCGCCTCTTGCGCGCCGGGATCGACACCTCGGTGATCGCACTCTGGCTCGGCCACGAACAGATCGAAACGACCCAGATCTACCTGCACGCGGATCTGCAGATCAAGGAAAGAGCCCTCGAAAGGACAGCCCCGATCACCATGAAGCCCGGCCGCTTCCGGCCAACTGACAATCTCCTCGCCTTCCTCGAGGCTCTCTGATTATGCCAACTCCTTCCCAGCGATCTCCGCCAGAAACAACGATCTAAAAAACGAACATCGGCATAATCTTAGCCTCGGCATAAAGCGCGCAATAGTCCATCAGCGCCTGCCAACTGCCGATGACCGGGTTCTGGCTGAGGTAGCGGCCGAGGATGTCACGGGCCTCGAGGACGATAGTTTCTTCTTGGGGAGTCATGGGTGTCTCGCTGAAATCCGCACACCGACGCCCCCTGCCCTTTCGGGGCAAAGCCAACGGCGTGCATGTTGAGAAAAAGGCTACAGCGACCGCCTCGGTGTCGGGCGATCGCTGCTTGAGCGCTCTATCAGCCGACCCGGTCGAGCAGCTTTTTGGCGCGCCCTTCCATGTCGAGGCGCGCATCCTGCTGTGTCTTGTCGCGCGCAAGCCGCGTGATGCCCTGCACGAAGTCGAAGATACTCTCGGGCGGGCGGCCTTCTTCCATCAGCACTTTCTCGATGATCTTGCCGGACTCCGCCTTCGAGAAGCCCCGCTTGCGCAGGAAATCCGCGCGATCCTCGTCGGTCCGTGCCACGATCTGCTGCCGCGCGGCCTTGATGCCGTTCACGAAGCCCTGCGGCGAGGAATTGGCGAAGCGCGTCAGCGCCGGGGCCGCTTCATGGGCAAAGCGCGAGGCGGCGTATTTCGAATGCCGGATGCGAATCTCCCGGAAATCCTCGACGCCCCACAGATTCCTGTTCTGGCACACGGCCCGCAGGTAGAAGCTCGCCATGCCAAGGGTCTTGGCTCCCACCTCCGAGTTCCAGCAGTAGAAGCCCCGAAAGTAGAGATCGGGGGAGCCGTCCGGCAGCTTGCCCGCCTCGATCGGGTTGCGATCATCGACCAGGAACAGGAAGACATCGCGATCCGAGGCATAGAGCGTGGTCGTGTCGCGGCTGATTTCGACATCGGTGTTGTAGACTCCTGTCGACCAGTCCAGCACGCCCGGCACCTTCCAGCGCGTGTCGCCGGTGCCATTGCCCGCAATGCGCTGCACCGCCTCGACCAGTTCGAAATCGTGGATGCGGCCATAGTCGGGACCCGTCACGGCGCGCAGTTCGGTGCGGCCGTCTTCGGTCTCGAAGGTTTTGACCTGTTCGGCGCGGTGGTTGGTCAGACCATATTGCAGGTTGATGCCCGCCAGCGGCGCAGGCAGCTGCCGCAGGTAGGAGGCCGGCGCGCCGACGATGCTGGCAAGCTGGCCGAAGGCCCAATGCGTGGGCGCGACCGGTTCTTGCGCCTTCGGCAACATCAGGTGCAACCGCTCGGGATTGTCGCGAGCGGCCTCGACCCGGATATCCGCCGTCTGCACCACGCGGCTACGGCTGCGCTCCGACCGGCCTTTCACATTGGCCCAGAGATCATCGAGCGACAGATACCGCTCGTCATCCGGCCGGTTGAACCATTCGGACGACACCCGCCCGTTCCGCTCACCCCGGCTCACATCCACTTTCCAGCCACCCGCCCGCGCCGGTGCGACCGGATCCAGAACTTCCACAACACCCATCGGTATTCCTCCGTGACAGGCGCCGGAAGCCACTCTCCCAGCCTTTAACCTGTCGCGAAAGCAACCAGCCTTTCTCTCACTCTAAATCGGTTTGGGAAGAGGGTGGGCGTCTGATGAACATGCGAAGGCCAGCTTGCGCTTGGCGCGAGCCGCTATTCGTGGCTTTAGGTCTCTCAGACCAAGAAGATCGCGGTATCCGGCTGGGGAACTCGCTTTCTCGGCGGAAGTTCGAAATTGATGACGCCCCGCTCCCGCATATCCAAAAGGACACTGTTCAGATGCTTGCGGCGAATTGGAACTTCCTCCATCGCCTGATTGAACATCGGGCCAGGAAATGCCCGCATTCGGCCTTTCAGGAAACTCACGATTATCTCCTCAGCCCGTTTTCTATTCGCTTTGCACCCGACGCCTTTCTGTTCCTGCTGGATCGCTGCGATGTCGGCAGAAGAGAACAAGCTGACTTGCGGGCTGTCACCTTCGCGGAGGTTGTGACGCATCACTAGTTCCTGCTTCTCGACCTTCTCTTGAACGTCGCGGAATACTTCCAACCCGGACGGGCTCTGCGTACCGAGTATTAGACGCATCTTCACTCGCTCGCGCCTCGGCACCATGATCGAGAAATCGGGTAGATATGATGCCACTTTGTTCGAGCGCATCGCGGCCTTCATCAGGTACAGCATCTTCTGCTCGTTGCTCCAGCCGGCGGGTAGGTGCGCGAACTCATCAGCCCATGCCGCGTCCGCTAGGAACCGCCCGAAGGACGCCTCAACCTCGTGATATTCAGCATGTCGGTTGATGTGGTCCGACATGAAATTCAGCATGAACTCGCCATTCTGTTCACGCAGGAAGCGGAACACCTCTTCGTTACGAATGTTCCATCCGGTCGGGTCAATGAAGGTGAACGTGAAACCGTCAGTCAGTTTGGCGGCGATCGCATTGAGGTTGTCTTCGAATGCACCTTCGAAAACGTGTATCTCGAACCGCCCTTTCGAAGCAGCGTACTCCCGAAGGCGCGCAACCGCTTCTGGACGCTGTTCGCAGAAACAGAAGCGAATTTTCAGTCCACCGACGCCGCGCTTTTCTAGATCAGCGCGAACAGCTTCCAAAGTGTTGATTGCCTGATCGAACGACGCATCTGAATACTTAGCGTCATCAGATATGCGCCAAGGTCCGGCAAAGGCATCTACGAAATTGAACGTAGGAGAATGGCCTTGCAGCGTCTTGTATGCCGCTGCTTGGAGGTATTTCGTCAGGAACTGGTGCTTAATGAATGATTGTTCGCGGTCGCGGTAAAAGTCTAAATCTGCTTCCATACGTGTCTCTCGCTATTGCAATTCGGCCATGATCGCCTTCGGCACGATTTGCCACGGGAACCCGTTCCATTCTTCGCCTTCGAGCAGACGACCGCCGGATTTCGGCCGCGCACCGCCCCACTGTTTGAAGAAGAAAGCAACTTCGTATCGCTCACAGGCAACGCGCAATTCGGTCGCCCACGCCGCTTCCATCGGACGAGCGCCGGGCCCACTTTCGCCGCCGACAATCGCCCAAGCAACACTTGTCAGATCGACCTCGCCAATCGGGCCTAGCAGCGGTTCGAATGAGATGAAGCGCGCATCCGAGTTGATCTGCCGAAGGTGTTCAATCCGCCCTTTGTGTGCGGCATCCTCGACGGACACGCCAAGCCAGATATGCGACGGCACTCGCCCACCGTTGTAGCGGCGGCGCACGTAGTTGCGCATCAGTGATGAGCGCTTGGTCAGGACTTGATAGACATGCCAGTCGGCGGCCTCCATCGCATCGAACACGTGGTCGATGAACTCACGCGGAATATCCTTGTGGAACAGGTCGCTCATCGAGTTGACGAAGATCATTCGCGGCTTCTTCCACTGTGCGAGCTGCCCAAGGCGTGACGGCCATAGGCGCAAGTCGAAACCTTGTTCGTATGGATGTCCTTGAATACCGCGCCAGCGTTCAGCGAACCTTTCTGCGTAGCAATGTTCGCAGCCGGGACCGACCTTCGTGCATCCCGTCACAGGATTCCATGTCGCATCCGTCCATTCGATTTCAGATTTCTGTGCCATCCTGCTCCACCTCTTTTTGTGGATAACTCTAATGGCATATACACAGATGAGGAACTCCTAAGTTTGTTGAACATCGATCTACGGAAACCCGCGATGCAAACTTTCAATCTTGGAAATGTTGTAAGTTGCGTCAGCGGCAGGTCGCTAGAGGTCAATTTGTAGAGGCGCCAGACCGGTTTGAGCCAAGATTGGCCAATCCCGGCGGGTTTCCCCGCCGGGCCTAAGGGGAAGACCCCGTTCTCAGAACGGGATCTCGTCGTCGCGGTCGACCAGCTCGGGGTTTTCGTTCTCGGCCGACTTCGGGCGGCTCAGGAAGTCGACCTTCTCGGCGATGATCTCGCAGCCGTAGCGGTCGTTGCCCATGCTGTCGATCCACTTGGTGTAGTGGATGCGGCCGTGGACGAGGACTTTCATGCCCTTTTCGCAATGCTCCGCGACCGTCTTGCCGAGACCGTTGAAGCAGGTGATGCGGTGCCATTCGGTGTCCATGACACGGTAGCCGTTCTCGTCGCGCAGGACGCGACCTTCCGAGAGGCGGGGGCGAGAGGTGGCGAGGCTGAAGTTGGTGATGTTGGTACCGCCCTGGGTGGTGCGGGTTTCGGGTTTTTGACCGATGTTGCCGGCGAGGATGACGATGTTCTGCATGATTAGCTCCTGTGTTTCCTGTCTTCGGGACCGTCCCTTCGACAAGACCCGGAAAAAGCCCGTCGGGTGACGCGTGCACGGTGGACAGCACGGACACCGGAAACCCCCAAAGGACCGGGGTGGAGCGGGCAGGACGCCATAGGCGGCCAACACGGCCCGGGCTGACGCGGGGTTGCGCGCAGGAGGACGAACGGGATTAGGGGATTGTCAGTCGAAGGGATGGACCAGAAGCCAGAAGTACGCGGGGAGCCCATGCCAGACCCTGTCACCCTGCCAATCGGGACTGCCTGAACCCAAGCCCAGCACCCGTAACTGGCGCCAAAGACTGCAGATCAACCAACCATCGTCACCTGCCCCCCTTGCCTACGGGAGTTGCGGGACCATGCCGCGGCGGTCTATCGATACCGGAACATTCAGGACACCGACCGCATCAATGGCTGATTACGATCTCGAGGCACTGTCGCTCGGCGAGCTGAAGAAAATGCAGAGGGACGTCGTCAAGGCGATTTCCACATTTGAAGATCGGCAGAAGGCGGAAGCCCGCGCCAAGGTGGAAGCCCTCGCCCGGGATCTCGGCTACTCCCTGGCCGAACTTGTCGGCACCGAGACAAAATCCTCTCGAGCGCCTGCAGCGGCGAAATACCGACACCCTGAGAACCCGGCGCTCACCTGGTCGGGCCGGGGGCGCAAACCGCAGTGGTTCGTGGAGGCGTTGGAGGCGGGTAGCACCGCAAGTGACCTAGCTATCAGTTGAGGGTGTGGGCGATGCGCTCAGCCCTTTGCCGACAGCCGTGCGGCGCGCAGTTGATGACCGGTTTCTGCGCCTGGAAGCCATCGTGTTCGTCAGAGCGAGCCTCCCGAAACTGTCAATTTGTTAACTAGCTGGAGGATGCTGCTCGAGGAAAATTAGCAAGCGATGCCGCGGCGTTTAACAGGATGGCCAGCCCAGGCAAATATCATTTCATCGAGCGGAGAAGGTAGGGTTGTATGTTGAACGAAAATGCATATCGAGACAGCGTCCGGGAGAGGGACCTGGACAACTTTCTGGTCGAAGAGCTTTCGTCCTCTGATGACTTTCGCGACTGGCTTCTGAGCCGCATCACGACAGATTTCCTTCCGCCGCGATCCAGCGATATCCGCTTGCGCAAGAGCCCTGTCCGCGCCAGCCTCGACGGCCGGCAAACCGATGTCGAGCTGGGCTGGTTCTCCGGCGGCGAACAGCTGGCCTGTTTGCTGCTGGAGAGCAAGATCGCCGACGACTTCCAGACGGGACAGGCCGAGTCCTATCTCAGCGAAGTTCAGGCGCAGCTTTGCAAGTTGGGGCCCAAGAGGGCAGCCGCCGTGCTAGTGGCCCCGGCCGGCAAGATGGCAAGCTTACAACACAACGGCGCGTTCGCGGCAGATGTGACGATCGAGGAGATCATCGCCTTCTTGGAGAGTCGGCTCGACGATCTCGAAGAAGGGGAGCTGTCACGGCGGCTGTCGGTGCGGATCGAGCTCCTAGAGGCCCTGGCCGGGAAACGGGCGTCGAGTGGCTGGGTCGCGAGCACCGTGGCCGAAAAAAAGGACTTCGCAATCGCCTACGAGCAGCTGGCCTCGGCAATCCTGCCCGATGCTAGGGTACGGCCTTCGACGAATGGGCCTCAGGCGATCACCCGCATTTTCGAGGGAATGAACATCCCGGCGCTTCCCGGTATGAGGCTGAGGCACGAATTCGGAAACCAGGTCGCTTGGAAGTACACAAATGTCCAATTCCCACATCGGGCAAGCCAGGTCGAAGTGGTGCGGTCAAGCGCGCTGCTGAGGGGGACGCCCTACCAAGTGGAAGCCGCGGGGCAAAGCCTCTCCATTCGCGCCAGGACGCCCGGCGTAAATCCGATGCGCCCATTCGAGGAGGAGCGAGACAAGGTCGAGGCGGGCCTCATCGCGACCCGGGACCTTCTGGCATGGATCCGGGCCAATGCGGCCGAGATCGCCCGCCTTATTGAGAACCACTGAGCCGTCTCCACCGCCGCCTGATTTACCCGTTTCGCGCATACGCCCGAGATAGGAGGATGCCCGCGTTCCTCAGATCGGCATCACCGATCACTTGGTCGTCGATAGGCCCGTAGGCGCACCTGCGCCGTGCCCGGGCCCTCGGGAAGTGAGGCCAAAGCCTCACCCGAAGGGATCGTACTCCGAGACGATCACGACCTCGTCGCCGTCGATTTCATCGGCGGGGACGGCGCCGAAGGTTCCATCCCCTGCCTGGAAGACGACGATCGAGACCATGAGCGTGGCGGCGAGGGAGGCGGCGAAGGCGTGAGCATCTTTGCGGGACATCTGTTTGGCTCCTGTCTTGGAGGCGGGGGACCATCCCCCGCGCGACAGGACCCCGCAGGCCCGAAGACTGGCTGACATCACCGGGTGCGTTCGGCTTGCCCGAATCCATCCGGCGGCACGGGCTTGCCCGTAGTCCGACCCCTCGCGGGTTGATCTCGAAGACGGGATTCGGGCCAAGGAAGGGAATGGCGAGCGGGGGATGGTCCCCCAACATCAGGAGCCGGTTGTCCCGCTGATGTTTGGAACGCCGCCAGCCTCCCGGCCACGCTCTTGGTTGAAGACTTCTTCTTTGGGGATGGATCCTTTGGTGCCCCGCGAACTCAAAGGACAGGGTTGTGATGGATGAGAGGCCCGAACTTTGGCGGGCCCCTCGGTTTCAGTTGGGCTCAAGCGGCCAGGTCCGCGCCCCTTGCCCTTTCGCCCTGTTCATCGCCGACGATTTCAAGCCGCGCGTTGCGGTATCCTTCCTTGGCGATCCAAAGCTCGGCCGCGGTGATGGATTCCGCCAGATGCAGCAGCTCGGTGTTGCCGCTGAAGTCGAGAAGCACGCGCACCTGCCCGGGCTTCGGATCCTCGGCCACCTCGAAGACGAGGGTGCTGTCAGCCGAATGGCTGCGCATGATGGTGACGAGGATCACCCCGTCCGAGGAGAAATTGCCCTCATGCAGCGTGAACGACGCGGGAGCCGTCCATGTCGGGTAAGGTCGGGGTGGCTCCTTTTTCACAAGACGGCCAACGCCGTTCGAGCGCTCCCAGGCCGCCAGCTTCTTGGTGAAGCGTGCCGGCGGCTTGGGACTACCGTCGGTGTAGCGAATGAGCGCCCCAAGGGGCGCGGTGTCGATGATGGTTGTTGCAGACATGATTCCTCATTCCGAATGCGAGCATTCGCACTCATCTTATTGATATTGTTACTCTATTGGGTGATTGGGGGCGGAATCCCCGCCCCCCCGCTGGATCACGTTATTCCGCGGCCAGCATCGACGCACCTTGAGCAGGCAGGTCATCCGTCAGGAATGCGGGAAGGTCAGCTTCACTGACGCTGTCAGCCACTTCGACATCCACCCCCTGCCCTTCGGCACTGTCCTCATCGTCCAGCGCCACGAGATCGTTCCGGCGCAGCACCTCGGGCAACCAGCCGCTGCCCTTCAGCAATCGCTCGGCCTCACTGGCCATCTCGCCTTTCTTCAGGTGATCGAGAAGCTGGGCAGTCCCCTCCCCTTTCGCCTCGCGCACGGCCTCGAGGATACGGGCCTTGGGCACGCGGTTGAGATAGGTGTCGACGGTCGGCTCCCAGCCCGCCTCGACCATGTCGAGATCTGTGGCACGCGCCACGAGATCGGAATGCGCCATCCGCCGGGTCAGACCGCCAGCGGAGATGCCTGCACCGTATGGGTTCACCTTCTCATGCAGCGCGTTGACGCCGAAGCTGAGGCAATGCGCCAGCAAGGCCAACCGACTGCCCTGATCGAGGACCGTCAGATAGTCCCAGAGCGCTGCATCATCGCCAAGCGGCAGATCGGCTTCCCATTCCGCATGACGCTCGTCGACCAGCTTCGCCACCACGCTGTCCTTCAGATCGGGCGCCTGCGCCGACATGTAGACCTGACGCACTGAGGCTTCGAGACAGCTGCCCGAAGCTGAGGAGGTGCGGAAGGTGTCCGTCACCAGCTTCAGCAGCAGCAGCGTCAACGCCACATCCGGCGAGCGCCCGATCGCTTCACGCAGAGCCAGCGTCCGGTGGGCCGTCAACTCCATGACCAACCGCTCGGGCAGCGGCTTCAACGCCCCGTCGTCCTCATCCTCCGGCAAGTCAGCTCCGATCGGCTGGCCACCCGACATGATGACGGTTCCGCCATGAGCGGCACTGCCATGGCCATCGGCGAGACCACGATCATCCCCCTGCCCCGCTACCGCAGGATCAGTACCATCCTGGACCGCGGTCTCCTCAACAGGCTCATCCTCTGACCGCACATAGCCGCGATAGACGGCCAGCGCGCCGTAGCGGTCGAGCGTGACGAACGCCCCTGCCCGCCCGATCTCCTCCGCGTCGAAGATCAACGGCCGGGTCTCGATCTTTTCCATCTCCGTTTCCAATACGCCAAGCCGCGTGTCGATCTCGTCGGGGATGTCATCCTGATCCGCGTATTCCTCCTCGAGCGCTCGGTACTCGGCGAGCAGCTTGGCATGAGCTGCACCTTCGTCATCCGTCATCGGTGCCGGATCACCAGACAGAGACCGCAGGCCGTGGCTGTAGCCGTAGGGCAGGTCAAGCGCGACCTCGATCCACTTCCAGCCCTCAACCGCAACCGTCTCAGCCTCGGCCTGGAGTTTTTCCGTCACCAGCCGATCGAGCAGGGCAGGGTCCTCGAGCCAGCCACCGTCATCGCCCTGAAAGAGGTCATGCAGCATCGTGCCGCCCGCCGCTTCGTAGGCCTCAACACCCACAAAGATCGCGCGCCGGTCGGACGCCCGGACCGAGGTCTCGGTCAGCATGCGCCGGATTTGGAATGGCTCCTTGTTCCAGGATGAATGGATCACATCCCAGACCTGAACCTGACGCGCGTGATCGGGGTTCACGGTGAAGGCCATGAGCTGCTCCAGCGTCATGCCATCCTCGGCATAGACCTCAAGCAGGGCAGGGGCGACGGAGGCGAGTTTCAAGCGCTGCTTCACGATCTGCGGCGTCACGAAGAAGGCGGCAGCAATCTCTGCGTCGCTCTGACCCTTGTCCCGCAGCGCCACAAACGCACGGAACTGGTCGAGCGGGTGCAGGGCGACGCGCTGCATGTTTTCTGCAAGGGAATCGTCCTCGGCCAGGATGTCGGACGCAGCATCCCGCACGATGCAAGGAATGGGCGTGGTCTTCGCCAAACGCTTTTGCTTCACCAGCAGGGACAACGCTTGGAACCGGCGGCCACCGGCCGGGATCTCGAACTTGCCGGTCTCGGTGCCATCCTCAGCCAACACGGGCCGCACGCTCAGGCTCTGCAAGAGGCCGCGGCGGCCAATGTCTTCGGCGAGTTCCTCGACAGACACGCCAGCCTTGATGCGCCGCACGTTGGACTGGCTCAGCACCAGCTTGTCGAAAGGGATATCCCGGGACGGGGACAGGGTGATTTTCTGGACAGCTTTCGTCATCAGATGTTCTCCACGACGGGCGTCGGAAGCCACTCTCCCGATCTCACTTCCCGTCACCCTCAAACCAACAATCCTTTCCCTCTCGATGATCGTTCTTGACCGCGGTCAAGAAGTTCACGTGGGAGCAAGTTGTGTGCGTAGGATCCTTTCGAAATAGGCGTCAGGGTGTTTGATCGTGTCTGCTCTTGCTATCAGGTAGTCGAAGACGAGAAGCAGTTTTCCCGCGCCAGCTTTCTGGATGCCATACCGAAGTTCGTCTTGTCTTATTCTAAGCAATCGACCGAGCTCGTATAGAATGCGGGTAAGGGCTTCTCCTGTCCGCGGCGGTTCTGGGAAAAATCCTGCAACATGGGTGAAATCCTCCCATGCCATGCGTGCTGGGTCTCGGTTCATCGTCGGGTTGGTTTTTGCGGTTTGTTCACTGCGATTGACCGTAGAGGGCGCAATCTTTTTAATATCTTTTTTTATAGACTCTATGTGCCGGACATTTTGTCCGTTTGTGGCGGGCAGATCGTTGGATTCTGGTGCATAACGTCGGTGTTCGATAGCTTGTAAATTATCTTCGGAACCAGCTTTTTCTGCGGCATGGTGTTCACCGTAGCTTGCGTCGGTATCGGCTCCGAGGGCTCTAAGTTCCGAGATAACGCTCAGGACTGCATCAACGGTTAATGTTGCTCGACGCAGGACATTTCTGATCATGTTGAGGGTAGAGAGCTTTGCGTCATCGAAGCGTGTCTGTTGGAGTAGCGAAGTTCGTAGGGCCAACGCCTCAGCCTTCAGTGAGCGCAAGCGCTCGCGTTCCTCGGTGAGTTGCAAGGCTTGCGTCGCGAGCGAGCCGTACCTCTGGATTAAGGGCTTCAGGTCGATGCCAAAGGCATCTCTGATAACGCCTCCATACCGCAGCGGAAAGCGTTTGCCATTTGCTGAGTTCTTGCGTTCGATTAGTTCAGCAGCTGAGAGGCGTCCTAGGCTGCGTCGAAGTGTTCTCTCATCGAGTCCATTTGCGCGCTCTGACAGAGAAGCGTTCGACGGGAACACGACAGTGAGCGTAAGTCGCTGGCTGTCCTGAATCTCACGTTCTTTGCGGGGTAGGAAGCTAATGAGCGCGGTCAGAACGGCGAGGTCATTGGTTGTGAGACCGAGCTCCTTCCTCAGTACGCGAACTGGACCCAGAAGCTCGTAGGGGTTAGGGCAGGGCAGAGATATCCGTTCCGCCAGGGCGGTCGTTGTTTCAGTTGCATGTCTCATGGTGTTTCGGAAGAAAAAGCTTCCCCGTTCACCGCGAGCGGTGTTGAAATCGATTCGTTTTGGGGGTATCAATCAGGTGTCGAGACTGATTGAGGCCCTTCGGAAGCATCGCTTTCGGGGGGTCTTTCTTTTTCTAGCCGGTCCTCCTTTCGTTTTCTGCTCGTTGCTTTTGATGTCTTGACCGCGGTCAAGACACGGGGTCGTCACTCTGGCCCGTCTTGACCGCGGTCAAGAAGCTCCATGACCAGCTTCCGGACTGCCTCCTCAACACGAGGGACAAGATCAGCGTCCACATCGATGGTGATGCGGTTGCCCTTTCGGCCGATCTTCACGCGCTCACTCGGATGTGTCTTCTGCGTCGATGGTTTGGTGGCTGTCAGCAAGGCAACCGCCGCTTCGAGACGGTCGGGGCCCGGTATGTTGCGAGGGATTTCGCCGGCAATTTCTTGGGCTCTCGCGACGTCTTTCTCGCACAGCCTGAAAAGCTTTTCCCAAACCCGTCGGCCAACACCGTGTGCAGGTCCGATAGCCTGGATCAGTTCCATCGGAATGCCCGTAGCGATACGGTTCATCCGCGAGACGAGCGATTCATCGATCTGAAGTGCCCGATACGCGATCGTTTGAGCGTTCTTGCGCGTTTCGTCGGTTTTCCCAAGTTCTCGAATGATCCCGGCGACAAACAGAGCCCTTTCGATGAACGATGGGTCTTGACGCGCATTATTCTCCACGCCTTGGGCAATGAGAGCTTCCTCGTCGGTCATCTCCATGACCGTGGCGCGCACTTTCTGACCAAGTTGGCGACAAGCGAGAAGCCGACGGCGTCCATAGACGATCTC
Source organism: Salipiger aestuarii (assembly GCF_003259905.1). Classification (GTDB taxonomy): domain Bacteria; phylum Pseudomonadota; class Alphaproteobacteria; order Rhodobacterales; family Rhodobacteraceae; genus Salipiger; species Salipiger aestuarii. The sequence continues at coordinate 33,438 of NZ_QLMG01000009.1, read as the reverse complement.
AAGCGCACCGTCCTGGGTTCGGCGAACCAGCACTGGAACCTTTTGACCGTGCTCGCGGATCGAAGAGACAAGCTCATCCAGACCATCGCTTGGATCGATGCGGTCCATGACCGCGGACATCCGTATGGCGGTCGGGTCGATCAGCCGCGTGGCGTGTTTATCTTCTTCGAGCACGGATGCTTGTGCGCGAGCTACAGTTGGGCTCGTTCGCTTCACATCCAGATCCTCGTCCGAAGGCGGCGTTTTGCCCATCGCGTTCTTGAGTGAGTCCCCGAAGACCTTACGCGCCATGGCTACGCCCCCATGCTTTCAGGATTTCGCGTTCGACTTCGTCGGTCACGCGCGAGACGGACTCGATCGCGCGCTCGTAAGTTCTGCGATTCACGTCGCGAGGTTCGACCTCGAAGATGCTCTGCTGGGTGTTCGCAGCATCACCCACGGCTGTTGATTTCAGGAACTCGGCAGACAGCACGGCATCCCCGAGGACTGTCCGAAGCAGAGACGAGATCTGCACCTGCGGACCATCCGTATTTTCGTAGCGGGTGATCAGAACGCGCACGAAGTTCAGTCCATGTTCCGGGGCGTGTGCCTCGACGACGCCCATCAGGTTGCTCGCCATGCCCAGAAAGCTCGCCAGCGACATGACATCGAGCATCGACGCGTTGAGCGGGATCAGGACCCCAGTTGATGCAAAGAGTGCAGAGATCACAGAGAAGTTCAGCTGCGGTGGGGTGTCAAATATCACCACATCATATCGGTTGAGGACGGGCTCAAGCGCTTCCCGGATGCGGCTATGGAACGTGGTAGCGCCGTGCCTGAAGCTCAAGGCGACCTCGAACTCGTACTCCATGATGTCCATGGATGCTGGAATCAGATCCACAGTCGGGAAGTTCGTTTTGCGAATGATATCTGCTGCGGGCAATGGATCGTCGGATCGGATAAGATCGTATGAAGTCGGCATATCCGGATCGAGCTCGGGAGTAACCCCGAACAGGTTTGTCAGACTTGCCTGGCTGTCTAGGTCGATCAGCAAGACCCGGTAGCCGCGCAGACCCAGTAGTTGTCCTACATGGGCAACAGATGACGTCTTTGCCGAACCACCCTTCAGGTTGAAGATCGTCAAGACCTGACAAGCCTCTCCCGGTCTTCTGTGCGGGTGTTCTTCTGGCTTGATCCTTCCAGTCTCGAGAAGTACGCGTTGTGCCTCGACCATCTCCTCTGCAGAGAAGCTACGGCGGTTGCCGCCCTCCAGGACACCTTCGGGAAAGCCTTCGAGGTTTGACACATGATGGCGAAAGGTATTCTGATTAATGCGAAGCAGTTCAGCCGCTTCCCGCATGGCGAAGCGTCGGAGGCCCTTCTGAGCGTCCGGTGGGAAGGTTTCCTGCGCATGTTCACGCAACCGACTACCAAGCCGCTTGGACATGACTTCAAATCTCTGGGAGGCCCGTATCCCGTTCATCACTGCCCTCAAGTCTTTATTGTTTTGCAAAGCTTAACAGATATTGTGGATAAATCCAGACCAAACCGTTGAGCGGCCTGGGGGCGTTGAAGGCACCGATTTCTGTCGACGGTAAACTGTTAAAAATCAGCGTCTTGGGCGACTGCGCTCTCGCTCTACTTCAACACCTCGTTGCCAACTACGTAGTGACCACAAGATGTATTGTGAGTGCGTACAGAAATCAGTCGGCAGAATCGGATGGGCGATTCTCGGGAATCTCAATCGAGCAGCCCCAGCCTCTCAGCCCGCTCCAGTAGCATCTTGACCGAAGAAGGCTGCCAGCTTGTCCGCCCGCGTGGTGTGCGTTCGCGCATCGCTTCCAGCCGGGTACAGATCGCCTGAAGCGTGATGTCGGGGTCCGCGCCCTTGATGCCGGCGACGATGGCGGGCAGACGGTCGCCGGTTTCGCGGCGCCCGGCGCGGGCCAGCACCTCGGCCGGCAGGAAGCCGTCGCGGACATAGGCATTCACAGCGCGCAAGAGACGGCTTTGGGTCCAGCGACGCGCCTCGGGCAATGGGCCGTTGATGATGCGCACCACGTCTTCCCAGGCCAAGTCGGGTCGCAACCGGCGCACATGGGGCACCCAATCTTGTGCCGTCTCGTTCAGACGCTCCATGTAGCCGTCTTGTCGCGCCAGCCGCACTTTGCGAAGAGCAGCAGGGTCTTTGGCCCGCAGTCCAGGGTTCCCGCCGACCCGGCCCTTGGTACGGGCGCTCGCCAGCCCCGCCTTGGTACGTTCCCGGATCAGCGCCCGCTCGAACTCGGCCGCGGCGCCCAGAACCTGCAGTGTGAACTTGCCTTGCGGGGATCCGGTGTCGATCGGGTCCTGAATGGAACGAAAGAACGCACCCTTGGCCTCCAGCCGCTCGATCACCTCCAGCAGATGCGACAGGGATCGCGCGAGGCGGTCAATCCGCACGACCACCAGCGTGTCGCCCTTGCCGATGCGCTCCAACACCCGCGCAAGCACCGGCCGCGCACGATTGCCGCCCGAGGCCTGTTCTTCATGGATTTCGGCGCAGCCTGCGGATTTCAGGGCCTGCGACTGGGGCAGGGGGGTCTGATCTTCGGTCGATACGCGGGCATAACCGATCAGGGGCATCAAAACAGTCTTTTTGCAGTTCTATCTATCACTACTAAACGACCATTTGGTTCCGAGTGTGTGGCTACTCTTGCAGTATGGCAAACTTTGCCATATTTTCTGTCGGAAACTGGAAGGAGACCATAATGGGCACTATGAATATTTCATTGCCGGACCCAATGAAAAGTTGGGTCGAAGATCAGGCAAAAACCGGACGGTATGCCAATTCCAGCGATTATGTGCGCGACCTTATCCGGCGCGACCGTACGCGACGTGAGGCGATCGCAGAGATACAAAATGCTATTGATTTTGGCCTCTCTAGCGGCACCGCAGCCCCACTCGATCGCAGCACGTTCAAGTCTCGGATGCACGGCAAGTATGTCGGAGAGTAGCAGTTGGGTCATTCTGCCTGCAGCGGAAACCGACTTATCCGATATCTGGCGTCATGGAGCTGGCAACTGTGGCATTGCGCAAGCGGATCGCTATACCGATGGTCTGTTCGCGCTCTTCGATCTGCTCGCTGACTTTCCAGAGATGGCTCGGGAGCGGGGCGAGTTCACATCCCCAGTACGCATCCACCCCAGCGGAGTGCATTTGGTAATCTACCGAGCGGACGGACAGGGGGGTGAGATCATCCGCATATTGCATGCCCATCAGAACCTTTCTGCCTATCTGCTTGAAGGCTGACATCACAGCCCTGCAGCTTTGGTCAGGTTCACGCGGAACCGGTCCCGGCGGCGCTGATAGCGGCGGGTCATCTCGGCGGAAGCGTGGCCGAGGTGTTTCTGGACGTAGCGTTCGTCGACTTCTGCGGAACTGGCGAGACCGGCGCGCAGCGAATGGCCGGAGAACAGCGCTAGGCGGTCTTTCTCAGGCAGGTCCGACCGGATGCCCGCGTCCAGGACCGTGCGCTTGATCAGGCGCGCTACATGCTTGTCGTTGAGCCTCGTTTCAGATGCCTTTTTACCATCGCGCGAGGTGCCGACGAAGACCGGACCGAAGTCGATCTTCGCGAAGTGCAGCCATTGCTCCAGCGCATGCACGGGGCAGGTCTGATCCTTGGAGCCGCGGCCAATCTCGACCTCGCGCCAGCCAGTCTTGGCATTGAGGGTGAGCAGGGTGCCCTTGTCGAAGATCTCGATCCAGCCGCCAGAATCCGGCGTGTCGTCCTTGTGAACGTCGAGGCTGACAATTTCCGAGCGTCGGAGGCCCCCAGCATAGCCTAGCAGCAGGATGGCCCGATCCCGTAGCCCGCGCAGATCGAAAGGAAGGGTGGCGACCATCGCGAGTATGTCCTCGGCCAGGATTGCTTCCTTTTGCACCGGCGGTCGGGCGTGTTTGCGTTTGATCCCGGCCAACACCGTGGCGATGTGGCGGTTCTTGCGATCGAGGGCAAAGCCGCGCTGCGCATAGTTCCAGGCGAGGCCCGACAGGCGGCGGTCAATCGTTGAGACCGACAGGGGTCGAGACGCCGACTGCGAAGGGGAGGGGCCCGACCCGGAGGCGAGATCGGCGAGATAGAGCCCGATCATCTCGGCCGAGGGGGGCAAGGGCTCCGCGCCCCTCATCCGGCACCAGCGCGCAAAGTGCGCCCAGTCTTTCGCGTAGGCCTTTAGCGTGTTGTCGGAGGCCGCGGCGCGCGCATAGTCGCGGGCCGTGTCAACCAGGCGATCGAGATTGCCGGAACCGGCGACATGAGCGGGCAGGGCGATGCTGTCGCTTTTCTCTTGATCGCTGTCGCCGTTCTGAGCGATACTAAACGCACCAGAGTTTGATGACGTCGACTTTTCGTCCTCTGAGGCCATTTTTCAGTGAATCCAGTAATGAAATTGAACTGCTTTCCAGCATATATTTTGATGTCCGATAATGCAAACTTATTGGACATAACGGAAAGCTACAAGGCGGGGCGGTTCGTGCGCTATTATCTGGCAGGAAGCGCCGCGTGAGTGTAGGCTACGGGCATGACATTTGCCCGACCGGACCACTCCATCGACCTCGACACGCTACCCCGGATGCCCGTCTGGGTCACCTCTGAACGCGCTGAAACCCTTGAGGATGTTGCGTTTTTGTCGGGCACCGCGCTGAACCACCTGCATGTTGTGTTGGGGCACTCGGAGGTGCCGCAAGCCTTGTTGCGTGACCGTCTGGCGTTGCGCGCAGCGGAGGCTTGTCTCGCGTTCTCTGGCCGACCAGAGAGGGCAGGGGAGCTGCGCGACGCGGTGCACCTTCTGCGCCCCGGCGATCTGCCAGGGCCGGCCGGTGAAACCTGCCTCGTCTGGCGGCGTGCGGTGGAGCGGCCGGTGTCGATCAAGGCTTTGGGACGAGCCTTGTCGGCCTTCGAGCCGGGCCAGATCGGGACGTGGCTCGATGCGGGGAAAGGGGCGCCCGTGGCCCGTGCCGCGACTGTGCTGGAAGCAGTGCTGACCGACACGCCGCGATCCGACGTGTCGGCGCTCGTCCTCGCTGACGCGGCTCTGGCGCAGGCGCTCAGCTGGGATCATCTTGTCCCGCTGCTGGCCCCAGGCCTGAAACGGGCCGACCTGCGCAAGCAAGGCGATAATCTTCGCGTCGCCTGTCATCGCGCAATCGTCTCATCGGCGGTCGAAGTGTCGCGTATCGCCGTCGACCTCACGCGTCAGGCGACGCACCTGAGAGCTGTCGCGCCGAAGCTTCGGGCCAAAGGCGCGGGCGACGCAGTCGAGATGTTCCTGACCCGCGATGCCGTGGCGCCTTCGGCCCTACCCCTGCCGGACCGTTCCGCGCGGCGTCTCTGCGACCGGCTGGTCGACCTCGGCACTGTGCGCGAGCTGACCGGGCGCGACACCTTCCGGCTCTACGGGGTCTGAGCGATGGCCAAGGATCGACGAGAAGCAGACATCGACCGCGAACTGGCAGAGCTGCCGCCAGACCTCCGCTGGCGCGAATGGATGCGGCGGATCGAGGCGGTGCTGTTTGCCTCTGCCTCCCCTGTACCGCGCAAAGATCTGGCGCGGATCGTGGGGCAGGGGGCCTCAGTCGACTTGCTGGTCGAGGACCTCGCCGCCGATCTGGAGGGGCGGGCGTTCGAGATCGCTCAAGTCACCGGCGGCTGGATGTTCCGGACGCGGGCGGCCTACGCGCCCGTGATCCGCGCTGCGGCAGATGTCGGCGACCAACTTCTGGACGTGAGTGAATTCGACGTCGCAGTGTTGGCTGCTATCGCCTACCATCAGCCGATCACCCGCGACGGACTGAAGGACATCTTCGGCAAGGAGATCAGCCGTGACCTGATCGGGCGGCTGCATGCACGCAATCTGATCGGGACCGGGCCAAGGTCGCCTCGGCGCGGCGCTCCCTATACCTTCGTGACCACGGAGCAGTTCCTGGTCGCCTTCGGTTTGGAGAACCTGCGCGATCTTCCCGATCGCGAGCAGCTGCTGGATGCGGGCATGAGTGCGGGTTCTTAGGAGGCATCGACAGGCTTCAGCAACGCGTGGGTCAATGTCGCGGCCCGGAGCACCCTGACCAACAGCTGCTCGAGTTCCAGTTGATTTTCGATTTGAACGGCGTGGTGGACAGAGCCAAGGATACGCGTCGCAAGAATGAGGTCCGCCGCTTTTTCATGTTCTCCACCGTTACCCCTGAGTGCGTCTATCTCTTCGAGCAGGTCTTCAAATGGCAGGCCGCGCTTCAGTAAGGTTTTCTGTTTCTTTAAGATCCGCCCGACCTCGGTCCCATCCCATAGGTCACGGAACATTTTCGAAAGCTGGGTGCCTTGTCCGCCCAGGGCACGAACCACTTGTTCAACCGCAACCGACATTCCCTGAAGGTCACTTTGCATGCCGGCGATCCGGGCGTGGGATCGGGCCAGTAGAGACGGATGCGCGGAGGCAAGAGTCCCAGTTCTTCGAGGCTTTCCAGCAGCGTGGGGTCGGCATATTCGCCGCGGAAGGCCTTCAATTGTGCTAGGTCGGACAGGAAGTCGCGTGCGCGCGGGTATCTCCCAACGGTGATCCGTACTTTGTAGTCCATTGGTTGTTCACCGACCCGTTTGCGAAACGGTCAGGACAAGTGTTTTGACTTGCATCATTCCGGCAAATCTCCATCGGCGAACAGGTTGGGGAAAAGCCTTTCGCGGTAGTCCAAGGGAAACGCCAGTCTTACGGGGGTTTTCGGGGAAGCGGAGGTCAGATACCCGGCAGAGGTCAATTTGCTAAGCGTGTTGCGTGCGGTGCGCTCAGACGTCTTGAGGACAATCTGCGCGTCGCCACGCTCAAGCGCGCCATGCCGAAGGACGGCCGAGATCAGTTCGGGCGCACGTTTGTCATCGACGGTGTCCTCTACAAGGCGCCGGTAGCGCTTTTCCAGTCCAGCGAGGTCAAACAGCTTTGTGGAAAACGTAATTTGATCGAGCGAGACCTTCAGGAACCATTCGCAGAAGGTCTTCAACGCGGCTTCAGATAGGTTGCCGCGCCCGTCGCGGTCTCCACGACGCGGGCTGTCCGCGAGATCCATCATGCGCTTGTATTCACCGCGATCCGCCAACCCGCGCGCAAGCCCGCGCGACACAGACCACAGTCCTTGACCTCCAATCCTGGCCGTCAGGGCCATGGCATGCGACATCAAGCGGCTGACGCGTCCGTTACCGTCCGGGAATGGATGGATGTAATTCAGCCTGTGATGTGCCGATGCGATCGCGATGATCCGTCCGCTCGAGGACCGCGCGGCGATCTGAAATCGCTTGTCGAAGTGATCCATAAACGCGGCGACGCGCGACGAAGAAGGGGGGAGATGGCGCCCCACTGCCACTTCCTTGTCGCCCTCTTGGCGCATGTGCCCTGGAATGATCGGTTCCCTGGTTCCATCGGGATGCTCGATCACCCGAAATTCGTCAGGCATTTCGTCGTAGAAGGCCTTGTGCACCCATGTGAGAAATTCAACGGATGTGGGCCGAGGTAGAGTGCCAGCCCGATGCATCTCGTCAATGGCCCGCTGAACAATGACATGTGCCCGGGCTTCCAAGGCAAGCGGGCGGGTCTCTTCTTCGAGTTCGGCACCGGCGAGGGCGCGCTCAATATCTCGCGGGCGTGTGTTGTGGCCTTCGATCAAGTTCGAATAGTAGCAGTTCATCACGCGGATGAGGTCCGCAAGTTCCGCCGCACTGTCCGGGTGCAACCCTTGTCCTAGCTGCGCCGCTTCTCTCTGGATGTCGACCGAAAGGTCAGCCAGTTCGGCGGGGATGTGCTCTTCGAAGAAACACGGTTCGATTCTGCCGGGTGTTTCCAACATTTTGCCGATCTTTTCTGCCTGAAGTTCCTATGTAACATAGGGGTTTCCATAAAGAAATTGAAAGAATTTGCCGATATGGATTGCCGATCATCAGTGCCGGTGTGTCAACTGGGTTGCACGACAAAATGAAGCGAGAGTATGCCCGCCGCAGGTTTCTCAACACTGGGCTGGAACTGCCCTGCGGCTTTTGAATGCAACCGATCTCGCCAAGTGCTATCCGTAGCCTGCTTGTCCATCATGTGACGCATCCAGAATCTGTCCGCCCCGTGCGATGTAGCCTGCTGCGCCAGACGCTCGACGCTCTTCTCGCCATAGTCAGCGCCCGTCTTGGCGCCGGCCTCCAGGTCCATCAGCTGCTCGGCTGCAAAGCCGGTCATCTCGCGGAGCAGGTCGGTATCGGCGCTCTTTTCCACGAGACCGCGCAGGTTCATCATCTGTTTGGCTATCGGGTTCAACCGTCGGTTCAGGTTGGTGGTCACTACCCGACCCTACCGAGAAACCCGATGGCCACCGCAAGCCACACTTCCTCCGAGAACGTCACCCTTCACCACATCTCCCTTTGGGGGTATGCTGACTATATGAGGCGTCTCTGCCCCACTGGGTATTGGTTTGATATTTCAAGGCTGGAGGCTGTCATCCGCCCGTTATGGCATCAGGCAGATCATCAGACGCTGTGTCGGGGGTAGCAAAGAACAGCTTAATTCTTTGTTTACTTCTTCCAGATAAATCTGTCAGCGGAACTTGTTAGGGGAGGCGTTCATGAAGTCGAAAGTGACGCTATCAGACGTCGCACTCGATTACATCTCGCGTTACGGACTGACAGATATGGCACGCCAGTATTTTATTGGTAGACCGGTGTCGCGTAGCCCTTAATTGTGAGATGAGAAATCCAACGAAATCAACAGCTGTGCTTTGCCCTTAAATATGAGATTTTGCCTTTAATTCCGATATTTTTGCTCTTAAACCTGAGACAGGGTTCACAGACATTTGCGGCAAATATCGATGGATGATGATGGCGAAGACTCCGTTGCCGTTGGTGCTGAAGAAGCGCGCAGAGCCGCGGTGCTGCGTCCCCTTGTTCAGGCCTTTCTCAAAGGGACTGGCAGTCTGGAAAGTGGCATCAATGACGCCGTTTGGGAGCTTGGTGTCAGCAGGGCGACGGTCTGGCGTTGGATAAAGCGGTTGGCGGAAGAGGGTGGGCGCACCAGCGCTCTGGCGCCGCGGAAACGGGGCCGCCCGACCGGGACGCTCTTGATATCCAGCAAAGTCGAAGCGGTGATCGAAGAGCACCTTCGCCGTTATTTTTTGCGCCGGGAGCGTTCGAGCCTGTCGCGCGTCGTGACAGAAATCCGCAGTGTGTGCTGGCAACAGGGCTTGCAGGCGCCGACACGGCGGACGGTTCAGCGTCGCCTGGATGCGATGGATGCCCGCGAAGTTGCGAAGGCACGAGAGGGCGCAAAGGTTGCCCGCCAGAAATTTGCGCCGGTCACAGGTGAGAACAAGGCCAGTGTGCCACTGGAGATCGTCCAAATTGATCATACGCCGGCGGACATCATTCTTGTCGACAGCTTTGAACGCCAACCAATTGGGCGGCCTTGGGTCACGCTGGCGATCGACATCGCAACGCGGATGGTAACCGGATACTACACTTCTCTCGAGGCGCCTTCGCGACTGTCAGTGGCGCTTTGCCTGACACAGGCGGTGGCCCCCAAGGCGGAACTTCTGACGGAATTGGCGTGCAATATTCCTTGGCCCGCACAGGGCAAACCGCTCAGCCTCCACGTCGACAATGGCCGCGATTTCCGGTCGCGGGCCTTTCGTTCGGCATGCGCGGAATGGGGGATCGATCTGGTCTATCGGCCGCCGGGAAGTCCTCACTTCGGAGGTCACATCGAACGTTTGATCGGGACGATGATGGGGGCCGTCCACCTGTTGCCGGGAACAACGCAATCCTCGATCGCGACCAAGGGCGACTATGATGCCGAAGGCATGGCCACGATGACGTTGAGCGAATTCGATCGTTGGTTTGCTTTGGAAATCTGCCGTTACAACAACAGCATTCATTCGAGTCTTGGCTGCACGCCCGTTGCCAAATGGGAGGCGCTCTCAGAGCAAATGACGGGCGACATCCCATTTGATATCGAAGCCTTTCAGGTGAGTTTCCTGCCGAGCGAACTGCGCAAGATCAGGCGTGACGGCATCCATCTGTTCCAGATAAGATATTGGTCCGATGCCCTTGCAGGCCACATCGGGCGCGGGGATGGAAAGGTGGTCGTTCGCTACGATCCTCGTGATATCTCAATGATCTGGGTTGAACTGGACGATGGCCGGTATGTTGAGGCGCGGTACAGAAACCTCGAGATTCCGCCCGTCTCGCTCTGGGAATATCGCGAAGCCATGAGGAAGGCTCGTGCCCTTGGCGCGTCCGGGTCCAATGAGCTGGTTCTGGCTGAGCTGATCCGACAGCAACGCCAGATAGAAGCTGAAAGCCGGGGCCTAACGAAGGCCGAACGCAGAACCCGTGAAAGAAAAGGGACATTGGAGGGTGCCAACTCGGCCGTCTCGTCAACCGAAGGGCTGCGAGCGATCGATACGGGTGATACATCGCGCCCATTGTTCAAGGTGGAGAGATGGTGAATTGAGGGCAGGGACAACTGAAGAAGACGGCCGGATCGCCCTCATTCAATCGGATATCTGGATCGGCTTTCCACGGGCGGAACAGGTGTTGGACCGCTTGCAGGGCATGATCGAAGCGCCACGACAAACCCGTATGCCTGGGCTTCTTGTGCATGGCGCCTCCGGGATTGGAAAGACGATGATTGCCCGAAACCTGTCGCGCAAGTACGCACCAGAATACGATCCGGCGTCGGGCATCACCCGCACACCGCTTCTGCTGTTGCAAGCGCCGCCCGCGCCTGATGAACGGCGGTTCTACCTGCACATCCTGGCCGCCGTCGGCGCCCCGGCGACGGCACTGAGCGCTCGCGCTCAAAATGTGGCTTCCCTCGAAGTCCGTGTCATCGCGCTCTTGCGTGACCTTGGCCTGCGGATGATCATGATCGACGAGGTTCACAACCTTTTGGCCGGGACCCACCGCGAACAGCGCCGCTTTCTCAATGTTTTACGGTATCTCAGCAATGAACTCGAAGTATCGCTGGTCTGCCTCGGGGTCAGCGAGGCCGTCGATGCCATCCGTGGTGATATCCAGTTAGCCAGGCGGTTGGACGAACATCACCTCCCAAACTGGCGCGACGATGCCGAGTTCTCGGACATGATCCAGACACTCATCGCGGCAATGCCCCTCGAGAAGAAATCCAATCTGAAGGTCAAGTCACTCAAGCAGATACTTGCGCTGACCGGTGGGGTGACCTCGCGCATCTTCGCGCTGATCAAGGATCTTTCCATCGACGCCATTGTCACAGGTGATGAATGCATCGCCGATGACGCAATCGCAAAATGGACCCCGGTTTGGTCGCGCCATGCGAACGCCCATCGGCGGCTTGAGATGACCGGGCTGTGAAGCCGCGTTCGCTGCCCAAGACTGTCGCGCCGCTGCCAGACGAGTTGTTGTCAGGTTGGCTGTCCCGGCTGGCTGCGGCCAACTACTGCAATGACGCGGAACTGCTGGCTCATATCGAAATCGATACCACGCATGGCACCGCCTTGGACTTCAGCATCGACGCGGCTGCGGCAGAGAAGATTGGCAATGCCGCACGGGTCGCCCCAGATGTCGTGCGATCTTTGGCCTTTCCGGCGATGACGCCACGAGAAGCCTCGCTGACGGCCCAGATGCCATTCCAGCATTGTCTGCAATGCTCCCGAGAGGGCCTTTCGCTCAGGCATTGGAGGCGGGCCTGGGCATTCGACTGTCAAGTTTGCGGGACGAGACTTGTGCAGACACTTGGTAAAACAGGTGACGAACAATTACCCGACAAACTGATTTACCGAGCGCGCCGCGGGGCAGGGATGCTTGAGTGCGCCGCGCGATCTCGAAGCCCCAAGCAACTTCGGCGCGCAATGCGCGCGGTCACCTTTTCCATGTCACTTAAGGGCTGCCACGGGGAGCCGTTGTTCGCTCTTCAAAGCCACAGACCAGAAGTGAGGCTGTTTTGCCTTGCCGCAATCGCCGCCGCGCGATCTCATCCCTTGGCTAAGGCAGCCATCGTCAGCTTCGCCATAGACGACTTTGCCAGGGTTGCTCTCTTACGCGCCTTCGAGAAGGAGCATCGATTGCTAGCCGCGGTCGATCACATCGCGCAAAGGCGCGCGAGAAGCAAAGTCCCCATGACAGCCGAATCTCGCAATTAAGGGCAAAACTCGATGCCGAAAGCGTCTCGTCTCAGATTTAAGGGCAACGCGACAGCTAGAGTCAACGCCTCTGTCCGCCAAACTTGCAGAGAATTCGCGCATCTAGCCCAGTTTGACGAATGTTGCTCGAAGCACGAATGTCCGCACAGATGAAAACGAACCGCCCGTGTCCAGTCTTCGTCTCTTGCTGCGATTTATAAATGCGTGGCCCAGCGAGGATGGCTCTCGTCAATGATCAAGGCATGGCTGTGCCTGCGATGTCCCCTTAGGTGGGGATGGTCGAGTGGCAAATTTTTGTGGGTGTGCTCAAGCTCAACGGGATCGCCGGACGGCCAGAGTTTCAGCGCTGCGAGCATACCGAAGGCGGCGATGAGGGCCAGTCCGATCAGTGCGGGAACGACACCATAGACCGTCAGCAGCCATCCCGACAGCGGATAGGTCACAAGCCAGCAGGCGTGGGACAGCGCGAATTGCGCCGCGAAGAGTGCCGGGCGGTCCCCGGCGTGGGCGGAACGGCGCAGCAACCGGCCCGAGGGGGTGAGAACGGTGGAATACCCCAACCCCACTAGCAGCCAGGCTGTCAGAAGGATGGACCAGCCAAGGCCTGCTCCAAGGACCGTCAACGCCAGACCGACCAGAGTAGCCACCATCAGCGCGGCTCCGCCGAACATAACGGGCCGGTCCGGCAACACATCGAGAACACGCGGCAGGACCAGCGCGGCGATCATCGACCCTGCGCCGAAGGCGAACATCGTCCAGGCCAGAGCACTTTCCGAAAGGCCGAGCGAGCCGCGCACAAGAACGACGGTATTGACCAGCACCATCGCACCTGCCGCCGCCGCCGCGAGGTTCAATGCCAAGAGCCCGCGCAAGCGCGGCGTGGCCAGATAGATGCGGATGCCGCGCGTTGTGCGGTCATAGACACCGCGCGGCTCGGATGGGCGGGGACTCGGCAGCACGATCGAAGCAACCAGAAGGGCCGATGCGGCGAAACCGAGGACCGTTCCGAGGAAAAGTGAATTGTAGGACATCACCGCGAGCAGAAGGGCCGCCAGCGTCGGGCTGACGATGTTTTCCAGATCGTAGGCCAGCCGCGACAGCGACAGCGCGCGGGTATAGCGCGCCTCTTCGGGCAGAACGTCCGGGATCGTGGCCTGAAAGGTCGGCGTGAAGGCGGCGGAAGCCGATTGAAGAAGGAAGATCAGGACGTAGACCTGCCAGACCTCGGTCACGAAGGGCAGTGCGAGGGCGACACCGGCACGCACCAGATCGAGCATCACCAGAAGCGCGCGGCGCGGCACGCGGTCTGCGAAAGCCCCTGCAATGGGCGCGATGCCCACATAAGCAACCATCTTGATGGTGAAGACTGTGCCGAGGACCAGCGCCGCCCCGTCGCCCGAAAGATCAAAGGCGAGCAGGCCGAGTGCGACTGTGGCGAGTCCGGTACCCAGAAGGGCTACGACTTGCGCCAGAAAGAGGTGCCGATAAGTGCGGTCGGAGAGAATATCGAGCATGGTCGGCCTCAGAGATATCGGGCGATCGCCCGCAACTCTGCGCGATCAGTTTCAGAACTTTCAACGTCAATACAATGGTCCATGTGATCATGGATCAGCGCACGCTTGGCGTTCGTCACGGCCTTTTCGACCGCTTGCATCTGCTGAGCAATCTCCAGACAGGGTTTGCCCGCCTCGATCATTTCGATCACGGCGCGCAAATGGCCGTCAGCGCGTTTCAGCCGGGCGACAAGGGCGGGATGGGTTGCATGGACTGGATGTTTTGTCATAAAGTAGTTCTATCCCCCCCGGGAGGATAGAACAAGATGGTGCCACGACGCACCACGCTAGAGACGGGCAGACGGGCAGAACCTATGGAAACCTTGAGGACAGTTGTAAACGCCGCGTTTGCGACACTCTTATGTTTAGCCGTACTTCTCTGGTCTGTGGTGCCCGCAACCTCGCACGCGCCCTCAGTCTTCAGCGTCCTCCAAGAGCACGCAGAAATGATTGCTGAGCACGGTCATTCGCATGGACTGGAAGAAGACCTTGCCTGGGCCATGCATGGACACAACCATGACAGCGTCGATCACGATCACAGTCAGGCGGTTGTGCCTGGCCCCGACCGATCGCCGCACCCGCTCGATATTTACAGAGCCGCATGGCCTTTGAGGTCGGCCACGTCGAACACCTTACAGACATACCAAATCGAACGACCTCCGCGCGTCTGACCGACTGCGTGCCAACAGCGCGCTGCATTCGATCATCAACACATATGCGGAGTCAAATCCATGAATATAGTCCACCGGGGCTGGACCGATCCCGGCATACGCCGGATCGTGATCCTGTCCTTAATAACGCTGTCGGCACTCGTTCTGAGTGCAAGCCACGCGTTTGCCCACAATGTCACCGAAGGTGACGCGGGCTACATCCAAGAAATCTGGGGGATCAACATCATTCCCTTCATGTATCTCGGCGCCAAACACATGGTGACGGGATACGACCACATCCTGTTCCTGCTCGGCGTCGTCTTCTTCCTCTACAAGATGAAGGATGTCGGCGTCTACGTCAGCCTCTTCGCCCTCGGGCACTCGTCCACTATGCTGGCCGGTGTCTGGTTCGGCTGGGGCATCAACGCCTACATCATCGACGCGATCATCGGCCTTTCGGTCGTCTACAAGGCGCTCGACAATCTCGGGGCGTATCAGCGCTGGTTCGGGTTCCAGCCGAACACTAAGGCCGCAACGTTGATCTTCGGCTTTTTCCACGGCACGGGCCTGGCCACGAAAATCCTAGAGTATGAAATCGCTTCGGACGGGCTGCTGGCCAATCTTCTGGCGTTCAACGTGGGCGTCGAGCTTGGCCAGATCATGGCGCTTGCCGTGATCCTCATCGTCATGGGATTCTGGCGGAAATCCCCAAACTTCTTCCGCCAAGCCTACACCGCCAACGTCGTCATGATGTCCATGGGATTCATCCTCATGGGCCTGCAAATCACCGGCTACTTCGTAGCCACCTGAGAAGTTAGGAGACCAAAATGTTTAACGCAAAAAAACCGAGCCTTGATGAGCTTCCCAGCTCCGCGCAGCTTATCCGTTCCACTGCCATTGCGGCGGCCAGCGCCGTTGCGATCCTTGTGACCGTCGTGCTGCCTGCCGAATACAACATCGACCCGACCGGGATCGGCGGGGTTCTCGGGCTGAGCGAGATGGGGGAGATCAAAGCCCAGCTTGCGGAGGAGGCCGAAGCCGACAGGCTGTTGGAGATCGAAGCCGAAGAGCAGTCGAGCCTTATGAACGATATCTTTGGACTCTTTGTCGGCACGGCACATGCACAGGAGGCCGAAGTCTGGCGCGACGAAACCACCTTTACGCTGGCACCCGGCGACAGCGCCGAGTGGAAGCTGGTCATGGAAGAGGGCCAGACAGTGGAATACCGAATGCTGGTCGATGGCGGTCGGGTGAATTTCGACATGCACGGCCACGGCGGCGGTCAGTCGGTGACCTATGAAAAGGGCCGCGGTTCGACCGGCGACGAGGGCGAGATCATCGCGGCATTTGACGGCGAACACGGATGGTTCTGGCGGAATCGGGACAGCCAGCCCGCAACCGTGACTGTCCAGGTGCGCGGCCAATACACCGAATTCAAAGACGCAAGTTGACACAAGGGCAGCCACCCGCATGAAAAGATGCGGGTGGCTGCCTGGCTCCGAAACAGACCTTGGATGAGTCCGCAGTCTCGCCTCAGATTTTCCCCTGAAACCAACCTCGGGCATCCGTTGGCCAATCAGTGAGTACCCACGTGGCAATGTCACGCCTATGTTACAGGATACTTCTTGACCTCCCCCTACTGGAAGCTTGCATAAGAATTGCATGATCCGCGTTTTTCGCCTCATTTTGATTCTTGCATTGAGCTTCGGTGCCGTGGTTGCGCCGGATGTATCGGCAGCGAATGCGGCTGAGGCAGCAATGGTTCAGATGGTGGGCGCCGAAAGCGCGGACGACCATTGCGGCGGATGCGATCCGATCGGATTTGCTGACGGGATATCCTGCGAGGGTGGGTGTACGGTCCCATGTGGCGCGGGAAGTTCGGCCGGTATCGTAGCTCGTACGTCAGCGATGACGCTTGAGATGGCCTTCGGTGTTGTCATCCCGGTCGCGGGACCTGTGATCCCGATTGGCGCGATTCCCTCGCTTGATCCATTCCCTCCCAAGCTGCCTGTCTGAACCTGATAACGGCCTAGCTTATTGCGGGGCCTGACCGTTGCCTTGGCCGAAGCTGGCTGAGCGCGACCCCTTCAGATCAAGGCAGAAGTGATGACCCTCAACAGACTGATTTCACGACGGCACGTGCTGCGCACCGGTGCCGCTTTCACGGCCATATCCGCTCTGTCACCGGCTCGAGTAGCGATGGCAGGTCCGACAGAGGACCCATTCTTGCTACGCGCTGCGGCCGGACAAGCCGCCCTGCGACCGGCACCCTACGGCTCTACCGACGTCTGGAGCTACAATGGATCCCTCCCCGGCCCCGAGATCCGGGTGCGGCAGGGAGACCGAATTCGGGTTCTGGCCCGGAATGGGCTAAATGAGGGGACGACGGTCCACTGGCATGGCATTCGCACACCCAATGCGATGGATGGTGTGCCGTTCCTAACACAGGACCCGATCCCCGTCGGTGGCGATTTTCTCTATGAATTCGATGCACTGGATGCTGGCACGTTCTGGTATCACCCGCACCAACGCAGTTCCGAACAGGTCGGACGCGGGCTTTACGGGCCGCTGATCGTCGAGGAAGCAAACCCGATCCGCGTAGATCGCGATCTGACCTGGATGCTCGATGACTGGCGGATGACCGGCGACGGACAGATTGCGACAGATTTCGGAAGTCGGCACGACGCCGCGCACGGCGGGCGTATCGGCAATTCCGTGACCATCAACGGCCAGATACCGGACCGCATCGCCGTGCGATCCGGAGAACGCATCCGCCTGAGGTTGGTCAACGCAGCCAATGCCCGGATATTCGGGCTGGATTTCGGGGGGCTTGCGCCGGTCGTGGTCGCTCTGGACGGTCAACCCGTGGCACCTCATGCACCAGACAGTGACGCCGTGGTGGTCGGCCCGGCCATGCGTGTCGATCTGGTGATCGACATGACCGGCAAGCCCGGAGAGAGCGTGACCGTCACCGATGTCTTCTACAGGGATCTGGAATACCGTCTGGTCGATCTCGCCTACGGGCCTGACAGGCTGCGGGACAGTGTGCCGGATTGGTCGATGGACCTGTCGCCCAACCCGCTGGCCGAACCGGATATGGCGTCGGCTGCGCGGCATCAGATCGTCTTCAACGGCGGCATGATGGGGCAGATGATGATGGGCGGCGGCATGGGGTCCATGATGGAGCAGATGCGCGAAGGCAACATGTGGTTCATCAACGGCAAAGCAGCAACGGGGCACATGATGGATCCCTTGCTGGTCCTGCCGCAGGGCACGTCGCATGTGCTGCAGATGGACAATCGCACCGCGTGGCATCACCCGATGCATTTTCATGGACATTCGTTCCGTGTGATCACACGGAACGGGCAACCGACACGGCACCGCGAATGGCAGGACACCGTCCTGATGGCGCCCGAGGAACGGGTCGAGATCGCCTTCGTGGCGGACAATCCGGGAGACTGGATGTTCCATTGTCACATCCTGGAGCACCAGGCGGCCGGCATGATGGGCATCATACGTGTCGATCCTGGCACGACCAAAACCTGAAACAATCTCACGTAACGATCACCACGAAAGGAAAGAACCGATGAAGAAACTAATTGGACTTGCCAATCTTGGCACCGCAGGTGCTGCCGCTATACTTGCAATGAGCCTGAATGCCGCGCCTGCCGCAGCGCAAGAGGCCACGCTCTACAAGAACCCGCAATGCGGATGCTGCGAGAGCTATGCGGACTACCTGCGCGAGAATGGCTTCACAGTCGAGGTGAAGCCGACCCACGATCTGGCTCAGATCAGCCGTGATGCAGGTATCCCGGACGATTTTCAGGGCTGCCATACGACCTTTCTGGAAGACTACGTCGTCAGCGGTCATGTGCCGGTCAATGTCGTCAACAAGTTGCTTGATGAGCGCCCGGACATTGTCGGCCTGACACTTCCCGGCATGCCGTTGGGATCGCCGGGTATGGGGGGTGCGAAGCAGGAACCGTTCAAGATTTACACCGTCGAAGAAGGTGTGAACCCGACCGTCTATGCGGTCGAATGATCAATTGCGCGGTCTGGTGCGATCCCGTGCCTGACCGGTTTCAAGGGAAAACAAAGGATGAAGTGCATGATGATGGATGGTGGAATGATGGGTGGCGGCATGATGATCGCGATGGGACTGGTTTGGTTACTCATCGTGGCGGTGCTGGTGCTCGCGGCAATCGCCTTGGTCAAATACATCCGCTCGGACAGCGGAAAATAGAAATGCGCCAAGATGCGGAATGAGGGCGACAGCAACGGCGACGGCCTGTTGTCGATGGGGATTGGTCTGGGGGCGTCCGTCCTGCTTGTCGTGGCATCGATAGTCGCACTCTCGTTGTATTTGGATAGCCAGAAGAAGGCACAAGCGACATGAAAATTACCATTAGGCTCGCAGCACTTTTGCTGGCTGCAACGGTCTTGCCCGTTTCGGCGCAGGATGACTCGCTCGCGGGCGAACGCCTTTATCAGGAGAATTGCGCCAGTTGCCATGGCGCAAACCTGGAGGGGCAGCCCGATTGGCGCTCCAGATTGCCGAACGGCCGGTTGCCTGCCCCGCCGCATGACGCCTCGGGCCATACTTGGCACCATACGGACCGCGTGCTTTTGGACATCGTGAAGCGCGGAACGGCGGCGATTGTCGGGAATGGCTATGAAAGCGACATGCCCGGTTTCAAGGAGGTGCTGACGGATGAAGAGATCACGGCGATCATCGATTACATCAAGAGCACATGGCCCGATCGGATCCGCGCTTCGCAGGAAAGCCGTACCCTTGCGGATGAGCAGGTGCAGCCATGACGCAAGAGGTCGTCAGCAAAATCGACCCCGTACCGCGGCGCAGGATCTCCGGGTTTGTGCTGGTGCCGCTGATAGCTTTTGCCCTCATGGTCTTGTTCGGCTGGGGGCTTTTCAGGGGCGGCGACGACTTGCCATCGGCGCTTCTCGACAAACCTGTGCCGGAGTTTGCGCTTGCTCCGGTGCTCCGCCGCGAGGAAGGTCTTTCGACGCAGGACCTGATCGGCCATGTCTCGCTGGTGAACGTCTTTGCCTCGTGGTGTGTGCCCTGTCGGGCCGAACACCCGCTGTTCATGGAGCTGAGCGCCACCGGTGAGGTGCCGCTCTACGGGATCAACTACAAGGACCCACCCGAGCAGGCGCGCGCCTGGCTCGACGAATTGGGCGATCCCTACGCGCGCATCGGGGCCGACATCGACGGACGTGCTGGCATCGAATGGGGCGTTTACGGCGTGCCCGAAACCTATGTCATCACGTCCGACGGCACCATTGCCTACCGCCATGTCGGCCCCATCACGCGAGCGATTCTGGAGGAAACCCTTTTGCCGATCGTCCGTGATCTGAAAACCCAAGCTGGCAAGGAGCCAACGCCATGAAATATCTCAAAACGGCGCTGCTCGTCTGGGCATTGTCCGTCGGCACGGCGTTTGCCGGGCCGCAAGGCTTCGCACTGCACGACACGCCGCAGCCGGTGATCAATGTGCGCTTCGAGACCGAGGACGGCAGCCGTGGGGACATGGAGGATTTTCGTGGCAAGGTGATCCTCGTGAACGTTTGGGCAACCTGGTGCGTCCCCTGCCGGGAAGAGATGCCGACGCTGGATGCACTTCAGGCGGAACTTGGCGGCGACCGTTTCGAGGTCGTCGCCCTGTCCATCGACAGGGCCGGGTCGCCCGTCGTGCGGCGGTTCTACGACGAGATCGGTGTCAACAATCTCAAGATGTATGTCGACAAGACCATGCTGTCGATGACCGCGCTGCGCACCGTCGGTCTGCCGACAACGATCCTGATCGACGCGCAGGGGCGGGAGCTTGGGAGACTGGTCGGCCCGGCCGAATGGGATGATCCCGAGATGGTCTCCTTCTTGCGAGGCTTTATCGAATAAGCGCCCCTGAAAGAGCGCCGCCCGCCCTTGACCGCCCAGTTATCAGAATGACCAGTACTCAAACGTCAGAAGGATTTTCCGGATGACCGACATATCATCTTCCAACGATGCGGGTGCCGCCGACATCGAAAGCGCAGGCAATTGGCCCCGGTGGTTGACGCGCAGACGACTGCTGTTCGTCGGTGCGGCAACCGTTATGGGCGGCGGCATGGCGCTGAACTGGGGATGGCTCACCGCGATCGGTCTCGCGCCTGTCTTGGTTTCGCTGGCACCCTGTGCCGCGATGTGCGGGCTTGGTCTGTGCATGAAGGGCGGGTCTGGCGGGAAATGCGACGATGCGGGTGGTGGCAAGCCCCATCAATCCGAAAGGTGATGCAGTTGATTGTCTATCTGACCCGGCGCGCCGCCTTGGCGACATTTGCGGCCACGATCTCCTTTCCGGCCTCCGCCGATCATCCGGGTGAAAATCTGGATGCGCGGATGTTCGAGATGGAGCCATACTTCCAGGCCATCGACGCAGCACAGGCCCCGGATTTCGAGTTGCAGGATGCGGAGGGCAATCCTGTGCGCTTGGCGGATTTCAGCGACAAGGTCGTCATCCTGCATTTCATCTACGCCAACTGCCCGGACATCTGCCCGCTCCATGCGGAAAAGATCGCGGCGGTCCAGGCTTCGATCAACGACGGGCCGATGAGGGATCTGGTGCAATTCATCTCGATCACAACCGATCCCGTGAATGACACGCCTGACGTTCTGCGCGGGTACGGGGACCGGCATCGGTTCGATCCGACCAACTGGGTCATTCTGACCAAACGGCCTGATCAGGCTGACGACGCAACGCGCCTTCTGGCGCGGAACTACGGGCTGGAGTTCACGATAGCGGACGACAGCGACATGATGATGCACGGTGCGGTCACCCATGTCGTGGATATCGGGGGGCGGTTTGCCGCAAAGTTCCATGGCATGGAATTCAAGAATGTGAACCTGATCCTCTATGTCAGCGAGTTGATCAACAATGCCCAGCACCGACGCCGGGAACGCGGTTGGTGGGACCGGCTGACGGGGGCGTTTCAATGAGTAATGCTGCGATTGGCGTCATGCAGTCCGCGCCGGATAGAATTTCCCTGACAGCACTCCGTCGATATTTTTCGGTGATCATCCCGGCTAATCTGATCTGGGAGTTCGCCCACATGCCGCTCTACACGATCTGGAACGAGGGCACCTGGGGTGAGATCGCCTTCGCCGCGGTTCATTGCACGGGTGGCGACATCCTGATTGCCATGAGCGCGCTGATGCTTGCCTTGATGCTGACCGGCCGCGGCTGGCCCTTCGTGGCGCCGACACGACGATCGGTGACCGTCCTGACAATATTGTTCGGTTTGGGATATACGCTGTTCAGTGAATGGCTCAACATCGTGATCCGCGCGGCTTGGGCCTATTCGGACCTGATGCCGATCATTCCGGTCCTCGATGCAGGGTTGTCGCCGGTACTGCAATGGATCGTAATCCCGCTGATTGCCTTCTGGTGGGCATCACGGCCCTTCAGCGGACATGGTAACGCATGATGGATATTTCCGGCATCGGCATCGTCGCGGCGTTTCTGGCGGGAGCCATTTCGTTCCTGTCGCCCTGCGTCCTGCCGCTGGTGCCGGGCTATGTCTCCTATATTGCGGGCCAGCCGGATTTGCGCACGACACGGTCGGTCGGTCTGCGGGCACGCGCCGGGGCACTTGGGCTAAGCGCCTGTTTCGTTTTGGGATTTTCCACGGTCTTTGTCGCGTTGGGTGCCGGGGCCAGCGCGCTCGGGTCGCTGCTTCTGTCCTGGCGCACTGAGCTCAACTATCTGGGCGGGGCGATCATCATCCTGTTCGGACTGGTCATGCTGGGTGCCTTCCGTCTGGAAGCGTTCTCGCGTGACACCCGCTTCACACTCGACATTCCGGGGGGTCGCCCGCTCGGAGCCTACGTCCTGGGCTTGGCCTTCGCGTTTGGATGGACGCCGTGCATCGGACCGATCCTTGGCGCGATCCTGACACTCAGTTCGACTTCCGGCGGCATGTCGGACGGCATTTGGCTGCTGTCGATCTATTCCGCCGGGCTAGGCGTGCCGTTCCTGCTGGCCGCGCTGTTCACCGACGCCATCGCCGCGCGGGTCAGACAGATCGGCAAGGCCGGTCGCTGGCTCTACAAGGGCGCAGGCGTCGCCATGATCATCATGGGCGTTGCCATCATGACCGGCCAATTGTCCCGGTTTGCCTACTGGCTTCTGGGAACCTTCCCATTCCTGGCTTCAATCGGTTAATTTTCCTTGGCGTTTCTGAGGTGAAGCCAGATCAGTATTGCCCCGATGACGAGAAATATCAGGTTGAGGAAGAACGTGTAGTCGATGCTGAACCGGACCATTTCCTGAAGCGAGGGCCGCTCGGTCGGGATCATCCCTACGAGAGCAAACAGGTAATGCACCGTAATTCCCGCAGCGACCATGCACAGGTACAGCAAGCCTGAAAGATAGAGCGCATACTGCCAGCCATAATACTTTGCGTGCACCCATATCACCGTGGCAGCAACAAGATCGGCTCCGAGAAAGGCGATCACGCCTCCGAACGACGCATCACGCGACCAGAGCATCGCGGCCAGGGGGACATTGCCCATCGACCCGATGAAGGTGAAGAAAGCGACGACCGGTGCCACCAGCGCGTTTTCGAGAACGATCAGGAAGCCCGGCGCGTCCTGCGCACCGCCATCTGCGACCAGGAAGATCGCGTTCCAGAAGCTCTGCGGCACAAAGACGGAAATGAATCCCGCGACCGTGAAGCCGAAGAGGATCTCCTTCCAGACCATCTTCCATTCCATGAAGAAAACGCGGGCGATCCGGTCCCATCCTTCGCGGGACAGCAGTTTGTCGCGGAACGATCCCTTCATGGTCTGGTCGGTGTCCATACCTTCGTCGGACTGGGCCTTCTCCGCATGCTCTTTTTCGCTTTCGACAAACGACCTTGGAAGCCACATCAGGGAGAGGGCATAGGCGTAGATCGTCATCAGGATGCCAAGCAGGAAATTCGCCACCATGAATTTCCAGCCCAGCAGGACCAGAAGGACGATTCCAAGCTCGATCACCAGATTTGTCGATGAAATCAGGAAGGCGATCGAATTGACCGGATGCGCACCTTTCACGAGGATCGAACGCGACGCGGCAAGAGCCGCGAAGGAACAGGACGACGACACGAAACCAAAGGAGCCGGCAATGCTTGGCTTCCTGGCACCACGATCACCCAGAACACGCGCCATCTGATCCCGTGTCACGAAGATTTGGATGCCTGCGGAGATGATATAGCCGAAGATCAGCGCCCAGAGCGCCTTCCAGAGCATGCCCGCCCCGGTCGTGAATGCTTCGACTATCTGGTCCATTCAGCTTGACCTTTTTCGCAGTGCTGTCTGACCTGCGCACCTGTCGGGAGAACGGGTCTGAGGGATGTGAAAAAGGCACCCGCCTTTCAGCCGATCAGATAGACCCTGATCGGCATCCAAATCCCCATGACCATCATCATCAGGTTCTCCGTGAGCGAGACAAAGCCAAGCGGCACATTGCTGTCACCGCCGACACAGGCGCATTTCAATTCACGCTTGTCGATATAGACCGCCTTGAAAACCGATACTGCGCCAACAGTGCCGATGAACAGGGCCACCGGTGCCGAAAGCCAGGTCAGCGCCCCGGCGACCATGAGGATGCCTGCGAACGCCTCTCCGAACGGATAGATCTTGCCATATCGCACCCACCGACGCGCCAGCAGGTCGTAGTTCAGGAACATGGTCGAAAAGCTTTCGACATCCTGAAGTTTTTGTACGGCCAGAAAGCACATCGAGATGGAAATGAACCATTCCAGGGCGCGCAGGGTAATAATGGTCTCGAAGCTGTACCACGACAAACCGAGCGCCATCAGGAACGCGACGGCAAAGATCGCAATCACCGGCTGATAGGATGTGTCCGAGCGTTCGTCTTCGGGCGCATCCATGCCGAAATGGACCCGAAGGTCGTCATATCCGCCGATCCGCTCGTCGCCGATCCAGGTTTGCGGGGTGGTTTCGACGCCGTGCTCTTCCATGAACGCGTCGGTTTCCTCACGCGTGGTCAAAGGGTGATCCTTGACTTCAAAACCCTTGCGCTCCAGCAGGTCCTTGGATTTGAGCCCATAGGGACAGAGGTGGTCGGGCATCACCATCCGGTAAAGCTTGGCTGTCTGGGTTGTGTCTCTTGGCAGGTCATATCCTCCGTTTCAGGGTTCAGGCGTCGCAGCCATAATAGCCGCGATAGCCTGCCCGCAGGCCGGCATCGAGCTCGAGCACGAGGTTGGCGTCCTGCACTTCACCACTGTTTTCCAGCGCCGCAGCCCCGTCCGGCGCACTGAGGGCCACGGACATTCCTTCGGTGCGCAGGGTGCCGGTTCCGTCGGTTGAACCAAGACGCACCAGATCGCCGCTGATCTTTGCCAGCGCCGCCGGGGCGCCATCGATCTGTCCTGCGGCAAGCACAGGTTTGCTGGTCGCGGTATACTTGAAGGTGCAGATGGCCCCATCCGGGAAAAGCTGCGCGATCTCGTCGCCGGTCAGGAATTCCAGATCGAGGATAGCGATTTCGGCGGATGAGAGCGCCTCGTTCAGATCGACGATGCGGGCCGGACCATCCGGGCTCTCATCGGCCGCGTCACCATTCGCGTCGATGTCATTCACCAGATACCGCATCTCGGCGATTTCCTTGTCCTGGGCAAAGATGATCTCGTCAGCCAGTTTGCGCACCCGCGGGTCAGAAATGTTGGCGCGGCTCGACGTCATGATCGCGATCGAATGGTGCGGGATCATCGCGCGCATGTAGCTGGTATCGCCAACGGTTACCTGGCTCCGGACCAACCAGAGGGATCCGGCAAACACCACAGCGCCGCCAATGAAGATGGCAGCGTTGATCGCCTTGCTGGAGTACATCGACAGCATGAAGCCCAGCATGATGATCGACATTGTGGCCCCCATCAGCACGGCCATATAGGCGCGTGTTTCGGACCAGAAGATATGGCTCAGCAGATAGGTGTTGAGATACATTAGGATGAACATCACCACCGTGGATGTGGCGATCATCGCGAAAAAGCGTATGTATGTCATTGGAAACCTCCAGTCTCGAAAAATTGATGTCCTATAGAAGGAACAACATTGCTGCGCTGGAATGTTCCGTAGTTTTCGGGAAAGTTCGGCTTTTGCAGACGTCAGAGCTATCCGGACGCCTTGCTGATACTGCCCGCCTTTTGTTCCATCGCCAGATCGGCCAAGATGGGGCAATCGGGGCGGTGATCACCCGCGCATGCATCCACAAGATGCGACAGCGTCGCGCGCATTTCGGTTAGTTCAGCGATCTTGCTGTCAATCCGATCAAGATGCTCTTCGGCAATCTGCTTCACCTCGGCACTGGCGCGGTCAGTATCGGCATAAAGCTTCAGCAGGCTCCGGCAATCCTCGATGGTGAACCCAAGGGCCCGTGCCCGGGCGAGAAAGGCCAGCTTGTGCACGTCGCTTTGCCGAAAGCTGCGATAGCCATTTGAACTGCGCAGCGGTTCGACAAGACCGATGTCTTCGTAGTAGCGGATCGTTTTGGCGGGAAGGCCGGAAAGGTCGGCCACATCTCCGATGTTCATAATCGTTTCCTCCTTGAGTTCATTCAGCTGGAATCGGGGATGCCGAGGCTTCGGAGACGGGGCGCGCCGTTTCGTCCATCGCCGGGCGCACGCGGCGCAGCCGCAGCGCATTCGTCAGCACGAAGACAGAGCTGAGCGCCATCGCACCTGCTGCCAGAACAGGTGAGAGCAGAAGTCCTGACACCGGATAAAGCACGCCCGCCGCAACCGGGATCAGGGCGACGTTGTATCCAAATGCCCAGAAAAGGTTCTGGCGGATGTTGCGCATGGTGCTCCGCGACACCTCGAGGGCGTTCACGACGCCGCGCAGATCGCCGGACATCAGCACCACATCTGCGGATTCGATGGCCACGTCGGTGCCGGTGCCGATAGCGATACCCACGTCCGAATGGGCGAGCGCGGGTGCGTCGTTGATCCCGTCGCCAACGAACGCGATGCGCTGGCCGGTGCCCCGCAGATCGTCCAGCGCCGCCACCTTGCCGTCGGGCAGAACGCCCGCGATCACATGGTCTATCCCGGTTTCGCGGGCGATAGCCTCTGCCGTTTCGCGCTTGTCACCGGTGATCATGGCCACCTTCAGTCCCTGTGCGTGCAAGGCGCGGATTGCAGCGGCGCTGGACGGCTTCACCGGATCGGCTACCGCGATGACGGCGGCGACACGACCGTCGATTGCCGCGAAAAGTGCGGTGCGGCCCTGTTCGGCCAGTCGGCGCTCCTCGTCGGCCAGGTCGCCGATCTTCAGCCCCTCGCGGGTCATCAGGCGGTCGGCCCCGACAAGCACCTCGCGGCCCGCCACCCTGGCCCGCACGCCGTAGCCGGTGATGGATGCGAAATCCATGACGTCATGCCGCGCGACGCCCTCGACCTTTGCCGCGCGCACGATTGCCTCGGCGATCGGGTGTTCCGATTGCGCCTCGACAGCGGCGACCAATGCCAGCACCTCGGCGCGGTCAAAGCCGTCCGCAAGCACGAGATCGGTCAGTTCCGGGCGGCCCTGGGTAACCGTTCCGGTCTTGTCCAGCGCCACAACATCCACGCTGGATAGCTGTTGCAAGGCATCGCCCTTGCGAAAGAGCACGCCCATCTCGGCGGCACGTCCCGTGCCGACCATGATCGACGTCGGCGTGGCGAGCCCCATCGCGCAGGGGCAGGCGATGATCAGCACGGAGACGCCGGCCACCAGCGCAAAGGACAGCGCGGGCGAAGGACCGACCAACAGCCAGACAATCACCGTCAACAGCGCCAATGCCATGACCGCGGGCACGAACCAGAGCGTGATCCGGTCCACCAGGCCCTGGATCGGCAGCTTGGCGCCCTGTGCCTCTTCGACCATCCGGATGATCTGGGCCAGTGTCGTGTCGGCACCCACACGCGTCGCGCGGAAGTGGAAGGCACCGCTGCCGTTGACGGTGCCGCCGGTGACGGGATCGCCCACGGATTTGGCGACCGGCACCGGTTCGCCGGTGATCATGCTCTCGTCGACACGGGCACTGCCTTCGGTCAGTTCGCCATCCACTGCAATCCGCTCGCCGGGGCGCACGATCAGAATGTCGCCCGCGACGATGCGGTCGATGGCCACATCCTGCGGCTCGCCGTCAACCAGCACACGGGCTGTCTTGGCCTGAAGGCCGAGCAGTTTCTGTATCGCAACCCCGGTCCGGCCCTTCGCGCGGGCCTCCAGCCAGCGGCCCAGAAGGATCAGCACCACGATGACTGCCGCCGCCTCGAAATAGACCGCGCGCGATCCCGCGGGCAGCAGCGTCGGTGCGAAAAGCGCCACGAGCGAATAGATATAGGCCGCCGATGTGCCAACCGCGACAAGACTGTTCATGTCCGGCGCGCCTTTTAAAAATGCCGGGAAACCGCGTGTGTAAAACGTACGTCCCGGCCCAAACAGGACAGCCGTGGTCAACACGAACTGGATCATCCAGCTGGCCCGATGGCCAATGGTGTCGCCGATCAGACCGTGCATGCCGGGGATCAGATGTGCGCCCATCTCGAGCAGGAACACCGGCAGGGCGAGGGTCGCCGCCACGACTGTCCGGCGCGCCAGATCCCGCGCTTCTTCGTTCTTGCGGGCTCCTGCGTCTTGCGATGAACTGTCTTCGGCCTGCGTGGCGGGGTAACCCGCGTCGCTGGCCGCCTTGATGAGGTCGGCAACCGCGACCGCGCCCTCCAGGTAGGTGACCGTAGCGGTTTCCGATGCCAGGTTGACGTTCACGTCCAGCACGCCCGGCAGCACTGCCAGAGCCTTGTCCACCCGACCGACGCACGAAGCACAGGACATGGATGCGATGTTCAGACGAACGCTTCGGGTACGGGCCGGATACCCGATCTCATCAAGGGTTGTCGCAATTTCGGCAATGCGCTCCGGTGCGTCGATCTGCGCCTGGGCGGTCTCGTTGGCGAGATTGACGCGGACATTGCTGACCCCCGGCAGAGCCGTGAGGCCACGTTCCACGCGCCCGACGCAGGAAGCGCAGGACATGTTTTGCAGCGAAAGCTGAAGGGTGCGCGGATCCGACATGAGAATCTCCTTGATCTGATCCTCCTATAGATAGGGCCTCCAGTTACTGGAAGGTCAACAGCCATGTTGAGTAAAATTCTGGCCATTGACCTTCCCATGCAGGAACGCCTTACATGCATGTCTTCAAAGGAGACTGCGATGTTCAGATTCAGCGTACCGAACATGAGTTGCGGCCATTGTACCGCTTCTATCCAAAAGGCCATCATGGCTGCCGACCCGGATGCAACGGTTTCGTGCGATCTGACTGCACGTATCGTCGACGTCAACAGCACCCTGGGTGAAACTGCATTGGCCGCAGCGATCCGCGATGCGGGCTACAGGTCTGAGAAGCTGGCAGAGGTTCAGTAGCCAAGATGCGTCAGCAACGCTCTGCTGAACGGAAATAGCGGCTCTCTCTATGTCGCTGATATGCAACATTCTCTGACAGCAGCGGCCAAAACTCGCCGGTTTCAAAAAAAGCGACGAACCTTCCTGCGCAGGACGGATTGACTGTACTGCATGGGTATCCGATGTTCGCGGCATGAGCTTTCGAGTTTTCATATCAAGCTGGTCAAGGGCGTTTACGTGCATTGCGTTTGCGCTGGCATTGGTATTGTCACCACCTTCTGCCGCTCACGCGGCGTCCGGCATGCATGACGGACATCAAGCCAAGTCTATTGTTGTCGTTGGTGCCGCCATGACTCATGACACCGGAAGCGATGCGCATCACGCGCATGAGAAGCTTAGGGTCGCAAGCGACATCGCAGCGTCCGACAAGGATGGCAAAGAGCAACAATCCCAAGAGTGTTGCAACGGTATCTGTATTTCTGTCGTCTTCCTCGAAGACACCAAGATCGAAGCAGAGCCGGTTGGTACAAGTGAATATGTCATTCTCGACGGTCAAACGTATTCGGTGGAAACAGCAGGGTTCCTGCGGCCCCCTCGATTCCTGATCTGAACCGACGCCCAAAACGGGTGTGAGCCTTGCGCAGAGTCTGCGTGAGACAACGTTCATCAATCAGGTTACGTTCATGAAAATTCATCTACTTATGGGGGCTTCGGCCCTCGGGCTTGGCGCATGCGCCTATGAGCCCACCCCGTTGCCGTCCGTCGCGACCCAACAGGCCGTCGCCAACACGGCAGTTTCATCGCTGATCAGCTATCAGGACCCCTTGGCGGGCTACACCTACCGCGGCCCCACAGGTCCCCGCGACTGGCGTTCCGTCAATCAAGAACAGACGGAGGGCAACTGATGCGGGTATCGAAGTTTCCGCTGGTTTTCGGCTTTCCGCTAATCTTGGGTGCCTGTGCTGCAGCTGTACCGGGCATCTACACGGAACCAAAAGCTGGCTTCGCCAACATTTCCAGCCAGGTCACACCAGCCATCGGCAAACGGACAGCCTTCGCCGAAACCCAGGCCGAAAACGAGGCCTTGAAGAAGCAGGTGCACGCAATGGTGCACCGCAAGACCATTTCGGCGGACACCGCCGTTCAGGTCGCGCTTCTGAACAACAAGGGTTTGCAGGCGTCATATGCGAATGTCGGCCTATCCGCCGCTGAGGCCTGGCAGCAATCGACCCCGGAAAACCCGATCGTCGCGATCGGTGTACTGGGCATCGGTGCGCCCGAACTAGGTGCCTACAGGGCGATCGAGGGACTGATACGGTCGAATGTGCTCGATGCCACCACTCGCAAGCAGCGTACGGCCATTGCAGACGCAAACTTCCGGCAGGCTCAACTGAGCGCCGTGAACGAAACACTCGCACTGGCCAATCAGACGCGGAAGGCATGGGTCGATGCCGTAGCTGCCTTCGAGGCCGTGAGCTATCTGCGCCGTGCGAAAGCGACCTCTGACGCCGGATCGGAATTGGCGATGAGGCTTGGCGAGACCGGCGCGCTGAACAAAGCCGGGCAGGCCCGTGAACAGGCCTTCAACGCCGAACTCGCCGGACAACTTGCCCAGGCACGCCTGAATGCTACCCGGTCCAAGGAGCAGCTGACCAGGCTCATGGGGCTGTGGGGCACCGAAGTCGACTATTATGTGCCCGATGCCCTTCCTGCGCTGCCGCGTTCCGTCGGCCGTGTGACTGACATCGAAGCGAAAGCATTGCGAAATCGGGTTGATCTGCGCGTTGCCAAACTTGGCCTGGAAGCACAGGCCAAAGCGTTTGGTCTGACTGATCAGACTCGCATTATCAGCGATCTCGAATTCATTGCCGGGTTCGAAGCGGAGCGGGAGGTTGAGGACGGAGAAACGGAGACCGTAACCACCCCTCAGGTGGAGGTGGAGTTCGCAATCCCGATCTACGACACCGGCAAGGCCCGGATGCGCAAGGCGGAATTGTCTTACCTGCAAGCAGCCAACGTGCTGGCAGAGAGAGCTGTCAATGTCAGGTCCGAAGCGCGTGGCGCTGAAGCCTCCTATCACGCCGCATATAAGATCGCCCGCCACTATCGCGACGTTCTTGTGCCTCTACGCACGACCGTCGAAGAAGAAGGGCTGCTGTCTTATAACGGCATGATCACCAACACTTTCGAGCTGCTGACAGATGTGCGCGAAAAACTTGGCGCATCGCTGGAAGCGGCAAACGCAAAACGCGAATTCTACATGGCACAGGCTGATCTGACCGCTGCGATCTATGGCGGTGGCGACGGCGGTGGTGCTGGTGGAGAAGGCGCGACACTTGCCGCCGGTGGCGGCGCAGGACACTGAAAGGAACTGACATGTTGAACAGACGTCAATTACTCGGAGCCGGCGCGGCAGGTGCAACGCTGGTCTCTTCGAAAGCCTGGGGTCAAACCCTGAACATGGGTTTGCCCGAAGCCGCGCAGATGGACAGTGCGGCTACGGCGATCACGGCGCGTCCCAATTCCGGGCCGGACTACACACCTGTGGTCACATTGAACGGGTGGACCCTGCCGCACCGGATGAACAACGGGGTGAAAGAATTTCACCTCGTGGCCGAACCGGTAGAACGCGAGCTGGCCGATGGCATGATCGCGCATTTGTGGGGCTACAACGGCCAATCCACCGGCCCGACGATCGAAGCTGTCGAAGGCGACAGGGTGCGCATCTACGTCACCAATAAGCTGCCGGAAGGCACAACGGTACATTGGCACGGGCTGATTCTCCCCTCGGGCATGGATGGGGTCTCCGGGTTGAGCCATCCCAGCATCCCACCGGGCAAAACCTTCGTCTATGAATTCGACTTGGTGAAGTCCGGGACGTTCATGTACCACCCCCACGGCGATGAAATGACCCAGATGGCGATGGGGATGATGGGCATGTTCGTTGTCCACCCCAAGGATCCTACATTCATGCCGGTGGATCGTGATTTCCTGATCATGCTGAACGCTTTCGACATCGATCCAGGGACCTATGTACCCCGCATCATGACGATGACGGATTTCAACCTTTGGACCTGGAACAGCCGGATCTTCCCCGACATCGATCCGCTGGTCGTGAACAAGGGCGACCGGGTGCGAGTGCGGGTTGGGAACCTTACGATGACGAACCACCCGATCCATATGCACGGCTATGACTTCAAGGTCACATGCACGGATGGCGGCTGGGTGCCGCCTGAAGCACAGTGGCCGGAGGTGAGCATCGACATTCCCGTAGGTGCGATGCGCGCCTACGAATTCGTCGCCGATCATCTGGGAGATTGGGCGATCCATTGCCACAAATCGCACCATACGATGAACGCCATGGGCCATGACGTGCCGACGTTCATCGGGGTGAACAAGAAGCCGCTAACCCAGAAGATCCGTCAATTCCAGCCGGAATACATGCCCATGGGCATGTCCGGCATGGGGGACATGGCAAAAATGGAAATGCCGCTTCCCGACAATACCATCCCGATGATGACGGGCTGGGGTCCGTACGGACCCATCGAGATGGGCGGCATGTTTTCGGTCGTGAAGGTGCGGGACGGCATCGACGCGGACGATTACTCCGATCCCGGCTGGTACGAGAATCCTCCGGGCGAGATGGCCTACGAATGGACCGGCGAATTACCCGACTTTGCCTCCAACAACAGCCCCAAGACCATTCTCACGCCGAAACCAACCTCGAAGGGCTGAGCGGCCCTTCGTCATCTCCAACCAAACCAACCTACAGGACAATAAAATGAGAAATCTTCTTTTGACGACAAGCTTCGCGATCGCGCTATCCGCACCGGCCTTTGCTGCAGGTACACACGACGGCGGACATGGGGAGACCAAGCCAGCCGCAATGATGGTCGGCATGCCGGGTGACGCCGCCAAGGTGGATCGTACAATCGACGTCACTTTGCTCGAAAACGATGAGGGCCAGATGCTGATCGAGAGTGAGCCGATGGATATCAAGGAGGGCGAAACCATCCGCTTCAACATCACCAACAAGGGTGAGCTGGAGCATGAATTCGTCCTCGACACGGTAGAGCGTAATGCCGAGCATAAGATCGAAATGGCCAAGATGGACATGGAACATGACGATCCGAACCGTATTCGTCTCGATGCGGGCGCCTCGGGCGAGGTTGTGTGGACTTTCGCAAATTCTGGTACGTTCGAAGCGGCGTGCCTGATCCCTGGCCACTACGAATCCGGCATGCACCGTGAGGTCGCAGTCGGTGACCAGATGGCTCAGGCTGACGTGGAATACACGGTAACCGGCCGGTAAGGACCGCAGATCAGGCGACGGCCTTGGCCTCCTGAGCGATCGGCGCCCAGTTCCACGGCAACAGCTCGTCGAGGCGGTTGATCTTGTGATCGCCGATGCGGGCCAGGATGTCGGCCAGGTAGCCTTCAGGATCGAGACCGCTGAGCTTAGCGCTCTCGATGATCGTCATGGCCTCCGCGAGGGTCTCTCCCCCGGCATCAGCCCCGGCGAAGAGCCAATTCTTCCGACCAATCACCACCGGCTTGATCGCGCGCTCGGCCGGGTTGTTGTCGATGGCCACGCGGCCGTCCTCCAGGAAGAGCGTGAAGGACG
>NZ_QLMG01000008.1 GCF_003259905.1 Salipiger aestuarii | reverse complement strand
AGGCCGACGAAGTCGCGGTCGCCGCGGCGATGCTGTGTTCAGAGCGGGCAAGCTTTACCAACGGGTCGGCCTGGCGGGTCGACGGTGGCGCGGTGGCCGCGATCAACACCTGACCCCATTCAAGAAAGGAGACCTCTCATGAAGGATCTCGACGATTTTCTCCCCGACCCCGAATATATCGACGACCAGTACAGGGGCGCCGACAAGCTGGCGGGCAAACGCGCTCTGATTTCGGGCGGTGACAGCGGCATCGGCCGCGCTGTCGCCCTGCATTTCGCCCGCGAAGGCGCGCGCGTCGCGATCATCTACCACAGCGCCGATGACAAGGCCGAAGAAACCCGCAGGGGGCTTGAAGCCGAAGGCGCCGAGGCGCTGGTGATCCGGGCCGACCTGTCCGACCGCGCGGCCTGCGATCGGGCCATAAGGACGGTGGTGGACACCTGGGGTGGCATCGACGTGCTGGTGAACAACGCGGGCATGCAAAAACCCTACGATGATCTGGTCGATGTCGATGACGACGACTGGCGCTTGCATTTCGCGGTGAACATCGACGGGATCTTTTACCTGAGCCGTGCCGCCCTGCCTCATATGGCCGAAGGCACAAGCATCATCAACACCAGCTCGGTCAACGCCTTTGTCGGCAACGACACGCTGCTGCCCTACACCACCACCAAGGGCGCCATCGTCAGCTTTACCCGCGCGCTGGCCAAGCAGCAGATGGGCAGGATTCGTGTGAACGAGGTCGCTCCGGGACCGATCAACACCGACATCCAGTCGGTTTTCGCGGATTTCGACGAAGACATCCTGAAAAACATGGCCGCCCCCATGGGCCGCGTGGGCCAACCTCGCGAGGTCGCCCCCGCCTATGTGTTCCTTGCCAGCCGCGACGGGTCGTTCGTGACGGGGCAAACCCTACATGTGAACGGCGGCATGATCTGCAACGGCTGAATGGGTGTGCGACAAGCCAACGGCGCTTTGTCACAGGGGCGTCGTTTCACGTCTGCGAATCAGGAAAGATCAGGCGGCGGCGATCCCCAGGGAGGAGGAGAGGAGATCGCCGCCAATTTCCGGGGTTTAGGGAGGAGGAGAAACCCCAGGAAACTGTATGGCACCATCGGCGCCTTGAATTCACCCTAGCGCATGCCGCACCGCAGCACAATTGCTGCAACTGCAAAGCGGAAATGCACCTCCCGCATAGCTTTCCGATCCCCCCTCGGCGGCGCGCAACCCCGCCCTTCATCTTGCCCGATAAACTCCGGGGGGCCGAAGGCGGGGGCAGCGCCCCCTCTGCCCTTGACGTGCAGCGCCCGCACAGAAACAACGGGGGCCAGCCCATCGGCGCGCCAACAGGAGACGCCCCATGAAATTCCGCTTTCCCATCGTCATCATCGACGAGGATTTCCGGTCCGAGAACACCTCGGGGCTTGGCATCCGCGCCCTTGCCGATGCCATCGAATCCGAAGGGTTCGAGGTGCTCGGCGTCACCTCCTATGGCGATCTGTCGCAATTCGCCCAGCAGCAAAGCCGTGCGTCGGCCTTCGTGCTGTCCATTGATGACGAAGAATTCAGCCCCGGTCCCGACCTGGACCCCGCCGTGCTGCACCTGCGCGAATTCATCGAGGAAGTGCGCTGGAAAAACGCCGATGTGCCGATCTATGTCTACGGCGAAACCAAGACCTCGCGTCACCTGCCCAACGATATCCTGCGCGAGCTGCACGGCTTCATCCACATGTTCGAGGATACGCCGGAATTTGTCGCCCGCCATATCATCCGTGAGGCGCGCGGCTATCTCGAAAGCATCCAGCCGCCGTTCTTCAAGGCGCTGCTGGATTACGCCGAGGATGGCTCGTACTCGTGGCACTGCCCCGGCCATTCGGGCGGCGTTGCCTTTCTGAAATCGCCCATCGGGCAGATGTATCACCAGTTTTACGGTGAAAACATGCTGCGTGCCGATGTCTGCAACGCGGTCGAGGAACTCGGCCAGTTGCTGGACCACAACGGCGCCATTGGCGCATCGGAACGCAACGCGGCGCGGATCTTCAACGCCGATCACTGTTTTTTCGTGACCAACGGCACCAGCACCAGCAACAAGATGGTCTGGCACCACACTGTCGCGCCCGGCGACGTGGTCGTCGTGGACCGCAACTGCCACAAGTCGATCCTGCACAGCATCATCATGACCGGCGCGATCCCGGTGTTCCTGAAACCCACGCGCAACCATTTCGGCATCATCGGCCCGATCCAGCGCAGCGAATTCGAGCCCGAGGCGATCAAGGCCAAGATCGCCGCCAACCCGCTGCTGCAAGGCTACGACCCCGAAACCGTCAAGCCCCGCATCCTGACCCTGACGCAATCGACCTATGACGGGGTGCTGTATAACACCGAGGTCATCAAGGGCTGTCTGGATGGCTATGTCGAAAACCTGCATTTCGATGAGGCATGGCTGCCGCACGCCGCCTTTCACCCGTTCTATGGCCAGTACCACGCCATGGGCCGCAAGCGGGCGCGCACGAAACAGTCGGTGACCTACGCGACGCAATCGGTGCACAAGCTGCTGGCCGGGATTTCGCAGGCCAGCCACGTTCTGGTGCAGGACGCCGAACAGGTGCCGCTGGACCGGCACCTGTTCAACGAATCCTACCTGATGCACACGTCGACCAGCCCGCAATACAGCATCATCGCGTCCTGCGACGTGGCGGCGGCGATGATGGAACCCCCCGGCGGCACCGCATTGGTCGAGGAATCGCTGGACGAGGCGCTGGATTTCCGCCGCGCCATGCGCAAGGTCGACGAGGAATACGGCAACGACTGGTGGTTTCAGGTCTGGGGGCCGGACGAGCTTGCCGACGAAGGCATCGGGCGCACGCGCGACTGGGAGCTCAAGAAAACCGATTCCGAGGGCGTCGAGACCACCGGCGAAGACGCCTGGCACGGCTTTGGCGACATGGCGCCGGGGTTCAACATGCTTGACCCGATCAAGGCGACCATCATCACACCGGGCCTGAACATCGACGGCTGGTTCGAACAGACCGGCATCCCGGCGTCGATCGTGTCGAAATACCTGGCCGAGCATGGCGTCGTGGTGGAAAAGACCGGGCTTTACAGCTTTTTCATCATGTTCACCATCGGCATCACCAAGGGCCGCTGGAACACGCTGCTGGCCTCGCTTCAGCAGTTCAAGGATGATTACGACAAGAACAACCCGCTGTGGAAGGTGATGCCGGAATTTACCGCGCGCCAGCCGCGTTACGAAAAGATGGGGCTGTATGACCTGTGCCAGCATGTGCATGCGCTCTACGCCAAATACGACGTGGCCAAGCTGTCGACGGAAATCTACCTGTCCGACCATCACCCGGCGATGACGCCCTCGGATGCCTTTGCCCAGATCGCCCGGCGCAAGACCGACCGCGTCGAGATCGACAACCTCGAAGGTCGGGTGACCACCAGTCTTGTCACCCCTTATCCGCCGGGCATTCCGCTGCTGATTCCGGGCGAGGTGTTCAACGCGCGCATCGTCGACTATCTGCGTTTCAACCGTGATTTCGCCCGCGAATGCCCCGGTTTCGAAACCGACATCCACGGGCTTGTGGCGGAACGGGACGCGGATGGCGTGATGCGGTATTACGCCGATTGCGTGGCGCGATAGTCAGGCAAAGGGGTTCACCAGACGCAGCCGGTCTTCGATCAGAAGGCCGGCGTGCATGTCCTCGGTGAACAGGGTTTCGCACCCGGCGATCAGCGCGGCGGCGGCGATCATCGCGTCGTAAACGCCAAGCTGATAGCGTTCGGCCAGCGCACGGCCGACGCCGTGGGTCTGCGCGGTCAGCGGCTCGATTTGGCACAGGGTTTCGATGCCTTGCAAAAAGGCGCCCGCGTCGTCCCAGCCCAGCTTTGCCTTGCGGCGGCAATTCACCAGCGCTTCGTTCAGCACCTGTACGCTGATGACGGGACGCCGCGCCAGCAACGCCTCGGCGCGGTCGGCCTTGGGGCCATCGTCCAGCAGGTAAAGAATGACGTTTGTGTCCAGAAACTCAACGCTCATGCGCGGTGTCGCGGCTTAGCCTGTCTTCGGGGGCGAGACGTCCGCGAAAGCGGCGCAGCCCTTGCAGCACGTCTTCGGCGCGGGGCTGGCGCGTCACCGCAAGACCCGCATCGCCGGGCACCAGCTCGACCTGATCGCCCTCGCGCAGGTCCAGCTTGCGCACAAGATCGGCGGGCAGGCGCACCGCCAGCGAATTTCCCCATTTTGCGATCTGCATGGTTGGCTCTCCTGGATATACATTCTCTTATGTATATCATCGCCCGCCGCGGCACAATCCCGGCAACGCCGCGCCGGCGCGGTCGAACTGTTTGGCGTCTCCGCCGGGGATGTCGCGTCGGGTCAAGCACATCGAAGAGACGGTTGGCCCGCGTTCGTTCCTGCCCCGTCCCCGCTTCCGCACCGTGATCTCTGGCGCGCCCCGCGTCTTCATCTTGCCGGATAAACTCCCGCCGGAGGCTGTCGTAACGCGGCGGCCAGGCGATCCCGTGCCATAAGGTCAGGCGCCCCAGATCACCGCGCAGTTCGCGGTGATCCGGGGGGCGCCAAGCCGGTTGTCGAACACGGTTTCGGTGCCGTCTTCATATGCGGTTTCGGTGGCGATGTAGCCGCTGTCGATGCGCGCCACGAGGCGGACGTCCTGGAAATCCTGAGCGTCCTGCGCATAGGTTTCGCCGTTGTACAGCGTCGCGCCGTCTTCGGACCACTGGTAATCCTGTGGAAAGCTCTGGTCGGCGGGCACATAATAGACGTTGTAGCCGGAATAGACGTAGGTTTCGTCTCCGTCTTCGGTCCGTGTGGATTCGACATAATCGGCGGGCAGCACATACAGTGTTCCGCTGTCTTCGGGCATGGTAAAGCCGACCGTATCGCCATCGCCTGCGGTCACTTCGGTAAAATCATCGACAAGCGCGAAATCCTCCAGCGGCGCGGGGCTGGCCGCGATCCCGGCGGCGGTAAAGATCAGTGGGTCGCCCCCGGCCTCGTCATCGGGGCTGTTGTCATCGGGTGCGGCCGGTTCCGCGACGGCGGCGTCCACTGTTTCCCGATCGCCTTCGGACTGGGCGGCGTTCTCGGCCGCGCCGGTCGCGACGTCGATGTCGATCACGTCGCCATTGTCTTGGGGGGGGTCGGTTTCGCCCTCGTCCGCAGGGTTATCCGAGGTCATGTCGGTCACCATGAAGGCCGAGATTCCCAGGACCCCGGCAAACAACGCAACCATTCCGAACATGACCCCAACTCCGTTTTATGACCCACCTTTTTCACCATAGCCTGCGACACTTGGGCAAGCCTTAAGAAAGGTGCAAATTCACGCCGGCCGCGACGCATTGCGCAAAGCATTTGGATAGAATTGTGCGGGGCCGGGGCAGCACCCGTAAAACCGCCTAAAAATCGCGTCGGATTTTCGACGTTTCCAAACCAATCGCCACAATTCCGCTGACCCCGCGCCCCGCTGGCAGCCAGCCAAGCCGGTAGCTCTGACATCCGACGATGGATGAGAGCTGATGCCAAACTATACCCTTGACGAAGACGAACGCTTTGCGATGCAGACCGTCACAACGGGCATGTTCGGGGCGAATTACGTCACCATATACGATTACGAAATCTCGCAAGCGCCAGAGCTGATCGCGCAGCTGGCGTCGCTGAACGTCAGCACGTTGCGATTTCCCGGCGGCAGCGTAACCGAAAACGCGTTCACCAAAGCGAGCTTCCAGACCGGGAATTACGGCGCGCAGTTCCATACCCGCGCCGACGGGTCGACGCAAAATCTGACCACGCTTGGCGAGTATTTCGCCGTCGCGGGGCAGGTCGGCGCCGATGCGCAGCTTGTCATCCCGACCCGTGTCGCCTTTGCCCAGTCGGCGGCGCAGGCGCTGGCGCAGGGCACATATGGCACGCGCAGCGCCATCGATTCCGCCTATTTCGACCACCTTGCCGATTTCATCGACACCGCGCGGGCCGAGGCGCGCGCCAACGGGGTCGAGATCACCAGCGTCGAGATCGGTAACGAATTCTGGGGCAGCGGCGAGATGACCGCGGCCGAATACGGCTATCTCGCGGGCGAAGTCACCAACTTCATGGCGGCAACCTATCCCACCATCGACGTCACCGTGCAGATCACCGCCTCGACCGGTATCTTCAGCCCGCTGACCGACCGGCTGGCCTATCTGGAACCCGACGGGGCGGGGGATTTCATCCTGCATTGGGCGGATGATCACAACGGCAGGCTGCCGTCGGGCTGGCGCACGGCCACGGTGCCCGCGCAGGGCAACGCGATCACCCAGACCACCGCCATCGCCGATGCCCTCGTCGAAGCGGGCGCCGTGAACAGCATCGCCGGGGTGGTGCAGCACATTTATTTCGACGACGGCTTCGCCGGCATCGACACCGAAAACGAATTTGCGCTGAACGTCATCAAGTCGATCTTTGAAAACGTCACCGGCCTTGGCGACGTCGAAATGACCGTCAGCGAATGGAGCCCGCGCAACGCACGCGGCGAGGACAGCAACAGCGGCAACGCCAACGGGCTGCACTACGCCCATACCGTCGTCGAGGCGTTTTTCGAACTTTCCGCCGCCGGCGTGGACCATGCCAATTTCTGGCCCATCACCTTTTCCAGCGCCAAGACCTATCGCACGCTGATCGATTCCG
Source organism: Salipiger aestuarii (assembly GCF_003259905.1). Lineage (GTDB taxonomy): Bacteria > Pseudomonadota > Alphaproteobacteria > Rhodobacterales > Rhodobacteraceae > Salipiger > Salipiger aestuarii. Next base: position 121,795 of record NZ_QLMG01000008.1, on the reverse strand, counting down.
ACGAGGCCATGCTGACCTTTGGCGGAATCGCCTTTCAGTGGCTGGCGCAAAGCGCGGCGGGGCTGCGCAGCGTTCTGGATTTCTCGGTCGAGGGGCGGATCGACGTGCACGGGTTCGGCAATGCCGACACGCTGGCGCTGTTCGCGGGCGAACGCAGCGGGCGGGATGTGGCCAATGTCAGTCTGGATCTGTCGGAGATGTTCGACGCGACCGACTGGTTCGCGCTGGTCAGCACGCTGGGCAGCGAAAGCGGCACCCATGCCGACTCCGATGCCGACCCGCTCGTCACGCATTTCGACGGCTATGTCGGGTCGGGCGAAAACATCACCCTGGGCCTTGATGCCTGGAACATGGCGCGGGTCGAATTGCAGGCGATCACGGCGGGCGGCGACGCCATCCAGGGCGCCGCGGGCAATGACACGATGCGCGGCGATGCGGGCGACGACACCCTGCGGGGCAGCGACGGAGATGACCAGATCAAGGGCCAGGCCGGCGCCGACCTGCTGTACGGCGGGCAGGGCAACGACTGGCTGTCGGGCGGCTGGGGGGACGACACCATCTACGGCGGCAACGGCACCGATTCGCTTTATGGCGGCGGCGGCGCGGACGTGATGCGCGGCGGCGCGGGCGGTGATGTGCTTTACGCCGATGCCGGGCGCGATTTCGTGCAGGGCGAGGATGGCAACGATCATATCTGGCTGGATGGTGAGGCGGTGTTCGCGCGGGGCGACGCGGCTGAAAACGTCAGTTCGCGCGCCCAGGTCGGCACCGGCCAGATGATCGGTCTGGGCGGCAAGACCCTGATTGAGGCGGTCAGCCGGGGCGGCGATGGCTATGATGTGCTGCATCTGACCGACGAAGCGGACGCGTTTTTCCTGCATGACGCGATCACCGGGTTCAACGACAATGTTGCCCTGTCGCGGGATTCCGCGGGGCGCGCCTCGGCCGAGCGGTTCATCGGCATCGAACAGATCGAAACCGGCGGCGGCGCCGATCTGGTGGATTTCACCAGTCCCGACTATTCGATGGCCGGCAAATCGGTCCGGGTCGATCTGGGGGCGGGCAACGACGTTTTCTGGGGCACCGACAGCGATGACGTGGTGATCGGCGGCGCTGGAAACGACACGATCTTCGGCGGCACCGGAACCGACCGCCTGACAGGCGGCAGAGGCGCGGATGCCTTTGAATTCACCGAAACATCGCGGCGTGTCACGGTGACCGATTTCAACCCCGACGAGGGCGACACGCTGTGTTTCTACAACGCCGGGTCGCTGGTGTTCGACGAAAGCAGCATCAGCCTGACCGCGCGGGGCGTGTCGATCATGATGACCGACAGCGACACCGGCGCGCGCGAGGTGATGCATGTGACGCTGGAGGGCGCCGGCGATTTCTCGCTGTCTCAGATCACCGGGGCAATGGAATTTTTCTAGCGCAATTGGCCCAGGCGGCCTTTCCAGCCTGACAGGACCACGGTCTTGAACGCGCGGTCGCTTTCGACTCGGCGTGGCGGTATTGTCGTACAGTCTCTTTGCCTTGTCGATTTCCGGCATCGCGGCCAGGGTTTCGATCGCGATCGGTGTCGATCACGGCAGGGTCGCCCTGGATCGTGGCGCTCGGAAAGGGTGCGGTCAGCGGAGGTGTCGCCGGGTCGCGGGCGGGGCGGTCCAGGGGCCCATAATATTGAAATTCAAACTATATCGACTCAAGGGGGTTTGACGGGCCAAGCGGCCATTGGCGTCGTTGACCCTTCCGTCAGCATGTCGAAACGCTCGGCGTCCGTGGGGGTGTTGCGTATAATGCACATATCTTAAGCATTATGCCCCGGATAGTGATGCAAAAATATGCAAAATCAGGCCGCAGCATATAATTTCGATAAATAGATATTTGCAGTTTCAATCAAATTCGGAGAGCGTCAGGCCGGTCCATATACCAACAGGGAACAGACATGACCAAGCTCAGCAGACGGAACTTCCTCCGCTCCACAGGCATGGCGGGTGCCGCAACGCTGGCCACCCCGCTTGTCGCACGCGCGCAAACCGACACCATCAAGATCGGCGGCCTGCACGACCTGTCAGGTGCCTTGGATGCGGTTGGCGTGCCGATGAACCAGGTGTTCAAGCTTGCCATCGACGAAATCAACGAGGCCGGCGGCCTTTTGGGCAAGATGGTCGAACCCGTCATCTACGATCCGCAGTCGAACATGTCGCTGTATTCGCAATACGCCACGCAGCTGGCGCTGAAGGATCGCGTCGATGTGGTCATGGGCGGCATCACGTCGGCCTCGCGCGAAACCATCCGCCCGATCTTTCACCGCTACAACACCTTCTATTTCTACAACACCCAATACGAAGGCGGCGTCTGCGACCGGAACGAGATCACCCTGGGCACCACCCCCGCGCAGACCGTTGCGCGCCTGATCCCCTATGGCATGAACCTGTACGGCAAGAAGGTGTACACCATCGCGGCCGACTACAACTACGGTCACATCACCGCAGCCTGGGTCAAACGCTACGTCGAGGAAAACGGCGGCGAGGTCATCGAGACCGAGTTTTTCCCGCTGGACGTGTCACAGTTCGGCGCGACCGTGTCCAAGATCCAGGGCGCCAAGCCCGATTTCGTGCTCTCGGCGCTGGTCGGGACCTCGCATATGGGCTTTTACCGCCAATGGGCGGCGGCTGGCATGAAATCGGAAATCCCGGTGATGTCGACCGTGCTGGGCGCGGGCGGGTCGGACCAGCTGATCCTGACCGCCGAAGAAGGCAACGGCATCACCGCATCCTTTGGCTATTTCGAGGAAATCGACAACCCGACCAACAAGGCCTTCCTTGAAAAGGTCGCGGCGGCCTATCCCGACAAGGATTGGGTGATGTCCGAAATTTCCGAAGTCACCTACGAGGCGGTCAGGATGTGGGCCGATGCGGTTGCCGATGCGGGCACCACCGAACGTGACCCCCTGCTCGAAGTCCTGACCTCGGGCAAGACCTACGACATGCCCGCTGGCAAGGTAAAGATCGACCCCAAGACCCACCACGCCATCCGCGACGTCTACATCGCCGAACTGCAAGACCAGGTCTTTGAAATCAAGGAAGCCTTCCCCGACAGCCCGCCCGCCGACACGCAGATGGTTTGCGATCTGGTCGAAAATCCGGATTCGAACAAGCATTTCGAGATCAGCCTCTGATCGCGGCGGCAGGAGACGAGCATGGACTATTCCCTTGTAATCGCGCTTGAAATGGTGCGCGCCGTGGCCTGGCTGGTGCTGCTGGCCTCTGGGCTGGCGATCATCTTCGGCATGATGCGGATCATCAATTTCGCTCATGGCGAATTTCTGATGCTGGGCGGCTATACGGTGGTGATTTCCGCCCGGCATGGCGTGAACGAATGGTTTGCCATGCTCGTCCTTGCGCCCATCGTTGTGGGCATATTCGGTGTGCTGGTCGAGCGGCTGGTGATCCAGCGGCTCTACGGGCGCATCCTTGACAGCCTCTTGGCGACATGGGGGCTGTCGATGCTGATGATCGGCGGCGTGACGATGATTTTTGGCAATTCGGTCACCGGCGTTGCCACCCCGCTGGGCGGCATGAGCATCGGCGACTATCAGGTGCCGCGCTATAACTTCGTGCTGATCTTTGCCGCGATTGCGTTGCTGGTGGCGATCTGGGCGGCGCTGAAATTCACCAAGGCCGGGTTGATCGCCCGTGCCACCATGCAGAACCCGGATATGTCCGAGGCTTTGGGCATCCCGACGCGCTGGGTCTACATGGCGACCTTTGGCATCGGCTCGGCGGTCACCGGGTTTGCCGGCGCGCTGCTGGCGCCGATGACGGGCGTGGTGCCGACGATGGGCGTCAACTTCATCGCGCAAAGCTTTATCACCGTCATCACCGGGGGGGCATCGGTCATCGCCGGCACGCTGACGGCGGCGGGGCTGCTGGGGTCGATCAGCCAGGGAATGACCTTCCTCGCCGGGCCGGTCTATGGCGACGCCGCCCTGCTTCTGGCCGCGCTGGTTCTGTTGCGGCTGCTGCCACAGGGCATCACCGGCCGTATCTTCAAGAAATCTTTGTAAGGGACCACGGTTTCATGGAAAAACCCGTTACCCGAGATCCCGGTTTCTACGTCATGGTCGCCATCGGACTGGCCGTGATGTTCGCAGCCCCGCTGATGCTGGATCTCTTTACCATCATGCAGATCACGCAATACGTCGTGCTGTCGGTGTTTGCCCTGTCGCTGGGCTATATCTGGGGCTTTGGCGGCATCCTGAGCTTTGGTCAGGCGGCATTTTTCGGCCTCGGCGCGTATACGTTCGCGGTGGCGTCGATCAACATGGGGTCGACCACCATCCCGATGGTGCTCGCCTTCATCATCCCGACGATCTTTGGCGTCCTGCTGGGCTATTTCATGTTCTACGGGCGGCTGTCGGATGTGTATCTTGGCGTGGTGACGCTGGTGGTGGCGCTGATCTTCTGGAAGCTTATCAACCACACCGCCGGCCCGGAATATTCCATCGGCTCGGCACGTCTGGGCGGCTTCAACGGCATCCCGTCGATCCCGACGCTGCACATTCCGGGAGACCCGACGGCATGGCTCGACCCGGGCCAGATGTTTCAGGTCTTCATGGGCTTCCTGATCGTCATCTATATCGCGCTGCGGTTCCTGATCGCATCCGACTTTGGCCGCGTGTCCATCGGCATCCGCGAGAACGAGACCCGCGCCAGCCTGCTGGGCTATGATGTGCGCAAGCAAAAAGTCGTCGTGTTTGCCATCGGCGGGGGCATTGCAGGCATCGCAGGCGCGATGTGGGCGACCTATCAGGCCTTTATCGACCCCAATTCGGTGTCGATGGAAATGTCGGCCAAGGCGCTTGTCTGGGTCATGGCCGGGGGTGTCGGCACGCTTGTCGGTCCGATCATCGGCTGCATCCTGTTGCAATGGCTGACGCTGCAACTGGGCACCGTCGATGTGGTCAACTCCATCGCCGTGCTGGGCGCGATCATGATGATCCTCGTGCTGGCGCTGCCCAGGGGCATCGTGCCCACGGTGCGGTCGCTCATGCTGGGGGGCTATTTTCTGTGGAAGCGCAACCACGGCACCACGATCCCCGGAAAGGCGGTGAAGGAATGAACGATATTCTAACCACACGCGGCCTGACCATGCGCTTTGGCGGCGTGACGGCGGTCGACAACGTCGATTTCAATCTGCGCGACGGCGAATTGCGCTGCCTGCTGGGGCCGAACGGGGCGGGGAAATCCACCTTTTTCAAATGCCTTACCGGGCAGCTGACCCCCACCGAAGGCAACGTCACCTTTGCCGGGCAGGACCTCACCGGCGCGCACACCCATCGGATCGTCAACCTTGGGGTCGGCATCAAGACCCAGGTGCCCAATGTGTTCGACGGCATCACCGCCTATGAAAACGTGCGGCTTTCTGCCCGGCGCAAGCATCTGAAACCGCTGGCCCGCGAGCTGACCATGACCACGCTGGAACGCTGTGGCATCACCCATCTCGCCCGGCGCGAGGTTGGCCTGTTGTCCCACGGTCAGCGCCAGCTGGTCGAACTGGCCATGGTGCTGGCGGGCGAGCCGAAACTGATCCTGCTGGATGAACCGGCGGCGGGCATGACCGGCGACGAACGCGACCGCCTGGCGCAGCTGGTGCTGGAATCGGCCCGAAGCGCGGCGGTGGTGGTTGTCGAACACGACATGGCCTTCATCCGCCAGATCGCCAAATTCGTCACCGTGTTCAACCGCGGCGCGATCTTCCGCGAGGCGATGATCGACGACATCATGCAGGACCGCGAGGTCCAGGAGATCTATCTGGGGAAACAGGCCAATGCTGCTTGACGTCAAGGGCCTGTCGGCCGCCTACGGGCTGGTGCCCGCGCTGCACCGCGTCGATTTCCATGCCAATGCGGGCGAGGTCGTCGGCATTCTGGGCCACAACGGCATGGGCAAGACCACGCTGATGCGGTCCATCATGGGCTACGTCAAGGTGACGGGGGGAGAGATCGATTTCGACGGGCAGTCGATCCTTGGCACCGCCGTCAACACGCGGGCCAGGATGGGCATCGGGCTGGTCCCGCAGGGCCGCCAGATCTTTCCCAACCTCACGGTCGAGGAAAACCTGCACGTCGCCATCCCCGGCAAAAAGGCCGAGGTGGCGCGCACCACGGATGAGATGCTCGACCTGTTCCCGCGGCTCAAGCGCCTGCTGGATCGGCGCGGCGGCGCGCTGTCGGGGGGCGAACAGCAGCTGCTGGCGCTGGCCCGGTGCCTCGCCCGCCACCCCCGGCTGATGCTGCTGGACGAGCCGACCGAAGGCATCCAGCCGTCGATCATCGACGAAATCTCGGACACGCTGGCAGGGCTGACCAGACAGATCGACATCACCATCGTGCTGGTGGAACAGAACCTCGATTTCATCACCGGTCTTTCGGATCGCGTCTACGCCATTTCCAACGGCGTGCTGGACCGCGAAATCCCCAAGGCCGAATTGACCGATGCCAGTGCGGTGAGTGCCTTCATGGGTTTCACCGCCTGACCCCGCGCCCCGCTCGGGGCGTCCCAAAAACTACATCATGACAAGGAATGACCGGATGTCTGTGAAACTTCCGAACAAGGAACAACTGGCCGATGTGGCCGAGCGTCTTGGCTTTAACCTCTCGCCCGAGGATGTGACGTCCTTTCAGGGGCTGATGCAGGGCTATGTCGATGCCTATAACGCCGTCGATCTGATGATCGACCCGCTGCCCGAAATCACCTACCCGCGCACGCCCGGCAAACAGCCCCCCGTCGCGGAAAACGAACTGAACGCCTGGTATGTCAAATCCACCGTGCAGGGCGCGCCGGACGGCAAGCTCAAGGGCAAGACCGTTGTTCTGAAAGACAACGTCATGCTGGGCGGTGTGCCGATGATGAACGGCTCGTCGACCCTGGAAGGCTACGTTCCCAACGTCGACGCCACCATCGTCACCCGGATGCTGGATGCGGGCGCGACCATCGTCGGCAAGGCGCATTGCGAATGTTTCTGCATGTCGGGCGGGTCGCACACGTCGGCGCTGGGGCCGGTGTGCAATCCGCACGATCCGACGAAATCGGCGGGCGGGTCGTCTTCGGGTTCGGCGGCATTGGTTGCCAAGGGCGAGGTCGACATGGCCATCGGCGGCGATCAGGGCGGGTCGATCCGCATGCCCTCGGCGTTCTGCGGCACCGTGGGGATGAAGCCGACGCATGGGCTGGTGCCCTATACCGGCATCGTGCCGATCGAAATCACCATCGACCACACCGGCCCGATCACCAGGACCGTCGCCGACAGCGCCCTGATGCTTGAAGTGCTCGCCGGATCGGATGGCTACGACAGCCGCCAGATCGACGTGTCGGTGTCTGACTACACCGGGGCGCTGGACAAGCCGGTCAAGGGCATGAAGGTCGCCATCCTCAAGGAAGGCTTCGGCCATGCCACGTCGCAGGCCGCGTCCGATGACAAGGTCCGCGAGGCGGCGAAAAAGCTTGAGGCGCTTGGTGTGACCGTCGAGGAAGTCTCGATCCCGATGCACCTGATGGGTCTGGCGCTCTGGACACCGATCGGGTTGCAGGGTCTGAACCAGACGATGATGCTGGGCGATGGCTACGGCACATCACGTCCCGACCTGTATGTCACCAGCTTCATGGATTTTCACCGCGGCTGGCGCAATCGCGCCGACGAGCTGTCCGAGACGCTGAAACTGGGCATGCTGTTCGCTCAATATGCCGAGGACAGGCACGGCAAGCGGTATTACGGCAAGGCCCACAACATCGTCAAAACCCTGCGCGCCGCCTATGACAGGGTGCTGGCCGATTACGATGCGATCCTGATGCCGACCGTGCCGATGACCGCAACGCCGATCCCCGGTCCGGATGCCAGCCGCGAGGACATCGTCGAGCGCGCGTTCGAAATGCTGGCCAACACCGCGCCGTTCGATCTTACCCATCATCCGGCGCTGTCGGTGCCCTGCGGCAAGGTCGATGGCCTGCCGGTCGGCATGATGCTGGTCGGCAAGCTGTGGGATGAAAGCACGCTCTACACGCTGGGTGATGCGTTCGAGAAATCGGGCGACTGGACGGCCTGGTAGGCGCTCCCGAACACCTTCCCGGTGGACCTGCCCGCCCCGTGCGTGTCTGGGGCGGGCCTTTTTCCCGCAAGGCAAGACCGATGAAAGACGACGCAGCGCCGCTGATGCTGAAAACCGTTCTGGGACAGGCGGCAGAGGCCCGATGGCACGACCGCCTGCACGCGCTTGAACACGCGGGCGGTCTGGAAACCCTGGCGATTCCCGAAGCCGACGGCGCGCGCAGGCGGATGCGGCTGACCACCGACACGGGGCGCGATTGCGCCATTGCCCTGCCGCGCGAACAGGCGCTGAGCGACGGCGCGGTGCTGTTTCACGACGGGCGGCTGGCCATCGTGGTGCGCATTGATGGCGCGGCGCGGATGCGCCTGCGGCCGGCTTCGGTGGACGACGCGATGCGGCTGGGCCATTGGTGCGGCAACCTGCACTGGAAGGTGGTGTTCGGTCACGGCGTCATGGATGTGGTGCTGGACGGCCCGCGCGCCCGCTACACCGACCGCTTGCACGACCTGCGCGCCCTTGCGGAATTTGAAGTTCTGGACGCGGAATGACCCCGCTGTATGACCCCCCTGCGACCCTGGCCGCCATCCGCGCGATGCAGCTTGCCGACAGCGGTTTTCCATCCGGCGTGTTTGCGTTTTCCTGGGGGCTGGAAAGCGCGCTGGCCGATGGACAGGTCTGCAAACGGACGCTGGCGGACTGGATCGCGGCCGAGTTGCGCACCCGCTGGTACCGCTTTGACCGGATGGCGCTGGCCGGGGGGCACCGCCTGACTGGCGCGATGCTGACCGATTGGTTTCACACTGTCGACACGCTGATGCCGGCCGAGGCGCCGCGCCGCGACAGCACGCACGCGGGCGATGCGCTGTTCGCATCGGCCTGCGCCTTGCGCATCGAACTGGACCCCGGCGCAAAGGCTGCTCAGGCGCAAGGCATCGGGCATTTCTCCGTGACCCACGGCGTGTTCCTGCGCGCCTGCGGGCTGGATTTGCCCAATGCGCTGGCGACCTCGGCCCTAAGCATGGCGCGGGGCGCGTTTTCCGCCGCCGTCCGGCTGGGCGTCGCGGGCGCGATTTCCACCCAAGCCGATCTGCTGGCACTGGCCCCGCTGATCGCCGAACTGGCCACCGAACCCGACCCTGCCGCGCTGCCCGCGAGCGGTATGCCGTTGTCCGACGTGGCGCTGATGCGCCCGCGCTCGGGGCGGCTGTTCATCAACTAGCACGAGGCCCAGGATGCACCTGACCCCCACGGAAATGGAGCGGCTGACCATCTTCACCGCCGCCGAACTGGCCCGCCGCTACCTGTCCAAAGGCATTCGGCTGGCCCACCCCGAGGCGGTCGCGCTCTTGGCCGACGAACTGCTGTCCTTTGCCCGGCTGGGCCACAGCCACAGCGAAATCGTCAGCCATGCGGGCACCTTGCTGACCGCGCAGCAGGTCGAACCGGGCGTGGCGCATATGCTGAAAACCTTTTCGGTCGAGGTGTCGATGGCCGAGGGCACCAAGCTCGTCACCGTCTTTGATCCCATCGCCCCGGCCCCCGGCGATCCCATCCCCGGCGAGGTCATCCCCGCGCAGGGCGAGATCGAAATCAACGCGGGCCGCGACGCGATCACGATCACTGTGCTGAACACCGGCGACCGCACCATCCAGGTGCGGTCCCACGCGCATTTCTTCGAGGTCAATCCGGCCCTGCAATTTGACCGCGAGGCGGCGTTCGGGATGCGGCTAGACCGGCCATCCGGCGGCGGAGAACGGTTCGATCCGGGCATCGAAAAACAAATCGTTCTGGTGCCTTACGGCGGCAAGCGCGTTGTTCACGGCTTTGCCGGGCTGACCGAGGGGCCGGTCGACAGCGGGCTTGCCAGCGCCGTCGCAGCGGCCACCGCGCGGGGGTACATGAAATGAAACTGACGCGCGACGCCTATGCCCGGCTGTACGGGCCGACCACCGGCGACATGGTGCGCCTTGGCGATACCTCGCTGCTGGCCGAAATCGAATACGACCACACCCACCCCGGCGACGAGCTGACCGCAGGCGCGGGCAAGATCATGCGCGACGGCGAAGGTTTCTGCCCCACCGGCACCGCCGCCAATGGCGCGCTGGACATGGTCATCATGAACGCGGTCATCATCGACGCCGAACTGGGCATCCTCAAGGGCGATATCGGCATCCGCGACGGGCGCATCACCGGGGTGGGCAAGGCCGGCAACCCCGACATCATGAACGGCGTGACGGATGGCATGGTGACCGGCCCCAACACCACGGTGGTGCATGGCGACAACCATTTCGTCACCGCCGGCGCGATCGAGGCGCATGCGCATTTCCTGTCGCCGCAACAATGCCACCACGCGCTGGCGGGGGGCTGTACGACAATGATCGGCATGTCTCCGGGGCCGAATTTCGATGTGTCCTGTTCGGGGCCGAACGTGCTTGGGCGGCTCATTCAGGCGGCGGATGAATATCCGCTGAATTTCGGCTTTCTGGGGCGCGGAAACAGCAACCCCGACGCGGTGGCCGAAAGCGTGTCGGGCGGTGCACTTGGGGTGAAGATTCACGAAGATTTCGGCGCGTCCCCCGCGGTGCTGGACGGCACGCTGACCGCCGCGGACAAGTCGGATTTCTCGGTGCATCTGCACACCGATACCATCAACGAATTCGGGTTCTATGAAACCACGATGACCGCCATCGCCGGGCGGTCCATCCACATGTACCACACCGAAGGCGCGGGCGGCGGCCATGCCCCCGACATTTTGGTGGTGAACGGCTATCCCAACGTGCTGCCGTCCTCGACCAACCCCACCAACCCCTACACGCTGCCCGCTTTGGAAGAGGGCGTGCCGATGACCATGCTCGCCCACATGATGAGCTTTGATCTGATCGAAGATGTCGCTTTTGCCGAGGCCCGCATCCGGCCCCAGTCCATGGCCGCCGAGGATCTGCTGCACGACATGGGGGCGATCTCGATCTTTGCCACCGACACCCAGGGCATGGGGCGGCTTGCCGAAAACCTTGCGAAATGCTGGCAGCTGGCCTCGGTGATGAAAGACCGCGCGGGGCGCCTGCCCGATGAGACGACCGCAAGCGCCGACAATCAGCGCATCCTGCGTTACGTCGCCAAATACACCATCAACCCGGCGATTGCGGCGGGGATCGACGATGAGGTCGGCAGCATCGCGCCGGGCAAGATGGCCGATCTCGTGCTGTGGCCGTTCGCCTCTTTCGGGGCCAAACCGACCACGGTGATCAAATCGGGCACCATCGTCTGGGCCACCATGGGCGATGGCAACGGCAGCTTTTCTGGGTCCGAACCGATGATCCACCGGCCGATGTGGGGCGCGCTGGGGACCGCCAGACATCGCCTTGGGGTGACTTTCGTGTCCGAACTGGCGATCAAGGCGGGGACCGCGGCCAGGCTGGGCGTGCAAAAACCCTTTGTCCAGATCCGCGACACCCGAAAGCTGGGAAAACAGGACATGATCCGCAACACCGCGCTGCCGAATATCAGCGTCGATCCACAGACCTTCGAGGTCGAGGCCGACGGCATTCCCCTGACGGCGGAACCCGCCCGCACCGTCCCCCTTGCAAGAAAGTACTTTCTAAGATGACCGCCGCCCGCGTCGGCATCGGCGGCCCCGTCGGCTCCGGCAAGACCGCCCTGATCGAAGCCATCCTGCCGCGCCTGGCCGAATCGGGGATCGACACCGCCGTCATCACCAACGATCTGGTGACGGATGAAGACGCCGAGCGTCTGCGCAGAGGCGGCCGGTTGCCCCCCGACCGGGTGCGCGCGGTGCAGGCCGGGGCCTGCCCGCATACGGTGATCCGCGAAGACCCCACGCTGAACATGGCCGCCGCCGACCGGCTTGAAGCCGATTTTCCGGGGCTGGATCTGATCCTGATCGAATCCGGCGGCGACAACCTGGCCTCGACCTTTTCGCCCGATCTGGTGGATTTCTGGATGTTCGTGATCGACGTGGCCGGGGGCGACGACATCCCGCGCAAAAAGGGGCCGGGCATCTTGCAGGCCAATCTGCTCGTCATCAACAAGGCCGATCTGGCGCCGCATGTGGGTGTCGATTTCCCCAGAATGCTGGCCGAGGCCACCGCGGTGCGCGGCGGCGGCACGGTTCTTCCGACGGTCTGCCGCAAGGGGACCGGCATCGCCGGGGTTGTCGAACACCTGCGCCGTGAGGTGCTGTTCAAGTGAAGGATGCCGAACCGGACCGCGCCCAGGTTTCGCTGATCTGCGGCATCGCGCCGGATGGCGGTACGTCGCTGCTGGACCGGCATGTGGAATGGCCGTGGTCGCTGCCGCGCGGCTATCGGCGGGCCGGGCTGCATGGCCCGCTGACGGTGTTGCCGCAATGCGCCGGGGCGGCCCTGCTGCCCGGCGATCACTGGCGGCACGAGGTGACGGCCAAGGCAGGCGCCGGCGTCGATCTGACCAGCGCCGGGGCGCTGATGATCCACGCCGATGCGCGGCGCGGGCGCGAATGCCGGTCCGACTGGACCCTGCGCGCCGATGCGGGCGCCACGCTCCGTCACCTCGCCGATCCAAACGTGCTGATGACCGGGGCAAAGATGCGCCAGCGGATTTCGGTCACGCTTGGCGCGGGCGCCAAGGCGGTGCTGTTCGACGGTTTCTGCCGCCGCGATCCCGCAGCGCCGGACGTCGGGGGGCGCTGGCGGTCCGATCTGCACATAATGAACGACAGGCGCGAAACCCTGCTGCGCGAACGCCAGCATGTGACCGAGGCCGATCTGATCGCGCTCAGGGCCCTGAAGGGCGGCATGACCGCCTTTGGCACCGTGACGGTCATCGGCAGCGCGCCGTTCGACGACGGTCCGCTGGACCTGCCCGACGCTTATGTCGCCGCGGGGGCCGCGCGCGGTGGGGCAGGGCAGATCATCCGCATCGCCGCAGTGACCGGAGGCGCGCTTGACCGCGCCTTCCGGCAAATCCGCGCGCTTATCTGAACGGCGTCAGATCGGGGCGTCTGGTGTGAAAATCCGTCACCCGCTGGAACCCGGCGCCCAGCTTGAACAGCTTGTCCTCGGTCAGCGCGGGCCCCATCAGCTGAAAGCCGATCGGAGCGCCCCGGCTGTCGAACCCGCCCGGCAGGGTCAGCGACGGGCAGCCGGTGAAATCCGCCGGCGCGGTGAATTTCAGCATATCGCCCAGGTTTTCGTTCTTGCCCGCCGACGGCGCGCCATAGATGTTGTCCAGCTCGGGCATCGGCCCGCCGGTGATCGGCAACAGCACCGCATCCAGCCCATGCATCGCCCGCGCGACCGACCCGTTATAGACCAGCCGCCATTGCATCGCCGCGCCGACCTCCCGCGCGGTCAGGCCGAGACCGTAATCCAGCAGTTCGGTCAGATGCGGCCCGTAGCCGTCGCGCTGTTCGGGGAACCGGCCCTGATGCGCCAACGCCACCTCGACTGCGCAAAGCACCGTCCATTGATCCACCGCGTCGGCGGGGAAGGGAAAGGACATCGGCACGATCTCGGCGCCCAGCGATTCATAGACAGCGACAGCCTCGGTGATGACCGCAGCCGTTTCGGGGGCGGCAGCGTCGATCACCGCCGCGCGGTCCAGGCCGATCCGCATCCCCCGGATCGGCCCGCTGCAGGCGGCAAGGTAGTCCGGCACCGGGGCCATCAGCGCCGTTGGGTCGTTCACATCCGGTCCCGCGATGGCGGTCATGATCGCGGCGCAATCGGTTGCGGCGCGTGCCATAGGACCGACGTGATCCAGACTGTCGGCCAGCGCGAACACGCCGTGACGGCTGACCCGGCCCCAGGTGCCCTTCATCCCGGTGATACCGTTGCACCCCGAGGGAAAGCGGATCGACCCGCCGGTGTCCGACCCGGTTGCGCCAAAGGCCATGCCCGCCGCCACCGACACGCCCGACCCGGACGAAGACGACCCGGCCCAGCATGCCGGGTTCCACGGGTTTTTCGGAACGGGCATCTGGTCGTTGTGACCCGAATAGGCGCCCTCTGTCATGCCCAGCTTGCCGATGGTGATGCAGCCCGCCTGTTCCAGCCGCGCGGTCACGGTGGCGTTGCGCCCCGTGGCGTTGTCCCTGAGCAACGCCAGCCCTGCCGAGGTGGGCGCGAAATCGGTTTCGCACAGATCCTTGAAAGCAACCGGAATGCCGTGCAGCGGCCCCCGGTCCAGCCCGGCGGCGCGTTCACGCGTCGCGATTTCGGCCTGTTCCAGCGCGCGCTCGGCGGTAAGCGTGATATAGGCGGTGAGCGCGCCGTCAACCTCGGACACGCGGGCAAGAACGGCCTGTGTGACATCCAGCGGGGTGGCCTGACGGGACGCGACAAGCGCGCTGACTTCCATCAGAGACAGGTCGGGAATGTCGCGCGTCGACAGGGTCGCGGACTGAGTGCGGGCGTTCATGGGCGTCTCCTTGATTTGATTTCCAATATTTGAAATGGAAAATACCTTGGATGCAAACGCCGCGTGACGCGATACTCGTTTTGTCGCGTTTGTGGGGGCTGCGGGCCCGAGGCTGCACAGAAATCGGGCACTCGGGGCGCCACATGGGCCGCTTACCTCCACAGGATTTGTGGGAAGATGCAACCTGCGCTACCGATTCACGGTATGAAAATCGGTTTGATCCTCTCTCATGACGGGCTCGCGGGCATCTGGACATCCGGTTGCCAGGGGGCCGCGCTGCTGGCCGCCGCAGAGCTGAACGCCGCGGGCGGTGTGCTTGGCCAGGAAATCGAGCTGGTCGAGGTAGATTCGGGCGAAACCCAGGACAGCGCCTTTCAGGCGGCGCAGCGGCTGGCCATCGACGAAAACATCGACGCCGCGATCGGGCTTCAATCCAGCGATCTGCGTCCCGCCGTCCGGCGTGGGCTGTGTGGGCTTGCGCCCTATATCTACACCCCGCATTACGAGGGCGGTTTCTGCGGCCCCGGCACCGCGCAGCTTGGCATCACCGATGCCGAGGTGCTGAACCCAAGTCTTGACTGGATGGTCAGCCACCGCAAGGCACGCCGCTTTTTCTTTGTCGGCAACGACTATATCTGGCCGCGCGCCGCCCACGGCACCACCATGGATGCGGTGAGGCGGGTCGGCGGGCACTTCATCGGCGATGCGCTTCTGCCGTTTGGCAGCCGCGACTATGCCGAGATTCTGGACCGAATCCGCAAGGCGCGCGCCGATGTTGTGGTGATTGCCATGCTGGGCGAGGATTCCATCTGTTTCAACCGCGCCTTTGCCGAGGCGGGTCTGAGCAGCACCATCACCCGCCTGAACCTGGCCTTTGACGAAATGCAGCTGCTGGCGCTGGCCGATGGCGGCACGGAAAACCTGTTCGCCGCCCAGGCCTATTTCGACACCAGCCGGGGCCACGGGCGCGACGCACTGGTGGAACGCTATGACGCCTGTTTCTCGGGGCGACGACCGTCGATGACGGCCAATTCGGTGCAATGCTACGACGCGATCTTCCTTGTGGCGGCGATCGCGAGGCAGGTCGGGCGAATTGATGGCTGCCGCATGGCGCATTTCCTGCGCCCGCGCCTGCAACGCGATCTGGCCTACCGGATGATTGGGCGCGAGGCCGATGCCAACGTGCGGCTGGCCGAGGCGGACGGGGTGGATTTCGTGGTCAGGCGCGCCTTTGTCAGCTGACGGGCCGATCTGCGACATTTGCGCCGCCAGCTATCTGCGCATCGGTATTGGATTTTTCAAATGTTGTGGCATAGTGCAACCATGAGTGCTACATCCGGAGCAGTGTTCAGCTTGTCCAGGGAAAGCGCCATGGCAGATCCTAAGTTTACCGAGCAGCTTGGCTATCTTATCGCGCGGGCGAACCGGCTGATCGAGGATGACCTGGCCAGGCGGCTGTCGGCCAATGGCATCGCCATCGAACAGTACCGCGTGCTCAAATCCCTGGAAGAAGAAGGCCCGCTGCCCATGGGGCGCCTGGCCGAGCGGGTGCTGGTCGAACCCGCCACCCTGACCAAGATCATCGACAGGATGGTGCGCGAGACCCTGGTGTTCCGCGTGCCCGACGAAAAGGATCGCCGCAAGGTGCGCGTCGCCCTGTCGACCGCCGGCGTGGCGATGTGCCGCCAACTTGAAGAAATCGGCGACGATCATGAACGGCACATCTCGGACACGCTGGGCGCCGATCATCTGGGCGACGTGCGGCGCATCCTGTCCGATCTGGGCGCCTGAGCCGAGCAGGCGTTCCGCAAGGCGCGCCTATCGGTCCAGCGGCGCCAGCCCGGCGCGGATGTCGCGCGGTGTGGCCTGGAAATGCCGCGAAAAGCTGCGCGAAAAATGCGACACGCTGCGAAACCCGGTCCGGTAGGCGACCTCGGAAATCGCGACGCCCCCACGGGCGTCCGCCACCAGTATCTCATAGGCCGCTTGCAGGCGCCGGTTGCGAATAAAGCCCGCCACCGTCTCGTTTCCTTCGGCGAACAGCGCATAAAGATAGCTGCGCGACACGCCGACCGCGCTGGCCACGCCGCCCGGATCAAGCGCCGGGTCGGACAGGTGCGTTTCGATATGATCCATGATGCGCTGCCGGGTGCGGCTGCGGCCGGTGCGCGACAGGTTGTCGTCGCAGTCCTCTTCGGCGCCGATCATCAGCGCGGTCAGGGCGACGATTTCGGCCGCCAGCGCCTCGGGGCGGGGGGGCGGCGCGGCGCTGCGGAACACCTGCGCGGTGGCCGACAGGGTGCGCGACACCAGCGCGGACATCTGCGGATTGGGGCGGAACCGCCCGCCGACATGGGCCTCGGCGCCCGCCAGCCGGTCCCGCAGCGCGCGGGCGGGCAGCACCGCCGCCCATTGCGCCAGATCCGTGGCCGCGCGCAGGTCATAAAACCGGTCGGCGCGCAGCAGAACATAGGCCCCGGGGCGCGCCTCGCCCGTCAGGCCGGACTGGCAGAAGCGGACCGGCGCGTGCGTTGGAAAGATCAGGTGATAGCCGGGTGCGGCTCCGGGGGCCGCCGCGTTGACGTGATGCGACCGCCCCTGGCCCCGGTGCAGGATTTGCAGGCTGCCAAGCGTGACGCGCAGCGGGTCTGTCAGGGTCAGCGAAGGCGACCGAAGTATCATGGGGGCGTGTCCGTCCAGGGCGCGCGTTCAGGCGGCGCGGGATTGAATGACGCCGACGCGGCTTGCCGCGAGGGTCAGCGCAAGCGGCCCCTCGGGGGCGGTGTCGGTAATCAGCAGATCGACATCGGCCCAATCCGCGATGCGGGCGAGCGCGGGCTGGTCGAATTTGGAATGATCGGCAAGGATGGCGACCCGGCGGGCCTGGCGGATCATCCTTCGGCAGATCCCGGCGGCGTGATCGTCGATGTCATGCGCGCCAAGCGCGTCGATCCCCGACGCGCCGAGAATGGCCCAGTTGGCGCGATAGCGGGTCAGTTCCTCGATGGCCTGCGGCCCCCAGACATAGCGCTCGCCCGGATGCAGCCGCCCGCCAAGCGCAATGATCTGGGAACTTGCGCCGCCGCACAGCGCCTCGGCCACGGCGTGGTCATTGGTGATCGCCGTGATCTGCGGGCAGGCGGCGGCGATCTGGCGGGCGGCATGCCAGCAGGTCGCCCCGCTGCCCAGCATCACCACATGGCCGGGGGCCAGCAACGTCGCCGCCCTGGCGCCGATCCGTTCGCGCGCGCCCACATGCATGGTCCGGCGTTCCGCGATCGGCGCCTCGAAGCGCAGCGGGCGTTCGGCGCCGCCATAAGTGCGGCGCAGCAGCCCGCGCCGGTCCAGGTCGATCAGGTCGCGACGGATGGTTTCATGCGACACGCCCAGCATCCGCGCCAGCTGCGACGCGCGCAGCGAGGGTTGCGCGCGCAACTCGGCCAGGATCCGGTCCTGCCGGTCGGCACGAGGGCGCCGCGGGCGCGTGGAAGGCATTGTTCGTTCGGCCATTCGTACCCGGCAAGGTGAAAGATCCGCGCCCCGGCGCGGCCGGTTCACTCTCAGGTTCTAAAATTGAACATTCAAGTAAATCTGCGGCAAAAAACCGGTCAGCCGGGGCCGATTGCCTGTTTTCCAGGCGTCAGACCCGCCGCAGCCAGGTATCGAACCGCGGGTCGGTCATCATCGCCCGCCCCCGCATGTATTTCCACAGCCCGTATTTCTGGAAATCGAAATCCCAGTCGGTCAGCTTGCGGTTCACCACCGCCCAACCGCCCCATTTCAGATCCGCGAGCACCCGGCACAGCGCCACCCGCGCCTGCATCTGCGGCGTGACGGTGCCGAAATAGGTTTCGATCAGCGCATCGGTGTCGTCCTCTTCCAGGAACATCTCGCAGGCGAACACGCCGATGTCGTAGCTGCGTTCATTGGCCGAGGCGAATTCGTAGTCGATCAGCTTCAGCGCGCCATCCGGGGCGAACAGGAAATTGCCCGGCATCGGATCGTTGTAGCAGGTCACAAGATCCATCCCCGACGCGGTGAACGCGGCACGGATTTTTTCGTAGTGGTGCAGCAGCCACGGCAGATCCTGCGGCATTGACGAGCCAAGCTCCGCCGCCTGTTCCAGATGCTCGTCGACCAGATCGAAGATCGTCTTGACCTGGCTTAGCACCGGGCCGGAATGCAGGGTGCGAAACAGCCGGATCACCTGGTTGCGCACGTCGGCGCGCATGAAATCCGCTGTGGTGCAGGTGGTGTGATTGTCGAGAAACTCATGCACCTCGATGCCGGTTTCTGGGTCGTGAAACACCACTTCGGGCGCGATGCCAAGGCCATGCGCATGGCGCGCGGCCTCATGGGATGTACTGCGATTGATGAACATCTCGGTGCCCTCGCCGGGGATCTTCAGGAAATAGCTGCGCGCATCCCCCGCCACCTCGATCCGCCAGTTGCGGTTGTTCAGCCCGCCGACCATCATCCTGTAGGACACATGCGCCGCGCGGCCCCGCCAGTCGGGCACCAGCCGGATGGCGGCCTCGGCGTTGCGTTCATCGGTGGTGCGGGCCTCGCCCATGCGACGTTTTTCGATCATGCGCCGACCCTCAGTCTTTCGCCGAAGCGGGGATCGCGAAGGGCGGCGCGCAAACGTACAAGGCGCCACAGGCCGAACTTGTAGAATTCCTCGGTACGGCGCGGGCTGAGGTGTCCCATCAGCATCCCGATCATCGTCCAGCGCAGATCGTCGGCGATGCCGCACAGGCGCACGCGGTCAAACACCGCGTCTTCGTCGGGCAGGCCAAAGGCGGCGGAAGCCCGCGAAAACGCAGCGCGGGCGAGGGGGTCGAACGCGTACATTTCCACCAGCGCGCTGCCCAGCTCGGCGCAGGCGGTGCCCATGCCGGCACGGTCGAAATCGACCAACCGGATGTCGCCCTGGGCGTTGAACATCACATTGGACAGGTTGCCATCGCCGTGAATCGGCACCGGTGGCCCGGCGCCGGCGCGCTCGGACGCGAGCATGACGGTGTCATAGGCATAGCCCAGATCCGGCGCGACCGGCGCGCCGGTTTCCTCGATCAGCGCGTGAAACCGGCGCAGATCGGCGAACACATCGGCGCGACCGGGCAGGGGGGCGCCCGCCGCCAGCCGCGCCCGCGCGTCCAGCACCCGGTCGACGAACCCCGGATCGTCCGCGTGTTCCAGCCCGGCGGTGCGCCAGCCCTCGCCCAGATATTCCGTCACCAGCACCCCGGCCCGCGCATCCGATGCCAGCACGCGCGGGCCCACACCCGCCTCGCCGGCGATGCGCGCGGCGGCAAAGGCATGTTCGGGCGCGATGTAGAATGCGGTATCCGGGTGCAGGTGTTTCACGAACAAACGCGCGCCGGTCTGCGGGTCGCGCGCGACCAGCGGCGCACCGTCCACCCCGCGCCAGGACGGCGAGGCAAGCACCGGGATCGCCGCCTCGATTTCGACCGGGCGGTCCTGCCAGCCGGGAATGCCGGTGATCACGGAACGGATGACTGGGCTGCGGTCCATGGCGTCCTCGTTGTTGCGCGGCCCATGATGGCACGGGGGATTGCCGGAGTCGCGGGGCGATGGCGGGCCGGTTTGTCCCTGCGTCCACCATGTCGTGCCTGTGGGGCGCGGGGGCTGTTCGCGGCGCGGTGCAGGGCGCAGGATGCAGGGCAGCCCAACCCCACAGGACCCCCGGATGCCCGACAGGATTCCCGACGACCTGATCGCCCTTATCGACCGTTTCGCGCGCATCGGCGCAACGCCGGGGGGCGGTGTGCGCCGCCTGACCGGCAGCGCCGAAGACGGCGCCGCGCGCGCCCTGTTCGCCGACCTTGCGCAGGCCCGCGGTGCCCGCGTCGCGGTGGACCCCGTGGGCAACATGTTCGCCACCTTTCTAACAGCGCCGGATGCGACAACCACGGTGCTGTGCGGCTCGCATCTGGACAGCCAGCCCACGGGCGGGCGGTTCGACGGCGCGCTCGGGGTGCTGGCGGCGCTGGACGGCGCGGCGGCACTTTTCGCGCAAGGCATTGATGCCGAGCATAATCTGACGGTGGTGAACTGGACCAACGAGGAAGGCGCGCGTTTCCAGCCAAGCCTGACCGGAAGCTCGGTCTTTTGCGGCAAGTACAGCGCCGATTTCGCGCTGGGGCTGACCGACCGTGCGGGCGTGACAATGGGCGACGCGCTGGGGCAGATCGGCTGGCTGGGCACCGGCACACCGGGGCTGACCCCGGTGCACCATCTGGAGCTGCACGTCGAACAGGGCAGCGTTCTGGAAGACAGCGGCGTGCAGATCGGTGCGGTCACCGCATCCTGGGGCGTGCGCAAGCTGACGCTGGCCTTTACCGGCGCGCCGTCGCACACCGGCCCCACCGCGATGCACAAACGGCGCGACGCGCTGCGCGCGGCGGCGCTGGCCATCACCCGCTTTCACGACCGGATGCAGGGCGAAACCGCGCAGCTGCACTGGTCTGCCGCCAGGATCGTCGCCGAACCCGACAGCCCCAACGTCGTCGCCGCGCGCGTCACCGTCTGGTTCGAAATTCGCAACCCCGATCAACAGATCTGCACCGAGGTCGGGGACAGGTTCCTGCGGGCCATCGCTGCGGACATCGACGCGCTTGGCTGCGGCATCGAGGTGGTCACCGACGAGGCCCGCCCCGGAACCGCGCTGGACCCCGCCGGCGTGCGCCTGACGTTGGAGGTCTGCGAAACCCTCGGGCTGCGCGCGACCGAGATGCGCACGATCACCGGCCATGACGCGCTGGCGCTGGCCGCCGTCATGCCCAGCACGCTGGTCTTTGTGCCCAGCGTCGGCGGGCTGAGCCATTGCGAGGACGAACTGACCCTGCCGGACGATCTGCGCAACGGCGGCGCGGTGATCCGCGAAACGCTGCGCCGTCTTGCCTGTCCGGCAGAGGACGCCGCCCGCGCCCGGACCGACAGTGGCTAAGAGGCCGGACAGAGAGTATCGGCCGCGGCTTGCCGTCACAAACCGCCGGGCGGAGCCTGGGACAAGGCGCGGGAGCGCAGGCGCCGCTGGAAAGACCAAAGCCTGACCGCGCGTCTCCGGGGCGTTTGTTCGGTCGGTGGCAGGGTCCCGCCGGATCGTGCCCCGCAGGGGGCCGGACATGTTTCTCCGGCGGCGGGCGGCGGCGCGCATCCGGCTCGATGTCCGGACCAAAGCCGGCCTTCCCAGGTTGCGCCGCCCTTTTCGATATCTGCCCAAGCGGCGATAACGCGCCGACGCAGGGTCATCCCGCGCGCCAGACCATCACCGCGATTGAGCAGCGGCGACGGCGCGGCTATGGACCACAAGCCCCCCCGTCCCGCGATTCGCGCGAACCGGCGCGGGCGGCGCCCTCAGGGCGTGACAGATCTGGCCGCACCGCCCCGTTGACGAATGGACAATCATGAAACGCCTCGATTTTCTGGATGGGCTTCGGGGGTTCTTTGTCCTGACGATGACGCTGTCGCATCTCGTGCTGCAAAACGGGGTCTGGCTGCAACGTCTGCATTTCCGTGAGGTGATGTTCGTCGAAAGCACCCAGGGGTTCGTGTTCGTCTCGGGGCTGATGTTCGGGCTGATGCAGACCAGACGCATGCTGCGCAGCGGCCCCCGCGCCATGCACCGCGCGGTGGCGTCGCGCATGGTCGAGCTGTGGCTCTGGACCGTCGGGCTGATCTTTCTGGGCCTGCTGGCCCGAGACCTTATGCCGGGCGGCGTTCTGGCCTGGCGCAACTGGCTGGGCACCGCGCCGATCGACGATCCCATGCGGATCTTCGCGATCGTCAGCCTGACCTTCCAGCCGACGTTTCTGGACATCCTGCCGATGTACATCCTGTTCATGGCGGTGGCGCCGGTGATGATCCACTGGGTCGTCTCGGGGCGGTGGATGCTGGCCGCCGGGGCGTCGGCACTGATGTGGACGGCATGCCAGATCGACCTGGCCAGCCTGTGGTCGGGCTGGCTGGACGGGGTGCTGGAAGCGCCGGACACGCAGGGGCTGCGACTCGCATTCGATCCGATGGGCTGGCAGGTGCCGTTTATGGCGGGGCTGATTCTGGGGGCGCTCTGGGCCATGGACCGCCTGCGCTGGGATCGCATCTTTGGACCCGGCACACGGGATCTGGCGCTGGTCGCGCTGCTGTTTCTGGCGCTGTTCGTCCCCGTGCGCATCGCTTCGGCGCATGGGGCGATGCCCCGAGACATGTTCGCGGCGTTTCGCCCGCTGGAATATCGCAGCAACTTCGGGCTGGTCTACCTGCTGAATTTCGCCGCCGCCGGGTTCCTGTTTACCTGGATCGCCATTGCCGGGCAAAGCGACCCCCTGCGCGCGGTGCGCGCCCTGTCGCGCGCGATCACATGGGTGTTCACCCGCCCGCTGCTGTGCCTGCTCGGGCGGCACGCTCTGCACGTCTACATCTGGCACGTCGTGCTGGTTTACGCGGTGCGCTATATCGACAACGCATGGGGACCGGGGGGGCAGGGCGTGAACACGGCGCTGGCCCTGGGCAGCATCGCGTTGCTCTGGCTGGTGCCGATCATCCGCGAGAGACCAAAGCGGTAGGGCCGATTGGCACGGTCAGCGGGCACGCCGGGACTGGTGCTGCCCAGATTACATAATGCGCCTTATCCGACGCGCCGCCACGCGAGAATTGATGTGATGGAAGCTCGACCCGATGATCGCTGGCTGTTCATGCGCGCTTCCCGCCTTTGCTATTCTCAACCGTCCCGTCACAACCTGACCGCTAAAGACAATGATGTCGTCTCGATTGCGCGGGCATGTCGGATTTTGCTGTCAGGCAGTTCCGGTGTCCGCTGCCAACCTGGGATGTTTTTGCTGTCGATCAGCGGTGGGCCATCCATCCACCATCGACGTTCCGCGCTGTGCCGGGGATAAGCGCCCGACGAACCCCTCGCGGGCCGCCACTGAACCGGCGGTTTCAATCAGTCTGCCGCCGACGCGCATTTGCAGCATTCGTGCTCCCGGGGGCCGCACCGGATCGGCAGCGTTTCGGGGGGCCGCTATGGGCGGCGGATAATGCCGCTGCGACCGCCCCCCGGTGTACCATCTCTGTCAGACCTGCTAGCGCTGTGGCCGGAGGCGTTTCCTTCGGATGCGCCTGGCCGCGCGCCCTTTCTCTGCCCTGCCTGTCGCGTTACGGAGTTTCCATGACCACCACCGCATCCCCCCATATCGGCGCCACCGACGCACCGGGTTTCTGGCTTGACGATCCGCAGCACCGCGACTGGTTGCGCCAGGATGCGCGGCGGCAGCTGGATTTCTTTCATGCCAGCCTCGGGGCGGACGGCTGGATCGAACAGCTTGACCGCGCCGGCCAGCCCCGGCCAGGCGCCCCGCAAGAGCTGCATGCCGTCACCCGGCTGGTGCATTCCTACGCGCTGGGAAAACAGGTCGGCGACACGCAGGCCGACGCCATGATCGACGCGGGCATGCAGGCGCTTTGGACCCGGCACCGCGACACGATCCATGGCGGCTATCTTTGGGCGGTCGATCGCAGCGGCGTCGTCGATGACGTCAAGCTGGCCTATGGCCATGTCTTCGTGCTGCTGGCCGCGGCCTCGGCAAAGCAGGTGGGCCATCCGGATGCCGACCGTCTGCTGGCCGACATCCGCGACGTGCTCGACACCCGCTACTGGGACGACAAGGCGGGCCTGCTGCGCGATGAATTCGCGCGCGACTGGACGCCGTTTTCCACCTATCGCGGCATGAATGCCAACATGCATGGCGTCGAGGCGCTGCTGACCGCCTACGAGGCGACGGGACAGGCAGAGTTCCTGCACCGCGCCGGACGCATTCTGGATTTTTTCACGGCCCGAATGGCCCCGGCCCACGGCTGGCGTCTGCCGGAACACTATACCCAGGACTGGCGGGTGGATCCGACCTATGCGGGCAACCCGATGTTTCGCCCCGCAGGCACCACACCGGGCCATTCGCTGGAACTTGGCCGCCTTCTGATCCAGCATTGGGATCTGGACGGGCGGCGCGACCAACACGCGCCGTCCCGCGCACGTCGGCTGATCGAACAGGCGCTGGCGGATGCCTGGCGCGAGGATGGCGGGTTTGTCTACACCCTGGACGCCGAAGGCGGACACGCGATCCGCGACCGCTACTGGTGGCCCGTCTGCGAAGGAATCGGTGCGATGGCGGCCCTGATAAAGCTGGATCGCCAGCCCAGTGACGAACAATGGTACCGCCGGCTGTGGCTTCACGCGGCGCTGCGCCATGTCGATGTGCGGCGGGGTGGTTGGTTCCCGGAAATCGACGAAAGCGGCGCGCCCTGTGAAATTCAGTTCACCGGCAAACCCGATATCTACCATTCGCTTCAGGCAGCGCTGTTCCCGCTGGAGCCCGGCCTGTCGCGGATTGCCCCAAAGCGGTTTGACCGAGGCTGAGGCTGGCCCTGTCCCGCTTTCGTGCCGCCCCGGGTGCGCGTTCAGGCCGTCTTTCGTTCGAAGGCAACAGCGCGTTTCCAGCCCGGTGCTGAATGGCGGCGCGGATCCGGGGCCAGGATCACCGCGAGCGATAACCATCCATCACGCGCCCGGACATAGCCGATGCCCACTGCCCGGCGCTGCATCGCGAAACAATGTCACGACAGCGGTCTGCCCATTTCTGGCTTGGTGCATCTGCTGCGCAGTCCCGATCCGGCGATGTCGAACCTGTGGCCACTGTCCGCCGTAGCCTCCCGCGTGGACTTCGATGAACCGAAACCTCATGGCTTTTGGCCCGCAAAGACCTGCGGTGCTTTTTGTGATCTCAGGTAATCCTTCCCGAAAACTGAGAGATGCTGAAGTCGAATTTTGTCGGCGGGATGAACGGGCATATCGCCGGTCTGCTCGTCGGGCTGACGACCGCACAGAAGATCGGGGGGTTGGCCTCTGCCTCCTGCATCTGCGCAACGTCCAGGGTCATGTCTGGAACGACAAGCGCGGTTGCAGCATGACCGCGGTCCGGAGCTGAATCCCAGCATAAGGCCCTGCAAGCGGCGGAGGCGGAAAAAGCCCGTCGAACTGGTGGTTCCGGAGGTCCCCGACGATGCTGGGTCGATGGATTTCAGGGCGGATCGCCTTCGGCCAGCCAATCTTCCCCCAGGACCCGTTCAAGCATCTGCTCGACGCCTTCGCCGCGACGGGTGAAGCGCGGGTCGGTCGCGGCGGTGCGACGTTCAGCATCACGCCGAAGACGCCCCCGGCGTGGTCCGCAACTCCGGCCTTGGCGCGCGGCGGCGCTGGATCCATCATCGACCACCGCCTGAAGGCTTTCCGGAAACCGCGTATCCACAAGAGTTTCTTTCGCGCAGGGGCAGATATTGTCGGTTTTCCTTTTTCTTCCGATTGGCTATCCCAAGGCAACCCCAACCCCGGAAACCCCGATGAAATCCGCCTTTCACCTTGCGCTGCATGTCACCGACCTTGACGAAACCCGCCGGTTCCATGGCGATGTGCTGGGCTGGACCGAGGGGCGGTCGACCGAGACCTCGGCCGCGCGGTTGCAGGGCGGCGGCATTGACTTTGCCATCCCGCCGGTGTTCCGCTTTAACGGCCAACCGGGCGAAGAATGCACCGCGTTTTTCCGCGACCTCTCTGGAAATCCCCCCGAAATCAAGGGCCTTGCCGACACCAGCGGCATCCTTGCAAGCTGACCCAAACAGGAGATACCCCATGGATCTTGGACTGACAGACCGCCGCGCGCTGGTGCTTGCCTCGTCGCGCGGCCTTGGGCGCGGTATCGCCGAAGCCCTTGCCGCCGAAGGCGCGCGTGTGATGCTGACCGGGCGCGACGCCGCCACGCTGGAAGCCGTCGCCGCGCAGATCAACGCCCGCGGCGCGGGGCAGGCGGACTGGATGCAGGTCGATCTGACCGCGCCCGATTTCGCCGCGCGGACGGCCGAACATGTGCGCGACCGATTTGGCGGCGTCGATATTCTGGTCAACAACACCGGCGGGCCAAAGCCCGGCGCGGCGCGCGACATTGATGTCGCGGTGCTGATGGCGCAGGCGCAGGCGATGGTTGCGTCGGTCATCGACCTGACGGGCCGCCTGATCCCCGGCATGTGCGCCCAGGGCTGGGGGCGGGTGCTGACGGTTGCCTCGTCGGGCGTTGAACAGCCCATTCCCAATCTTGCGCTGTCCAACACCCTGCGCGGGGCGCTGGCGGGCTGGAACAAGACCCTGGCGACCGAGGTCGCGGGCGAGGGCGTGACCTGCAACATGCTGCTTCCCGGTCGGATTCACACCGACCGCCTCGATCAGCTGGATGGCGCGGTGGCCGAGACGCAGGGCAAACCGCTGGATGAGGTCCGGGCCGCCTCGCGCCGCGCCATCCCGGCAAAACGCTACGGGCGGGTCGATGAATTCGGCGCGGTCGGCGCCTTTTTGTGCAGCGAACCCGCCGGGTACGTCACCGGCTCCATGGTGCGCTGCGACGGTGGGATGATCAGCAGCGTCTGACGCGCGCCCTGCGGGCCGAACCCGGACCTGCGGCGTCAGCCCGCCGCAAGCACCCGGCGGACCGCCCGGGCAAAGCGGGCCGCGATGCGGTCGCGGTCGGCGTGGCGCCCGTCACGCACCAGATGGCGCCCCGCGACCCAGACGTCGCTGACCGCCCCGTCGCTGCCGAAAATCCAGCGGTCGGCCAGCGCGTCGCCGATGCCCAGCGGATCGCTCAGCCCGACCAGATCCGCCGGAGCTCCCGGGGCGATCGCCGGGGCGGGCGCACCAAGCGCCCGCGCGCCCCCGTCAAGCACGCGGCGGTATAGCTGCGTTCCGGTCGATCCCGCACCGGCCAGCACGTTGCGCGCCCGCGCAGTCAGGCGCTGGCCGTACTCCAGCATCCGCAATTCCTCGGCCAGCCGGATGCGGATGTTGCTGTCCGTGCCGATGCCGAATACGCCGCCTTCGGCCATAAAGGCCGGCGCGGCAAAGATCCCGTCACCGAGGTTGGCCTCGGTCACCGGGCACAGTCCGACCACCGCGCCCGACCCCGCGATCCGCGCGCCCTCGGACGGGGCCAGATGCGTGGCGTGGATCAGGCACCAGCCGGGGCCGACCGCAGCGATGTCGAACAACCGCTCGACGGGGCGGCGACCATAGGCGGCAAGGCAGTCGTCCACCTCTTTCGCCTGCTCGGCAACGTGAATATGCACCTGGCGTCCGGGCAGCGCCTGCGCCAGCGCCGCCAGATCCGACGCATCGGCGGCGCGCAGCGAATGGGGCGCGTAGCCCACCACGTCGCCGGGCCGCGCCATGGCGTCGCAGCGCGCGACCAGCCCGGCAAAGGCATCGGGATCATGCAGGAAGCGCCGCTGCCCCCGGCTTGCGGGCGCGCGCCCGAACCCGCCATGGGCGTAGAACACCGGCAGATGCGTCAGCGCGATGCCTGTCGCTCTGGCAGCGGCAAAGATCCGCGCGGACATCTCGGCCGGGTCGTCATAGGGCGCCCCGTCAGGACGGTGATGCAGGTAGTGAAATTCTCCGACACGCGTGTACCCGGCTTCGAGCATCTCGGCATAGGCCATTTCCGCGATGGCCTGCGCGTCGTCCGGATCGAGGATCAGCGCAAAGCGATACATCATGTCGCGCCATGTCCAAAAGCTGTCCTGCCCCGGTCCACGCGTTTCGGCAAG
The DNA here is from genome assembly GCF_003259905.1 of Salipiger aestuarii. Classification (GTDB taxonomy): domain Bacteria; phylum Pseudomonadota; class Alphaproteobacteria; order Rhodobacterales; family Rhodobacteraceae; genus Salipiger; species Salipiger aestuarii. The sequence goes on along the minus strand of NZ_QLMG01000008.1, from coordinate 93,594 downwards.
CCCTGCAAACCCGCGCTGAAAGGCGTGGGAATGCAGGTTCTGGCCGCCGGGCAGAAGCGCATCGACGCCGCCGCCATGCCCCACCCCGACTCCGACCGACGCGATGACCCCGTGCTGCACCGTGACACAAATGTCCTTGGCCCAGCCATCGGGCAAAAGCGCCCGTTTCGCGTGTATCAGCATCGCGCTACCCTTCCCCCTCGCGGTCCGGGCTTTCCGTGCCCGCGATAATATGTATATACTTATAAAGCCGATGAGGAAAGAGAGGACAGATGCAGACGCTCTGGGCAAACGCGCGCGTGATAACCGGGACGCTGGGCGTGGCGCCACATCCGCTGGATGTGCTGACCGAAGACGGACGGATCGCCGACATCGGCGTCGGGCTGCGCGGCGACCGGGTTGTCGATTGCGGCGGGGCGCTGATGACCCCCGGTCTGGTGGACTGCCACACGCATCTGGTGTTCGGCGGCGACCGGGCGCGCGAATTCGAACTGCGGCTCGAAGGCGCGGGTTATGAACAGATCGCGCGCGAGGGTGGCGGCATCGCGTCCACCGTCACCGCAACCCGCGCCCTGTCCGAGGATGACATGGTCGCACAGGCGCTGCCCCGGCTTGATGCGCTGCTGGCCGAAGGTGTGACGACCATCGAAGTCAAATCCGGCTACGGGCTTGAGATCGAAACCGAATTGCGGATGCTGCGCGCCGCCCGCCGCCTGGCGCGTGCGCGGCGCGTGCGGGTGGTCACCACATGGCTTGCCGCCCATGCCCTGCCCGCCGGAACCACCGACCGCGCCGCCTATATCGACGACATCTGCATCGAAGGGTTGAATCGCGCCCATGCCGAAGGGCTGGTCGACGCGGTGGATGCGTTTTGCGAGGGCATCGCCTTTTCCACCGACGAGCTTGAGCCGCTGTTCGACCGCGCCGCCGACCTTGGCCTGCCGGTCAAGCTGCATGCCGAGCAGCTGTCGCGTCAGGGCGGCTGCCGGTTGGCGGCGCGGCATGGGGCGCTGTCGGCCGATCACGTCGAATACGCCGCCGCCTCCGATGCCGCCGCCATGGCGCGCGCGGGCACGGTGGCGGTGCTGCTGCCCGGCGCGTTCTACACGCTGCGCGAAACCCGCCTGCCCCCGGTCGAGGCCTTCCGCGAGGCGGGCGTGCCGATGGCGTTGGCCACCGATTGCAATCCCGGCACGTCTCCCCTGACCTCGCTGTTGCTGACCATGAACATGGGCGCAACGCTGTTTCGCATGACTGTGCCGGAATGCCTGGCAGGGGTGACGAGCGTCGCCGCGCAGGCGCTTGGGCTGGCGGATGTGGGGGTGATCGCGCCCGGCAAGACCGCCGATTTTTGCCTGTGGAACGCAGACAGCGCCGCGCAACTGGTGGCGCGCATCGGCTTCAACCCGTTGAAATATCGTGTCTTTGCCGGAGAAATCGCATGATTCTCAGCCCCGGCGCCGTGACGCTCGACACCCTGCGCGCGGTTTATCGCGATGAGGTGGCGGTCACGCTCGACGCCTCGTCCCTGCCCGGCATAAAAGCCGCGCGCGCCCGCGTGGCCGAGGTCGCCCGACGGGGCGAGGCGGTCTATGGCATCAACACCGGCTTTGGCAAGCTGGCCTCGGTGCGCATCGCGCCGGGCGATGTGGCGACGCTTCAGCGCAACCTGATCCTGTCGCATTGCTGCGGCGTCGGCGCGCCGCTGCCCGCGCCGATCACCCGGCTGGTGATGGCGCTCAAGCTGCTGTCCCTGGGGCGCGGCGCGTCCGGCGTGCGTCCCGAGCTGATCGCGCTGATGGACGCCATGCTGGCCAAAGGCGTGCTGCCGGTGATCCCGGAAAAGGGATCGGTCGGTGCGTCGGGCGACCTTGCGCCGCTCGCCCACATGGCCGCCGCGATGATCGGCGAGGGCGAGGCCTTCCATGACGGCACCCGCCTGCCAGCGGCGCAGGCGCTGGCGCGCGCCGGGCTGACGCCAATCGAACTGGTCGCCAAGGAAGGGCTTGCCCTCATCAACGGCACCCAGGTGTCGACCGCGCTGGCGCTGGCGGGGCTGTTCGCCGCCGAACGCTGTTTTCAGACCTCGTTGGTCACAGGCGCGATGGCAACCGATGCGGCCATGGGATCGACCGCGCCCTTTGCCCCCGACATCCACGCCCTGCGCGGCCAGCCCGGCCAGATCGCCGTGGCGGATGCCTTGCGGGTGCTGCTGGACCGCAGCGCCATCCGCGACAGCCACCTTGCCGGCGATGACCGCGTGCAGGACCCGTACTGCCTGCGCTGCCAGCCGCAGGTCGCCGGCGCCTGCCTCGACCTGCTGCGCCAGGCCGGCCGCACGCTGGAGATCGAGGCAAACGCCGCCACCGACAACCCGCTTGTCCTGTCTGATGGCAGCATCGTGTCAGGCGGCAATTTCCATGCGGAACCGGTGGCCTTTGCCGCCGATATCATCGCGCTGGCGGTGGCCGAAACCGGCGCGATCGCGCAGCGTCGCGTGGCGATGCTGGTCGACCCGGCGATGAATTTCGGCCTGCCCGCGTTCCTGTCGCCCCGGCCGGGGCTGAACTCTGGCCTGATGATCGCCGAGGTCACCACCGCCGCGCTGATGAGCGAGAACAAGCAGCTTGCGCATCCCGCCTCGGTCGATTCGACCCCGACCAGCGCCAACCAGGAAGACCACGTCAGCATGGCCTGCCACGGCGCGCGCCGCCTGCTGCAAATGACCGAAAATCTGGCCCATATCGTTGGAATCGAAGCGATCTGTGCCGCCCAGGGCATCGCCCTGCGCGCGCCGCTGACCACCTCGCCCATGCTCGCGCGGGCCATCGCGCGCCTGCGCGAAGACATCCCCGAACTGGCCGAAGACCGCCTGCTGGCCCCCGACCTTGGCGCCGCCGCGCGCCTTGTCGCGACCGGCGCGCTCAGCGCCCCCTTTGCCCTGCCCGGACTGAAAGGCTGACCCGATGACCGACCCCCGCCACAACCTGCGCGACATCTTTCCGCCCACCGGCCCAAAGCTGACGGCCAAATCATGGCTGACCGAAGCGCCGCTCAGGATGCTGATGAACAACCTGCACCCGGATGTGGCGGAAAACCCGGCAGAGCTGGTGGTGTACGGCGGCATCGGGCGCGCGGCGCGGACGTGGGAGGATTTCGACACCATCGTCGCATCGCTGCGCGATCTGGAAGCCGACGAGACGCTGATCGTGCAATCCGGCAAGCCCATCGCCATCATCCAGACCCATCCCGATGCGCCTCGCGTGCTGATCGCCAACAGCAACCTCGTACCCGAATGGGCCACATGGGAACATTTCAACGAATTGGATAAAAAAGGCCTGATGATGTATGGTCAGATGACCGCCGGGTCGTGGATTTACATCGGCGCGCAGGGCATCGTGCAGGGCACCTATGAAACCTTTGCCGAGGCGGGCCGCCAGCATTACGGCGGCGATCTGACCGGCAAATGGATCCTGACCGGCGGGCTTGGCGGCATGGGCGGCGCGCAGCCTCTGGCCGCGGTGATGGCGGGGGCGTGTTGCCTTGCGGTGGAATGCGACGAGACCCGTGCCGATTTCCGCATCCGCACCCGCTATTGCGACGAGAAAACCCATTCCATCGACGACGCTCTGGCGATGATCGACCGATGGACAAAGGCGGGCGAGGCGAAATCCGTGGCGCTGATCGGCAACGCCGCCGAGGTGTTCCCCGAGCTTCTCGCCCGGATGCAGGCGGGCGGCCAGCTTCCAAACGGGCGCCCCGACATGGTCACCGATCAGACCTCGGCGCATGATCCCTATCGCGGCTATCTGCCTGCCGGCTGGACCGTGGCGCATTGGCGCGAGACGCAGGAAACCGACCCCGATGCCGTTAACCGCGCTGCGCGCGCGGCGATGAAAACCCATGTGGCGGCGATGGTCGGCTTCTGGAACGCGGGCGTGCCGGTGCTGGATTACGGCAACAATATCCGCCAGATGGCCAAGGAAGAAGGGCTGACCGATGCCTTTGCCTTTCCCGGTTTCGTCCCCGCCTATATCCGCCCCCTGTTCTGCAAAGGCATCGGCCCGTTCCGCTGGGCCGCGCTGTCGGGCGACCCCGAGGATATCTACAAGACCGATCAGGCGATGAAAGAGCTGTTCCCCGACAATGCGCATCTGCACCGCTGGCTCGACATGGCGCGCGAACGGATCGCGTTTCAGGGTCTGCCGGCGCGGATCTGCTGGATCGGCCTTGGGGATCGCCACCGCGCCGGGTTGAAGTTCAACGAGATGGTGGCCAGCGGGGAGCTGAGCGCGCCGGTGGTGATCGGGCGCGACCATCTGGATTCCGGCTCGGTCGCGTCGCCCAACCGCGAAACCGAAGCGATGCGCGACGGGTCGGATGCGGTGTCGGACTGGCCGCTGCTGAACGCGCTGGTCAATACCGCAAGCGGTGCGACGTGGGTGTCGATCCACCATGGCGGCGGCGTCGGCATGGGGTTTTCGCAACACGCGGGCGTGGTGATCTGCGCCGACGGCACGCCAGAGGCGGCAAAGCGGCTGAAGCGGGTGCTGTGGAACGATCCCGCTTCGGGCGTCTGGCGCCATGCGGATGCGGGCTACCCCGAGGCAATCGCCTGCGCCCGCGCCAACAAGCTGCGCCTGCCGCGTATCCTGGGCTGACCGCCGGCCACGGGGCGGCCCAAAATTTCTGGCTGAAAATTTCAGGCGACCGTCGCGCCTAGTTTTGCGACGGGGTGAACCGGGCGGTCAGCCGATGCGCGCCGCCGGGATAGGCAAAGCGGGCCTCGGTCACCGGCTCGCCGTTCTTCCAGGTGCGCCGGGTCATCACCAGCAACGGCGTGCCCCCCGCGATGCCGAGATGGGCGGCGGCATCACCGCTGGCCGCCTCGGCGGTGATTTGGTTTTCCGCTTCGGACCACGGCACATGCGCCAGCAGCCAGGCGCCGGGGGGCTCGTCGATGAACGGTTCATCCCCCGCCCCGGGCACCGCATCCAGATAGATCACCCGCTGTTCCAGACAGAAGGGCGCGTCGTCCTTGCGATGCAGGCAGGCGACCGACACGCGCCCGCCCGCCACATCGCGCGACAGGATGTCGTGGGAATACCAGCCGCCCGCGGCCAGCACCTCGTCCTTGACGTTGTGAATTTCCAGCACCGCATTCTGCGACCGCTGCGGCAGCACAACCGATCCGGCGCGGCGGCGGCGCAGCACCAGCCCGGCGCCGGCAAGCTGCGTCATCACCTTGTTCACGGTCATCCGAGAACAGCCGTAAACGCCCGCCAGTTCCAGTTCCGACGGCACGCGGTGTCCGGGCGGCCAGTCGCCCGACAGGATGCGCGTTTCCAGATCCTCGCGGATCTGGTCGTGCAATGATCGTGCGCTGTCCTCACCCATGCGACAGCTCATTTCAGCATGGACGCGCCGCGGTCAAGGTAAGTGTCGAGGAATTGCTCCAGCCGCGGCTCGCGCGGGGCGGCGAAAACCGCCTGCGGGGTGTCGTGAAACAGCAGCCTGCCGCCATCCAGAAACGCGATCCGGTTGCCGACCGATGCGGCAAAACCGATTTCATGCGTGACCACGACCATGGTCATGCCCTCGGACGCAAGCTGGCGCATCACATTCAGCACCTCGCCCGTCAACTCGGGGTCAAGCGCGGATGTGGGCTCGTCGAACAGCATGATCGTCGGGTCCAGCGCCAGAGCGCGCGCGATGGCGACGCGCTGCTGCTGGCCGCCCGAAAGCTGCGCGGGGTAGTGATGCGCGCGCTCCTTCAGGCCGACCTTGTCCAGTTGCGCCATGGCGCGGTCTTCGGCGTCGGAGCGTGACATGCCGCGCACCTTGCGCAGGGCGATGGCGACATTCCCCAGCGCGGTCATATGCGGCCACAGGTTGAACTGCTGGAACACCATGCCGATCCTGGACCGCACGCGGCGCAGCTCGGCCGGGGACTGGCGGCGGCGCTGGGGCCCGTCGGTGAACCCGAGCGGTTCGCCCTCGATATGGATGCTGCCAGAGGTCGCCTGTTCCAGAAACGCCATGCAACGCAGCAGCGTCGACTTGCCCGACCCGGACGGGCCGATCAGGCAGGACACCTTGCCCGCCTCGACCTGCATGGAGATGTCGCGCAGCACCTGCGTTTCGCCGAACTGCTTGGAAACGTGAGATACGTTGATGGCGGGGTCGGTCATGTCAGGCGCTCAATTTCGAAAGGTTGCGTTCGGCGTACCGGCCCAGCCAGTTGGCCAGCTCGACCAGCGCCCAATAGACCAGCGCCAAAATCACCAGAGATTCCACAAAGGCATATTGCTGAGAGCCGATGGCCTGCACGGTCATCGTCAGTTCGGGCACGGTGATCAGCGACAAAAGCGCGGTTTCCTTCAGCAGGATCACCGACATGTTCAGCGCCGGGGGCAGCACCAGCAGCGCCATTTCCGGCAGCAGGATCGCGGTGATGATCTGGTTGCGCGACAGCCCGGCGCATTCGGCGGCCTCGACATGGCCCACGGGGACCGATTGAAACCCGGCGCGAAAGATCTCGGCGTAATAGGCCGCCCCGTAGATTGAAATGCCCAGCAGACCGGCCAGCCACGGGTCCAGCCGCAGCCCGATATAGGGGCCGCCGAAATACAGCAGGAAGATCTGCACCAGAAACGGCGTGCCGCGCAGGATCTCGATCGGCGCGCGCAGGATCACCTCGATGCCCCGGCCCCCGAAACGACGCAGCGTGGCGACGACAAAGCCCAGCACCACGGCGGCAAACGTGCCCCCGACCCAGATCAGGATGGTGACGCCAAGCCCCGACAGGATCTGCGGCAGCTTGGCGAGGATGACGGCGAAATCGAAGCTCATTTGCCGGGCAACCCCGGAAGCGCGTTTTCCGCGCGTTGACCGATGGCGGCGACCACGAGGTTGATCGCCAGATAGATCACCCCGGCGGCCGCAAAGATCGGCAGCGGCCGGTAGGTCGAGGCCGACAGGTTCTGCGCCATCTTGGTCAACTCGATCAGCCCCACAACCGACACCAGCGAGGACGCCTTCAGGATCAGGATCGCCTCGTTCACCAGCGCCGGAAAGGTCATGCGCAGCGCGATGGGGGTGCGGATATAGATGAAACTCTGCATGCGGGTAAACCCGGCCATCTCGGCGGATTCGATCAGACCGGGGGCGACACCCTCGAACCCGCCGCGCAGGTTTTCCGCCTGATAGGCGGCGGTGCACAGCGACAGGCCGATGATCGCGGTGGCAAGGCTGGGCAGGGTGATGCCGATGACGGGCAGCAGGTTGAAGATCAGCAAAAGCTGGACCAGCAGCGGCACCCCCCGGAAAAAGCTGATGAACACCCCCGCCCCGGCATCGGCCACCCGGCTGCCCGACATGCGCAGCCCCGACAGCACGATGGCCATGACGAGTCCCATCAGGATCGACACCGCGCTGACCAGAATCGTCATCAACGACGCCTCCAGCAGCAGTGAAAACAGTTTCCAGGTCATGCGCGGCCTTGGCCTTGGTCAGGCGGGACGGCACGGGGCCGCCCCGCGGCTATCAGATCTTGGGCTCGATGATGTAGTCGGGCATGTCGAAGGTCGTGCCGAACCATTTTTCCTGCAACGTCGCCATGCGGCCGTCGGCCTTCATTGCCAGCAGGATCTCGTCGATCTTGTCCATCAGCGTGGCGTACTCCGGCTCGATCCGGCCCGGATAGCCGAAATAGGCCGGCGTGCCGAAGGCCGGTTTCACGACCTTGAACACTTCGGGGCGCTGCTGGGCGACAAAGGCGATGTTGGGCAGAGAATTGGCCACGGCGACGATGCGTCCCGCGGCGATGTCGGCGTAGCTTTCGTTGAACGACACATATTCGCCGATGCTGGTGGGCGGGGTATCCAGCGTTGCGGCGAATTCCCGCAGCTGAGCCAGCTGCGCGGTGCCGGTCGCGCCACCGACGGGTTTGCCCGCGATGTCTTCGGGGGTTTCGATGTCGCAATCGGCGCAGGCCAGGATCGCCACGGTCGCCTCGGCAATGGGCGACGAAAAGCGGTAACGCTGCATGCGATCGGCGGTGATGGTGGCGGGGCCTGCGACCACATCGAAACGGCCCGCTTCAAGGCCGGGCAGAACGCCGGTCCAGTCAAGGGTGATCCATTCGATCTCGACACCCATGTCCTTGCCGATTTCCTCGAACACATCCAGGTTCAGGCCGGTGTGTTCCCCTGCGTCGATGAAATCGAACGGGGCAAAGGCGGTTTCGGTGCCGACCTTCAGCACGCCCGCGTCCATGACGCGGTCCAGCGCGTCCTGGGCGTTGGCGGCCATGGCCGAAGCAAAGAGGGCCGCGCCGGTGGCGGCGGCGATAAGCTGTCTGCGCATGTCAAACTCCCTGTGCGGCCCTTCGGGGGCCTTGGCTTGCGACGTATCGACCCGGCCATAGGCGCCCCGGTCCATTTGCATATACAATTGAAACGGGGCGCTTTGGACAGCGCGGATGCGTGCTGACACGGGGGATTTGGGCAGGCGACCGGTGTGATTGCCTATTTGCTGTGCAATTCGATCAGCCCGTCACAACCGGGGCGAGCGTGACGCGCCGCCCGCTGTCGGGATCGAACGCCGATGCCCGCGCCGGATCGGTGTACAGCGTCACCGGCTGCCCCCGCCCGACGCGCTGATCGGCGGGAAGGGTGGCGGCGATGGTGCGGGCGCCCAGATCGACCGTCACGATGCGTTCGGGTCCGGTCAGTTCCACCAGATCCACGGTGCCCGACACAGCCATGGCACCCGCCGCCGGCGCCAGCTTCAGCGCCTCGGGGCGCAGGCCGATCAGCAGCGGCGCGGCGGAGGTGCAGGGCAGCACCGCATCGGTCCCGTCCAGCGCAAGCCCCCCCGGCACCGGCGTCGCGGGCAGCATGTTCATCGGCGGCGCGCCCATGAACTCGGCCACGAAGCGCGTGGCGGGCCGGTCGTAGATGTCTTCGGGCGTGCCCAGTTGTTCGATGCGCCCGCCCTGCATCACAGCGATGCGGCTTGCCAGCGTCATCGCCTCGATCTGGTCATGGGTGACGTACACCACCGTGACCCCCAGCGTCTGATGCAGACGCTTCAGCTCGCTGCGCATTTCCATGCGCAGCTTGGCATCCAGATTGCTCAGCGGCTCGTCGAACAGGAACAGCCGGGGCTTGCGGACCAGCGCGCGCCCGATGGCAACCCGCTGACGCTGCCCGCCCGAAAGATCGCCCGGCTTGCGATCCAGCAGGTGGTCGATCTTGAGAACCCGCGCCGTGTCCTGCACCGCTGCCTCGCGCGCCGCCCGTGGCGCGCCGCGCATTTCCAGCCCAAAGCCGATGTTGCGCGCAACGGACAGGTTGGGATACAGGGCATAGCTCTGGAACACCATCGCGATGTCGCGGTCCTTGGGGTGGACGCCGTTCAGGGACCGCCCGTCCAGCACGATGTCGCCCGACGTCGGCGTGCCCAGCCCCGAGATCATGCCGAGCAAGGTGGACTTGCCGCAGCCGGACGCCCCCAGCAGCACCAGAAATTCGCCCTGCTCCAGCGTCAGGTCGATGCCTTTCAGCGTTTGCGTCGTGCCGAAGGATTTGGTGATGCCGCGAATGTCCAGCGTGCTCATGCCGGTGTCTCCTGTCGCAGGTACTGGCGGGGGTGGGTCGATACGGCGCGCGACGCGATGCGGGTGGCCCGCGCCAGCGCCGTCGCCACGTCGCCCTGTGCCAGTTCAGCCAGAAACGCGGCGTTGAAGATGTCGCCCGCGCCGATCGTGTCGATCACCGTCACGGGAGGGGCAGCCGCGCCGTACCGCCGCCCCCGGTGCATCGCGATGGCGCCCAGGGGTCCGCGCTTGATCGCCGCGATGCCGCCGTCGGGCATGTGCGCGGCGAGGGCCTCAAGCGCGGTATCGACATCCGCGGCACCGCTGAGATGCATCGCCTCGATCTCGTTGAGCAGCAGGATTTCGCTGCGCGCGACCCAGGTCAGGGTGGTCAGGCGGGTCGGGGCGCTCCAGCCGTCCAGCGGCCAGCCGGTGTCCAGCGCCACGCCGATGCCGTGGGCGGCGCAGCGGTCGAACAGCGCGTCGTAGCCGGCGGCAAGTCCGGGCGACAGAAAACAGCCGCACAGCAGCAACCGCCCCCCCGCCAACGCGGGCCAGTCGATCTGCCGCTCCACATCTCGCCAGGACAATCCGGGCAGGTGGCCAGCGGTCGTCAGGAACGTGCGCTCGCCGTCCGGGTGCGTCACCCCGACCGACAGCGTGGTGCGCCCCGGCGCGCGGGGCCAGCGCGCGGCCATGTCGCCGAACCCGGCGCGCAGCCAGTCGCCATACATGTCGCTGCCGGTAGAGGCCCCGATCTGGAACGGCACGCCCATCGCCTGCCAGGCCAGCGCCGCATTGCCCGCGGCCCCTCCGATTCGGGTGTCATCCTGCGGGCACAGCGCCTCGGTCCCCGGTTGGGGCCAGGGCGCAAGCGGTCCCAGGATCAGGTCGACGTTGACGTTTCCGACGGTGGCAAGCGGGCGCATCATTCGACCGTCGTGACCTTGGTGCAGCGGATCGGCGTGCCCGCATCCGGCAGGCGCGCGGCGGCGAAATCCACCATGAACCTTTGCGCGGCGGGCAACAGCGCCACCGCGCCCGCAAGACCGCCCGCCTGCGGGCAGGACACCGTGGCAGCGCCGGGGATCGGCGCCAGCCCCGAGGCATCGAACACCACCACCGGCGAGGCGCTGGAGCTTAGCACGAATTGCGCAAGGCTGGTGACATGGCGGGCCGATGCGTCCGCGTCGCGGAACATGATGACCCCCACATCCGCGCCCAGCATTTCCACGGGACCGTGGCGCAACTGCCCGCCTTCCAGCGCAAAGCACGGCAGGCGCGACAGTTCGGTCAGCCCCAGCGCGATGGCCTCGGCCACGCCCTGCGCGGTGCGCCCCGACGCGACAAGGCAACGCGCCATGGCCAGGTGTTGCACCGCCGCGCCGATGTCGGGTACGGGGGCGTCCATCACCGCCAGCACCTCGCCCAGATCCGCGCCCAGTTCGGCCAGCACCGCGGCGTGCAGCGCCAGTGTCACGGTCAGCGAGCGCGTCGCGGCGAATGGCTTTTCCGACCCGCCCGCCCCGATCAGGCAGGGCGCGAGACCGGCCAGCGTCGAGTCGCTCTCCATCGTCAGGGCAAAGGCATCCGCGGGGGCCAGACCTTCGCGGAACCAGCGCAGCACCTCGGCGCTTTCACCGCTTTGCGAGGTGACGATAACGCTGCGCCCGTCCAGCGGCAGCGGCTTGTCCAGCTGTTCGGACAACGGCAGCGCCACCGCGTCGATGCCGAGCGCCCGGTAGCACGGTTCAAGAATGCGCCCCACCGCGTGCGAGCCGCCCATCCCCAGCAGCACCAGCCGCCCGTTGGCGCGGATCGTGTCGGCGATCTGCGCGGCGCGGTCGGCGTTGCCGGCAATGCTGTCGCGGCTGTCGCGCATCTGCCGGGCCATTTCATCGTACAGCGGTTGCAGCTTTTCGGGCGGGGTGGACAGTACAAGCGTCATCCCTTGACACCTCCGTTGGTCAGCCCCGAAATCAGGGCGCGTTGCATGAGCAGGCCAACCGCGACCGGCGGCAGGGCGGCAATCACCCCGGCGGTCGCGATCAGCCCATAGTCGGACACCCGCCCCCCCGCGAGATCCGCGATGGCGACGGACAGCGTCTTGGCGTCCTGGTTGGACGTGAAGAGCAGCCCGTAGAAAAATTCATCCCAGGCCAGCAGAAAGGCGAATATCAGCGCCGTCGCAACCACCGGCAACGCCAGCGGCAGGATGACGATGCGCAGCAACTGCCACAGGTTGGCCCCGTCGATGGCCGCCGCCTGTTCCAGGTCGCGCGGGATCGGGTCGAACCCGGCCTTGAGCAGCCATGTCACGAACGGCGCAAGGATGCTGAGATACACCAGCGCCAGCCCGAAAACGTTGTTCAGCAGGCCCAGTTTCGCCAGGATCAGGTACAGCGGCACCGAAAGCGCCACGGGCGGCAGCATGTAGGTCGCGATGACCGCGCCCAGCGTCCAGCCCAGTTTCGGGTTGCGCGACGCGGCCCAACCCGCCGGGATGCCCACCAGCAGCGCGCCCAGCGTCGCCATGGCCGCCACTTCGATGCTGTTGCGCAGCGATGCCAGAAACGCCGCCCCGGTTTCGGGGGTCAGCAACTGGCGATAGCGCGACAGGTCGATGCTGTCGGGCCACCAGTGCAGCGGCTTGGCCGACAGGTCTGCGGGGGATGAGACGCTCATCACGAACAGCCAGCCCAGCGGCGCCAGCACCGTCAGCGCGACACCCAGCGCGGCGACGTGCACGAAGATCGCGAACCCGAGGGATCGGTGTTCCATGGCTCAGCCCCCCTGCCCGGCCGCGCGGCGCATCAACGCAAGATAGGCCCCCGCCAGCACGGTGATGATAAGCGTTATGACAAGCGCCAGCGACGCCCCCGACCCGGCGCGCTGAAAGGCGAACGCCTCCTGATAGACCAGCAGCGACAGCGACCGGGTGGAATTGGCCGGCCCGCCGCGCGTCATGATCCAGATCAGGTCGAACACCTTGAACGCCTCGATCGTGCGCAGCACCAGCGCCACCATCAGCGGACCGACAAGATAGGGCAGCGTCACATGGCGGAACCGTTGCCAGGCGTTCGCCCCGTCCGATGTCGCCGCCGCCTGAATGTCGCGCGGCACCGCCTGCAACGCCGCCAGCGCGATCAGCGCCACCAGCGGGAAATTCTTCCACACATCCGCCACGATCAGCGCGCCCATCGCGGTGCCCGGCTGGCCCAGCCAGCTTTGATAACTGTCCGCAAGGCCCAGTTGCGTCAGCGCCGCGTTCAGCGCGCCGTATTCGGGGTTGTAGATCAGCCGCCACAGCGTCGCGTTCACCACCGTTGGCAGCGCCCAGGGCAGGATCATCAGCGCCCGCAACAGCGCCCTCCCGTAGAACCGCTGGTTGAGCAACAGCCCCACCAGCACGCCAAGGCACAGTTCCGCCGCGACCGACCAGACCGAAAAGGTCAGCGTCGCCACCAGCGCCTTGCGAAAGTTCCGGCTGCCCAGCATCCCGGTGTAATTCTCGACCCCGACAAAGGCGCCGCCGGTGCCGACCAGCCGCGCATCGGTGAACGACAGGCGCACCGTATCGGCCAGCGGCCAGCCGATGACGGCCAGCATCACAACGAGCAGCGGCAGCATGAGAACCCATGCCCGCAAGGTAAGGCGGTCGGTGAACATCGTGACGGTCCCGGGGGCTTGGGCGAGGCGGGGCCACACCGGCACCGCCCCGCGCGGTTTACAGGCCGCTGTTTTCAGCCGCGCCTTCCAGCGCTTCGGCGGGCGAGGCCATGCCCAGCAGCGCCTCTTGAATGCCTTGTTGCAGCGCCATCGACATTTCCTGATAGTTCGCTGTCATCGGGCGCGGATACATCACCGCAAGACCCTTGCCCGCCGCCTCGATCAGCTCTTCCTGGCCTTCGGTGACGGCCGGGTCGCTGTAGGAGGATGCCCAGATCGGCAGGCTGAGCCTGGCATAGGCGTTCTGCACCGGCTGCGAGGTCATGTGGACGATGTAGTCCCACGCCTCGTCGGGGTGTTCGGATGTGCTGGTGATACCCAGGCCCATCGACCCGTTGACGGCGCTGTGTTCGGACACGCCCGACACGCCCGGCGCGGCCACAACGCCGACCTTGCCCGCGACGGCGCTGTCTTCGCCCATGTTGGCAAGATTGTACATATAGGTCCAGTTCAGTGCAAAAGCGGCATCGCCATTCTGGAACACCGCGCGCACGTCTTCTTCGAGAAATTCGCGCGAGTTGGGGTTGGTGAGGCCGTCTTCGATGCTGGCGGTCATGTATTCCAGCGCCTCAAGCCCGCCGCCGGTCTGAAAGGCGGGCTGGCCGTCGGTGATGAAATCACCGCCATAAGCGGACAGCAGGGTGGTGTAATCGCACACGGCGGCCTCGGCCTGCGCCCAGCTCATGGCGATGGGGTATTCCACAAGGCCCGCATCCTTGACCTTTTGCGCGGCGGCGCGCAGATCGTCCCAGGTGGCGGGGGGCGCATCGACGCCCGCCTCGGCCAGCATTTCCTTGTTGTAGAACAGGTATTTCGTGTCCAGGATCCACGGCAGCCCGTAGCTGGCGCCATCAAAATCCACCGTGGTCCAGGCGCCGGGCAGGATGCCGGATGTCATCTCGTCGGTGATCTTGTCGCTGACATCCACCAGCACGCCATTCCGGGCGTATTCGGCGGGCCAGATCACGTCGAACAGCACCACGTCATAGGCGCCGCCCGATCCCATGGACAGCACCGTCTTGTCGTGCAGCCCCTCATAGGGGACGAATTCCAGCGTCACGGAAACGTCGGGGTTGGCCGCTTCGAAGGACGCGGTCATGGCGCGAATGTCTTCCTCGCTATAGGCGGCCTGGGCCATGAACAACGCATTCAGTTCGGTATCGGCAAAGGCTGCCGTGCCGGTCAGCGCGGTGGCGGCCATCAGGGCCGCGATGCGGGTCGGTTTCATTCCATCTCTCCTGTCGGGCGCGCCCGCGGGGGCGCCGGGTCTGCCTTCCGAACCTGTTCTGATTATTAGTCCAGTAGGTGGACTTAATCATGGACGAGGCGCTTTCCGCCTGTCAATATGTTTTGATGAACGATGCCGCGAACCCCATCAAAGCCGTGCTCGGCGCGGGCCTAGGCGCTGCCGCCGCGCACAATCGGCGGGCGGTGATCGACGCGATCCGCGTCAACGGCCCGCTGTCGCGCGCCGATCTGGCCCGCGCGACCCGGCTGGCCAAGCAGACCCTGTCCAACATCGTCGAAGAGCTGGAAACCAGCGGCCTGCTGGTCGCCTGCGATCCGGTCACCGAAGGCCGGGGCAAGCCCGCCACCCCCTATGACCTTGCGCCGATGGGCGCGCTGTCGGTGGGGGTGCAGATCGACCGGACCGTGGCGCGCACCGTGGTGATGGACCTGCGCGGCGCGGTGCTGTCACGCCGGGATGCCCCGCTGCGCAGCCGCGATCCCGAAGCGGGGCTGAAGCTCGTCACCCGGCTTCTGGCCGACACGCGCGCCGCCCTCGCCCCCGACGTGCGGGGCCGCATCGTCGGCCTTGGCATTGCCATGCCCGGCCCCTTCGGGCCGGACGCGCCGGCAACGCGGGACGATTACACCATGGCCCACTGGCGCGGCGCCGGACTTGCCGCGCAACTGCACGCGGCAACCGGGCTGGAGGTCGCGCTGCAAAACGACGCCGCCGCAGCCGCCACCGCCGAACGGCTGACCGGGCGCGCCCACGGGCTGCGGGACGTGGTGTGCCTGTACCTTGGCTACGGCCTGGGCGCCGGGCTGATCCTGAACGGCGAACTTTACGGAGGCCGCCACGGCGACGCTGGCGAAATCGGCATGATCCCCCTGCCCGGCAGCGACACCCTGCTGGAACATCAGGTGGCGCTGGCGGGGTTCTGCGAAACCTTTGCCGTGCCGATGGCCGACCCCCGCATGTTTGCCCGGATCGAGGCGGTTCTGACGCGCGGCGGCCCGGCGCTGGACGCCTGGATCGACCGGGCGGCGGCAGGGCTGGGCTGGGTCGCGCAAATGCTGGCGCTGGTCACCGACCCGCAGGCGGTCATCCTGTGCGGCACCGCGCCCCGCCCCCTGCTGGAACGGCTGACGCAGGCGGTGAACGCCGCCGCCCCGCGCGTGGCGCTGCAACTGGGGCACGCCGATCCGTGGGTGGTCGCCATGGGCGCCGCCGCCGAGCCGATCGCGCGCAATTTCGATCCGAAATACGCCGCCCTTCTGAAAAGCTGAGCGCGGCCCCGGAACGGCGGTTTACAGCCCGGATCAGGCAACGCCCGCCCGGCTACATCCCCGCCCAGAGCAGGACAAGCCCGAACAGCAGCGCGCCCCCCAGAACGACCATGCTGACGATGCCGGGCCGCGCGGTTCGTTGCAACTGCGCCGGGGTTTTCTTGGGGTGGTGCGCCGCCTGCGCCGCGCTTTCCGCCTTGCGCGCGGTTGCCATGGCGGCGGCGCTTGTCGGGGTGCCCCCCGCTTCGGCATCGGTGCCAAGAGGGGCCGCGGCGGGGTCGGAAAAGGCGACCTTTTCACCCGTCGCGCCCGCGTCTATATCCTCGCGAAGCCGCGCCGCTTCCGCCCCGCCGGTATCCCCCGCCGCCTGCGTGTCGTTCTGGCCAGTCATTGCAAGTCCTCCGTTCCACATGACGATCCCTTTGCCAACCGCCATTGGCCGCGATTGTTCCGCCACAGGACCGCGGCGCGCAGCCCACCGACACCGTGAACCCTGGGCGGATCGACGCGGAAAAGCCCCCGCAACAGGGCTGCGGGGGCGTCATCGGATCGCACTGGTGCGAATGTCAGCTGCGCTGCGGCTCGGAGCCTTCCTTGGCTGCCTGCGCGCGGACGGCATCGGACACCCGTCGCACCGCATCTTCGGCCCGGTCGACGGCGGCATCCGCGGCCGACCCCTCGCCCGGCGTTTCGCGATCCGCCGCGTCTTTCAGCTGACGGCTCGCCGCATCGACATCTTCGCGCAGCTCGCCACCGATGGCGCGCGCCTCGTCAAGAGCGGCCCCGGCCACGCGTTCGGCCTTGGCACGTTCCTGTTCGAACAGGGCCTCGGCCTCGTCATAAAGCCGGTCGCTGTGCTCGCCGAAATGCTCGTCTTCGAACCGGGTGTTCGGCAAGGTGCCCGCCGCAAGCGCCCCGGCGGCAAGCGCAAGGGCACCGGCAACCAGCGGGTTTTCCTCAAAGAAGTCCTTGGCCCTTGTGGCACCGTCGCGAGCCGTGGCGCGGGCTTTGCGGTTGGCGTCGCCGCCGGCGCGGCGCAGGGTTTCGCCCGCCAGGATCGCGCGTTCGCGGGCGGCAATGACGCGTTCGCGGGCGTCTGCGCCCAGCCTTTCGGTCCCTTCCGACAGCTGAGCGGCGATTTCGGACGACCGGTCGCGCACCCGCGTTCCGGCGCGCGACACGCCATCCCTTGCCGCCCCGGCATGGTCCGCCGCGGACTGCGCGCCGTACTGGACGTAGTTTTCGGTGCGGTACCACTTGGCACGCGCCTTTTGCGTGGCCGACAGGCCCTGCGACCTGGGGCCGATCTCGCCAGCCGGAACGGGACCGCGCGGGGGCGAAAAGCTGGCCGGCCCATCCGCGCCGTGGCGGCTGTCAGTGTCGGTGTCCGCGGCGTTGCGCGCGGAACTGGCGGTGTCGGCGATCTTGTCCGCCGACGGCCCCTTGCCGAACATCAGCCAGCCAAGGCCAACCGCCGTCACACCAAGCGCGAGCGGGTTGGCGCGGGCCGCATCCATGGTCGACCGCCCGAAGTCGCCGCCGTGGCGCCCGACATTGTCGGCGATGCTGCGAAACAGGGTGTCGGGGGTAAAGGTCGCCTCAAGCGAGCGGACCGTGTCTTGCAGCGCGGCGCGGTTGCGTTCCAGTTCGCGCTCGATCTCGTCGGGGGTGCGGATATCACTCATGGGTCATTTCCTTTGCGACAACATCGCGGTCCCGCTCAAGGTTGCGACGGGTCCGGGTCGGGGCGAGGGAGGCGAGCTTCAGGTTGCTCTGGCCCGATTTCACCAGGATCAGCGCGACGACAAGCAGGACGCCACCGACGATCAGCGCGGACCACAATGGCGCAAGTCCGGTGGCGACGATGGCGGTCACGGCGGCCCCGGCAAGCACGTTCAGCGCCACGAGAAGCAGAACAATGCCCCCCACGACCATGCCCACGGCGGCCCCGGCCTTTTTCACGTTCTGGTCAAGTTCGGCGCGGAACAGGTCTATTTCGCCGCGCATCAGCGCGATGACCTGCTGTATCGCCTGGCTGAGCAGGCTGCCGGTCTCGCGGATCTGGGGGCGCACGCCTTCGGGCGGGCGGGTGTCGGTGCTGGACATCAGTGGTCTCCCGGCGTCAGGTGGCTGGCGGGGATCACGGCGGGTGCCGTGACATCCCCGGGGCGGGTTTCCGGCGTGGTGGCAGAGGCCGAGGCGGGCGCGCCGGACTGTGCCGACGGCGCGTTATAGGACGCATCGGCGGGCGTGCGCGGGGTGCCAGACGCCTTGGCGAACCGCGTCGCGGCAAAACCGGCAAGCGCGGCACCACCGAGAAAGCCCAGCGGATTGCGCCGCGCAAAGGCGCTTACCTCGCTGGCGAGGTCGGCCAGATCCCGGTCGCGGATGGCGTCGGAAACGCCGGAAAGACCGTTGGCAACCTGCCCGAAGACCTGTTCCTGCGGCGAGCCTTCGCGCAGTTCGCCGGCAGCCGTGTCAAGCGCGCGGGCGATGCCCGACAGTTCGGACGCAACGCCCGTACGGGCGCGGTCCGCCTGCTGGCCCGCTTCGTCGCGGGCGCGGGCGGCGACGGATTCGGCGGCGGCGCGGGCATCGTCGTGCAGACGTTCGGCAGACTGCTTGACGTCTTCGCCTGCCTCCTGCCCGACGTCGCGGGTGCTGTGATCGAGATCTTGCATGTCACTCTCTTTTTTCTGGTCTCGTCTCTTGGGACGAGAACCGAGGTGGCGGGTCCTGAAACAGATCGCGGCATGGTCGCGCAGGCACAGAACGACCGGGTCCATCGAAAACATTTCGACGGGACAAAGCTTTGACGCCTGTGTGCGGCCATGCCGCGATCCGTTTCGTTGATGCTTCGATAACACCCGGCGCGAACTGCGGTTCCCGCCGGGTATCATTTTTCCGTCGCGCGGCGCCCGGATCGCCGGCGCGCGGTGCGTCAATCGGCGCTGTCGCCGCCCCAGCGGTCGCGGCCGGTCTGCGCAATTTTCCGAAATTCCTCTGCAATGCTCAGCGGCAGCATTTCCACGCCGGTGGGGACGGCGCCGGGGTCTTCCTGACCGTCGCGCAGTACCTCGCGGTCCGCCACCCATCGCAGCAGCTCGTCGCGCGTCCTCGGATCCAGGCTTTCCAGCAGGCGGATCAGCAGGCGGCGGTGGGCGATAAGGCCGGCTTCAAGCTCGATCAGGCGGTCTTCGACGTCCTTCATGGGGTCGCGCCTTCCGGCAGCCGCTGGACCCGGTCGGGAGGCAGGTCCGGCGGAATGTCGGGTTGCGGCATGTCGCCCGGCCCCGGAGGATCGGATTCCGGCACGTCGGGCGGTTCGGGCACCTGCGGCGGGACGGGCGACGGGACATGGTCGGGGGCCGGGCCGGGCGGAACCTCGGCCGGGGGTTGCTGGGCGTCCGCGCGGCGGTGCCCCCCCGGGAAAAGGGTTGAAACGGGGGTATCGGCCATGATGTGTCCTTTCCGTATCTGCAACAGGGGCGGGTGGCTGGCGGTCCGCGCTGCCGTGGGATGACGCTGTTTGGCCCGCCTTGGCCCGCCTTGGCCCGCCTTGGCCAGTGTTGAGCAGGGTTGGCCAGTGCGCGACAAGGCGCGTCAGATGAAACGGCGCAAGCGGTCACCCGGACCTGCGCCTGTTCGACCAACCGGCAAGGGCCGCCGAATGTTCCCGCACGGGGGCGCCTTGACGGGGGGTCTTGCCGGGGGAATCCTGCGGCCCAGCCCCGGCCCCGGTTTTTCCGTCGCGACGTGACGATGCCGGGCTTGTGCCCGCGGGTCGGGAACCCGGCGTGGCTCCGGCCCGTTTCCCCCATGGCCCGGCACGCTGGCGGCTCTGCCGCCGGACCGGGCATTCGCAAGCAGGAGACCATCATGAAAAAACTCACCCTGACGGCGACGGCGCTGTGCATGCTCGCCCCCGCGCTTCACGCGGCCGAAACCTCGGCCGGCATCTCGGGGCGCGACGGCGCCGACCTTGGCACGGTCAGCGTGCGCGACACCCCCTCCGGCGCGGCGCTGGCGACTGTGACGCTAAAGAACCTGCCGGCGGGCACCCACGCCATTCACCTGCACGAAACCGGTGATTGCGAGGCCGAAGATTTCAGCTCTGCCGGCGGGCACATCGCCGGGGACCGCGCCCACGGCGTTCTGGTCGAAGGCGGGCCGCATCCGGGCGACATGCCCAACCTGACAGTGCGGGACGACGGCATCGGAGAGGTCGAGGTGTTCTTGCCGTACCTGCAAGTCGAACGCGATCTGATGGACGGCGACGGCGCCGCATTCGTGATGCACGCCGACAGCGACGACTACGAAAGCCAGCCCTCTGGCGATGCGGGCGAGCGGATCGCCTGCGGAGCGTTCTCCGCCAGCGAGTGACACGCGGCGACAGCGCGCGACGCCGTCCCCGGCCCTGCGGTCATCGCCGCGGGGCCGGGGCCAGATCAGGGGCACGCGCCAAAAGACCCGGCAGCGTCACCGCGCTGCCGGGTCTTTTTCTGCGTGCCTTCGGCGCGATCGCCGCCGGTCGCAGGTGCCGGTCAGTAGGTGCCGGGCGGATCGCTGGCGGGGAAGGATTCGTCGTTCGCCTCGTCCGTGCGATCCCAGGTCGGCGGCGGGTTGCGCATTTGCGACGGCCCCGCGTCGCGGATCCGGAGCGGTGGCGGCGTCCGCCGGGATTTTCGAAAGACAGCGATGGCGCCAAGCGCCGCTGCCCCCAGGATAAGCCTTGCGATCATCTTCGTGCCCTTTCAGGTTTCATCATTGCCGTATTGCAGTGCATGAGCGCGCAGAGGCGGGTTTGGTTCCACCGCGCGGGGACTGATCATCCCCGCGAGAGGCGGGCAGAGAGCGCATATGCCGCCCCCGGCGCCCTAGCCCGCGCCGCGCCCAGGATCGGGCGGCATCAGGCGGCCACGGCAATCGCCTTGGCGTTCACGAACTCGCGCATGCCAAAGCCGCCGTGTTCGCGACCGAAACCGGAATCCTTGACGCCGCCGAACGGCATTTCGGGCGTGGCGAGGTTGAAGTGGTTGATGAACACCATGCCCGTGTCGAAATGCTTGCGCGCAAGGTCCACCGCGCGGCTTTCGTCTTTTGAAAAGATACCGCCGCCCAGCCCGAAGCGGCTGTCGTTGGCGATGCGCATGGCGTCCTCGTCATCGCGCGCCCGGATGACCGATGCGACCGGGCCGAACAGTTCCTCTTCATAGGCCGGTTGCCCCGGCGCGACATCGGTCAGAACGGTCGCTGGATAGAAATACCCCGTCCCCTCGGGCAGGGTGCCGCCGCAGGCGATGCTGGCGCCCCTGTCGACACTGGCGCGCACCTGGTCGTGCAGCGTCTGGCGCAGGTCGTCGCGCGCCATCGGGCCCAGCCCGGTGCCGTCCTCGGTCGGGTCGCCGGTCGTCACCTTTGACATGGCGTCGATGTAGCCCCTGACGAAATCGTCATAGACAGCGTCCGTCACGACAAACCGTTTGGCGTTCACGCAGGTTTCGCCGTTGTTGTAGATCCGCCCTGCCACGCAGGTCTTGATCGCAAGATCGAGATCCGCGTCTTCGAGCACGAGATAGGCGTCGTTGGACCCCAGCTCCAGCACGGCTTTCTTGAGATGCTCACCGGCCTTTTTGCCGATGGCCGACCCGACCCCGGCGCTGCCAGTCATGGTCACCCCGCGCACAAGATCATGCGCGATCACCTTGTCGGACTGGTCGTGGTCGATGGTCAGTACGGTGAACAGATCCCCGGGCAGGCCCGCCGCCTCGTATATCTCGCGCAGCATCATGCCGCTGCCGGTGCAGTTGGCCGCGTGTTTGAGCAGCACGCCATTGCCCGCCATCAGGTTGGCGATGGAATAGCGCACCGCCTGATAGGCGGGAAAATTCCACGGCTGGATGCCGTAGATCACCCCGATGGGGGAATAGGTGATGATGCCCTGCCGCCCGCCCTGCAACGCGCGATGCTCGTCGGCCAGAACCTCGGGACCCTGGCTGGCGGTCCAGGCGCAGATACCGGCGCACAGGTCGATCTCATCGCGGCTGTCGCCGATCAGCTTGCCGACCTCGGCGGTCATCAGCTGGGCGAATTCCTCTTTGCGGGCGGTCAGTTCCTTGCCGATGCGCGCGATGATCGCGGCGCGGTCTTCCACCGGGGTCAGGCGCCATTGGTCAAACGCGGCATGGCAGGATTTCACCGCATCGAACATCTGATCGTCGCTCATCAGATCGTAGCGTGCCAGTTCGGTTTCGGTGAACGGGTTGACCGTGGTGATGGATCGCTCGGTCATGGGATATCCTTTCGCGGGCATGTGTCGAAGGTGTCGATCCCTCAACACATGCGGCAGGCACCTGTTCCGGGGCCTCGCGGTTTCGTGGCCGCGCCGCAAACGACCGTCGCGAGGCCCCCGGTGGGCGCCGGTCAGTCCGGCAGCCGGTAGACCGACACCATGTCGCCGACCGACGGTTTCAGGATCGAATTGCCGCCCGAGACAAAGGCCACATATTGCGCACCCTCGTGTTCGAACACCGCCGGGTTGGCGACCGAGGGCGCTTCGGTCAGGTCGCGCCACAGCTCTTCGCCGGTTTCCAGATCGTAGGCGCGCACCATGCCGTCCATCGTCGCGCCGATAAAGATCAGCCCGCCCGCGGTGATCGCGGGCCCGCCGATGGTGGGCGACCCCCAGCTTTCGGGCATGTAGAACCCGTATCGCTGCGACATCCCGAACGGCTTGCGCCAGAGCGTTTCGCCGCTGGTCATGTCAATCGCCATGATCTCGCCAAAGGGCGGTTCCCAGCAGGGCATCCCCCAGCGGTTGAGGGCGGTTTTCAGCGACATGCCATAGGGGGCGCCGGTCTGCGGGTGAAACCCCGACTCGCCGATGCCCGCCGCGCCGTTGATCTCGTCATAACGGCTTCGGTCGTAAAGCTGGATATGCTGCACGACGTGGGACAGGTTCACCACCGCGATCTGTCTTTCGGGATCAAAGCCGACCCCGCCCCATTGCACCACACCGGCCGAATTGGGATAGGCCCCGGCGCCGGCGCCTTCGGTGGTGGGGGCAGTGTACATGCCGTCATACCGCATGTCCTCCCACAGGGCCGAGCATTCGCCAAAGGACGCGATGTCGGCCAGCGTCCAGACGTCCGGCAGTCTGGACTGGTCCAGCAGGGGGGCGGGAACGGTGGGAAACGGCTGGGTTTCGGCATAGCGTTCGCCGGGAATGTCGCCGGCGGGAACCGGGCGTTCCTCGATCGGCCAGATGTCTTCGCCGGTCTCGCGGTTGACCACGAACAGGAACCCCATCTTGGTGGGCTGCATCAGGGCCGGAACATTTTCACCGTCGACGGTGATGTCCATCAGGGTGGGCGCGGCGTTGATGTCGTAATCCCAGATGTCGTGGTGTACCCACTGGCGCGACCAGATGACTTCGCCCGTGTCGACATCCAGCGCGGTGGTCGAGGTGGCATAGGGGATGTCTTCGGTGCGGTTGCCCCCCCAGTAATTGGGCGATGGTGACGCCACCGGAAGGTAGACGATGCCGCGGTCTTCATCCGCGCTCATCGCGGTCCAGACGTTGGCGGTGCCGGTGCGCGCGCGGATGTCTTCGGGGAGGGTGTCAAAGGTCCATTCCAGCGCGCCGCTCTGCGCGTTCACCGAAAACACCGACCCCGGAGGCGCCTCGGCCCAGTCCCAGTCATTGCCCGCCCAGCCGATGATGACGTGATCGCCCACGATGGTCGGGGGTTGCAGCAAGGACAGCGGCCAGCGGTCGTTGAGCGTGTTCCACTGGTTTACATCCAGCACGCCGCCGTTGGCGAAATCCTCGCAGGGCACGCCGCTGTCGGCGTCGATGGCGAAAAGCTGCGCGTCCATGGTGCCAAGATAGACGATCTTCTGGCAGGCCGCGCCGTCCTGCGGGTCGTCCGCCTGCCAATAGGCGACACCCCGGTTCTTGAGCGCGGGCTGGGTCAGCGCCTTCAGCGTGGACTGGGTGTCAAAGCTCCAGACCTGTTCGCCGGTGGCGGGATCGTAGGCGATGACGCGATAGAACGGCGTGCCGATATAAAGCAGCCCGTTGGCATAGATCGGCGTGGCCGACCAGACGGTCGCGGGCAGATCGCCCGACCCGTCCGACACATCCCCGGTTTGCGCCCGCCAGGCCAGTTCAAGCTGCGCGACATTGTCCGGCGTGATCTGGTCGAGCGGCGAAAATTTCGCGCCTGACACCTGGCCGTGAAAGCTTTGCCAGTCGGGACCGGCGGCGGGCACGCGCGCATCCGACGGCGCGCGGAACTGCGCCTGCGCCTGCGTGTCGGGGGCCGGGGCCGTGCCGTCCTGGGCAAGCGCGGGACCGGCCAGCAGCGCCAGAATGGCGGCGGATCGCGTCAGCATGGTCATGCGGGGTCTCCTTTCGGGCCAGACAGTTTCGGGCCAGACAGCGCGCCGATCCAGCCGATGGCGCAGATGGCAAGCGCGGCCAGCATCACCCATTGGTGCAACAGCCACGCGGCAAAGGCCGTCAGAACGATGCCGAGCGCCAGCAGCACCAGCAGCCCCGCCCTTGATCCGCGCCGGCGCGCGCGGGCCAGCAAGGCGCCGCCGATCAGCAGGCACACTGCTCCGAAGGTGGCGGCAAGCGGCCCCCAGACCCCCGTGACCCCGGTCAGCGGGGCGAAATAGGCGTAAAGGCCACTCGCGATGGCGACCAGAGACGCCCCCATCAGGATGGTAAGGGAAACGCGGTAAGGCATGATCGGCTCCGTTTCTGACGTTTCAGGCTGGGCGGGCGACGGGGTGCGCGCCATCGCCCGGCGCCAAGTCAAGGGATAGGGCAGAGCGGCGATCGGGCAAGGCTTCGGGCGGCGGTGCGCCGTCATCCGCGCGGGACGATGCTGGGGCGATGCTGGGGAGAGACTGGGGAGCGACTGGGGAAAGGGCGCCGGACAACAGGGGAGTGCCGCGCGCATCGCCGGGGTGTCCGGCAGGGTATCCGCCGGGCAGGCATGGCCGTTCCCGGACGCCACGCCGCCAATTCGCGGCAGTTCGGAACCTTCCCGCGCTGGAATGTCGTTGGAGAGCCAAAGACACGGAGACAACCTTGGCCCACACATGTTTCGCACTGATGATCGCCACCTCGCACGCGGGATGTCCGGGGGATGTTCGGCCTGATGCATCTCAACACCGATCTGGCGTCCCATGTGTTCCGGTCCGAGACGCGCGTGCACATGGGGGCCGCGATGGCGGTCGCCATGCTGGCGTTCATGCCGGGGAAGTCCCCGGACCGCAGGCCGACAATTGCGAACCTTGTCGAGACCGTGGCGGTTTGTTCCGGGGCCTGTGCCGGGGCCTGGGGCTGACGCGGTCCCAGGTCACGGCACGGAACAGCGCCTGCCTGCGCGCGGTGACACTGGCTGCGCTGTCGGCGCGCGACGGCGGCGTTGCCGCAGGCCGGCTGCGCATGGCGATCCGCGACGCCCAAGCCGGCGGGCCGCCCGATTTCGCCACGTCGGCGGCGCCGGACTGTCAGGCCAGATCACCGGGCCAAATCACCGGGCCAAATCATCGGGCCGGATTTCGCGGCCAGTACACTTGCACAAACCGAACACACCCTAGCACGAACTGGGAAAGGAGCCCCAATGCCCAAGGATACCAAGGATACCAAGGATACCGCCAAAACCGCCGCCCTGTACCGCATGGTCATGCCCGGCCACATCTGCCCCTTCGGCCTGAAATCCAAGGACCTGCTGGAACGGCGCGGCTATACGGTCGAGGATCACCCCCTTGAAACCCGCGAACAGACCGATGCCTTCATGCAAGAGCACGGGGTCGATACCACGCCGCAGACCTTCATCGGCGGCGCACGAATCGGGGGCTATGACGATCTGCGTGTGCATTTCGACATCGACCCGCCCAAGGAAGAACAAAGCGACACGTCGTACCGCCCGGTCATCGCGATCTTTTCCGTCGCGGCGCTGCTGGCGCTGGGGCTAAGCTGGCACCAATACGGTACCGTCTTCACGCTGCGGGCGTTCGAATGGTTCGTCACCCTGTCGATGACGATCCTTGCGGTGCAGAAATTGCAGGACGTCGAACAGTTCTCGACCATGTTCCTGAATTACGACCTGCTGGCCCGGCGCTGGGTGCCCTATGGCAAGATCTACCCCTATGGCGAGGCGCTTGCGGGCATCCTGATGACAGCGGGCGTGCTGACATGGGTGTCCGCGCCCGTCGCGCTGTTCATCGGCCTTGTCGGCGCGATCAGCGTGTTCAAGGCGGTCTATATCGACAAGCGCGAGCTTAAATGCGCCTGCGTGGGGGGGTCGTCGAACGTGCCACTGGGGTTCGTGTCGCTGACCGAAAACCTGATGATGATCTTCATGGCGATCTGGATGGGCGCGCGGATGTTTGCCGGCTGACCCCCGCCCGGCCCCGTGAAATTTCATGCGACCGGGAACAAGTTGCGGCGCATCTTCGTTGCCAATCCGACCGCCCGACCGTCTGCGATGCGCCGCCCCGCCCCACCCCGCCCCGCGCGCGGGGCGTCTCGCCAGGACGATCTTCGTGCCGATACCAAGCCCAAGGACAGTTTCCATGCCAGACAAGACAAAGCTATACCCCAGCACCGCCGATACCCAGAAAGGCGCCGACGTCGCCGCCCATCCGGTCGAAGTCGGGCAGGGCGGGGAATGGCATCAGACCGACGCCGACGCCCCCCGCATGACCACCGCGCAGGGCACGCCGGTTTCGGACGATCAGAACACGCTGACGGGGGGCGAACGCGGCCCGGCGCTGATGGAAGATTTCCATTTCCGCGAAAAGATCTTTCACTTCGACCATGAACGCATCCCCGAGCGGGTCGTGCATGCCCGTGGCTACGGCGCGCACGGCTATTTCGAATGCACCGACGCCATTCCCGAGCTGACCAGCGCCAGCCTGTTCCAGGAAGCCGGCAAGCGCGTGCCGGCCTTTGTGCGGTTTTCCACCGTGGCGGGCAACAAGGGGTCGTTCGACCTGGCGCGTGACGTGCGCGGCTTTGCGGTCAAGATGTACACCGAAGACGGCAACTGGGATCTGGTCGGCAACAACATCCCCGTGTTCTTCATTCAGGACGCAATGAAATTCCCCGACCTGATTCATTCGGTCAAGGAAGCGCCCGACCGTGCCTTTCCGCAGGCTCAGTCGGCGCATGACAATTTCTGGGATTTCATCTCGCTGATGCCCGAGTCGATGAACATGGTGCTGTGGATCATGTCCGACCGCGCCATCCCGCGGTCTTTCCGGTTCATGGAAGGGTTCGGCGTGCATACCTTCCGGCTGGTGAACGCCGAGGGCAAGAGCCACTATGTCAAATTCCACTGGAAGCCCAAGCAGGGCCTGCAATCGGTGGTCTGGGACGAGGCTGTCAAGATCAACGGCGCCGACCCCGATTTCCACCGCCGCGACCTGTGGGACGCCATCCGCACCGGCGATTTCCCCGAGTGGGAGCTGGGGATGCAGATCTTTGACGACGCGTTCGCCGACAAGTTCGATTTCGACGTGCTGGATTCCACCAAGCTGATTCCCGAAGAAGACCTGCCGATCCGCGTCGTGGGCCGCCTTGTGCTGGACCGCACCGTCGACAATTTCTTTGCCGAAACCGAACAGGTCGCGTTCTGCACTCAGAACATCGTGCCGGGCATCGACTTTACCAACGACCCGCTGCTTCAGGGGCGCAACTTCTCGTATCTGGATACGCAGACCAAGCGTCTTGGCGGGCCGAACTTCACCCATATCCCGATCAACGCGCCCAAATGCCCGTTCCACCATTTCCAGCAGGACGGTCACATGGCGATGCACAACCCCACCGGGCGTGCCAACTATGAGCCCAACAGCTGGTCGCAGGGCGGCCCGCGTCCCGACCCCAGGGCCGGGTTCAAAACCCACCCCGAGGACATGTCCGGCGCCAAACGCCGTCTGCGCCCCGAAAGCTTTGCCGACCATTACAGCCAGGCGCGGCAGTTCTACCTGTCGCAAACCCCGGTCGAACAGGACCACATCGTCAACGGCTTTGGCTTTGAGCTGTCGAAATGCGTGGCGCCGGACATTCGCAACCGCGTCCTGTCGCACCTGCGCGTGATCGACGAAGGGCTGGCGACGAAGGTCGCGGAGGCGCTTGGCCACGATCTGCCCGAGGCGGCGACCCCGGCGCGCGCTCCGGTGGACCTGAAGGTGTCGGACAAGCTGTCGATCCTCAAGAACGCACCTGACAGCTTCAAGGGCCGCAAGCTGGGCATCCTCGTGACCGATGGCGCCGACCGCGCGATGTTCGACGCGCTGACCGAGGCCGTGAAGGCCGAAGGCGGCATGGTCGAGGTGGTCGCCCCCAAGGTCGGTGGCGTCACCGCATCCGACGGCAGCACGATCGAGGCGAACCAGAAGATCGACGGCGGCCCGTCGGTCCTGTACGACGCGGTGGCCCTGGTGCTCAGCACCGACGGCGCGGAAAAGCTGGGCGGAATGCTGCCGGGCAAGGATTTCGTGTCGAACGCCTTTGGCCATTGCAAGTTCATGGCCATGACCCCCGAAGCCGACGCGCTGCTCAAGGCGTCGGGCGTGAACCAGACCGACGCCGGCATGATGACGCTGGGCGCGCCCACGGATGCTCCGGCGTTCATCAAGGCCTGCCGCGCTGTCCGCTTCTGGGACCGCGCCGCCTGATCGCGCCGCCCTGCCCCGCGGCAACGAATGCCGCGGGGGTCTTTGCCGATTTTGTCATTCCCCAGAGGCCCCTGCCCGCGAAAGGTGACCCATGTACGGACCGCTGTTTTCCACCGCGCTGCTTTGGCAGAAATGGGCCTTTGGCGCCGCCCAGATGATGATGGCCTCGTCCAGCGTCATCCAGATTCGGGTGCTTCAGATGTCGCTCGGGACCATGCGTCCCGAAGAGGCGACGCGCATGGTGTTTGAAAAATCCTCGGCGCTGGCCAAGGCGACCGAGATGGCCGGGCGCGCGCTGGCCGCCAACAAGGGCCCCGCCGAGGCGTCGCTGGCGGGCCTTGCCCCCTACACCCGCGCCACGCGGGCCAATGCGAAACGCCTGTCGCGCCGGTCTTCACGCCCAAAATAACCTTTCATCGGCGCCACCGGCCAACCCCCGTCCCGGTGCCGCAAAACCACCCCGAATTGCGCAAAAACACCCGCCCAAGGCTTGAAACCGCACCGCTATCGGCTAAAAGCCAGAGGGTGGCAGTGCCCGGCATGCATGCCATTTCGACGCAGCGCAGCGATTTTCAAGGGCTTGATATGAAAGCGCAGGTTCATCCGCTTCAGGAGGCGCGCCTTGCCGCGCTTCATGACTACGGCATCCTCGATTCAGATTTCGAAGACGATTTCGATGCCATCGTGGATCTTGCTGCGGCGATCTGCGAGACCGAGATTTCGGTGGTGAATTTCATCGACGCCGAACGGCAGTGGTTCAAGGCCGAGGTCGGGCTTGGGGTGCGGGAAACGCCGCTGGAAACCTCGATCTGTTCGCATGCGATCCTGGAAAGCGAATTCGTCGAAATCGAAGACACGCTTCAGGACAGCCGGATGAAGGACAACCCACTGTGCACCTCGGATCCGGGGTTGCGGTTTTACGCCGGGGCGCTTTTGAAAACCCCGAACGGGCTGCCGCTTGGCACCCTGTGCGTGCTCGACCCCAACCCGCGCAGCCTGACCGATCTTCAGCGCAAGACGCTGCGCGTGCTGGCGCGCCAGGTTATGGCCCTGCTGGAAACCCGCCGGGCCTTTGCCATGGGCGAGGTGTTCCGCCGCGAAGCCGATCACC
Organism: Salipiger aestuarii; assembly: GCF_003259905.1. Lineage (GTDB taxonomy): Bacteria > Pseudomonadota > Alphaproteobacteria > Rhodobacterales > Rhodobacteraceae > Salipiger > Salipiger aestuarii. The sequence goes on along the minus strand of NZ_QLMG01000008.1, from coordinate 63,934 downwards.
GCATCAAGAACTCGTTGCAATCGCTCATGTCCTTTGTGCGCGTTCAAAGCCGCCGGATCGGAACGGACACCTCGGCCGAAACCGTGCTGTCGGGCGTCAATGCCCGCATTCAGGCGATGATGAAGGTGCACGAACAGATCTATGCCGAGGACGGGTCCGGCTGGGTCGATCTGCGCGACACCGTGGCCCCGATCTGCGACGGGCTTTCGCAGATGGCGCCCGGCGGCATCCGGCTGGTCACGGTGCTGGCCGCGCCGCGGGTGCAGGCCAAGGTGGCGGTTGCCGTGGGAACCTTTGTCAGCGAATTCGTGACCAATTCGTTCAAGCACGCTTTTCCCGGCCGGGACAGCGGCGAGATCCGGGTCGAGATCGCCGAAGACATCTCCGAGGAGGGCGCGCGGATTTTGCTGCGTTGCAGCGACGATGGCGTCGGGCTGCCCCCGGACGCTTCGCCCTCTACCGGCCTTGGGTCGAACCTGATGGATCTTCTGGCGTCAGAGCTGGGCACCGAGATCGTGCGCGACACCACGGGGCCCGGGGTCGCGGTAACGCTGACCTTCAACAGCCGGGGGAGCTGAGCCCCCACCGCCACGGAGCATGCGATGAACTGGTCCGAAATGTTCTTTCAAAGCTGGAACGGGATCGTGCGCACCCTGATCGTGGGAACGCTGGCCTACGGCTTTCTGGTCATGTCGCTGCGGGTCTCGGGCAAGCGCACGCTGGCCAAGCTGAACGCGTTCGACCTGGTGATAACGGTTGCGTTCGGCTCGACGCTGGCGTCGATCCTGCTGAGCGAAAGCGTGGCGCTGGCCGAAGGCGCCACCGCGCTGGCGCTGCTGATTGCGCTGCAATACGCGGTGACGGCGCTGTCGGTGCGCTCGGCCCGCTTTGCCCGCGCGATGCGCGCCGAACCATCGCTGTTGCTGCGCGACGGCACGCCGTTGCCCGAGGCCATGCGGCGCGCACGCGTCACGCACGAAGAACTGGACGCCGTGGTGCGCACCGAAGGACGCGGGGGGCTGCACGACATTTCGGCGGTGATCCTGGAATCCGACGGATCTTTTTCGGTGATCGCCGGGCCGCAGGGCGCCAGCACCCCCTAGGCTGGCGGGTGGGACGCCGGCGCTACAGCGTCCAGGCAAGGCTTTCGTAAGGCGCGAGCGTCAGGCGAGGCGGAATGGCGTTGTACGGCGCATGGGTACACAGCAGGCAACTTGCCGGCCCGGTCAGATCGTCCGGCAGCGCGCGCTCTTGCGGGCGGGCGGTGAAATTGGCGATGACCAACAACCGTTCCTCGCCGAGACGGCGTTCAAAGGCGAGGATGTCGGGATCGTCATCGAACCGCTGCACCGTATGGCCAAAGGTCACCAGGTCGCTGTCCTTGCGCAACGCGATCAACCGGCGGTAATGCGCGAAGATGCTGTCGGGATGGGCCATGTCGCGTTCGACGTTCACCTGTGCGAAATTCGGGTTGGCCTCGATCCACGGCGTGCCGGTGGTGAACCCGCCATGCGGGGCCGCGCTCCACTGCATCGGGGTGCGGGAATGGTCGCGGCTGTTGCGGTTGGCGCCCGCAAGGAACACGTCGGGCGACACGCCTTGCGCGATCTGCTCTTCGAAATGGTTCAGCGTTTCCAGGTCGCGATACTGGTCGATGCGTTCGAACCGGGCGTTGGTCATGCCGATTTCCTCGCCCTGATAGACAAAGGGCGTGCCCTTGAGCAGATGCAGCACCGTGGCCAGCGTCTTGGCGGCGGGGCGGCGGTGGGTGCGATCGTCGGCATAGAACGACACCTGACGCGGCAGATCGTGGTTGGACAGGAACAGCGCGTGCCAGCCGTCGTCGCGGGTCAGGTCCTGCCACGAGAACAGCGCGCGCTTGAATGCCACAAGGTCAAACGGCTTGGGGGCGAATTTCCCAAGCTCGGGGTGCCAGCCTTCGCGGATGTGGGAAAATTCGAACACCATGTCCAGCTCGTCGCGGTCGCGGCCGCAATACAGCAGGCCGGTGTCGGTGGACACCGACCAGCTTTCGCCGATGGTCAGCACGTCGCGCCCCGCCAGCACCTCGCGGTGCATTTCCTGCAAAAAGGGGTGCAGATAGGGGCCTTCTTCGTAGATGCGGCCATCGACATCCTTGCCGATCAGGCTGATGACATCCATGCGGAACCCCGCGATGCCCCGATCGAGCCACCAGCGCATCATGTCGTGGATCTCGGCGCGCAGCGCGGGGTTCTGCCAGTTCAGATCGGGCTGGGCTGGGCTGAAGAAGTGGAAATAATACTGCCCCACCTCGGGTACAAACGTCCAGGCCGGGCCGCCGAACGCGGCGCGCGCATCGTCGGGCGGGCCGCCGTCCGGGGCCGGGTCGCGCCAGATGTAATAATCGTGCTCGGGGCAGTCGCGCGCGGCGCGCGCCGCCTGGAACCAATGGTGCAGCGACGACGAATGGTTGACCACCAGGTCCATCACGATACCGATGCCGCGTTCGCGGGCTTCGGCGATCAGGCGGTCCATGTCGTCCAGCGTGCCGAATTCCGGGGCGATATTACGATAATCCGCGATGTCATAGCCGTTGTCGATCATCGGCGAGGCATAGACCGGCGACAGCCAGATGAACCCGATGCCAAGGTCCGACAGGTGCCCGAGTTTGGAAATAACGCCGGGAATGTCGCCCATCCCGTCGCCGTTGCTGTCGGCGAAACTGCGCGGGTAAACCTGATAGCCGGTGGCGCGATGCCACCAGCGTTCGGTGCGTTCGGATGCGGTATCGGGCGCCGGTTGGGGGGATGCGGCAAGAGCGGTCATGCTGTCTGCTCCTTTTGTGTCGAAGAGGGCGCTCAGGCGAGCGCGATCAGGGCGAGCGGACCAAGGGCCAGGCGGTCTTGTTGCAAAGTGATGTCGCCGGATGAAAACTGCGGTTGCAGCGACGATCTGGGCAGCGTCACCTGCGCCGGGGTCATGTCGAAATTCACCGCACAGATCAGGCTGTCGCCCGCCTTTTCCCGCTCGAAGGCGATCACCTTGCTGGGCGTGTCCGCAAGGATCCGCTCGGAGGCAGTTCTGAACATCGGCAGCGTGCGCCGCCAGCGCAGCAGCTTGCGGGTGAAATGCAGCACGGAATCGGGATCATTTTCCTGCACGTCGACCGCCATATCGCGGTGCGCGTCGGGCACCTTCAGCCAGGGATCGTCGGCGGTGGAAAAGCCGCAATTGGGCGCATCGCGCGTCCAGGGCAGCGGGCAGCGCACGCCATCGCGGCCTTCGAAATCCGGCCAGAGCGCCTTGGCCCAGGGGTCCTGGATTTCATCGAACGGGATGTGCGGCTGTTGCAGGCCCAGCTCTTCGCCCTGGAACAGGATGGCGCCGCCCATCAGCGTGGCTTGCAGGAACAACAGCACCTTTGCCGCCTCTGCCGCGCGCCCGGCTTTGCATGCCTTGGGCATCAGGTTGGACACCGCGCGCGGCGAGTCGTGGTTGGTGAACACGTTCAGGCTGGACCCCGGCATCAGGTAGCGCGAGCGCAGGTTCAGCATCGACGTCCAGTCGCGCAAGGTATCGGCGCGGTTTATCAGATCGAAGTCATAAACCGCGTGCAGCCGATCGTTGTCGACGGTATATTTCGGCGCGAGGCGCGAGCTGTCGACATCGGCCAGTTCCCCGATCAGCACGCGCGGCGGATCGTATTCATTGGCCACCCGGCGCAGCTCATGCAGGATGGGAATGGCTTCGGGCACGTCCCGGTCGAACAGGTGGATCTGTTGCTTGAACGGGTTGTTGGGACCACCGCCGACCGACGGGTTTTCGGTCGCGCGCGCGGGCGGGTTCGACCGCAGGTCGCTGTCATGGCTCAGGCACTGGATCGCGTCCAGGCGGAACCCGTCCAGCCCCATGTCCAGCCAGAACCGCATGTTGTCCAGCACTTCGGCCATCACCTGCTGGTTGCGCAGGTTCAGCGCCGGCTGGCTGTCCAGGAACGGTCGGTAGCAATATTGCGCCCGCTGCGGCACCCAGCGCCAGGCCCGTCCGCCGAACGAGCTTATCCAGTTGTTGGGGGGGCCGCCATCCGGGGCCGGATCGGCCCAGACGTACCAGTCGGCCTTGTCATTGTCGCGCGACGCCGCGCTTTCGGCGAACCACGGGTGTTGGTCCGACGTGTGCCCGGCGATGAAATCGAACATGATCTTGAGATCAAGCGCATGCGCGGAGTCGATCAGGGCCTGCACATGTTCGACCTTGCCCAGTGGCGGATGGACGCCCTGGAAATCGCTGACATCGTAGCCGTTGTCGTTCTGCGGCGACGGATAGAACGGCGTCAGCCACAACCCGTCCACCCCCAGATCCCGGATATAGGGCAGCTTTTCGGTGACACCCCGTATGTCGCCGCAGCCATTGCCCGAGGTGTCGTTGAACGAATGGGTGTAGACTTCGTAGAACACCGCTCCGCGCCACCATTCGGGCGGTTCGGGAACGGTGCCGCGATGGGTGATGGCATAGACGAGTTCGGCGTCTCGTTCCGTCACGGACATGGGCTGTCTCCTCCAGGCGGGGGCTGTGGCGCGATATGATCCGCGCAGCGTTGCGCCGCCGGGCTATCGGTCGGAAGGTCCGGATTTACGGGCGGAGGCAGTCGGCGCGCCGGGAGGGAGCGCATCGTCCGACGGCCGCGTGCCGGGCACCTCGGCGGCGACCTCGCGCGCGCGCAGCCGGTTTTCGACCAGCAGCACCTGGGGCAGAGCCTCTACCACAGCCGCCGCCAGCGTGCGTTGAAATTCCAGAGCGACCTCGCCGGACAGGGTGACGACGCCGCGGGCACACGCGACGCGTATCGCCTGATCCGCCAGCCGTCCGTCCGATTTCAAGGCCCCGGACACGAGACTGGCAAGCGCATCGTCGCTTGCGGGCCCGTCGCCAGAGGTTGCTGGCGGGTCCGCTTCGATGGGCTGGCGCACCCCGTGGTATCCGTGGGGACGGCTGGGTTCGGCAAGATCAGAGCGGACCGCGCGGACCGGGTCTGCCTGGTCCTGATCCTTCTCGACCTGATCGTCTTTGGCCCGGTCGTTCGGACCGTCTGCTTGGCGAGACATTGCGCGCCTCCTTCGTTGTCGTGCCGCCCGGATGACGGTTTCGGGCAGATCCTGCGGCCACGTCGGCCACCTTATGCACCAAACCATGTCCTTGCCCGATGGTTCCGAAACTCCTGTGGCCGGCGCCGTGGGGGGCCGGGGGCAACCGGCATCCGACCGGTCGGCGCACGGGGCGCCCCGGCTTGCGGAGGCGGGGGCGGAAAAGTTCTTTCCGCACGCGCCAGCCCACCTATACTCTTGTCCACGTATCGCCCCATGACCGCGAAATCACCGCGACCTGACAGGAAAGCAGACCGTTCCATGACCAGATTCATTCTCGCCACTGGCACCCTTCTCGCAGCGATGGCCGGCACCGCGCAGGCCGACATCGTCGTCTCGTCCAAGATCGATACCGAAGGCGGGCTGCTGGGCAACATCATCGCGCTGTCGCTGGAAAACGCCGGTCTGCCCGTGGAACGGCGCCTGCAACTGGGCGGCACCCAGGTGGTGCGCGAGGCGATCCTGGCCGGGCAGATCGACATCTATCCAGAATACACCGGCAACGCCGCATTCTTTTTCAACGAGGCCGATAGCGACGTCTGGAAGGATGCCGCCGCCGCGCATGCGCGCGCCGCCGAACTTGACGCGGAAAACGGCATCACCTGGCTGGACTCCGCCCCGGCGAACAACACCTGGGCGATCGCCGTCACCGGGCCGGTCGCGACCGAAAACGACCTGACCACCATGACCGATTTCGGTACCTGGGTGGCGGCGGGGGGCGATGTCAAACTGGCCGCTTCGACGGAATTCGTGTCGTCGCCCGCGGTGCTGCCCGCGATGGAGACCGCCTACGGCTTTGTCCTTGCGCAGAACCAGACGGTGATCCTGTCGGGCGGCGACACGGCGGCCACCATTCAGGCCGCCGCGCGCGGCACGTCGGGCGTGAACGCCGCGATGGTCTATGGCACCGACGGCGGCGTCGGCGCGACGGGCCTTGTGGTGATGCAAGACGACAAGGGCGTGCAGCCGGTCTATGAACCCGCCCCCATCATCCGCGCCGACGTGCTTGAGCAATACCCGTCGGTGCCCGACATCCTGAACCCGATCTTCGCGAACCTCGACATGCAGACGCTTCAGGCGCTGAACGGGCGCATCCAGGTGGGCGGCGAACCCGCCGAGGCGGTCGCCCGCGATTACCTGACAACCGCCGGGGTGCTGGACTGATCGACCTCGCGGCGGACAGGACGGCCGCGGTGTCGGCGCCGGGGGTCGCGTTTGCCCTGACCGGGCTGGCGCTTCTGCTGGCGCCGTTCATGACGCTCGCGGCCAATCGCATCGTGGCCGGCGAGGGCGTCGCGCCCTGGGCGGTTGCCCCGATGGCGGCCGGTCTGCCGGGGCTGCTGGCCATCGGCGTGGGGCTGATGCTGGGGCTGGTGCGCGCGCTGCCCCGGCTGCGCCTTGGTGGCGCGGTTCTGGGCCTGGCGGGGGCGGTCTGGCTGCTGGCCGCCGGCGGGCCGTCGCTGCTGGAGGGCGCGGACCAATATGCGCGGGTGTCGCCCGGCGCCGGATTCTGGGGGCTGCTGGCGGTGTTCGTGCTGCTGATGGCCGATGCTCTGGCGCAGCTGAACCCCGGCCCCGCCGCGCGGGCGGGCCTGCTTGGGCTGGGGCTGGGCGGGCTTGCGATCCTGCTTGGGTCCGGCGCGCTGGCGGATCTGTCGGTCGCGCAGGAATTCGCGGGCCGCAGCGACGCCTTCGTGGCGGCGACGCTGCGCCATCTTGCGCTGGCCTTTGGCTCTTTGGCGACCGCCGCGCTGATCGGGTTTCCTCTGGGCCTTTTGTGCCACCGCCGGGCGGGTCTGCGCGGCGCGATATTGCCGCTGCTGAGCTTTTTGCAGACCGTTCCGTCGCTTGCGATGTTCGGCATCATGATCCCGCTTCTGTCCTGGCTTGCGGCCACGCTGCCCGCCGCACGGGCCATCGGCATCGCGGGCATCGGGTTCGCCCCCGCCTTCATCGCGCTGGTGCTGTATTCACTGCTGCCCGTGGTGGGCAATACCGTGGCAGGACTGGCGTCAGTCCCGCCGCCCGCCAATGAGGCCGCACGCGGCATGGGCATGACGCCGCCGCAGCGGCTCTACCGGGTCGAACTGCCGCTGGGCCTGCCGATCCTGCTGACGGGGCTGCGCATCGTGCTGGTGCAGAACATCGGGCTGGCGGTGATCGCCGGGCTGATCGGCGGCGGTGGCTATGGCAGTTTCGTCTTTCAGGGGCTGAACCAGACCGCCACGGATCTGATCCTGCTGGGCGCGCTGCCCACGGTGCTTTTGGCGATGGTCGCCGCCATCGTGATGGATATCCTGGTCGACCTGTCCCGCCCGAAAGGCCGCGCATGATAGAAATTGACGGCATAACAAAACGCTACGGCGACACCACCGCCGTGGACGCCGTGTCGATGACCGCGCAGACCGGGACCATCACCGCCATTGTCGGCACCTCCGGGTCCGGCAAGACCACCCTGTTGCGGATGATAAACCGACTGGTCGAGCCCAGCAAAGGCGAGGTCCGCATCAACGGCACCCCGACCAGCGCGATCAAGCCGCACCTGCTGCGCCGCCGGATCGGCTATGCGATCCAGGGTCATGGGCTGTTTCCCCACCACAGCGTGGCGCGCAACATCGGCGCGGTGCCGCAGTTGCTGGGCTGGTCGCCGGACAAGATCCGCGCCCGCGTCGACGAATTGCTGGATCTGTTCTCGATGGCCCCCGACGAGTTTCGCGACCGTTATCCGTCGGACCTGTCGGGGGGTCAGCAACAGCGTGTCGGGGTGGCCCGCGCGCTGGCCTCGCGCCCCGATCTGTTGCTGATGGACGAACCCTTCGGCGCGCTCGATCCGATCATTCGCGCCCGTGCGCAGGACGATCTGCGGCGCATTCAGCGCGCGCTGGGGTCCACGATCATGCTTGTCACCCACGACATGGAAGAAGCGATCCGCCTTGCCGACCGTATCGCGGTGATGGATGCGGGCAAGCTGGTGCAACACGGCCCCCCCGCGGACATCATCGCCACCCCCGCCACGCCGTTTGTCGCGGAAATGGTCGGAGAGGCCGACCGACCGCTGCGCCTACTGTCGCTGATCCCCGTGACCGAAATCGCCGAGGACGGAGCCGCCGACGGCCCTCCCCTTCCCGCCGATGCCACCCTGCGCGACGCGCTGTCCGCCTGTCTTTGGACCGGGCGCAGCGCGTTGCCGGTGGTCGGCGCGTCGCCTGCACATGTCACGCTGGATGCCATCCGCGCGCGCGTCGGGGGCCACGGATGAAAGCCGCGACACTGCTTCGCGCCGGGCTGGTCGTGCTGTTGCTGACGCTGGTGCTGCGCCCGGAACTGGCGACGCCCCTGCTGGCGCCGCTCGCCCCCCCGGACGGTCCGGTGATCTATGAACGCGCCTCGCTGCTGTCGCTGTCGCTCAGCCATCTGGGCCTGGTCGCGCTGTCGTCGCTTGCCGCGACGGCGGTGGCGGTGACGCTTGCGGTGCTGGTGACGCGGCCCTTCGGCGCGGCGTTCCGCCCGCTGGCGCGCACCGTCACCAACCTGGGCCAAACCTTTCCGCCCGTCGCGGTGCTGGCGCTGGCCGTGCCGGTCATGGGCTTTGGCGCGGGTCCGACGCTGGTGGCGCTGTTTCTGTACGGGCTGCTGCCGATCTTCGAAAACGCCATGGCCGGTCTGACCGCCCTGCCTCCGGCAACGCTCGACGCCGCGCGGGGCATGGGGTTCAGCCGCTGGCGTCAGCTGCGGCGGGTCGAGATTCCGCTGGCGTTGCCGGTGATCCTTGCCGGCGTCCGGCTGTCGGTGGTGATCGCGCTTGGCACCGCGACCATCGGGTCGACCGTCGCGGCGCGCACGCTGGGCGAGGTGATTATCGCCGGGCTTCTGACCAGCAACACCGCCTATGTGGTGCAAGGCGGGCTTGTCGTCGGGCTGTTCGCCGTGCTGATTCATGACGCGCTGGTACAGCTTGAACGGCGCCTGACCCGGCGGTGACGCGCGCGACATCATCCGCGACAGCGGCCGAGTGCTAGTCCTGCGACCAGAGCGCCATCTTGCGATCAACGGTCTTGCGCGACACACCAAGGCGGCGGGCGGCCTCGGCCCGGTTGCCCTTGCATTGCGCCAGGATATGCATGATGTGGCGCTGCATCACCAGATCCAGGCTTTCGATGGCCTGCACGCCGGTCACGCTGCCCTGCCCGGCGAATTCATCGGGAAATTCCCCCAGGATCACCGAGCGTTCGATCAGGTTCTTCAATTCGCGCACATTGCCGGGCCAGTCGTAGCGGCGCAGCTTCAGCAGCGTTTCCTCGTTCAGCTCCAGACCCGACATCCCCAATGACGCCTGAAACTGCGACAGGAACAGCGCCGCAAGATCGACGATGTCTTCGGACCGATCCCGCAGCGCGGGCATTTCGATGCGCATCACGTTGATGCGGTGATAAAGATCGGCGCGGAAGGTCCCGGCCTCGACCGCGGCGGGCAAATCGGCGTTGGTGGCAAAGACAAAGCGCAGGTCAAGCGGGATCTCGCGTTCGCCGCCCTCGGGGCGCAGGCGCAGGTCTTCGAGCACGCGCAGCAGCGCCGCCTGAAGCGGTTCGGGCATCTGCGCCACCTCGTCCAGAAACAGCGTGCCGCCGTCGGCCAGCAGCAACAGTCCCGGCGCGGGGCGGTCGCGTCCTTCGACCGTGCCGAACAGTTCGGGCACGATGCGGTCGGGTGCGATGGCGGCGCAGTTGACCGCCACGAACGGCTTGTCGCACCGCGCCGAAAGCCGATGCAGGTGGCGCGCGGCCAGTTCCTTGCCCGTGCCGCTGGCGCCCGTGAGCAGAACCGGCGTCGGCAAGGGGGCGAGCTTTGCCAGCATCGCGCGCACCGCCGCCATGGCATCGGATCGGCCCAGCAGCTTGCCCGCGCCGCTGCCGCCCGCGTGCAATTCGCGCCGCAACAGCGTGTTGTCGCGCCGCAGCACGCGCCGGTCGAGCGCCCGCGCCGCCGCCCCGAGGATCTGATTGGCACGAAACGGTTTCAGCACGAAATCCCCGACCCCGACCCGCAGCGCGGCAATCACGGTGTCCAGATCCGCATAGGCGGTCATCAGGATGGTTTCGGCGAACAGCCCCATGCGGCGCTGTTCCTCAAGCCATTGCAATCCGGTGCGTCCGGGCATGACATTGTCAACGATCACAAGGTCGAAATGGCTGTCATCCAGCTTGCGCGACGCCTCGCCGGGGGATGCCGCCTGTTCGACGCGCTTGACTCGCGGCCCAAGGATCTTGGTCAGGAAATTGCGCATTCCCGGTTCGTCATCGACCACAAGGATCGACGCGCCGCCCAGTTTCCCGCCGTAATCGTCCTTGTCGGTCATCGCCGCCTTCGTGTCAGTCGACCCTTGCGTTCGGGCTGGAATACACCTCTTGCGAGGAGAACCCCAGCGATTCAAGCGTGAAATACGCGCCGACGCCGATGATGACGATGGCGGCGAACCCGCTGAGCATGGCTTTCATGAAAACACCCTCCTTGAGGGGACATAGTCGTTGTGGGGCGTGGCGAAAGGCCCGCGCCGGGGCCTTTCCGAGGCGTCGCGGGTTACTCGGCGGGATCGGGCCGGATCTTGCCCGGCTTTTCTTCCTGAAGATGTTCCAGCCACAGCGAATGGTGCTGGTGCGCCCAGTTTTCATCCACAAGCCCCGAGCCCATGGCATCATAGGCGCCTTCCATGCCCAGCGTGCCGATGTAGATATGCCCAAGGATCACCGCCATCATCAGGAACGCCACGATCGCGTGCCACAGCTGCGCGAACTGCATTTCTTCCTGGGGGGCAAGGTTCACCGGAAGCGCATCGAACCCGAACCAGCCCGGAACGCCCCAACCGTTCAGCACATCGAAGCTATGCGAAAACAGCGGCAGCTCGAACGGGAACAGCAGCGAAATCCCCGAGGCGGACACCGAGACCCCCAGCACGATCACCGACCAGAAGATGATTTTCTGCCCGGCGTTGAATTTCCTGGCGGGCGGGTGCTTGTTGCCGATGATGCCGCCGGCCTGCTTGAACCAGATGATGTCGGTCTTGTCGGGAATATTGTGCCAGACCCACATCACGAACACCATCGCCAGCGCGATCATGAAGGCCCAGCTGACGTTGTTATGGATGAACTTCGATCCGGTCAGCAGCACCGAGTTGAATTCATGGCCAAAGGCCGGGATCAGGTATTTGCGCCCGAACAGCGTGAACAGCCCGGTAAAGCCGAGCAGGATGAACGACCCCGCCAGCACCCAATGCGCCATGCGTTCGACGAACTTGAAGCGCAGCACCAGGGTGCCGGTCTTGCCGCCGTCGATGCGGATGCGCCCACGGATCAGGTAGAACACCGCGAGCACGGCAATGGTGCCCAGCAGCAGCCAGCCGCCATAGGTGCGCAGCGGCCCCTTGCGCAGCTCTTCCCACCACATGCCCCCCGTCTGGATCAGCACGTCGCCGTTGGGGTTCAGCGTCGAATTGCGGATGTCGCCGTCGTTGAACCGGATCTGACGCCAGATGTCGGAATCCGACGACGCCCCCAGCGGCCCCATGCCTGGTGCCTGCAACGCATCGCCGCCAAGGTCATGGCTGCGCACGGGGTTGGCGGGGTCTTCGCCGCGCTGTCGCGCGAGGATGTCTTCCAGCGTCTGGCGCCCCGTGCTTGTCGCGGGGGAATCGTCAACGCTGGTGCCGGCGATGGGCGCCTCCGACGTCGGGTCGGTCTGCGCGGGTGCCGTCATCGGCAACGCCAGCAGAGTAAGGGTGAGTAGAGCCATCAGATGGCGCAGCATGGGAAGCTCCCTGGCATGTCGTTCGGAACGGCGCGGGTCCGGTGGGCCGGACCTCGGCGCTGTGAAATTCGCGGCAACGGCGAGACGTGTCGCCGCCGCCCTGATACGGCAGATAGCGCCCTGTCGCGCGGCGCACAGGGGGCGACGGACGCCCCCCGGTCGAAGGCTTACGGAGCCTTCTTTTCATAGGCCGTGCCCCAGCCCCAGGCGCCCGACCCGAACCCGCGCGCCACAACGCGCTCGCGGTAGATCGCGGACACCATGTCGCCGTCCCCGGCGAGCAGGGCCTTGGTCGAACACATCTCGGCGCAGATCGGCAGCTTGCCCTCGGCGATCCGGTTGCGGCCGTATTTGCGGAATTCCGCCTCAGAGCCGTTTTCCTCGGGGCCACCGGCGCAGAAGGTGCATTTGTCCATCTTGCCGCGAGAGCCGAAGTTGCCCGCCTGCGGGTACTGCGGCGCGCCGAACGGGCAGGCGTAAAAGCAGTAGCCGCAGCCGATGCACAGGTCCTTGGAATGCAGAACCACGCCTTCGTCGGTCTGGTAGAAGCAATCCACCGGACAGACCGCCATGCAGGGCGCATCCGAGCAATGCATGCAGGCGACGGAAATCGAGCGTTCGCCCGGTTTGCCGTCTTCGATGGTCACCACCCGGCGGCGGTTGATGCCCCAGGGCACCTCGTGTTCGTTCTTGCAGGCGGTGACGCAGGCGTTGCATTCGATGCAGCGTTCGGCGTCGCAGAGAAATTTCGCGCGTGCCATATATGGTCTCCTTACGCTGGCATGATCTTGCAAAGAGTCGCTTTGGTCTCTTGCATCATCGTCACCGAGTCATAGCCGTAGGTCTGCGCCGTGTTGGTGGATTCCCCCAGCACGATCGGATCGGCGCCATCGGGGTATTTGTCCCGCAGGTCCTTGCCTTCCATGTAGCCGCCGAAGTGGAAGGGCATGAAGGCGACGCCCTCGCCCACCCGTTCGGTGACCATGGCCATGACGCGAACCCTGCCGCCCTCGGGGCCTTCGACCCAGACATTGGAACCGTCGCGCACCCCAAGGTTGTTGGCGTCGCGGGGATTGATCTCGATGAACATGTTCTGCTGAAGCTCGGCCAGCCAGGGGTTGGACCGGGTTTCATCGCCGCCACCCTCGTATTCGACCAGACGGCCGGATGTAAGGATGATCGGATAGTCCTTCGAGAAGTCGTTCTTCTGGATCGACGCGTACAGCGTCGGCACCCGCCAGAACGTGCGGTCGTCATAGGTCGGGTAATCCTGCACCAGATCGCGCCGACTGGTATAAAGCGGCTCGCGGTGAACGGGCACCGGGTCGGGGAAGGTCCAGACCACGCAGCGGGCCTTGGCATTGCCGTAGGGCGCGCAGCCATGCAGGATTGCCACCCGCTGGATGCCGCCGGACAGGTCCGTCTTCCAGTTGACGCCGCCGATCTTGTCGGTCCAGTCCGACGGGTACGGCCCGGTCAACGTCTGTTCGCCGACCTCGGTTTTGGTCTCGGGCCGGGCTTCGAGATAGCCGGCCACATATTCGATCATGCCGCGTTCATATGCGGTCAGATCGCTGTCCCAGCCAAGGTCGATCAGCATCTGCATGGTGAATTCAGGGTAACCATCCTGAATTTCCGACCCCACGGTGTAGGTGCCTTCGGCCAGCAGGTTTTCCCCGTCGCGTTCCACGCCAAAGCGGGCGCGGAACGGCAGACCGCCTTTGGCCACGGGCAGCGACAGATCGTACAGGTTGGCCGAGCCGGGGTGGTTCATCTCCGGTGTGCCCCAGGCGGGCCAGGGCAGGCCGTAGAAATCGCCGTCGGCGGGGCCGCCATTGGCGCGCAGCGTGGTCTTGTCGAACGTGTGCTGGTTCTGCATGTGCATCTTCATGCGCTCCGGGCTTTGCCCGGTGTAGCCGATGGTCCACATGCCGCGGTTGAATTCGCGGGTGATGCTTTCGACGCTGGGGGTCTCGTCATCCTCCATCTCGATGTTGCGCAGCATCCGGTCGGCAAAGCCGAACTTTTTCGCGAACTTGGTCATGATGACGTGGTCGGGCAGCGATTCGAACAGCGGGTCCACCACCTGTTCGCGCCACTGCAGCGACCGGTTCGACGCCGTGACCGAGCCGCGCGTTTCGAACTGCGTCGCCGCCGGAAGCAGGTACACGCCATCGGTGCGGTCGTTCATCACCGCAGAAACCGTCGGGTACGGATCGACCACGACCAGAAGGTCGAGCTTTTCCATCGCCGTCTTCATTTCCTTGAGGCGGGTCTGCGAGTTCGGCGCGTGGCCCCAGAACACCATCGCGCGGGTGTTGTCGGGCTGTTCGATGTTCTCTTTCGCTTCAAGAACCCCGTCAATCCAGCGCGACACGGTGATGCCGGACAGGCCCATCATGGCCTTGTCCTTGCCATCCTTGCCCTTCATCGTGGCAAAGCGGCCCTTGAGCCAGTCAAGGTCTTCTTCCCAGACCCGCGCCCAATGCGCCCAGGCGCCCGCCGTCAGGCCGTAGTAACCCGGCAGCGTGTCGGCCAGAACGCCAAGGTCGGTCGCGCCCTGCACGTTGTCGTGGCCGCGGAAGATGTTGGTGCCGCCACCCGCGGTGCCCATGTTTCCCAGCGCAAGCTGAAGGATGCAATAGGCGCGGGTGTTGTTGTTGCCGTTGGTGTGCTGCGTGCCACCCATGCACCAGATCAGGGTGCCGGGGCGGTTGTTGGCCAGCGTGCGGGCCACGCGATGCAGCTGGGATTCCGGCACGCCGGTGACGCGCTCGACCTCATCGGGGGTCCAGCGGGCGACCTCGGTGCGGATGTCATCCATGCCCCAGACGCGGGTGCGGATGAATTCCTGATCTTCCCAGCCGTTTTCAAGGATATGCCACAGGATGCCCCAGACCAGCGCCACGTCCGAACCGGGCCGCATCCGCACAAATTCGTCGGCGTGCGCCGCGGTGCGGGTGAATCGCGGATCGCAGACGATCAGCGGTGCGTTGTTCTGTTCCTTGGCTTTCAGCACGTGCTGAAGCGACACCGGATGCGCCTCGGCCGGGTTGCCCCCGATGATAAAGATCGACCGGCTGTTGTGGATGTCGTTGTAACTGTTGGTCATGGCGCCGTAGCCCCATGTGTTCGCAACGCCCGCAACGGTGGTCGAATGACAGATCCGCGCCTGGTGGTCGACGTTGTTGGTGCCCCAATAGGCAGCGAATTTGCGGAACAGATAGGCCTGTTCGTTCGAATGCTTGGCGCTGCCCAGCCAGTAGACGGAATCGGGGCCGCTTTCTTCGCGGATCGCCAGCATCTGGTCGCCGATTTCGTCAATGGCCTGCGCCCAGCTGATGCGCTGCC
Source organism: Salipiger aestuarii (assembly GCF_003259905.1). Lineage (GTDB taxonomy): Bacteria > Pseudomonadota > Alphaproteobacteria > Rhodobacterales > Rhodobacteraceae > Salipiger > Salipiger aestuarii. The sequence continues at coordinate 48,656 of NZ_QLMG01000008.1, read as the reverse complement.
ATTCGCCGCCGACCTTCTTCATCGGGTATTTCAGCCGCCGTTCGCCGTGCGCGTGTTCACGCACCGAGGCCCCCTTGGCGCAATGGGCGCCCAGGTTGAACGGGCTGTCCCAGCCGGGTTCCTGCCCGATCCAGACACCGCCCTGTACCTCGGCGATGACGGTGCAGCCCACGGAACAATGGGTGCAGACGGATTTTCTGACTTCGATGTCTCCCGAAACCGCGGTGGCCGCGCTGGCCTGCTGCACGGTGCCGCCTGTCGCGGCGATGGCGGCAAGGCCGCCGATGGCCAGCCCCGACCCGCGCAGGAACGCGCGGCGATCGACCGAGGCATTGGCCACGTCCGACAGGATACTTGTCCGCTGGGGGCGTCTCGCAACCCCGTTGGTCTTTTTCCTCAACATGGTTCTCACTCCCTGAAAGCAGGAACTGGGCCCTGCCTCTTGGTGGCTGTTTGGGGTGGCGCGTGCAGTCGGGCGTTTCGCAACCAGTCGCAACGTGCCGGGTCTTGGGTGTCGGTCCGATGGCCGGGCCGGCGATTTTCAGGGCCTTAGAATCGGGCCGAGGCGTAATAGGCGCGGGTGTGCGCCGTGTCCTGCATCTTGTCCGACGACAGATCGGGGTCGGCCGGAGCCGCGTTGGCCTGCGAGCCCGCGCTTGTCACGGCAAGCGCCGCCGCGGGCGCGGCGGTGCCGGCCAGTTTCAGGAAATCGCGGCGCGCCTTGTTGGCGCCTTCGGTCTTTCCGGTCATGAGAGTCCTCCCTTGCTGGTTGCTCTCGGTGATGGCGCGCGGGGCGCCGGGTGATCGCGGGGCCTAGCCCGCGCTCATGCGAAAGCTTTCGGTTTCGATCTGCATGAAGCAGCGCCCCACCGTGCCCACGGGCACATAGAACACCGAATTCTTCGCGCCCTCCAGATCGGCAAAGAAATGCGCCGCCCAGGGTGCGATGTGTTTGTTGAAAAAGCCCTTCTGCTGATCCAGGCTGGCCGGGGGGCCGAACCGCCCCACGATCATCGCGCCCATCATTTCCATCAGCGACGCGATGTTGTCTTCGGGTTCGAACACGGTTTCGGCCCGCGCAAGCCCGCGCGCCAGCATATCCCGACGCAGCGCCGCCAGCGGCTTTTCATTCAGGAACCCGGTCAGATAGTAGCTGGCATAGGGCAGCAGCTCGCCCCGCCCCAGCCCGATGAACAGCCGGTTGAATTCGCTTTGCACCGTGGCGGGACGGGTCAGGCGGGCCAGTTTCGCCAGCGTGGCGATGCCCTGCCCCAGCTCGCTGGCATCGCCGTCAAGCCCGGCGGTCTGGTCCAGCAACAGGCCATCGGGCGGCGCGCTGAGCAGCAGGCCCAGAAAATTGTAAAGATCCGCGCGCAGCCGGTCTTCTTCGGCGACGGGAACGGGTTGGGGGGCGGGTTCGGTCATGCGGGGCCTTCGGGGTCGAACTGGAATTGCATCCGGCGCAGCCGGGGCGGCAGGGGGGCGTCTTGTTCCGTCTCCGCATCCGTCCCGGGCGCGGGCTCGGGTGCGGCGGCGATCCGGGCGGGCGGATCCGGCAGCGGGGCGGGCGCGGCTTCGACCATGGCGACGGGGTCGGATGCGGCGTCGGGTCCGGGCAGTTTTTCCGCCACCTCCTGCACCCGTTCGGCAAAGCCCCGGCCCACCTGGTACAGCGTCGTTACCGCGCCCTGCGCCACGGCGGCGTCGGTGAAATCGTCTTCGTAATCGTTCAGCCCGTCAAGGCAGGCCAGCACCGGGTTGCTGCGCCACAACGCCCGCAACGCCCGGCGTTTCAGCCGCTGGGGCAGCTGCGCCGCCAGAAAGCGGCGCAGGTCCTCGCCGCCCACCAGGGTTTCGGGTTCCGGCAGGTTCAGTTCGGCCAGCAGGTCTTCGTCGCTGCGCGCTTCCAGCTCGGCCTCTGTCCGGGAGCGGGCGGCGTCCTCCCGCGCTGCGGATTCGGCGCGGGTTTCGGCGGCGACAGCCTCGCGGCGGCGGGCCCAGAATCCGCTCATGACAGACGCCTGCGTTGCAGCGCGGGCGAGGCGTACACATCGCCCGCCCCGCCGATGCGCGGATCGCCGATACCGTCCTCGACCTTGTCGGTCCGCTCGCGGTGGCGCCGGCGCTTGATGAATTCCTCGTCCTCGTGAAACCGTTCGACGAAATCGCGCACCCAGGCTTCCAGCCCCGGCGTCATCGCGACCTTTTCCACCAGCTCTTCGCCGGTGTCGCAATAATCCTGCGCCTCGTAAGGGGACGCGGTGACCAGCAGCACCTCGAACGGGCGCGCGGCGTCGGTCGTCGCGCGCATCACCACATAGACGCAGGGCACCTGTGCGCCAAGGCCGTGCACATAGGCCTCGGTTTCCGCGCCGAACAGTTCCAGCGTCACGGTGCCGGCGTGAAATTCCACCACGTCGCCCGCGCGGCGCAGTTCGCGCCAGTCGGCATCCGGCGCGCCCGGCAGGATCGACGTCGCCTTCCAGCTGTGCCTGGCCCAACGGGTGACGCCCGGCTGTCGCTTGACCACGACGCCGATGGGCATGTTCCGATAAGGTCTGTCTTGATCGGTCACGATGGCTCCTTGCTGGACGCCCAAATTGAAGGCTTCGCACGGCCCGCGAAAGGGAAAACCGTGGCAAGGGTGCAAAAACCCTTGACCGGGGGACGATATGGGCAGCGCCGATCCGGACGCGGCGGAGAAAGGGACAATTTGTCCATCCCGACAAAATCACTCTGGATTTGGCGGCACACCACCCGAGCAACGGCGACTTGCGAATCGCCCCGATTCGGGGCCTTCCGACGCGGGCAGCCCAAACCGGAAACCCGGTTGCCGAGCCGGTTCGAACCTGCATAGCCTGCACATAGACCAGCGCCAGACCGGCCCCATGCGGGGCCTTAGCCAATGGGGAACAACATGGCCAAGACATTGATTACATGCGATTGTCTGGGCAGTCAGTCGATTGACGCCGAGGCCCTGTCACAGGCCACCGGACTGAACGTCGCGCCGCCCTGTTCGGCGCTTTGCACCACCCAGTCGGACCGGGCGGCACGGGCGCTGACCTCGGACGTGGCGTCGGACACGATCTTGTGCTGTACCCAGGAAGCCCGCCGTTTCGAGACGATGGCCGAAGATCTGGAGGTTGCGCCCCCTGCCCTTCTGGACCTGCGCGACCGGGCCGGATGGTCCGCCGATCCCGCGTCGAAACTGCCCAAAATGTCCGCCCTGGCCGCCGATGCGCTGCTGCCCGCGCCGCCCGAGCGGATGATGGACGTGGTGTCACACGGGCTGTGCCTGGTGCTGGGCGCCCCCGCCGATGCGCTCGCCGCGGCGGAACAGCTGCGCGACTTCCTGGGCGTGACCGTGCTGCTGGACGTGGGCACCGATCTTCCCGACAGTCCCGGTTACGACATCATCGTCGGGCAGCTGCGCCGCGCCACCGGCGCGCTTGGGCATTTCGAACTGGCCATCGACGCGCTGCAACAGGTTGAACCCGGCGGGCGCACGCCGTCCCTGGGCGCTCCCAGGGACGGCGCACGCAGCCAGTGCGACGTCATCCTTGATCTGCGCCGCGCGCCGCCGCTGTTTCCCGCCCATGAAAAGCGTGAAGGCTACCTGCGCGCCGATCCCGGCCGCCCCGCCGCCGTCGGCGCGGCGGTTCTGGCCGCGTCGCATCTGGTTGGCACCTTCGAAAAGCCGCTGTATATCCGCGCCGAACCGCTGCTGTGCGCCCATTCCCGCGCCGGGCAGACCGGCTGCACCCGCTGTCTGGACCTGTGCCCCACCGGAGCAATCACCCCCGACGGCGATCACGTCAGCATCGACCCGCTGATCTGCGCCGGCTGTGGCGCCTGTTCCGCCGCCTGCCCGTCGGGCGCGGTCAGCTATGACGCGCCGCCCGTCGATCTGATCATGCGCCGGGTGCAGACGCTGGCCAAGACCTATCTGGACGCCGGAGGCACCGCCCCCCGTCTGCTGGTCCACGATGCCCACGGCGCCGAGATGATCCGTCTGTCCGCCCGCCACGGGCGCGGCCTGCCCGCCGACGTCATCCCGCTGGATCTGCCCGTCATCGGCGCCTTTGGCCATGCCGAGGCACTGGCCGCGCGCGCTGCCGGGTTTGCGTCGGTCGCGCTGCTGCCCGGACCGGGCGCCGACCGCGACGCGCTGACGGCGCAGGTCGCGCTGGCGTCGGCCATCGCCGAAGGGATCGCGGTGCTGGAGACCCCGGACCCCGACGCGATGAGCGATGCGCTGTACGACGCGCCCGCGCCCGTTCCGGTTGCAACCCCGGTGCGCCCCATGGGCACCCGCCGCCAGATCGCCCGCCAGGCCGCGCGGGCGCTGCACCCGGACGAGGGCGCCCTGCCCCTGCCCCAGGGCGCGCCCTATGGCGCGGTGCTGGTCGATCAGGATGCCTGCACCCTGTGCCTGTCCTGCGTGTCGCTGTGCCCGTCGGGCGCGCTTGGCGACAACCCCGATCTGCCGCAGCTGCGGTTTCAGGAAGACGCGTGCCTGCAATGCGGGCTGTGCGCCACCGTCTGCCCCGAGAACGCCATCGCGCTGGAACCGCGCCTGAATCTGGATGCCGCCGCCCTGTCCCAGGCGGTGCTGAACGAGGAAGAACCGTTCCCTTGCGTCGAATGCGGCACACTGTTCGGGGTGAAATCCACCATTGACCGGATCACCGACAAGCTGCGCGGTCACGCGATGTTCGACGGAGACCGCCTGCGCATGATCCAGATGTGCGATGACTGCCGGATCAATGCGCAGTATCACAGCGCAGACAACCCTCTGGGCGGACCCGACCGCCCGCGCCCCCGCACCACCGACGACTACCTGTCCGGGCGGCGCGACCACTGACACCTTTCGCACAAGGAAGAGCCCCATGAGCGACGATTTCAACATGTCGATGCGCAAGTTCCTCAAGCAGGTCGGCGTGACCTCGCAACAAGCCATCGAAGAGGCGATGCGCAATGCCCCTGACGCCGGGCCGTTTCCCGTGCGCGCCGTCATCACCATCCCCGAACTCGGCCTCACCCACGAGGTGACCGGAGAGATCACACGCGGCGAGGCAGACAAGGAATGACCGGCACCCCCCTGTCGCGCGATGCGGTGCTGGCCGTTCTGAAAACCATCGAAGACCCGGTTGCCGGCGGTGACATCGTCGCCAGCGGCGTGATGCGGGCGCTGAATGTCAGCGACGGCGCGGTGCGCTTCGTGCTGGAAATCGCACCGACCCACGCCACCGCCTATGGCACCGCCAAGACCCGCGCCGAAGAGCTGCTGCGCGCCCTGCCCGGCTGCACTTCGGTGTCGATCGTGTTGACCGGACACACGGAAAAGGCGCCTCCGCCCGATCTGAAACCGCAGCGGGCCGCCGAACCGAAGGGCCCGCAAAAGGTGCCGGGGATCGACCGGATCCTCGCCATCGCCAGCGGCAAGGGCGGCGTCGGAAAATCCACCGTGGCCGCGAATCTTGCCGTGGCGCTGGCGCAGCAGGGGCGCCGCGTCGGGCTGCTGGACGCGGATGTCTACGGGCCAAGCCAGCCGCGCATGCTTGGCGTGTCGGGCCGCCCCGCCAGCCCGGATGGCAAGACCATCCTGCCGATGCGCAATCACGGTGTCACCATGATGTCGATCGGGTTGATGACCAACGAAGATCAGGCGGTGGTCTGGCGCGGTCCGATGCTGATGGGCGCGCTTCAGCAGATGCTGTCTCAGGTGCAATGGGGCGCGCTGGATGTGCTGATCGTCGATCTGCCGCCCGGCACCGGCGACGTGCAGATGACGCTGGCGCAAAAGGCAAAGGTCGATGGCGCGGTGATCGTGTCGACCCCGCAGGACGTGGCGCTGCTGGATGCCCGCAAGGGGATCGACATGTTCCAGCAACTGCATGTTCCCATCGTCGGGATGATCGAAAACATGAGCACGCATATCTGTTCCGCCTGCGGCCACGAGGAACACGTCTTTGGGCATGGTGGCGTCGCGGCCGAGGCCGCAAGGCTCGGCATTCCGCTGCTGGCCGAGGTACCGCTGGATCTGCAAATCCGCCTGGCCGCCGACGGCGGTGCCCCCATCGCGATCAGCCGGCCCGACAGCCCCCAGGCGCAGGCATTCCACGCCATCGCGCGCGATCTGGTGGCAAAGGGCGTGGCATGACGGACCCGCTTGGCTTTCCTCCGCTGATGTACGGCGAAGAGGTCCCGGCTGATGCCTTTGCCCATGCCTGCATGAAGGCGACCATGGGCTGCGATGCGGGCATGGTCGCCTATGCGTTCGGGCAGAACCGGATGGAGGCGGCGCTGATCTTTGCCCCCGAGGTGCCGCTGCGCCGCGCCATGGCGATGCTGCCGCTGTGCGGCGTCGGGTTTCAGAACGCGCTTGGCGCGCTGGCCCCGCCCGAAGTCGCGGTGCATCTGGGCTGGGACGGCACGATCTACCTCAACGGCGCGCGTTGCGGCGGGTTCCGCGCCATGGCGTCGGACCCCGACCCCGACGCGGTGCCCGACTGGCTGGTGATCGGCCTTGCCCTGCCGCTGTGGCCCGAAACCGACAGCCCCGGCGACACCCCTGACCAGACCACGCTCTATGGCGAGGGCTGCCCGGACGTGATGCCCCCGCACCTTGTGGAAGCATGGGCGCGCCACACGCTGCACCATCTCAACACCTGGGAACAGGACGGCCCGCGCGCGCTGCATTCGGACTGGCGCGCCCTGGCGCAGGCGATGGGGGAAACCGTGACGCAGGGCGCGCTGACGGGCAGCTTTCTGGGCGTCGACGAAGATTTCGCCATGCTGCTGCGCGATGCCGCCGGAGACACCCACCTTATCCCTCTCACCACTCTGCTGGAGCAGCCATGACCCACGACCAGACCGGCCCGCTGCAACTTGCCCGCGCCATCCATTTCGACGAAAGCGACATGCGCGTCTTTGCCAGCCCCGCGCGCACCGGCGAATGGTGTCTGTCGGGTGGGTTCGAATTTTCTGACTGGTCCGAAGCCGACCTGGCGGGCAAGGCGCGCCAGGCCTTTGCCAACGGCTGGCTGGGGCTGGAAACCTTTGGCCGGGTGACATTTGTCGCGGTGACACAGGTGGAACCGGGCGAACTGGACGCCCTGACAGACAAGCTTGCGGCGCATTTCGTCACCTATTATGGCGCGCCCTCAACCGAGGCGGCACGCCCCGTTGCCGCCGAAGAACTGTCTCAGATGGTCGACCTGTGCGCCGGGCATGCGCCCAACACGCTGCTGACCGTGGCGCGCGAGCTTAGCGCCGTGGGCGTGCGCGAATCGTTTCGGGTGATCGAGCCGCAATCAGCCGAGCTGGATCTGTTCGCCGTGCACGGATCGCTGGACGACCCGCACGAGCACTGACCCAGGAAATTGCCCATGGGCAATTTATCCGCCCCGGCAAAAGGCCGCGCCCTGAGACGCGGCCTTTTGGGTTTCGCGCGGGATGTGCCTAGTTGGCGCCCGCGTTGAAAACGAACAGCTGTTCGCCGCCGATTCGATAGCTGTCGATCAGATCCCTGGCGCGGTCCGACACCAGCCATGCCTCCAGCTTGTTGACCAGGTCCGTCTGCACATGGGCGTGCCTTTCCGAGTTCACCGGCAGATAGGCGTACTGGTTGAAAAGCACCGGGTCGCCCGCAAACAACAGCGCCAGATCGGCCTTGTTGCCGAAATTCAGCCAGCTGGCCCGATCCGACAGGATGTAGCCATTCATCCCCGCCGCGGTGTTCAGCGCAGCGCCCATGCCGGAACCCACCGCGTTGTACCAGTCGCCAAACCCTGCCGCATCAAGCCCGGCCTCCTGCCACAGCGCCAGTTCCTTTTTGTGCGTCCCGCTGTCGTCGCCCCGGCTGACGAAATCGGCCTTGGCGGCGGCGATGTCCTGCAGCGCCTCGACCGCCGTGGCATCACCGGCGATGCCTGCCGGGTCGTCGGACGGGCCAATGAAGACGAAATCATTATACATGATTTCGGTGCGGTGCGTGCCGTAGCCTTCCGCCACGAAACGGTTTTCCGCGGGGCGCGAATGCACCAGAATCGCATCGACATCGCCAGCTTCGCCCAGCTTGATCGCCTGGCCGGTGCCGACCACCAGCAACTGAACCTCAAGATCCAGATCCCTGGCGATCTCGGGCAGCAGCACCTCGGCCAGACCCGAATTGTTGAACGATGTGGTCACCGCCATCTTCATCACATCGGCAGCCTGCGCCGCCGTGGCGCCCGCGACAAGCGCGGCGCCCAGCATCAGTTTCGGTATCATTCCACGATGTCTCCTTGTAAAAAAGCCCGCGCCCGGGACGTTCGGGGCCGGGCAAAAAATTCTGCTGCGGGGCCGCTGTCATGCAAGCGGCCCCGCAGCAGAAACAGCACGTCATCGCCAAGCCGCCGGGCCTGGCCCATGTCGTGCGTCGACAGGATCAGCCGCCTGCCGGACGCACGCGCCTGTATCAGGATCTGTTCTATCTCGCGCATCGCACGGCCATCCAGCGACGCGCAGGGTTCGTCCAGAAACAGCACATCGGGCGCGATGATAAGCGCGCGGGCAAGGGCGAGCTTTTGCTGTTCGCCGCCCGAAAGCCGGGGCGCATCCCGGTTCAGCATTCCCGCAAGGCCCACCTGCGCCGCGGCGGTTTCGGCCCGCGACAGCGCCTCCCGCCGGGGCACACCACGGATGCGCAGGGGATAGGCGATATTGTCCACCACGCTGCGGCGCAACATCACCGGACGTTGAAAGACGAACGCCTGTGCGTGGCGGGCCTCGTCGATCGGGCAGGCCCAGTCGATGCGCCCCCCGGACAGCCGCGCGGTGCCGTGCAGCAGGTTCAGCAGGCTGGTCTTGCCGGCACCGTTTGGCCCGATCAGTACGGTGATGCCCGGCCCGTCGATGCGCAGATCCACCGGGCCGACAAGGGTGCGCCCGCCGCGGCGACTGGTGGCCGCCTTGGCGACGAGAGGCAGAAGGCGGCTCACCAGCGGTCTCCGCGTTCGGTGCGGCCCAGCCAGTGGATCGACAGGTTGACCGCCACCGCCAGCCCGATCAGCACGAACCCCAGCGCCAGCGCGAGACCGAAATCGCCCTTGCCGGTTTCCAGCGCGATGGCCGTGGTCAGCACCCGCGTCGCGTGGTCGATGTTGCCGCCCACGATCATGATCGCGCCGACCTCGCCGATGGCGCGGCCAAAGCCCGCCAACGCCGCCGTCAGCAGCGCCCGGCGCGAATCCCACAGCAGGGTTCGGATCTTCTGGCCTTCGGTCACGTTCATCGAAATCAGCAGATCGTGGTATTCGGCCCAAAGCTCGCGGATCGACTGATGCGCCACCGATGCGATCAGCGGCACGATGATGACCGTCTGCGCGATAATCATGGCGGTGGGCGTGAACAGCAGCCCCAGCACCCCCAGCGGGCCGGACCGCGACAGGATCACATAGAGCACAAGCCCCACCACCACCGGCGGCAACCCCATCAGCGCATTGAGCAGGGCGATGATGCCACGCCGCCAGCGAAACCGGCGCACCGCGAGAAACGCGGCCAGGGGCAGGGCGATGCAGGACGCGATCAGCAGCGCCGTAAACGTCACCCGCAGTGAACGCAGCGAGATTTCCACCAGCGCGCTGTCCAGCGTCACCATCAGCCAGAATGCCTGGGACACCCCGTTCCAGATATCGACCATGGGCCGATCCCCTCCCCATGCCACCAGCGCGGACCGCCTTCGTGTTCTTTCGGGCCGGAGTGTGTCAGGGGCGGGGACGCTCTGCCAGCCCCCCTTGCGGGAAAACCCGGCCCTGGGCCAGTCTGTCCAGAACTAATTCGGCGGCGTGCGGATGCAGGACATTTTGTCCGATGCCCCGAGCGCGCGGACGCGACTGGAATTGCCCATGGGCAATCCGGGGGGCCTCAGCCGTCGAACCGGCTTTGCAGGTAGTGGGCAAAGGCGGCTTCCAGCTGGTCGCGGGTCAGGCCGTCGTCAAAGCTGACCGTGACCTTGCGCCCCCTGGTCTGCACCGCGATGCCCGGCGTGCCGAACACCGCGCGGTCAACGGGCACCTCGGGGCGGGAAGGGCGCCCGGCACGCGTCAGCCGCCGCATCACCGCCGCCGCATCGACATAGGCGCCCTGGCCGTCGCGCGCCGCCTGCTGCTGGCGGGCAAGGGACGCGGCCGCATCCAGCACCGCATCGCAGGTTTCGGGATCCCCCAGCAGCGGCTTGAGCTCGCGCGCGTTGCGTTCGCGGATCTCGCGCACATTGGCAAAGGCGGCGATCACCACGTCGGGCAGTTTCGCCAATTGCAGGTAGCGCGACAGCCAGGGCTGGCTGACCTCCAGCCGCTCTGCCATCGCTTTTTGCTTGCCGCCGTAATAGCGCGCGACGGCATCGGCATAGTCGATGGCGCGCTCGTAATCCGAAATATCCTCACGGTCGCGGTTTTCGATGTCCGCCAGGCGGAACGCTTCTTCGTCGGTCAGCGTCCGGGTTTCGATCAGATAGCGGAACTGGGTGTAGTTGTGCGCGCGCAGCCAGCTGACGGCGAAATGGCGACGGGCGCCGCAGATCACCTCGTAATCGTAATCCGTGTCATCCACAGGGCGCACGATGGCGGGAAATTCCTGCCGCCCCTGGGCGCGGATACCGTCGATCAGATCGCGGCAATTGTCTTCGGTCAGCAGCGCGTATTCGCGGTTGTGACGTGTCCACATCCGGCAGCGGGCCGGGTCGATCCAGCGCAGGGTCTTTTCCTCGATCTCGCCGGCCAGCCGTTCGCTGATGGTGGTCGAGCGTTTCAGAAACCGCGCGCTGCCCGCGTCATGGTCCGGCGTGGCGCGCGGGGCGGACGGCGCGTCAAGGCCGCTCAGAACATCGTCGAAGATGGCGTCGTGCTTGCGGGTCATAGCAGCCCCTCCTTGCGCAGCTGTGCGTGGTGACTTGGCCAGGTCTTGCGGATCAGGATTTCAACCTCGCGCCCCACCGCATCCAGATAGGCGCGGCAGCGCTTGTGCGTCTCGGTCCGGGTCGCGGTGCCGGTCAGCTCATAGACGGTGCTGAGGTTGGCCGTCGCATTGTCGATTTCCGCGCTGTCCTTGAGCACGGCTTGCAGCATGTCCATCGGAAACACCGCATCCATCATCCGCTTGATCGCCAGATGCGCCGATTTGCCGTCGTTCATTTTGGTTGCCAGGATCTTGACAAAGGCATAGTCACGCGGGCCCCCGGCGCGGGCAAGTTCGTTCAGCGTGGCGCTGAGCATCTTGAGAAAATGCGCCGTCGAGCCAAAGTCGATGTTGTTGGGCGGGGCCGGAATCACCAGCGCATTGGCCGCGCGCAGCACCGACAGCGACAGCATCCCCAGCGCGGGCGGTGGGTCCAGCAGGATGACATCGAACCGGTCCTTGATGGTTTCGATCCCCGCGCGCAGCCGGTCCAGCACAAAGGCCTGTTCACGCGCCATCCGTGCGGCAAATTCGTATTCCGCGTCGTACAGCCCGAGGTTCGCCGGGATCAGCGCGATGTTGGGCCAGTAGGTCGAGCGCAGCGCATAGGACAGATCCGGCGGGCCACCGTGGCGAAAGAACGGATAAAGCGTGTCTTCTTCCTCATCCACGTCGATGTCCGGATTCAGCCCGAAGATCGACGTGGTCGAGGCCTGGCTGTCGCAGTCGATCACGCAGACGCGATACCCCTTCAGCGCAAGATACTGCGCCAGATGACAGACGGTGGTGGATTTGCCCACGCCGCCCTTGAAGTTCTGGATCGCCAGAACCATCGCCGGATCACTGGGCGCGCGATGGGGCAGGGTGCCGAACACGCTGCGCATCCGGTTCACGTCGGCAAGGCTGTAGCCGGTGCGCCGCCCGGTCTGGGGGTCCTTCTCCGGTTCGGGCAGGCGGCCGTCGCCTTCGGCATCGCGAATCAGCTTTTCGCTGCGTCCGACCATTTCCGCGGCACGGCGGACGTTGAACTGCACATCCAGCGTCTTTTGCGTGCCGGGGGCATAAAGGCGATCGCGCAGCCGGTTGATGACGGTCGACGCGCGGGTGGCAAGGCGGTCAAGCTCGTCAAGGGAAACCGCGGGTAGGGCGGACTGCTCCATGGCATCCTCTTGTCTGACGGTTTCGATAGCTTCGAAACCTGGGATCTGGTCGAATCATGGCGCCATGCCGGGTCCGGCTCAAGTGCGAATATTTCGGGAAACCCCGAAAAAAAGCGGAAATCGCGGTATGGCCACGAAATCACCGGAAACCATGGGCTGTTGCGCCGGGATCCGATCTTTTTACCAGTCTTTCAAGGCATATTCCCCGATTTGTAAGCCTTCTTCGTGGCAGGGGCCTTTGGGTGACGGTTTCCGGCCCTGATTGCCGGCGGGGTTGCTGTTGCGTCTTGCCCGGCTGTTCAGGATTCTGGTGTTCTTGATTCAGACGCGGCAGAGATTTGATATTAATGGGAAATTTTCACCAATTCTTACTTGGCGGGATCGTTTGCCTTACGCTTCGGGGCTGGTGGCCATACGTCCTGGGGCGGCAAAGCTTACAGATTGGGAACACCCTTATCCTTACGTTTCGGGTGACTCGCAGGGCGTCACCAAACCCCTTGATTTACTGGCTTATTCGTTATCTGCCGCCGAATCGCCCTGACCGGCCCCTGCATTCAAACCTTACCTTTTGGGTGCTGGACCGACCGGCGCCTTTCAGATAAATTACATCCAAAGACTACAAAAGTAAGCGCAGGCAGGTAACACAATGGCGCAGGCTCCTTCTTCCTCCAGACCCTATCGCACAATCGAGGCCCGGCCCAATGCCGAAAGTCTCATCAAACCCGGAGAGCTGGTCGACCTTGTCGAGGTCACGCCGCTGACCCTCGCCGACCGGCGCATCTATAACCAGTTGCTGGAAAACGCCTGGGATGTGATCGACAAGCCCGTCACCCATGTCATCGCCAAATCCGATCTGCGCGGGTCGCACAATTCCAACGACCGCGTGGGCGAAACGATCGAGCGGCTGATGTCGGCCATCGTCAAGGTGCGCGTCACCCGCGACGGCGAAGACGCCATCGAACGGGTGCAACTGCTGGGCGGCAACATCGAGACCACGCGGCGCGACGGGCTGCTGGAATATGAAATCCCCCAACGCCTGCGCCGGATCATCAAGGACAGCACGGTGTTCGCCCGGCTTCAGCGCGAGGTGATGTTCGCGCTCAGTTCGAAATACGCGCTGACCCTGTACGAGATGATCCAGAAGCGCGGCAACCTGCGCTATCGCAGTTCCGAGAAATTTTCCCTGGATGATTTGCGCGGTATTCTGGGGGTGTCGCGTGGCAAGCTGACCTCGTGGTCCAACCTCAAGCTGCGCGCCATCGACCCGGCGGTGGCCGAGGTCAACGCCCTGTCGGATTATGTGGTCGAGGTGGCGCCGCTGAAGACGGGCCGCCGCGTCACCCATGTGGAGCTGCGCTGGTGGCGCAAGGACGACAGCACCAGCGCCGAGGTCGAACGCGAACTCAGCTTTTCCAAGGTCGGTCGCAAGGCCCGGATGACCGGCACCGAAGACACCCTGACAGACCCCAGACCCCGGCCCGCCTGGCTGGACGCGCGCGGCCCCGCGCTGCGCACCGAAACCTATGAAACCGCGCGCCTGCGGTACCCCGGCTACGACATCTACCACGTCGAAGGCGAATGGCGCGCCTGGGCCAGGGGCCGCGACGAGGCGCGCGACCCCGACCGCGCCTTCCTGGCCTTTTTCCGCAGCTTTGCCGAAAAGACTCCGCTGTGACCGGCCTGCGCGACCGGGCGCGGCGCATGCTGCATTCGGTGCGCTTGCGGCTTCTGGTGCTGGCGCTGGTGCCGCTTATCATTCTGATGCCGCTGTTGTTGACCATCGGCATGGCGCGCTGGACGGCCGATTACGACGATCTGCTGATAGCCAACGTGGAAAGCGATCTGCGCATCGCCCAGCAATACCTCAACCGCCTGATGGAGGGCGCCGGCGCCGATGTCGCGGCCGAGGCGCGTTCGGCCGATCTGTTGCAAACCCTGGGCGAGGATGCCCGGACGCGGGATGCCTACCTTGCGCGCGCGCGGCAACGGCTGGGCCTCGATTTCCTGTATTATCTGCCCGCGCCCCCGACCCCCCCGGCATGGCCCGTGATCGCGCGCGCGCTGACGGGCACGGCGGACGCGCGAATCGACCTGTTCGATGCCGCCCAACTGGATGCGCGCGCCCCCGGTCTGGCGGCGCGCGCACGGATTGCGCCAGTCAAGAACGAGCCGGTCAAGAGCGACCCCGCCACCGGCGACGCGCCGGATGCGGCGGCGCTGGAAACGCGCGGCATGGTGCTGCACGCCGCGGCCCCGGTGCGGTTTGCGAACCGCCCTCCGGGCGTTCTGGTGGGGGGCGTGCTGCTGAACCGCAACCTGACCTTCATCGACACGCTCAACGAACTGGTGTTCCTGAATCCGGTCACCGGGGGTGATCGCAAGGGCACGGTGACCGTGTTCATGGACGATTTGCGGATCTCGACCAACGTCAGCCTGTTCGAGGGTCGTCGCGCCATCGGCACGCGGGTGTCCGAAGCGGTGCGCGACCGGGTGCTGGGTCAGGGCCGGATCTGGCTTGATCGGGCCTATGTGGTCAACGACTGGTACATGTCGGGCTATGTGCCGCTGCGCGACAGCTTCGGCGCGCGGGTGGGGATGTTGTACGTCGGCTTTCTCGAAGCGCCGTTCGACGCGGCCAAGCGGGCGGCGTATTTGTGGATGCTGGCGGCCTTTTCGGCGGTTCTGGCGTTGTCGGCGCCGGTGTTCCTGTTGCTGGCGCGCGGCGTCTTTGCCCCGCTGGAAGCGATGACGCAGGTCATGGCGCGGGTGCGCGGCGGCGATCTGGCCGCGCGCATCGGTCCCAGCGCCAAGCGCGACGAGGTGGCACAGGTCGGCGCGCATCTCAACGAGTTGCTCGAACAGGTTCAGGACCGCGACCGCCGCCTGCGCGCCTGGGCGGATGAACTGAACGCCCGCGTCGATCAGCGCACCGCCGAGCTGCGTGAGGCGAACGACAAGCTGGAACAGGCGTTCCACCAGCTGGTGATGCGCGAAAAGCTGGCCTCGATCGGGGAAATCACCGCCGGTGTCGCGCATGAGATCAACAACCCCGTCGCGGTGATTCAGGGCAATGTCGATGTCATCCGCGAGGTTCTGGGCCCGCAGGCCGAGGATCTGGGCACCGAGCTTGATCTGATCGACGATCAGGTCCGGCGCATCGACACCATCGTGGGCAAGCTGCTGCGGTTCGCGCGGCCCGGCGATTATGGCACCTTCTTTGGCCAGGTGGCTCTGGGGCCGGTGCTGCGCGACTGTCTGGTGCTGGTCGAACATGTCATCACCGGCGCCGACGTCACCGTGACCACCGACATCGCCGATACGCCCCCGGTGCGCGTCGACCCCGGCGAGGTGCAGCAGGTGGTGGTCAACCTGATCGTCAACGCGGTGCAGGCGATGGGCGCGCGGGGGCGGCTGGACCTGTCGCTGGCGCCCATGACGCAGGCCGGGCAGCCGGGGGCGGCGCTGCGGGTGCGCGACAGCGGGCCGGGCATCCCCGAGGACAAGCTGACATCGGTGTTCGACCCGTTCTTCACCACCAAGCAGGTCGAAGGCACCGGTCTGGGCCTGTCGATCTCGCAAAGCCTGGTGCAGCGCGCGGGCGGGCTGATCTCGGTGCGCAATCTGTCCGGTGCGGATGGCGCGGTGACGGGGGCGGAATTCACCGTCTGGCTGCCGGCGGCGAACCCTGGGGGCGATGGCGATATGGACAGATCCGGCCCGACCGATTAGCAAGGGCGCATGGAAATCACCGCCGACTTCGATGCGATCGGGCTGCTGTGCCCGCTGCCCGTGCTCAAGGCCCGCAAGCGCCTGTCGCAGATGGCGCCGGGCGAGGTGCTGCGCATCCGCGCCGACGATCCGGCGGCGGTGATCGACGTTCCGCATTTCTGTGCGGAATCGGGCCATGAACTGGTCAGCGCAAGTGACGACGGCACGGTGCAGACCTATCTTGTGCGCCGCCGTTAACGCAGGCCGAACGCTTCATAGGGGATGAAACGCACCGGGGTGCCGGGGGTGATGTCAGCGGCGCCATCGGGCAGTTCGACAAGGCCGGTGGCCCAGCTGAGCCCGCTGATGCGGCCCGACCCCTCCGAGGCGAAGACCTCTGCATGGCCGGCATTGTTCAGCCGAGCGCGCAGGTATTCGCGTCGCCCCGGCTTCTTGCGTTTGGAAAAGGCTGCGGGCGCCGCAAAGCCCTGCGGCGCGACCCAGCCCGCGCCCGCCAGCAGCGACAGCGCGGGCCGCGCAAAGATCAGCGCGCAGACCAGCGCCGCCACCGGGTTGCCCGGCAGGCCGAACACCGGCACCCCGTTCCATGTGGCCAGCGCCAGCGGACGCCCCGGTTTCAACGCGATGCGCCAGGCCGACAGCGTGCCCCGCGCGCGCAGCAGGGCCGACACATGGTCTTCGTCCCCGGCCGAGGCCCCGCCCGAGGTCAGCACCACATCACAATCGCGCGCGCCCGCATCCAGCCGCGCGGCGATGGCGGCGGGGTCGTCATTCACATGGCCCAGGTCGACCGGCGCGTAATCCCAGCCGGACGCCAGCGCCAACAGCATGGGGCGGTTGGCGTCCCAGATCTGATGCGGCAGGGCGGGGGCGCCCGGCTCCGCGATGATCTCATCCCCGGTCGACAACACGCCGACCCGCAGGGGCCGGAACACCGTGACCTGGCCCAGCCCCAGCGCCGACAGCAACGCAAGATCGGGCGCGCGCAGCCGGTGCCCGGCGGGCAGGGCAAGCTGGCCCTCGGCCACATCCTCACCCGCCTTGCGGGTGTTGGCACGCGGCCTGATCGGCCCGTCAAAGGCGACATGCCCGGCTCCTGTGGCGCAGTCTTCTTCCAGCACCACGGTATCGACGCCGTCGGGCAGGATGGCGCCGGTCAGGATGCGCACGGCCTCGCCCGAAGCCACCGCGCCGTCAAAGGGTTGTCCGGCGGCGGCGCGTCCCTGCACCAGCGGCAGGCGCATCACCCCCACCCCCGTGGCCGCATGGGCAAAGCCATAGCCATCCACCGCGGAATTGGGGCGCGGCGGGTTGGACCGCGTCGCGATAGCGTCGTCCGCCAGAACGCGACCCCGCGCGGCGTGGGTGGGCACGGTTTCTGCGCCAGTGACGGGGTGAAGCGCCGCGCGCAGTCGCGACAGGGCGTCCTGCACCGGCACCCAGTCCACGCCCTGCGGCATGGCAAAGCAATCGTCGCGCAGGCGGGGCGGGGTAAGCGGGGCGCCGGTCATGATGCGCCTCGGATGCCAAGTTCGGACAGGATGAAATCCGCGATCCCGGCGGTATCGTCCAGATCGTAGCGGGGCAGGGGGGTGTCCTGCGGCGTGTCGGATGCCACCGCGCGCACGGTGGCGTCGCGCGATGCCAGCAGCGCCTTGCCGGTGGCGGCGCGACAAGCCTCGATCTTGGGGTGGGGCGCGGTCTTGTAGCCTTCGATCAGCACCAGATCGACCGGCGCAAGCTGTGCCAGCAGCGCGTCCAGCGGCGGTTCACTGGCCCCGCGCAGCTCGGTCATCAGCGCCCAGCGGTTGGGCGAGGCGAGCATGACCTGCCCCGCCCCGGCGCTGCGGTGGCGAAAGCTGTCGGTACCGGGCTGATCCACATCGGTGTCGTGATGGGCGTGTTTCACGGTGGACACCGTCAGCCCGCGCGCCGCCATCTCGGCCACCAGCCGTTCCATCAGGCCGGTCTTGCCTGCGTTTTTCCACCCGGTGATGCCGTAGACCTTCACGCCGTGCCCCCGGACAGCGCCCCGATCTGCGCCCCGATCTGCGCCCTGGCCAGCGCCTTGGCCAGCGCCAGATCATCCGGCGTGTTGACGTTGAAGAACGGGTCGAATGGCGTTGCGGGAAACAGCGCCTCGCCCGCGCCATGGAGGTCGGTCCAGGCAACCACCTTGCGCAGGCCATCCCCCAGTGCCGCGCGCAGATCGTCGCGCAGTGCAACCGGCCAGAGCCCAAAGGTCGGATGCCGGTTCACGCCTCGCCCGCCGGATTTCAGCGCGTCACCGTCGCGCGGCGTGGCGGCAAGCGCCAGAAGGTGCGCGCGCCCCTCGGCGGCCAGCAGCAGCCGTGGCACCAGATCGCAGGGAAAGAACGGCGTGTCCCCCGCCACGGTGACGATGCTGTCGGCGCCCTGTGCGGCGGCCCAGTCCAGCCCCGCAAGCACCCCCGCCAAAGGCCCGGCAAAGCCGTCCACCGTGTCGGGCAGCACCGGCAGGCAGGCATCGGCAAACCGCGCGCCATCGCCATTGGCATTCAGCGCAAGACCCGCGACCTGCGGCTCGATCCGGTCGATCACACGCGACAAAAGGCTTTGCCCCGCGACGGTCAGCAGCGTCTTGTCGCCGCCGCCCATCCGGGTCGCAAGACCGCCGGCAAGGATCACGCCGAGGGGCTGTTTCATGCCGCCCCCTGCGCGCCCTTGCGGCGCGATTTTCGGGTGTCGCCGGCGATCGTCGCGGGGTCGGCATCGCGGATCAGCCGGCTCTCGCCCGACAGGCAGACAAAGCGGTTCCCCCGCATCCGCCCGATCACCGTGAGGCCCACCTGACGGGCGATTTCAACCCCCCAGGCGGTAAACCCCGACCGCGACGCGAGCACCGGGATGCCCATCAGCGCGGCCTTGATCACCATCTCGGAGGTCAGCCGCCCGGTGGTATACAGGATCTTGTCGCTTGCCGGGATGTCATGGCGGAACATTGCCCCGGCGATCTTGTCCACCGCGTTGTGCCGTCCGACATCTTCCATATAGATCAACGGATTGTCCTGATGGCACAGCACGGTGCCGTGGATCGCCCCGGCCTCAAGATACAGCGACGGGGTGGTGTTGATCCGGTGCGCCAGCGCATACAGCCAGCTCGTGCGCACCTGCGTTTGCGGCAGGGTCAAGCCATCCAGCCCTTCCATCATGTCGCCAAACACCGTGCCCACCGCGCAGCCCGAGGTGCGGGTTTTCTTTTGCAGCTTTTCTTCATAGCTGGTCTGCCGCTTTGTCCGTACCACGACGGTTTCCACCTCGTCGTCGTAATCGACGCCGGTCAGTATGTCATCGGCGCGCAGCATCCCCTGATTGCGCAGGAATCCCACCGCCAGATATTCGGGATAATCGTTGATCGTCATCGCGGTGACGATTTCCTGCCGGTTGAGGTAAATGGTGAGGGGGCGTTCCTCGACCACGGAAATCTCGGTTTCGGCGCCGGTCTGGTCGTGCCCGGTGACGCGGCGCGTCAGGCCGGGGCGCGCCAGATCGGGCAGCAGCGGGAGTTGCAGGGACGGCACGGGTTGCCTCCGGTCAGGGGTGTCTTTTCGGCACGGTCCATGTCTAGTATGACCGACCTTGCAGACGCAATAGGAGCCGCCCATGCTGGGATATGTGGTCACCAATGCCGAAGGCCAGGCCGACCGCCTGATTGGCGAGGCGGCGCAGGCGCTGTGCGACCGGGGCCTGCGGCTGGCGGGGGCGGTGCAGGTCAACCGCCACATCGGGCCGGGGCGCAAATGCGCGATGAATCTGCATAGCCTGTCGGGTGGCGGCGTGGTGCGCATCAGTCAGGATCTGGGGGCGCGGTCGCAGGGGTGCCGGCTGGACCCGGACGGGCTGGAACGCGCGGTCGGGCTGGCGCAGGCGGCGTTGACGCGCGGCGCGGATCTGTTCGTGGTGAACAAGTTCGGCAAGCAGGAAATCGCCGGGCGCGGATTTCGCCCGCTGATCAACGAGGCGTTGACGATGGGGCTGCCAGTGCTGACGGCGGTCAGCGCGGGCAATCTCGCCGCGTTCGAAAGCTATGCCGATGGGTTTGGCACGCGCCTGTCCGCTGATCTTGCAGCGGTTCTGGCTTGGGCCGTGACCGTGATCCCGGTGCGCGAAGCGGGCGCACCGGGGGTTTGTTTGTCGTCGTGACCTAGTCGCGCTTGTCGCGGCGGGGCGCATCCTTGCCGCCCTCGCCGGCGCGGCGCGGTTTGCCACCCGGTCTGGCGAATTTCCCGGCGGGCTTGCCGCCCGGTTTTCCGCCCGGTTTGCGCGCGCCGCCCGGCGGAACAAAGCGTTTGGACGTGTCATTCGCAGACGGTTTGGGCGCGGGGTCCTTGCGGGGGCCTTTGCCGGCGAACTTACCCTCGGGCTTGCGCCCTGCCTTGTCCGCGACCTTGCGGGAGTCACCGTCCGTGCGCGGACCGCGCGCTTCGCGATGCGGCGCGTCGGGGCCGGTTTCGCGGGGGGGCCGTTCGGGTTTGCGCTCGGGCTTGGGGGCCGGACGATCAGACGGGCCATCGGCCTTGTCGCGGTGCGGTTTGTAGGGCCGGTCCGAGGCATCGCGCGGTTTGCGATCGCCTTCGGGGCGGTCACGGCGCGGGCCGCCCTTGTGGCCGGGCCCGTCACCTCTGGGCCCGTCACCTCTGGATCTGTCACCTCTGGATCTGTCATCACGAGGCGGGCGGCCCTGCGGGGCGAATGTCGGCACGCCATCCAGAACGCGCGCCGAAATGCCGTCTTCCAGCAGGCCGCCGTCGCCAAGATGCGACACGAAGCCATCGACGCTGCTTGCCTTCAGCTCGACAAAGGTTTCGCTTTCCTGCACGCGGATGGCGCCGATGTCGTCCTTGTTCAGATCGCCCGCGCGGCACAGCAGCGGCAAAATCCAGCGCGGTTCGGCCCGGTTGCCACGACCCACCGTCAACGAGACCCACTTGCTGGGGCCAAAATCGCGCGGCTCTCGCTTTTCGGGTTTGGAATCTGGGGGCAGCAGGTCTTCGGGGGCGGCCTGACGCGACTGGTACAGCCGCAGGTAGGCGGCGGCGATGACCTCGGGGCTGCGCTGTTCCAGCAGCTTGGCGGCAAAGACCGACTGTTCATCGGTGATCGTCTCGTCCCAGGCGGGATCGGCCAGAAGGCGCGTTTCGTCCTGCGCGCGGATTTCATCGGCGGTGGGGGCGACAACCCATTCCGCGTTGATCTTGGCCCATTTCAGCAGGCGCTCGGCCTTTTTCGCGACGCGGGGCGGCACGATCAGCGCCGAAATCCCCTTGCGCCCGGCGCGCCCGGTGCGGCCCGAGCGATGCAGCAGGCTTTCGGTGTTGGTCGGCAGATCGGCGTGGATCACAAGGTTGAGGTTCGGCAGGTCGATGCCGCGCGCCGCAACATCGGTGGCAACGCAAACCCGCGCCCGCCCGTCGCGCATGGCTTGCAGCGCGTGGGTGCGTTCGGTCTGGCTAAGCTCGCCGGACAGGCTGACGGTGTTCAGCCCGCGATTGGTCAGCCGCGCCGACAGGTGGTTCACCGCCGCGCGGGTGTTGGCAAACACGATGGCGCTTTGGTCGTGGTGAAAGCGCAGCATGTTGAAAATGGCGTGCTCGGAATCCGACGCGGCCACGCGCACCGCCTGATATTCGATATCGGTGTGCTGACGCGAGCTGTCGATGGTGCTGACCCGGTGCGCATCCTTCTGGAACGTCTCGGCCAGCTTGGCGATGGCGGGGGGCACGGTGGCGGAAAACAACAGGGTGCGGCGGCTTTCGGGGGCGGCGCCCAGAATGAATTCAAGGTCTTCGCGAAAGCCGAGGTCAAGCATCTCGTCGGCTTCGTCCAGCACGACGGCGCGCAGGCCCGACAGATCCAGGGCGCGGCGTTCGATGTGGTCGCGCAGCCGGCCCGGCGTGCCGACGACGATGTGCACACCGCGTTCCAGCGCGCGGCGTTCCTGGCGCGCGTCCATGCCGCCCACGCAGGACGCCACGACAGCGCCGGTGCGCCCGTAAAGCCAGTCGAGCTCCTGACGCACCTGAAAGGCCAGCTCGCGCGTCGGCGCGATAATCAGCGCCATCGGTTCGGCGGCGGGGCCAAAGCGGGGGTCTTCGCCCAGCAGGGTCGGGGCGATGGCGATGCCAAAACCCACGGTCTTGCCGGACCCGGTCTGTGCCGAAACCAGCAGGTCGCGGTCGGTCAATGCGGGGTCGCCCACGGCCTCCTGAACGGGGGTGAGCGTGTCGAATCCACGCTCCGTGAGCGCCTCGGACAGGGAAGGGTTCATGAGGGGGAATTCCATGGGGTCGGTCAGGGGACAAGAGCGGCGAAACCGGCGCCGTGACATGGCCGGAAACACCGTAATCAGCGCCTGCGCGGCGCGGGATCACCCCCCTTAGAGCATGTCGTGCCTCAAGTACAGGGGCTTTCTGACCCTCGGGCGCTGCGTCCCGCGACACGTTTTTGCAACATCCGATCCACCGACAGCGGACCCGCGCCGGTCAGGGCCAGACCGCCCAGAAGCCACGCCCATAACAGGCGCTGATCCCAGACCAGACCGGTCGCGTCGCGATCGAACGGTGCGCCGATGGTTTCGGCGCCGATGCCGTGGCCGACGATGTCGGTCAGCGTCATCACCGCCAGAAAGCCCAGCATCCCCACCGCCGATAGCCGGGTGAACAGCCCCAGCAGGATCAGCAGAGGCAGCGCGAATTCCGCCAGCGTCCCGGCGGCGGTCACCGCATGGGCCAGCGCGGGCAGGGCCGAGGGGTCGTAGCCCGCCGCCTCCATCTGCCGTGGAAATATCTGGATATAGGCGTTGGCCGACAGGCCGGTCCCATCCAGCTTGGTCAGCCCCGAGGCCCAGAAATACCCGGCAAGAACGGCGCCAAAGACCAGTCTCGCGCTTGCCCCGATAACGGCAGAGGCACAGGGAAGGGGGGCGGTGTTCGCCTTGAGAAACGCGGCAATCATCACGGGGTCCTTTCGATCAGGGCACCGGCCGAAAACAGGCAGGCGAGAATTTCGGCATGGGGCGCACCGTCGGGCAGCGCGGCGCCAAGCGGGTGCCCCTGCGCCAGCGCCGCAAGCGTGGCGCCGGTGCCGGCGGGCGCGGGGCGGGCCTGCACCGACAGGGCGGGGCGGCAGATCAGGACCTCTCCGGCGGGGGCATTGGCCAACTCGGGCCGGTCGGTGTTGCGCGCCCAGATCGACAGCGCGGGCCAGCGCGTGGTCAGGCTGCGCACCGAAGGGTGCGGGGCAAGGGTCAGCGCGTCGGGGTCGGTGGCCAGCCGGGTCACATCCAGCGGCGGCGCATCGGCGGCGTGGCACGAGACGCGCCATGCCTGTTCGATGGCGGCAACCTCGGGCAGATAGGGCAGCGCGGCGGCGGGGGCGAATCCCTTCAGCCAGCCGGGCAGCGCGTCGCCATAGAGCGCCATGACCGGGTGGCGCGGCGGATGGGCGCGCAGAAAATCCCGCGCCATCGCATCGAAGAACCGCCGTCCCACCAGCTTTGCCACCGCGGGAAAGGCCTCGGCCAATGTGGCGCTCAGCGCGGCGGTGACGGAATTGCGATAAACCTCGAACCGGGCGGCGCCGACGGGCGGGGCGGCATCCGACAGCAGGGCCGCGACAAAGCCGTGCTGCGTCATGCGGGCACCCGCCGCGTCAGGAGCGCGTGCGCGCGGGCGGCCTCGGCCTGCAGGGTGGCGAAATCGGGCACATCGGCATCCCATTCGATCAGCGTCGGCGTCGGGCCGATGCGGTCAAGCACGCGGGCATACAGCGCCCAGACCGGGTCGGTCACCGGGGCGCTGTGGGTGTCGATCAGCACGTCGTCGCCGGGGGCGTGTCCGGCAAGGTGGATCTCGCCCACCATGTCCAGCGGGTAGGCATCAAGGTAGCGTTCCGGGGCAAACCCAAGGTTTTGCGCCGACAGGAACACGTTTTCGATGTCCAGCAACATGCCACAGCCGGTGCGCCGACCGATGCGGGCCAGGAAATCGGTTTCCGACATCGTGCTGTCGTCGAAGACCATGTAGCTGGTCGGGTTTTCCAGCAGCATCTGCCGCCCGAGATACTGCTGCACCTCGTCGATATGGGCGCAGACCCGGTCCAGCGTGGCGGTGTTGCAGGGCAGCGGCAGCAAATCGTTCAGGTAGGCGCCGCCGTGCGACGACCATGCCAGATGTTCGGAAAACCGAGCGGGGTTCAGCCAGTCGAGCAATCCGCGCAGCCGCGCCAGGTGATCGGGGTCAAGCGGGTCTTCGCCGCCGATCGACAGCCCCACGCCATGGGCCGACATCGCGAACCGCTGCGACATTTCCGCCAGCAGGGCCAGCCGGGGGCCACCGTCGACCATGTAATTCTCGGCGTGGATTTCCAGCCAGGACACGGCGCCGGGGGCGTCAAGGGCGCGGGCATGTTGCGGTTTGAAACCGATACCGGCGGCGGGGGGAAGGGGCATGGCGCTCTCCTGTCAGGCGGGCAGGGGCGCGGCGAAGGCATCGCCGCGCCGGGTCGGGTTCAGCCCATCGGCAGGTCGCGGTCGAGCGCCTCAAGCGATCCCGTGCGCGCGGTGCCGTCGGCCATCGCGGGCAGGTCGATTTCGGCGCAGGTGCCCTCGGGAACCAGCGACCAGGCGTTGCCCTGATAATCGACCTTGGAGGTGCCGGCGCAGGTGGTGCCGGGCCCGGCGGCGCAGCCGTTTTCGCCGGCCATCGCGACGCCAAAGCATTTTTCCTGACCCTGGGCGTGAACGGGCAGGGTCATCTGGGCAAGGCCCGCGGCCACGGCAAGGGCAAGCGTGGTGTTGGTGCGTGCGGTCATGGTGTCGTCTCCGATGCTGGGTTGGCAGATCGTCCTGTCTGCATCGGGGTATTCGGGGCAGGGGGCGCGGATGTTACACCGCTCGCGGGGTCGTGACCGGCTGAAACACCCCGCCGGAGTTTTTTTTGCCGATTTGCGGTACGGGCTGTAACGGACGGGCCGGAACGTGCGTATAACAGCCCATGACAGCCATGGATGCCGAGATCGAGGATCTGATGCGGCAAGGGCTTGCGGGGGACCGCAAGGCCTATGCCCGCGGTCTTGCGCGGCTTGCGCCCCGGATGCGGGCCATGGCGCTGCGCGATCTGCCCGCGCCGATGCGGCACATGGCCGAAGACGTGGTGCAGGAGGCGCTGCTGTCGATCCATCTCAAGCGCGGCAGCTGGGATGTGTCGCGCCCCCTGATGCCGTGGGTCAGGATCATCACGAAGCACAAGGCCATCGACGCGATCCGCGCCGGAGCGCGCCGACAGCACGAGCCGATCGAGAACCACGCGCATCTTGGCGCCCCCGAGGTCGATCCGCTGGAAAGTCTGCACATCGAACAGGCGCTGGCGCGGCTGTCGGATCGCGACGCGGCGCTGGTGCGCGAACACGCGGTGCACGGCGCCGACGCCGAGACCCTGTCCAGCCGGTTCGACCTTGGGCCCGGTGCGCTAAGGGTGGCGCTGCACCGCGCGCTGCGGCGGCTGTCCGATGCCGCCAGAAAGGACGAGGAATGGAAACCGACGACCTGATTGCCGTGCTCGCCGCCGACAAGGTGGCGCCGAAACGCCCGCATCTTGCGCGGCGCGTGCTTCCGGGGCTGGTGCTTTCGGCGCTGTTGGTCGGGCTGGTCTGGCAGATCCGGCCCGATTGGGCGCAGGCCATTCTCCGCGCGCCGGTGCTGGTGAAATCGCTGCTGCCGCTGGCGCTGGCGGCGCTGGCGGGGGCGCTGTTGCTGCGCCGCGCGCCCGACCGGCGCCTGCCCGTCGCGCCCTTTGCCATGGTGGCGGCGATGGCGGCGTGCGGCTGGGCGGTCGCGGTGGCGACGGGGGGCGATGTGATGGGCAACAGCGCGCTGCAATGCCTGGTGTCGATCCCGGTGCTGGCCCTGCCCATCGGCCTGCCGCTGGTGCTGGGGTTGCGCCACCGGGTTGAACCGCGCCCCGCGCGCGCCGGTCTGCTGGCCGGTCTGTTCGCGGGCGCGGCGGCCACGGCGCTTTATGCGCTACACTGCAACGAAGACGGCGCGGCGTTTTTCCTGCTGTGGTACGGGCTTGGCATCGCGATCTGTGGCTTTGCCGGGCGCGTGGCCGGGCGGCGTATGCTGGGGGTCTGACCCCGCCGCCGCCCTGAAAGCTACACGAACGGGCCTCCACGATCCGCTGGCCGGTGATCCGGCGCGCCGCTGCCGCTGTCGATCCTGTTGCCCGGTGCGGATCCCTGGCGCCTCGACTGCCGCGCAAGGGAGACCTTGCGGGCTGACCGTTACAGCTTGCGCAGATAGGCGTTTGACACATAGCCCCGCAGCCCCTGCGCCCGGTCCATCGACACCTCGCACCAGCGGGTGCCGCCGGTCTGCGTGCAGTCATGCACCCACAGTACGGTGCCGTTGGGCAGCCCGGTGATGATGTTGAACCCGGTGCCCGGCCCGGCGCGCATCTTGAGCATGTCCGGCGCCTCGACGCCGTACACCTCGTGGCGTGTCTGAAAGATGTCGGCGGGCTGCGAGCCGCATGCTGTCATCAGCATGGCCCCCGCCAGCGCGCCAAGAACGGGTCCGCGCATCGTTCGCTCCTGTTGTTTGCCATGTTCGGTCTGTTTGCCTCGGGGGCAGTGTAATGCGGTCGCGGGCGGAACGGAACGCTGGAATGGGGATCTTCGTCGCGGCGGCGAACCGCCGTGCCCCGATCTGTTGCAAGACCCGCGACCGCCGCCGCTGGCGCAGGTCATCGGGACATGGTCCGGCGGCGGGCGGATCAACAGGTTCGATACCCAGCGCGAATCGTATCGCGTTGTTCGATTTGCATCCAGCGCGCGGGAACAGGCGAAACCGCAGCCGCAACGTCATGCCCGTGGTGGTGCCAAGCGGCTCTGCGACGCCCCTGACGCGGGCGGAGTTCAAATGGGTCGCCATGCGATCTGCCTTGCACGATGCGTCGACCGGACCACCCGGCCGCGCGTTCCAGCGCAAGACCGCAATTCAGCGCGCGCGGGATCGGCGGCGTGGATCGCGAAGCGGCGTGTGCCGATGGCCGCGAACCGCGTGCGGTCGGTGATCGAACCCGCGCCGATGAAAGATAAATTCCTTGCCGTGTTTCACCACCCGGTCACGGATGTGCAAGGCCACCATGCGGGTGTCGTCGTTCAAGGCGGAGGTCCGGGAGTGGAGCGAATTCGGCCCCTGTCCGCCCACGGGCGATGAGTCCATCGTGACGCGGTGGTGCCATGGCGGGCAGGGTTGCCGGGGCGCGAAGCGGCACGGGGGCGCGACGCAAAGCGATGCCGGGACTTGTCCAAACTTATGCATGCATGCACCATGTGATGCGGTATTGGCCCTTGCGCTTACCTTTTGTCCGATGCTGTGCTCGTGGACGGTTGAAACGGGTGTTTTGTTTGTTTCTGCCGGGCAGGGTACGGCGTGCCGTTACGCGCGCCCTCGCCGGGGCGGCGATTTCCGGGTAGGAGGGCGCAGGAAGACGAAGGATCACCTCCCTCATGTGCTCTGGATTTGGGCGATGAATCGCCGCACCCTGTTCCGGTCGCTCGCCGCGACGCTTGGCCTCGGCACTGTCGGGGGCACCGTCGCGGCCTGCGTGGCCGACCGACGCAACCCTTATTATCAGGGCCCGGTCAGCGACCATTTCGATGGCACACGGTTTTTCAATCCGAACGGCGCCGCGCCGCGCGGCTTTCGCGATCTGCTGCGCTGGCGCTTTGGCGACCCCCCCGCGAAATGGCCTGACAAGGTCCCGCTTGCGGACCCGGCGCGCCCCGCGGCGCGGGTCGAGGACATGACCGTGACGATGGTGGGACACGCCAGCTTGCTGATCCAGATGCAGGGCGTGAACATCCTGACCGATCCGGTCTGGTCAGAGCGCGCCTCGCCCCTGTCGTTTGCCGGGCCGAAGCGGGTCGTCGCGCCGGGCATACCCTTTGACGCGCTGCCGCCCATCGACCATGTGCTGCTGTCGCACAACCACTACGACCACCTTGACCTGGACACCCTGAAACGGCTCAAGGCGGTGCATGACCCGCATGTGGTCACGCCGCTGGGCAACGATACGATCCTTGCGCCCACCGGCCTGCGCTGTCGCGCGATGGACTGGGCAGAGCAGGCGCGGTTGGGGCCGCTGGGGGTGGAATGCGTGCCGTCGCATCACTGGTCCGCGCGGGGGGCGGGCGACAGGTCGATGGCGCTTTGGGGCGGGTTCCTGCTGCGCGGCGCGGTGGGCGCGTTGCTGTTCATCGGTGATACCGGGTTCGACGGCGGCAGGCCCTACCGCGACTTGCCCGGGCGCTCGGGTCCGATCCGGGCGGCGCTGCTGCCCATCGGGGCCTATGACCCGCGCTGGTTCATGGCCGAACAGCATCAGAACCCGGACGAAGCGGTGCAGGGCCTGAAGCTGTGCGGCGCGGCCTACGGGATCGGCCACCATTGGGGCACGATCCAGCTGACGAATGAGGCCCGCGAGGCTCCGGCGCGGGCGCTTGAACTGGCGCTGGCCCGGCATCGACTGGCTCAGGACCGGTTCCGCGCCCTGCGCCCCGGCGAGGCCCGGGCCATTCCGCCGATCTGACGGGCTGCGGCGGGGTGGGCCTAGCCGCCGAACCCGCGCAGCCCGGTGCCCGTGCTGCGCGTGCCAAATCCCCCCCGCGAGGCTGCCGTCGCCCGTGACATCGGCGGCTTGCCCGCCGTCACCGGCGCCTTGGCAAAGGCCTGCGGCGTCAGTTTGGCGCGACCGGTGTTGTTCGCATAGCTGGTGCCGCCGCCCGGCGTGGTGAACCGCCCGTCCGCGCCGCGATACATCGGTTGTGCTCCGATTCCGCGCCCGCCCAGCATGTTGCCGATCAGATAACCCGCGATCAGCGGCATGAAGATGCTGCCCGATCCGCCCCCGGTCGCCTGCGCCTCGGTGTCGCAATTGCCCGCCCCGTACTGTTCTTCGCAGACCTCCCGGCTGTCGTAGCGGGGTGCGGTTTCGGCGTGCAGGGTCTGCGCCTCGGCAAAGGCGGTTTCGCAATCCTGTCGCGAAAACAGGCTGTCCGGGCCGACCGATGCCTGACAGCTTTGCAGATCGGGAAAGGCGCGCGCGTCAACGGGATCTTCGCGACATCCGGCCAGCGCGAACGAGGCGGCGCCGACGATGGCAAGGGCTGCGGTGCGGGAGCGTTTCGTCATGAGGGGGCCTTTTCGGGTCAGCTATGGCGGGGTCAATCCCGGATGAAATGCGGCTTGAACCGCGACAGATCCTGCGTGATGCGGCCGCGATCCTCGCGAATGCCGATGCCCGCGCAGGTGTCGCCCGCGATCCAGGACCCGATGACCGGGCGGAATCCGCCCATTACGGGCAGCGGGTGGTAGGCCTGCGCGATGCGCGGATGGGCGGCATAGGCATCGTTGGTCGCGGTTTCGGTGATCGCGCCGTCTTCGACGATGGTGATCGACGCGCCTTCGCGCGAAAAGATCGGTTTGAGCACATGGCCCGGCGCCATCGCATCCGCTGCGCGATCCAGACGCGCGGCCGCGTCCGCGCCGGGGCTTGTCAGATCCTGTTCGAAAAACGCGGGCAGCAGGTTGGGGTGATCTTCGAACAATTCCCACAGCACTGGCAGGATGCCCTTGTTCGACAGAATGGCCTTCCACGGCGGTTCGATCATGCGGCAACCCGAGGTGGCAAGATGGGCGGCGTAATCGTCCCGCAGAAGGTCTTCCCATGGGTAAAGCTTGAACAGGGCGCCGATCACCCGGTCTTCGTCGTCCAGAAACTGGCCGTCGTCGCTGACCCCGATTTTTTCCAGATCGGTGTAATGCGCCCCCAGACCCGCTTCGCGCGCGGCCCATCCCAGCGCCTCGACGGTGGCGTAATCCTCGGGCGCGCCGGCCATGGCGGTCAGGTGCAGATCAAAGCCCTGCGGGAACATCTGCGCCAGCCGCGCGGCGATCGCCTCGTGGATGCCGTTGAACTGGTCGTCGTCGGGCCCAAGCACGCCAAGCGCCTGGCTGTCTTCGAACCACTGCCACTGAAAGGCGGCGCTTTCGTAAAGCGAGGTGGGCGTGTCGGCGTTGTATTCCAGCAACTTGGCGGGACCGTCGCCCCCATACGCCAGATCCATGCGGCCATAGAGCTCGGGTTCGTCGTCGCGCCAGCTTTGGGCGATGTAGTCGCGATGCGCCTCGGGAATGGCCAGCCGGTCGAGCAATTCTTCGGAGCCGATCACATGATCGACGGCTTGCCGACACAGGGCGTGCAGCTCGGTGGACGGATCCTCGATCTGCCGTTCGATCTCATCCAGGGTAAAGCTGTAGGCCGAACTTTCGTCCCAATAGGGCTCGCCGTGCATGTCGGCAAAGGTAAAGCCCTGGTCCTGCGCCTTGGCGCGCCAGTCCGGGCGTTCCGGCAAGTCGATTTTGCGCACCTGTCAGTCGAGTCCTTTGCCGCGAGTGGTCTGGAAACACATGGGTCATGACGGGCGAAATGTGAATGGCCGGGCGCGAAATAAGCGCCGCGCAGGGGGGTGCGACAGCGGATGCCGGCCGGTCGACCGGATTTCGCGGCGCCCCCACCGGATCGTCCGCGCCGCCCTACCCGCCCTATCGTTCGACGAATACCCCGCTGCGCGCGAATGTCTCCTGTATGGCGTCAACGGTGGGGGGCAGGCCCGCTTGCGCGGGATCATAGGCATATTTTCGCGTCAGGAACGACGCCTCCTCGATGGCCAGTTCAAGATCGGCGATGGCGCCTTCGGCCCGGTCAATCGTTTGCGCCACAGACGCCTTGTCGTCAGCGCGAAGCGCGCGGGTCAGTTCGTCACGAAGGACGGCAAGATGCGCTGCGGGTTTTGTGATACCGTAAATTTCGGTCACTTTCGCAATCGCGACGGCGTCATGCCCCGAAGCTGCCGAGCGGGCCATTTCAGCTTCGATGCTGGGCCAGAATCGCGACGTGTAAAGCGGTTTCGGCTGACGATGATACCAAGGTTCGGTGCGCGCGATAGACGACGAAACCGCGTTGTGCAGTTTCCACAAGAAGACGCGCAAGGCACCGGGCGCCGTGATCGTGGCAAGTTTGTCATCTAGAGTGATGCCGGTATCGTGGCGGCCCGGCTGGCGCCCCAGCAACAGAAATTCGACCGGATACATATCGACTTCGCGGTTGCGGATCACATAGCGATTCAAATGATAACGACAGTAGGGGCAGGGGTACATCGTCGCAAAGCCGCGAAAGAATGCGGCGAAACGGTCTGTTCCGCGGCGCCGGACGGCATCGGGCATCGTCTCGATCAATTCGGCGGAACCATGCAGGAACGCCCAGACTGCAGGCCCGATGTAATAGGGAAAGCTCAGGCGCATATCGGCAGTGGCGACATCGTTGCGCCCCAAATGCACATCTATAAACGCCACATATTCGCTGAGGAATCCACTGTCGCGGCCAAATTCGGCACGCTCGCGGCGTTTTTCTATTCCGGTCAGATATGGCGCGGTCAGAATCCACGCCTGCTTCAGCATCCGTTTGACGCCAAAAGAGCAGGCGGCGAAGCCGTCGCGCAGATCTGTTGCGAAGCGATCAAAGGCGCCTTGCGCCCTGAGTTCCGCGTGCCATGTGTCAAGATCCTGTTCGGTGGTCCCACGCGCGTGGCGCAGGTCATCCGCGGTGATCAGCGATGCGCATAGCAGAAGCTGCGGCATGAATTCATCATACCAGAACCGGGTTGGCATAATGGCGCCATCAATGCGTGCATCGGCATCGGATAGAATTACGCGATTCCAGCTGTCTCGGTAATCGGTGTCGGCATCCCAAGGCCTCGGGATCGACGCGTTCCGATGGGTTTCGGCGCGCAGGTCCTGATGGCGCAGACGGTTTATTTCATGCCCCGCGAGCGCATCGACGCCGGACCGATCGACGCGAAGCCCGTGGAGCCGCAGCGACAGGACAAGTTCCATAACAGCCCGGCACAGGTGCTGGCGACGGGACAGGCCATCGCGTTCGTCCGCGATTTTGGCCTGAGCGGCCAGCATTCCCGGCGTCCTGGGAATTGTCGGCCAAGTCCGCACGCGTGTGTGCAGCCGATCCAGTTCGGCTTGCACGATTTCGTCCAGACGTCGAAATTCCGCGATGCATGCCGCATCTGTAATGAGGCCAAGAGCCAGGTAGTAATCAATGGTCACGGTTGTGAATCTGGCGAAATCCTCAATCGTATATGGCAGGTCGCGCGCTCTGATATGAGTTTCGGAATTCGCGGAATAGTTTTCCCGAAAACTGCGATACGCCGCTCCCTGCATCAGTCGGAAAAAGCCGATGCGCAGGTGCAGCGGGGATATGCCGGCATCCGCGTCGTGGTCCGGATGGGGTTTGGCGGTGGCGGTCGACGGCGCGGGCATGCCGGGAAATGCCCCAAGGTGATGATCCGGTACATGGGTGGCGCGATAGGTCTGGGCCACAGGGGGCGGCGCGCCGTCCAGATACTGCACAAGGTCGGCCAGCGATATTCGCCCGTCGCCGTCAGCGTCGATTTCATCGGCCAGCAGTCCGGCCTCTTCGGGGGTATCGGCAAAGGCGCCGGTCACGGTCAGCAGATCGGTCTTGGCAATGGTCTGGTCCGCATCCGCATCGAAAGCCGCGAAAGCGTGGCGCAGGCGCAGCGCCGGATCGCCAAGCAGCGCGACCATGCAGTCGGTAAACCGCGCGGCACTGCGGCTTGCCTCGCGGTCGGCGCCGGCAAGGGCGAATGACACCTCCTGCGATGACACCAGGGTGCCGTGGGTCCGCAATACATCGCTGAGGATCGTTTCGGGGGGATCCGCCGGACGCGTTGCAATGGCGCCCTGCCAGTCGTTCCACAGCGCGCCAATCTGATCGTAATCGTGCATCCGGGCCATTTCGATTCCCCCCCTTTGGAAAGCTGTGTTTCAGGCGGCGTCGGGCGCGCGCAGCATATCTTCGAATTCGACCTGGCTGGGAAGATGCACCGGCGTCATGCCGGAAATCCGCTTGATCCGATCACACATGAGCGCGGTGTTCTTGCGTTCGACCGGGCCGTGGCCGCTGACGATCAGCTTGGAATCCAGCGCCTTGATGCGGTCCGCCGCCGCGCCAATGATTTCTTCGCGGATATGTTCGAACCAGATGTGGTTGACCCGGTTCATCCAGAAGAAGCCTTCTTCGTACTCGGTTTCCGACAGCTCGTCGGTGTATTGGTGGGTTTCGGGGTGCACGGTGCCAAAGCAATCGGCAGCGAAATACACTTCGGTCTTGGGGTCCCACAGGCCTGCGGTGGCCGAACTGTCGAACAGCGGAGGGCGCAGCGCGGTGACGACGCGGTCGCCGATGTCGAGCTGGTCGCCATCGTTCATCAGGTACACGCGATCAGGCGGGATGCTGAATTCCTCGCACAGCTTGCCGAGACCCAGAAAGCTGGTGATCAGCCTGGCGTTCGGGCACATGTCCAGAACCTGCTTGATCGAGCCCGAGTGATCCCTGTCCTCGTGGCTGAGAAACAGCCAGCGCACGTCTTCGGGCTCGACGATCTTGAACGCTTCTTCAAGATAGATGTCGCGGTGTACAGTTGCGAGCGTGTCCAGCAACATCGGTTGTTGCCCCCGGATCACCATCGCGTTGACGGCCATCTTGCCGACGCCGGGCACCGGGACGGATTCGGGAATGACAAAGGTTTCGGGGGCAACGGTAAAGGATTCAGGCATGATGTGATCCCATCGGAAAAGGGTGTGGGACAGCGGCAGCCGCTGCCGCTGTCAAGGCCGTCAGGCGGCCGCGTCGTCCGTCGAAAGCTTGTAGAAATCTTCCAGCCTGTAGCGCACCATCTGGAAGGTCGACATGTCGATGCAGGCGGTAAAGGCCTTGGTGCCGGGCGCATCGACGAACTTGTTCATCGACGCCTGCGCATCCTCGGCGCTTGCCCAGTGCAGAACCACGATCCAGCCGCCCTCGGCGGATTTGCCGGTGTCGCGGTCGATGAATCCGGGCAGCTTGCCCAGAAAGTCGCGCTCCATGGTCTTGGTCTCGGCGATGAATGCCTCATCGCTGACGCCGTCGGCGAGGCGGAAGGTGACGATTTCGATAGTCTTGGCCATTTGGAAGCCCTTCGATGCTGTGGTCAGGTTGGATTGATTTCGGCGTATTTGGCGCGCAGAAAGGCAAGACCATCGCGCGCCAGATCTTCGGGAGAGGCGGCAAAGTCGCGCCAGATACAGACAAGGCCCGCCAATCGTTCAAGCCCCGGATTGAACGATTCAAGGGTGATGCAACTGTCATAGCCAATGTCGCGCAGCGCCCGGAACGTGTCGTCCCATGGTACCATGTCCCGACCGGGCACGCCGCGATGGCTGCCGCAGGCGTGGAAATAGGCCATCCGATCGCCGGTGGCACGGATCGCAGCGGCGATGTCGTCTTCTTCGCGGATCATGTGAAAGGTGTCGAGGTGGACAGCGGCGTTGGGCAGGCCGACATCTTCGACAAAGCGCACGGCGTCGGCGGCGGTGTTGAGGTAGAAGGATTCGAACCGGTTCAGGGTTTCCGCAGCAACGATCAGCGGCGATCCGGCGGCGTGTTCGCAGATCGCGCGATAGGAGTCGACGCCCCGGTTCCATTCGTCCGTCGTGCGCCTGCGCCCCGTCTGGTAGCCCCACGCGCAGTAATTCGCACCGCAATAAATGCCCACGCCCGCCTCGACGCAAAGGTCGATCACCTTTTTGGACAGTTCGACCCCGCGGGCACGAACGGCCGGGTCGGGGTCGATGGTGTTGGCGTCGGCGGGCAGGGCGAAGTTGGCGTTGAGTTGAAGGTCCAGATCCCGAGCGCGCTGCGCCAGGGCACGGGCAGGAAAGGTGTCGGGATCGACCGGCGTAACCTCGAACGTGTCGAAGCCCATCGCCTGGACCTTGTCGAGCAGTTCCAGGTCGGTTTCGTCGAAGGTGCCGGAAAACAGCAGGGAATTGACGCCAAAACGCATGGATGTCTCCTAGGGTTGAAGCAGGACGAGGCCGCTTTTGGCATCGACGCCGCGTGCCAGATGGGCCGGCGATTCCTCGAGCACGATTTCAAGCGTGGGGCGCACCGATGCCTCGATCAGATGCCCGCCACGGGTTGTCGCGTCGATGCAGCCAAGCACCACATGAACATGCAACTTATGCTTGCCGTCGGCCTCGACAGCGATGTTGCCGATCATCGACAGAACCTCGGTCTGATCTGTGATGTCGTTCTGGCGAAACTCTTTGGTGGCGGGATTGAAATAGCCCAGTGAGGCCTGGGCAAAGGCGCCGATCCCGGTCAGGCTGGTGGCGCCCAGATCGTGGTCCTGCGCGAAGGCGGTGATGCTTTCGATCGCGTTTTCGCCCGCATCCAATGCCAGCACGAACTTGCGGCGACCGCCGATGTCTTCGAGAAGCTTGTACCGCATGGCCCTAGACCCCCGCCGTTTCGCGAATATAGGCGCGCGCCATGCGCGCGTATTGCAGCGGATTGGCCTTGGCGGGGTCCTGTTCCGCCTCGACCATCAACCAGCCGGCATAATCGGCGTCTGCAAGCGCCTGAAAGATCGGAGCAAAGTCGATGACCCCGTCGCCGGGAACGGTGAACACGCCTTGCATCACCGATTCGATGAACGTGCGGTTTGTGGCGTTGCACCGGTCCATCACGTCATGGCGGATGTCCTTGAGATGCACATGGCGGATCCGGTCGGCATAGGCGCGTGCCATGGCAAGCGGGTCGTCGCCGGCCCAGTACAGGTGGCCGGTGTCGAGCAGCAGGTGAACGACCTCGGCGTCGGTTTCGGCCATCAGCCGATCGACCTCGGGCCGGGTCATGACGCCGGTGCCCATGTGGTGGTGGTAGCACAGTCGCATCTCCGCATCGGCGGCGATTCGCCCCAGATCGTTCAGCCCGGTGGTCAGCGAGTCCCATTGGGCATCGTCGAAATGCGGTTTGTTGGCGATGGGCGGGACGGGCTGTTGATGCACCGCATGCCCCAGTTCGGCGACGACAATGGACGTGCCGCCCATGCGCTTGATGAAGGCCATCGAATCGCGAAAGCTTTCGATCGTGCGGTCGTGCATGTCGTTCACGGTAAAGAACGTGCTGGACCAGGGTTCAGACACACGCAGGCCGCGCTGGGACAGTTCGCGTTCCAGGATGTCGGGGTCCTTGGGGAACTTGTGCCCGACGCTGCATCCCGAAAAACCGGCCAGCGCCATTTCGGTCACGCATTGCCCGAACGAGATTTCTTCGCCCAGCGACGGGTAGTCGTCATTTGTCCATCCGGTGGGGGTGATGCCCACCAGAACCTTGTCGGGATTCAGCATTTTGCGTCTCCTTCAGGCGCGGAATACGCGCGGAGGGTTGGCCCACATGCCGTACCCAAACGGTTTTGCACCGGGCGGGTTGGCGCCGATGGCAGGCCACAGCAGGCCTTCGGTGTAGGAGGTGGGGGAAGGGATGTGATCGTGGTCGGCGGGGTTGCCGCCATAACTTTCGTGCCAGTCTCGGGGCAGGCAATGCCATGTCCCGGTGTACCACAGCTTGACCAGGTTTCTGGCCAAAGGGCCGTGGCGGGGATGGCTGAGTATGCACAGGCGCAGGTGGCGGTCCAGTGCCGCCTTGTCATCACCGATAGCGCAGGCACAAAACGCGTCGAGCATATCTGCGATGCAGTCGGATCTGGCCATGTCGCAGACGGTTTGCAGATAGATCATTGTCTGTCCGGTGCCGAGCAACTCGTGTTCGCTGAAACCTGTCAACGCGGTCGACAGCGCAAGAAAGCCGGGCCTGAGGTCGTTGTGCGGGGTGTCGGGCGTCATGCTGTCTTCTCCGTCGAACGGTCGATTTCAAATGTCGGGGCGCCGTGCAGATCCGAAGCGTCGCCAATGGGTTGACGCATGATGCGGTAGAACAGCTCCTTGATGTGGAACATGTCGCCGACGGCGGGGATGAACTGTTCGGGGGCGCCCCGAAACGCGCGCGTCAGCCGGTCGAGGAATGTCGCATAGGTCCGGTTGAAACTCTCGGCCGCATTGCGCAGGTCGGACCCCATCGGAAAATCGTCGAGCCGCGCATTCGTCTTGATCGGATAGACCGCCGACCAGTCGACGGGAACGGGACCCCCTGTCGGCGCGTCGCGCGCGTCACCCTGTTGATAATACCGACCCAGGACCAGCTGCTGAAACCGGTAATAATGGGCGATCTCGCCGTCTTCGTCAAAGATCGTATCGGTCACGCCTTCGCCCTGTTCGGCAATCAGATCCAGCGCCGCCTTCGCCGAGGCCATATCGGTGACTTCGATCAGGCCCCCGCCCCCGGAATAATAGTATTCCGGCCCGATCTGTCGCGCCGGATCGCCGCTGAACAATGCATCGCCGATGTCGGCGTATAGCCGGTCGAGGCCGTCTTCGATGGCCTTGTAAAATTCGCCGATGCTGAAGAAATGTTCTTCGGTGGCGGCGCCGGTGTGGCCTGCCGTGACGGCCCCGGCAACCTTTTGCCGGGTGACGGTCTTCCCCCCTTGCTGGCGGTGATTCAGATCTGCCGGTCGTTCGATGCGCAGGAAAGTCTCGATCGCTTCGGGCGAGAATTTCTGGCAATCGACGGCAAAATCCTCTTCGCCATCGGGCAGCATTGCCGGGTAGGTCGCGACGAAACCGGCGGTGGTCAGATCAGGTGTGCCGCCGACCGCGTTCAGCAGGTTGGCGACGAGCGTCAGGTGCAGCATTTCTTCGACCGCGACCGCGCGGATGATGTCGAAGGCTTCGGTGTTGCTGCCCGGCCTGATGGAATACAGCGCGGTCAGGTAGGGGGGGATCGTCGCGTGTTCAAGCTGCATCGCGGCTTCGAGATGGTGATGCAGCCCGGCAAGGTCGGTGATCTGGAACAGGCTCATGCGGAAACCCCTTCGCGGCGGGTCGAAGCCGACGGCGCGGCGGTGCCGGGCGCAAGGTCGTGGGCAATGGCATCGGCGGTGCGCAGGCAAAGGGCGGCCAGCGTCAGGGTCGTGTTGGCGGTGCCGATGCTGGGCATGGATCCGGCCCCGGCAAGGTAGAGGTTGTCGTGATCCCAGGACCGCTGCGTGGCGTCGACGACCGAAGTTTTTGCGTGGGTGCCCATGATGTGGGTTCCGGCCCAGTGGTTGCCACCGCGCACCGTGAAGCCTTCGCCGTCATGGGTTACCCAGCCCGGCGCCGACGGGGTGTAATGCGAATGATCCTCGGCCCCCAGCCGCTGGTAGATGCGGCGGGTCAACCTGCGTGAAAAGGCAACGGTTTCAAGCGTGTAATCCGGGATGTCGAATGAAACGACGGGGCGCGGGTTGCCCATCTGGTCCAGATGACGCGGGTCGACCGAAATGCGGTTGCTCTCTTCAGGCAGCACCTCGATCATGCAGTCGAGCAGAAGCTGCCGCCCGACCCGGTCGATCAGGGCGTTGCGCAGGGCGATCCCGGTCAGGTTGCGCGCATCGACCAGGTCGGCAAGATCGGTGTAGGGGGCGCCGGTGGCCCAGCCCCACCCGTCGTTGTGAATGCTGAAGCGGACGGCGGCATGATGGCTGCGATAGGCGCCGGTGCGAATATCCTCGATGCCAGAGGTGCATAGCGGCCCGCGCCCGGTGCCCACGACCTGAGGCATCAGCCCCCAGGTCAGCAGATAGGCGTGATCCATGAGGTTGCGCCCCATGAGATTGCTCGAACCGTGCAGATCGGAAGCCAGCATCAGCCGCGCGTTTTCGACCGCATTCGCGGCAAGCACATAGGTTGTCGCATTGAGCGTGCCGGTGATATGGCCGGGCGCATCCTTGTTGGCATAGGTTTTGCAGGTCACCCCGGTAACGCGGCCCGTGGTGCTGTCGATCTCGACCCGCGCGGCGACGGTGCGCGGCAAGAGATGCACGTGCCCGGTATCCATCGCGGCCAGAAGCGTGCGGCGCGCATCGTATTTCGCCTGAACCGGGCAAATCGGAACGCAATTCGTATTGCCCTGGCAGCGCTCGCCCATTTCCGCCTGATGAATGCTGACGGCCCCGGTGGGGGTAAAGCCTTTGCCCCCGTCATAGGCTGCATTGGGGATGCCGTTTCGGGCCTGGGGCGTGCTGCGGACGTTCAACGAGAAGGTCTCGTCGCCGACCGTCACTTCAAGCCCGTCCAGGTCCTTTGCCATGGTCTTGTCCAGAAACGACGGGGGCATCCGTTTCATCGGATAGACGTACCCGTCTTCGAATGTCAGCCCGCCATAGCCCTGATCCTCGACATTGCCGGACACGCCAAGTTCGCGCTCGGCGCGGATGTAATCGGGCGCCAGATCGTCGTAACCGATGGGCCAGTCGCGGCCGCGCCCAAACGCACTTTGCATGCGGAAGTCGTCCGGCAGCATACGCAGCGCCTTGGCTTCCCAATGGCGGGTGGTGCCGCCCAGGACGCGCGAATATGTGCTGTCGATTTCGAACGGGCCGTTCTGCACCAGATAACCACGGTCGTTCGGCTGTCCGTCGTGCAGTTTGACCGCGTCATAATCGCGGGGCATCGGCGCATTGCGGCTGTGGGCGTAGGGCGCGTTGTTATCCTTGGATACGGCGCTGTAGAAACGTTCCACGCTTTTGGTGTAATCGGCAATGGTGACATCCTCGCCAGGCCCGGCTTCGACGACAATCACTCTGAGACCGCGCGCTGCCAGAGATTTTGCGATCAACGCACCGCTGACGCCCGATCCGATGATCGCAACGTCATAGCGGGTTTCAAAAGCCACCTCTGGCGGAATTGTAAATGGGTCGGTGCCGGTCATATGCGTGAAAATCCTATCCATCTGCGCCGATCGGCGGAATTGTTTTTCCACTGACCCAGCGTTACCCTAGTCTTTTGGCGCGGTTTATTTACCGCAAGGTTAAGTTGAGACAGCAATTGCAAGAGAAGTTCTTGTCAGGCGACTTTTGCCGAAACAGAGGCCTTTTGCGCCGCCACCAAGGGCACTGTGACAGCCGCTTGTGTGGCTTTCGCCTGAGCCAGACTTTCGACCAGGACGGCGACAAGGCCGGTCCATCCGGTCTGATGCGATGCCCCGATGCCGGCGCCGATATCCCCATGAAAATACTCATAGAACAGAATATTGTCGCGCCAGTGCGGATCGTTCTGCATCTTGGTCGTGCCGCCGTATACGGGCCGATTACCGGCTGGATCCCGTTCGAAAATCGCCGCCAGACGGCCCGCGATGTCGTCGGCGACCTCGTCCAGCGTCATCATTTGTCCGGACCCCGTGGGGCATTCAACGCGCAGTGTGTCGCCATAATGGGCATGATGGGTGCGCAGCGCATCTATCAGGATATAGTTCATCGGAATCCAGATCGGTCCGCGCCAATTGGAATTGCCGCCGAACATGCCCGAATGCGATTCCGCCGGTTGATAGCCCGCATCGAATGTACCGCCCTCGATGGTGATCGAGAAAGGATCGTCAAGATGCCGCCGCGAAAGCGAGCGAATGCCGTAGGGAGACAGGAATTCGGCTTCGTCAAGCATTGGGCCAAGCAGCCGTATCAGACGGTCGCGTCCGACAAAGGACAGCAGCAGGCTGGAGTCTTCGCCGGCGCCATGTGCCGCCTTTCCCAGCAGATCGTCCTGCTCGCGCCGGAACCAGTCGAGCCTTTCCCTGAAAAGCGGGTCGTCCGCCTCGTTGAGCGAGGACAGATCCAGCGCGGCCACCGCGATCATCGGAATGAGGCTCACCAGCGAGCGGGCTTTCAGCGGCAGGAAATCATCCCCGATGCGCAGCACATCGAAATACAGCCCGTCTTCCTCGCTCCACAAATCGGCCAGCCCATCGGATTCGCGGCCCAGATGGTCCAGAGAATCGGCAATAAACACAAAATGCTGAAAAAACTTCGACGCCATTTCCGCATATGCGGGGTCGGATGTTTGTAATTTTTGTGCCATTTGCATCATTTGCAGCGCGAAAAAGCCAACCCAGGTGGTTCCGTCCGATTGATACAGGCGCCCCCCGCCGGGCAAATTTCCGGAAGATCGGTCAAAGACGGATATATTGTCCAAGCCGAGAAATCCGCCCTGAAACAGATTGTTGCCCTCGGCATCCTTGCGATTTACCCACCAGGTGAAATAAAGCAGGCTGTGGTCGAACAGGCGCCGCATGAAGGCGTGATCCGTGGTGCCGAATGTTTCCAGTTCGTATTCGGCGATCTTTAGCCCGGCCCAAACCTGCAAGGGCGGGTTTACGTCGTCGAATGCCCATTCATAAGCGGGCACCTGCCCATCGGGCTTCATGAACCATTCGCGACACAAAAGCATAACCTGCTCTTTCGCAAAAGTCAGGTCCGTGCGTGCCAGTGCGATTGTATGGAAACACAGATCCCAGCTGGCAAACCAAGGATATTCCCAGGTGTCGGGCATCGAAATGATGTCTTCGGAATAGAAATGGCGCCAATGCGCGTTGCGGCCTTTGTGACGTCCCGCCGGGGGGGGCACATCGTCGCCATCCAGCCAATCGGCCACTACGAAGTGAAAGAATTGCTTGGACCACAGCATCCCCGCATGGGCCTGACGCGCGATGTCCGCTCGGTCGGGCGTCAGGCCTGTGGGAAGGCGGGCGGCGTAGAACGCATCTGCCTCGGCCAGGCGGGCGGCGAAAACGCCGTCCGCGTCCGGGCCAAGATCGGTCGCCGTACCGTCGGCTGCAAGCCGCAGCACGATGCGGACTGACTGGCCGGGGGCGACATCACGGCGATAAATCGCGGCGGCCTTGGTTCCCGTCTGGTCGGGGTTCACCGCGGGGGCGCCATGCAGCAGGTGATCGTTGATCCCGTCCTTGGGAAAGGTCGGCCCCGGCACACCGTAAAGCCGCTGCGTGTTGGTTTCGTTTTCCACGAAAAGCAGGGCATCGGCCTCCGGGCAGATCAGGCGCGTGGTGCCAAGGGCGCTGTGGCGGGTCTCGATTGCGGCGCTGCCGGAAGGTGTGGGAACCGCCGACATTTCGGGACGGTCCGAGCCGGCACGCCAGCTCCAAGTGTTGCGGAAGACAAGCGTGGGCAAAAGCCAGATCGGATGCGGTTCGGGCCCACGATTGGTGGCGGTGATCCGGACCAGAATATCGTCGGCCGATCGCTTGGCGTATTCGACGCCGATGTCGAAATAGCGATCTTCGTCGAACAGGCCGGTGTCCATCAGCTCGTATTCCAGCGCGGCGGAATCGGTCGCCTTGCGATGGGCGTTTTCCGCCATCAGATCGCTGTAGGGGAACGCGGAATGTGGGTATTTGTACAGCATTTTCATGTAGCTGTGGGTCGGCGTGCTGTCCTGATAGAAATAGTATTCCTTGACGTCTTCACCGTGATTACCCTGATCGTTGGTCAGGCCGTACATCCGTTCCTTGAGGATGGGATCGTTGCCGTTCCACAGTGCCAGACTCAGACACAGGCGCTGGCGGTCGTCGGACAGTCCGGCAATGCCATCCTCGCCCCAGCGGTAGGCCTGACTGCGCGCATTGTCATGGGGCAGGTGATCCCAGGCGGTGCCGCCTTCGGAATAATCCTCGCGCACGGTGCCCCATTGGCGTTCGCTCAGATACGGACCCCAGCGCATCCAGTCGGCGCGCGCGGGGCCATTCAGGCGCTTGTCTTCGGCGGTATCGGTCATCTGGGCTCTCCGGATGTGTTCAGGGCTTTGAGGGGGCAGCGGACGCGCGGGCGATCAGTGTCCAGGCGCGGATGCATTCCGCCACGCTCCAGGCTTGCGAAACGCAGCCGCGCGGGGCGTGCGGCGCGTCGGCCTCGAATATCTCGTTGATGGTGCCGATCCCCTCGATCCGCAGCTGGTCGGCCATGGGCGCAAGGATTTCCGCGGCGCGGCCGGGATCGGCGAAGGCGTTCAGATGCGCCTCGATGAAGGGTCCGATCAGCCAGGCCCAGACGGTGCCCTGATGATAAGCACCATCGCGCGCGGTCTGATCGCCGGCGTAGCGGGGGCGGTATCCGGGTTCGTCCGGCCCGAGCGAGCGCAGCCCGGCGGGGGTCAGCAGCGCGGCTTCGCAGCGGCGCACGATCTCGCGGCAGCGGGCGTCATCAAACACCCCGGTGGCCGGACGGGCGGCGAATATCTGGTTGGGGCGCAAGGCATCCTCGTGACCGTCTGGCCCGTCGAGAACATCGTAGCAAAACCCGCGTTCGGCGTTCCAGAAGCGTTCGAACCCCACGCGCGCCTTGGTCAGCAAGGCGTTGTAGGGAGCGCTGTCGCGTCCAAGCAGCCCCGCGGCGCGCGCCATGAACCGCAGACCCGACAGCCAAAGCGCGTTCACCTCGATCGGTTTGCCGATGCGGGGCGTGACGACCCAGTCGCCGATTTTGGCGTCCATCCAGGTCAGTTGCACCCCCGGTTCACCGGCGGTGATCAACCCATCTGCGGGATCGACGCGAATGCCGTAGCGGGTGCCCTTTTCCATGTGCTTAACGATGCTTTCAAGCACCTCGAACAGTTCGCCCAGCAGCGCGGTATCTCCGGTGGCATCGACGTGGGCGGCCACAGCCTCGATGAACCAGAAGGACGCATCGACGGTGTTGTATTCCGGATCGGTGCCGCCGTCGGGAAAGCGGTTGGGGATCATCCCGGCATCGACGACATCGGCAAAACTGCGCAGGATCGACGCGGCGATGTCGGCGCGCCCGGTCGCGATGGTCAGACCCGGAAGGCTGATCATCGTGTCGCGCCCCCAGTCGGCAAACCAGTGATAGCCGGCGATGACGGTGTGC
Organism: Salipiger aestuarii; assembly: GCF_003259905.1. Lineage (GTDB taxonomy): Bacteria > Pseudomonadota > Alphaproteobacteria > Rhodobacterales > Rhodobacteraceae > Salipiger > Salipiger aestuarii. Next base: position 5,028 of record NZ_QLMG01000008.1, on the reverse strand, counting down.
CCCCCGGAGCCGTCGCGCAGCGCGCGCCGGGCGACGAACTGGTCGGCGGTCAGAACCAGCCGGTCGATCCACGCCGGCGCGGCGGGCCCGGCGGGGCGCGCCTTTTCCCAGGCATCAAGAACGGCGTGCTGGCGCGCAACCTCGGCGGCAAGCCCGTCTGGCGGGTTTTCGGCGGGGGGCAGCGACGCGCCTGCGGCAAAGCGCAGGGTTTCGCCCGGCGCCAGCGTGACCTCGAACGCGCCGGTCTGAACGTGGTCTTCCTGATCGGTCAGACCGCGCGCCCGTTCCTGCGCCAGGTCGACGCCCCGGTACCACGCGGCAGACGCGGTGGCGCGGGCGCCAGGCGCATGCAGGTGCATCGCGCGCGCGGCATCGCCCCAGCCCACGGTCAGCCGGTCGCCCTGCGCGGTCACCTCGGGCAGCCAGTCGCTGGCGAAGGACCGGCTGTGGTAATCGCGGCAATCGGCGATCGGACGCAGGGTCAGGGACACGGGCGCCTCGGCCCGAAGGCAGCTGTACCGGATGCGCGTGACATTCGCGCCGTGGTCCATGAACACCCGTTTTTCAAGGGTGAACTGCGGGGTGACGTATGTCCAGACCGGCAGCGTGCCTTCGAAGCGGACGTCTTGCAGATGGCGCGCGCCGTCCGGTGCCATGGTCCCGTCTGCCCAGCGAAGACTGCCCAGATCGAAAGCGCGATCCCCCACCGTCACCGTTTCCAGCAGGGTCACGAGCATCAGCGTGCGCCCGACCGGCGGATCCAGCGCCGCGACCAGCAGGCCGTGATAGCCCCGCGTCGGCAGTCCGGCCACGGTCCCGGCAGCATATCCGCCGATGCCGTTGGTCACGAGCCATTCGGCCGCCTCGGCGCCGGCCGGAAGCGTGCAGATGTCGCGCCCCAGCCGGTCGCCGGGCAGATCGGCGCTCTTCATCTGTTTATATGCGAACATCCCGCGCCCTCTGCTTGGTCCCGGACCAGCGCCGGATTTGGACAAAGCGCCGCCGCAAGCGGCATTCGCTGCCATCGCGCCGATCGCTCTTTGCCGTTGACGGAACGCTATGGGCAAAGGCCTAAGCGTCCCTTAATCGTTTCCCCCAAGTCCGTAGAATGCGACCTATCCTTCGCCCGCGTACCGGCGGGGCGCGACGCCAGGCCTTGACCTTGGCCGCGCCTGTCGCCATCGCTCGGGCGGCAATCGGAGGGCAGGACTGATGCGGCAGGTTATCGCGCCCCGAGGCGTCTGGCTGGACGGGGCGCTGCGGCCCGGAATGGAACTGGTGGTCGACGCCGGCAGGCTGGCGCAGATCCGCCCGCGTACCGATGTCGCGGCCCGCGCAGTGACGCTTGTGACGCCGCTGCTGAGCGACCTGCAGGTGAACGGCGGCGGCGGTGTGATGGTGAACGACATGCCCACCCCCGACGGGCTGGCCGCCATCGCGCGCGCGCACCGGGCGCTTGGCACTGGCGATATCCTTCCCACGGTGATCACCGACGCGCCGCAGGTGGCCGAAGCCGCCGCCGATGCGGTGCTGGCGTGCCGCGACGAGCAAGGCATCCTCGGGTTGCATCTTGAAGGCCCGCACCTGTCGCCCGCCCGGCGCGGCACCCACGCGCCGCAATACCTGCGTCCGCTCGATGCGCGCACGGTCGCGCTGGTAGAGCGGCTGCGGGCCCGCGATGTGCCGGTGATGATTACGCTGGCGCCCGAACGCGCCGACCCCGCGCTGCTTGCCGCGCTGGTCGCCAGCAAGGCGGTGGTGTCCGCCGGGCACAGCAGCGCCACGGCGGAACAGGCGCAAGAGGCGTTCGCGCGCGGCGTGACCTGCGTGACGCATCTTTTCAATGCGATGGACGGGATGGAATCGCGCAGGCCGGGCCTTCTGGGGGCCGCGATTGATTCGAAAGTGGCCTGCGGGCTGATCTGCGACGGCATCCATGTGTCATGGCAGATGCTGCGCATCGCGCTGCGGGCGCGTCCCGAAAAGGGGCTGTGCTTTGCGGTCAGCGACGCCATGGAGACGGTGGGCGGGGCGGATCATTTCATGCTTTATGGCCAGAGGATCGACCTGCGCGACGGCCGCCTTGTCAACGCCGAGGGTGCGCTGGCGGGCGCCCATGTCAGCCTGCGCGACTGTCTGGTCAACCTGATAACGCGGGTGGGCGTGCCCCCGGACGAGGCGGTGGCGATGACGACGGACATACCCCGCCGCCTGATGGGGCTGGCGCCGCGCCGGATCCTGCCCGGAATGGCGATGGACGATCTGCTGGTGCTGGATGCTCCCGAGCTGGGCTCAGCTTTGGGGGTCGGCTAGGGTTCGCGCTTCGAGAGCGGCATTGATGCGGGCGCCAAGCAGCACGATAAAAGCCGAAATCCACAGCCAGAACAGCAGGATGATCACGCCGGCAAGCGAGCCGAAGGTTTCCTGGTAGCTGCCGAAATTCTCGGCATAAAGCGAAAACCCGAACGACGCGGCGACCCACAGAAAGCAGGCGATCAGCGCGCCGGGCGTGATCCAGCGCCAGTTGGCGGGCGCCCTGTCCGGTCCGAAATGATAGATCAGACCGATGCCCGCCACGGTCAGCCCCAGCAACAGGATCCAGCGCAGAACCGACACCGTGGCTTCGACCGCGCCGCCAAGGTTGACCACCGCCAGCACGCCGGGCAGCACCAGAACCACCGCCAGCGCGATCACCAGCCCAAGGATCATCAGCAGCGTCATCATCATTGTCACCGCCTTGAGCTTGACGAAATTGCGCGTCTCGTGCGTGCCATAGCACACGTTCAGCCCCTGAATGAGGTTCGACACCCCCGCCGATGCCGAATAAAGCGCAATGACGATGCCGAGCGCCGCGGCGATGCCCAGCCCGCCCTGATCGGACCCGGCCACGCCCTTGGCCTGCTCAATGACGATCTCGGCGGCGCTTTGCGGCATCATCTGCGACACCTGGGTGATCTGGGCGGTGACGTCTCCGGGGGTCAGGAACAGCCCGGCGATGGCCATCAGCGCGGTGATCGCGGGGAACAGCGCCAGCAGCCCGAAAAAGGCGATCCCGGCGGCGATCAGGCTTAGCTTGTCCCGGGAAATGGCGCGCCAGACCTCCAGTGCGGCGGTCTTGAAATCGCCGCGGCGCAGCTCTGCCGGATGATCGGCCTGGGTCGTTTCGGGGGTCGCGGTCATGTGGGGCTCCTGTCTTGCACGGTCAACCCGCTGCGAGGCTGGCGGGTTCCCGCCGACGTTACGTTGATCCGCCCCGCGCGCTGCACCGCGTCGCAAACCGCGCGATGCGCGCAAGCGCGGCGGCGCCTTCAGGGACCGCGTCGGGCCAGAGCGCGAACAGATGGAACAGCCCCGGCGTAACGTGCAGATGGGTTTGGACGCCTTGCAGCGCGGCGGCGCGGGCCAGCAGCAGCCCGTCGTCAAGCAGCATCTCGGCGCCGGCCAGCTCGATGTGCAGGGGCGCCAGTCCGGCCAGATCCGCCAGCAGGGGCGACAGGTCCGGATCGTCCGGCGGCATATCCGGCATCGCGATGGCCGCCAGCCAGGCGTCGGTGGCATCGTCGTTCATCGCATCCCCCGTGCGCCCGCGTGTCGCGCTGCGCCCCGTCCGGTCGGTGTTCGGCGAGATCAGCGCCACGCCGGCGCAAGCCCGGCGCCGGGCGATCGCAAGCGCAAGATGCCCACCCGCGCTGTCCCCGCCCACCACCACCGGCCTCGGTCCCAGCGCGTCGCGCACCGCAAGCGCGTCGTCCAGCATCGCGGGCCAGACGTGTTCAGGGGCAAGGCGATACTCGGGCAGCACCACCCGCACGCCCCCCGCCGCAAGGGCGTGTGCAAGGGTCAGATGGGTCTGCGCCGAGCCGACCACATAGCCCCCGCCGTGCAGCCACAGCAGCACCGGCCCGTCGCCCACGGCAAGGCAGGGCACACCGCCCATATCGACCCGTTCGGCCCCGGGCTGCGGGCCCGCCAGCCGGGCGAACCCGGCGCGCCGGGCGGGAATGTCGCCATTCATGGCGATGCTGTCGATATGGGTGCGCAGGGCGGTTTCGGTGCGGGGGCGGTGTGTCATCGGAGCCTCTGATCGGGGGAACGGGTCTTAACGCGCCAGCCGCCCTCCGGGTCGATCACGGACCCGCGAGGGGGATGTTTTCCGCGGCCTCGCCGGAACATCCCGGCCCCGCCGGTTGTTGGCGCAGCGACCCCGCCACCGACGGGACCAAGGATTTCATCACACAGGATACCCCCATGGACCTACAGATCACAGGACGGCTTGCGGTTGTCACGGGCGCCGCCGGCGGCATCGCCAGGGCCACCGCCAAGGCGCTCGCCACCGAAGGCGCCCATCTTTTCCTGACCGATGTGGATGCGGACAAGCTGTCGGCCTGCGCGCGCGAGCTGGGCGAGGCGGTGGTCGGAACCCGTGCCGTCGATCTGACCAGTGACACCGATGTCGCGGCCCTCGCCGATGAGGTCGCCGGCAAGGGCGGGGCCGACATTCTGGTCCACATGGCCGGCATCACCGGCGCCAAGGGCGACCCGCTCGACATGGAATATGACGACTGGTTCGCCTGTTGGAACACCAACTTCATGTCCGGCGTCCGCATGGCCAGGGCGCTTGTGCCGCACATGGCCGCGCAGGGCTGGGGCAGGGTGGTGTTCACCGTGTCGGAAAACGCCGTGCAACCCTATCCGGACGAGGCCGTCTACAACGCGTCCAAGGCGGCGCTGCTCAGCTTCGTCAAGGCGCTGTCGCAGCCCTACGGTCCAAAGGGCGTGCTGGTGAACGCCGTCATGCCCGCCTTTATCGAAAGCCCGATGACCGACGGCATGATGGAAAAGCGCGCCGCCGCGCGGGGGGTATCAAAGGAAGACGCGATCCAGACCTTCCTGGCCGAGGAACGCCCCTACCTGACGCTTGGACGGCGCGGCAAGGCCGACGAAGTCGCGGTCGCCGCGGCGATGCTGTGTTCAGAGCGGGCAAGCTTTACCAACGGGTCGGCCTGGCGGGTCGACGGTGGCGCGGTG
>NZ_QLMG01000007.1 GCF_003259905.1 Salipiger aestuarii | reverse complement strand
ATCGCGGGGATGCCCACCTGGCGGCCCAGCAGGATGTGCTCGCGCGTTTGCGGCATCGGGCCGTCGGCCGCGTTCACCACCAGGATCGCGCCGTCCATCTGCGCCGCACCGGTGATCATGTTCTTGACGTAGTCGGCGTGGCCGGGGCAGTCGACGTGCGCGTAGTGGCGCGCTTCGGTCTCGTATTCCACATGCGCCGTCGAGATCGTGATCCCGCGGGCCTTTTCCTCGGGCGCTCCGTCAATCTGGTCATACGCCTTGAAGTCACCGAAATACTTGGTGATCGCCGCCGTCAGCGTCGTCTTGCCGTGGTCAACGTGACCGATCGTGCCGATGTTGCAATGCGGTTTGTTCCGCGCAAACTTTTCCTTTGCCATCTTCTAAAGACGCCTCGCCTTTTTCAGGGGCCCTTCGTGACCCGGTTTCGCATCGCGGGCCGATTTATTTGGTTGCAACGGGAAAATCAAGCGGTTGATAGGGGCGGGCGGGCATCATCCCCTGGGCGCGGTCGGCTCTGCAACACCGGACGGGGCAGGCTGTGCCACCGTCTCCGGGCCGGGGCCCCGGGGCTTGTCATCGACTGCTTGCGCAGCCAGCGGTTTGCCCGCGTCGCGCCCGCCGAACCAGCCGTCGTTCATCTGCTTGCGGCGCATCCATTTTTCGATCTGAAGCGCGATATTGGCCGAAAGATTGCGCATTTGCTCTTCTTTCGATTGGGTCAGCCCCGATCCCAGCGTGGTTTCGGCGGAAAAGCTTTCCATCGCCGTGATCTCTTCGGGTTCGGCGTTCAGCTTGGCCTGCGCCGCGTCATCCCAGACGGTGACCCGCACGATCAGCGCCGATTTCGGGCTGAGCACCAGCGGCACACCAGGCTGGGCGAGCACATAGCCCTCGACGCTCACGCCAAGGTGATAGAAGTTGTCGCCCTCGTAGCGGCGAAACCGTTCCTCAAGCGCGGAATCGACCGATGCGATCCATTCCTCGGCGCTGGCCTCGCGCGACACCGGGCCCTTGGTCAGGTTGGGGGCGACAACCGCCGCATGGCCCAGCTTGAAACTCCCGATCGGTTGCACGGGCTTTTCCAGGTTTGCCTGCCCGTTGGCACAGGCGGCCAGGCCAAGGATAAGTCCGATAGCGGGGATCAGGCGAAACATGGGCACTCCAGTTCTGGCGTCGCATCCGCACCGGAATAGCCCAGGACGGCGGCTATGCGCAATCGCAAGGCGTCCGCGCTGCGGCAGCGACGCAACGCTTGTCCGCAGAACGTCTGCGCCCCCTTGCCCGCAGCGCCCGGCATGCCAGTTAGCGGTGACTCCCGAAACAAGCCGAGATCCGACGTTGCCCAAGCTTCCCCGCCTGCTCGCCGCCCTGCTGCTGCTGCTGACCGCCGCCTGCGCGTCCGTCCCGCCCGAGGACCTGCCCCGCCCCGCGCCCACCGACGTCGCGGCGCTGGCGCAGGCGATCACCGATCTGGGCGCCGGGGTCGATCCCGAAGAAGCGCGGCGCATGGCACAAATTTCCTACGATTATCCGTTGTCCCTGGCGGTCGCATACCGAATCGAGGACTCGCCGATCATCCACAACATGAAGGTGAACCAGGGGCTGAAGCCGCGCGGACTGTGCTATCAATGGGCCGACGACCTTGAAACGCGGCTGAGCGCCGAGCGGTTTCGCACGCTGGAGCTGCACCGCGCCATCGCCAATTCCGATAGCGCCATCCGGATCGAACACAGCACCGTCATCGTCAGCGCCCCCGGCGACAGCATGTATGACGGCATCGTGCTGGACCCGTGGCGCAACGGGGGGCAGCTGTATTGGGAGGCTGTGCGCGATGACACACGCTATCCGTGGTTGCCCCGCGAAGAGGTGTTCAAACGCAAACGCGCGCGCGCGCACCTGAACGGTCCGGGCTGAACACCGCCACAGCCCGCCCGCAACGGGCGGACTTGTGGGGGCAGTCGGCGACCGGGTCGCGACCGATGGGCACCGGATCAGCGCAGGACGTGCACGCCGCATTTGGCGTGACGCACCACCTGCGTGGCGGTCGAGCCGATCAACATGTCCCCCATTCCCGGCCGGTGCGATGCGATGACGATCATGTCGCTGCCGTTTTTTTCGGCGTAGTCCAGAATGGTGCGCCCCGAATGGCCTTCGACCACGATTCCGCGGGCATGATCGAGACGCGCCGCCAGCGCGTCCAGCTCGGCCTGAACGGCGGCATGGGATTGCGCCCGGTAATCGGGCGGCAGGTAGCTGATGGCATAGCCGGGGACCTGTTCCATCACATGCAGCAGCGTGATGTCCGAGTCGTCATCGGCCAGGCGGCGGGCAACGGCAAGCGCGGCTTCGGCCTTGGCATCGCTGTCGAACGCGATCGGCACGAGGATATTCTTGTACACTTTCGGTCTCCTGTTCTCGTCGTGCCGGGTAATGCCCTATCCAAAACTACGGGGCATTGATCCAGATCACCCACAGGCCGACGGAATGCGAACACATTCCGGGCACAATTCGCCGCTAAATCCATTTTTATCAGGCCGCAGAAAGCGCCGCACCCCGACCCCGAACAATTCGACGAGAATGTTCGTAAACAAATGGTTGAGATGCCAGGCATGATGGCCCTACGCCGCACGCCCCCCTGTACAACGACCAGTGATAAGGAGCACGAAGATGCGGTACCTCATTGCCGAAACGAGCTGGAAGACGGTAGGCCTTTCCAAGGCTGTGTCCGATCGGGGCACGCTGGTGACGCGCTGCGAGGCGGGCGAGGAAATCGAGGATTTCCACAAGATCGGCGAACACGATCTGGTCGTTTTTGACGCCATTCAACTGCTGCGCCAGACATCGCTTATCCGCTTGCGCGAACTGCACCCCGACAGCCCCATCGTGCTGATCGCCCGCAGCCCGGACGCCGAACAGATCGCCGCGTGGCTGACCGCCGGCGCGGACACCGTCATCGACGAAACCGCGCCGCTGGCCGAGATGATCGCCCGCATCGACGCCATCGCCCGGCGCGCCCAAGGCGCCGCCAGCCCGCGCCTGAACTGCGGGCCGCTGACCTTCGATCTTGATGCCCGCCGGGTGCATCTGGGTGATGTCACGTTATCCCTGTCGCCGAAGCTATACGAAATTCTGGAATATATCGCGCTGCGCCCCGGTCGGCTGGCCGCGCGCGAATCGTTGCTGGGCCATGTCTACGGGTTCGAAAACGAACCGGCCCCGAGGGTCTTTGACGTCTATATGTGCAATCTGCGCGCGCACCTGGCGGGCATCGCGGATGCGGTGCGTATCGAAACAGTGCGCGGCGCGGGCTATCGGCTTGAACTGGTCGAACCCGCAGGTGCGCAAAAGCCGCTCGCCGCCTGACCGGCCCCGCCTGACCCACGTCCGCGCGTGGCGGCGCCAGAACGTCACGCCGCCGCGTGCGGTTTGCGCATGTGGGGGCTATTGCGACTTGCGCCTAGCCGTAGACCGACGCGACATCGTACATCACCGGCTCGAAGCTGCGGCACAGCGCATTGAACCGCCGGTGGTGGTCGCGCATCTCGTCGCTGCGCAGCATCGCCTGGAAATCCTCGCGCCGCCGCCATTGCGAATAAATCGCGATCCGCGTCTGGGCATCGTTGACGTGCAGGCCCGCGCCGATGAACCCGGCCTGTTTCGAAATGAACGCGGTATAGGCGTTCTGCAAGGCGTCAAGCAGATCCTGACAGGTGCCGGGCGTCGTATCGAACGTGGTGATGACGGTCTGACAGTCGCTGGGGCTGGTGATGCTGGGCATTCTGGCGGTCCTCCGGTTGTGACGTCAGCCTCGCACGGATCGGCGAATGTGCCAAACGGCACGTCCGTCGACCGATCCGCAACAGGCTGTGGAAAGCCGCTCACGCCCGGCGATAAACCGGCGACAACCGTGCGGGCGCTCTGCTACGGTTGGGGAAAAACACCGAAAAATCGAACCCGAGCAGACGGACAGGCATGACCAGCACACCCCTGACGATCCACGAATCCCTGCGCGAAGAAATCATCTCGCGCCCGGACATGATCCTTGACGACCGCGACCTGATGCAGGCGCTGATCGCAGCGAACGAACGCGCGATGGGCGGCAACATCGTCGATTTGCGCGGAATCGCGATGGAGCGGCTTGAAATCCGGCTGGACAGGCTGGAAGACACCCACCGCGGGGTGATCGCGGCGGCCTACGAAAACCTTGCGGGCACCAACCAGATTCACCGCGCGATACTGCGCATGCTCGACCCGCTGGAATTTGAACCCTTCCTGCGCGATCTGGGGGGCGAAGTGGCCGAGATCCTGCGCGTGGACAGGGTGCGTCTGGTGCTGGAATCGGCGCAGAATGACAGCGATCCTGCGATTCGCCGGCTGGGCGACGTGCTGTCGGTGGCCGAACCGGGCTTTATTGAAAGCTATGTGTCCGACGGGCGCGGCGCCCCCCGCCGCCCCGTGACCCTGCGCCAGCTGGCTGGGGGCGACCCGGCGATCTTTGGCGACGCCGCCACCTGGGTACGCTCCGAAGCCTGCCTGCGGCTGGATTTCGGCGCCGGTCGGCTGCCGGGCCTGTTGGTGCTGGGGTCGGAAGACCCGCATATGTTCACCCCGCAGCAGGGCACGGACCTTCTGGCGTTTTTCGCCGGGGTCTTCGAACGCGCCATGCGGCGATGGCTGGCATGACTCTGGCTGGCATGACACTAGCCATCACGCCCGCGGCGCACGACGCGCTGGAAACCTGGCTGGATCAGGCGCGGGCGCTGAAGGGGACGTCCGAAAACACCATCACCGCCTACCGCGCCGACGTGGTGGACTTCATCGTCTTCCTGACGGCGCATCACGCCGAACCGCAGGGGCTGGCCCCGCTTGCACGGGTGACAACGCCAGACATGCGCGCGTTCATGGCGCATCTGCGCGGACAGGGAATCGGCGCGCGCTCTGCGGCGCGCAAGCTGTCGGCGGTCAAGACCTTCTACCGCTGGCTCGCCGAACGCGAAGGCTTCGAACCCACCGCCGTGCTGCTGGCCCGCGCACCGAAGTTCCAGAAAAAACTTCCGCGCCCGCTGGACGAGGCATCGGCGCGGGCGATGATCGACACGGTGGCGCTGCAATCGCAGACAACCTGGGTCGGCGCGCGCGACGCGGCCGTCGTAACGCTGCTGTATGGCTGCGGGCTGCGGATCTCCGAGGCGCTGGGCCTGACGGGCGCCGACTGGCCGATGGGCGACACGCTGCGCATCATCGGCAAGGGCAACAAGGAACGTATCGTTCCGGTGCTGCCCGTGGCGCGCAGGGCGGTGGCCGCCTACCTTGACCTCTGCCCCTGGGCGATGGCTGCGGACGCTCCGCTGTTCCGGGGGGCGCGCGGCGGCGCGCTGAACCCGCGCCTTGTGCAAAAGGTCACCGAACAGACGCGAATGCAGCTTGGCCTGCCCGCCACCGCGACCCCCCACGCGATGCGGCACAGCTTTGCCACCCACCTGCTGACCGCAGGCGGAGACCTGCGCGAAATCCAGGAGCTGCTCGGCCACGCCTCGCTGTCCACCACACAGGCTTATACCGCCGTTGACCAGGTCCACCTGATGAAGGTCTACGAGGCCACGCACCCCAAGGCCGGCTGACCGCCCGCCCGCGGCCCGGCCCAAATTTTTTAGCTAAAAAATTTGGGCACCATCGCGCCACGCACACACCAAATCTTTTGCAAAAAGATTTGCCCGGCCCCGCGCGCGCGCCTACCTTCCGGACAAAGAAAAGGAACAGCGCCATGAAACTGCTGAAATCCGCCGCCTCGCCCTTTGTGCGCAAGGTCATGGTGACCCTGCACGAAACCGGCCAGCTGAGCGATGTGGAAATGCTGGACGTGAGCAACACGCCACTGGCCCCCGATTCCGCCGTCGCCGCCGCCAATCCGGTGGGCAAGATCCCCGCGCTGATCCGCAACGACGCCCCGACCCTGTACGACAGCCGCGTCATCTGCCGCTTTCTCGATCAGCGCGCGCAGGCCGGGCTGTACCCCGAGCGGCGCCTGTACGATACGCTCACGCTTGAGGCAACCGCCGACGGCATGATGGAAGCCGCGGTGCTGATCGTCTATGAGGAACGCTTTCGCGCGCTCGAACAGGTCTCGCTTGACTGGATCGAGGGCCAGTGGCTCAAGGTTTCGCGCTCGCTCGACGCGCTGGAAACCCGCTGGATGAGCCATCTGTCGGGGCGGCTCGACATGGGCCAGATCGCTATTGGCTGCGCGCTGGGGTATCTGGATTTCCGCCACGACGCACGCCAGTGGCGCACGGGGCACGATTCACTCGCCGCGTGGTACAAGACCTTCTCGGCGCGCCCCTCGATGCAGGCCACCGCTGGCCCCGCCAGCTGACAGCGCAAGGCGCGGGGCTTGCAAGACACGCCCCCGCCGCCTATCCCCGGCGACCAGCACTGCCACAGGAGAGCCCCATGCGGATGCGCGACACCTTCATCAAGCCCATGCACCCCGAAGGGCGCAAATTTGTTGCGATCTTCGCCGCGATTTCCTTCGTGCTGTTTGTGATCTGGGAACCGCTCGGCTGGATCGGCATGCTGCTCACGGTCTGGTGCTACTATTTCTTCCGTGATCCCGAACGTGTCATCCCGGCCCGGCCCGGCCTTGTCGTCAGCCCCGCCGACGGCATGGTGTCGCTGATCGAGCCGGCGATCCCTCCGGCGGAACTGGGCATGCCGGCCACGCCGCTGACCCGCGTGTCGGTGTTCATGTCGGTGTTCAACTGCCATGTGAACCGGTCGCCCGTCGAAGGCGAGCTGGTCACGATGGCCTACCGTCCGGGCAAATTCCTGAATGCCTCTCTCGACAAGGCATCCGAGGATAATGAACGCAACGCCCTGCGGGTCCGGCTACAGGACGGGCGCGACATTGCCGTGGTGCAGATCGCCGGGCTGGTCGCGCGCCGCATCATGTGGTGGAAGCGCGACGGCGACTGGCTCCACCGCGGCGAGCGGTTCGGGCTGATCCGTTTCGGCTCGCGGCTGGATGTCTACCTGCCCGAGGGGGTGGCGCCGCTGGTTGCCATCGGCCAGACCATGGTGGCGGGCGAAACCGTGCTGGCCGACCTGGCCATCGGTCCGTCGGATGTCTGACCCCAACCGCGCCGCCGAAAAGCTGACGCTGATCCAGCTTCTGCCCAACATGCTGACGGTGATCGCGATCTGCGCCGGCATGACCGCCGTGCGCTTCGGCCTTCAGGGCAGTTACGAAATCGCCGTTCAGCTCATCCTTCTGGCCGCCGTGCTTGACGGGATGGACGGGCGCCTTGCCCGCGCGCTGAAATCGGAATCCGGCATGGGCGCCGAACTGGACAGCCTGGCGGATTTCTTCAACTTCGGCGTTGCGCCGGGAATGCTGCTGTACACTTGGGCGCTGGAGGACAGCAGCAACTTTGGCTGGCTGGCGGTGCTGGCCTTTGCCGTCTGCGCCTGCGTGCGGCTTGCCCGCTTCAACGTGCAGCGCAAATCCGAAGACAAGGCGCATGACAACGCCTATTTCACCGGGGTGCCGTCGCCGGCGGGCGCGCTGCTGGTGATGCTGCCGATGTTTTTGTCCTTCGGGCTGGGCACCGGGCCGTTCCTTCCCGACCTGATGCTGTCGCTTTGGATCGTGCTGGTCGGGCTGTCGATGATCTCGCGCTTTCCCACTTGGTCGTTCAAGACCACCCGCATCCCGCGCAAGAGCGCCAAGTTCTTTCTGGTGGCAGTGGCACTGGCGGGGGCCGCCGCGGTGACCTACGCCTGGATCACGCTGGTGATCCTGTGCGTGGCCTATATCGCGACGGTGATCGTCATGCTGCCGCGCAGCAAGCGCCGCATCGGCGGCGACAGGGGAGCGGACTGATGCCAGACGAGGAATGGATCTATGACGAGGCGAGCGGCGAATGGGGCCCGGCGTCCGGGGCCGCGCAGGCCGAGGTCGTGCAGGTGCGCGATGCGGTCGGGACCCTGCTGGCGGACGGGGATTCGGTGGTGCTGACCAGGGATCTCAAGGTCAAGGGCGCGGGGCAGACGCTCAAACAGGGCACAGTGATCCGGTCGATCCGGCTGACCGACGATCCCGCCCACATCGACTGCCGCCACGACAGCATCAAGGGGCTGGTTCTGCGCACGGAATTTGTACGCAAGCGCTAGGGTGCAGACGCAAAAGCGCCCCGCGCGACGATCCGCGAGGGGCGCTTTTTCCGGCTCGGCACGGGTTTGCTGCAGGAACGCGTCAGAACCGCATCGAAATGCCGACATTCAGCGAGTTGGTCTTGATGTCGGTGCTCATCGAGCCGCCGCCGTCAAGATCGGCTTCATTGCTCGAATAGGTGAACTGGTATTCGCCAAACGCCGCGAACCGGTCGTTGATCGGATAGCTTACCCCAGCGATCAACCGCATCGCCGGTCCGGTCAGCTGATAGCCGAAGGTCTTGTCGCCACCGGTGGTTTCCACGTCAACATGAGGCACCGCGATGCCCAAACCGCCCCCCACATAGGGCGTCGCCGCGCCCCATTGCGTGGGCCAACGCTTCATCGCGTTCACGGTCAGCAGGTTCAGCCCGTCGGTAAATTCCATCCGGTCGAACCCGATGTCCTCGCGTTCGTCTTCGGGGGCATAAACCTTGGCATGGGTGAATTCGACGCCCCAGCCAAAGCTTTCCGACTGCCACCATGTGCCGCGCAGACCGTAATAGGGCGGCATCGAAGAGCTCTTGCCATCCCAGCCGATCAGGGCGTCGTAATCGCCACCGCCGGGATAATCGCCGCTGACGCGGCTGTGCGGCGCGGTCTGCCATCCGGTGTAGAAGGACAGTTCAAAATCCTGCGCCGCGGCCTGCGACGCGACAAGGGCGGCCATGGAAACGGTCGCGGCGATAATCAGTGGCTTCATGGGGTCGCTCCGGGCGCTCTGGGGGCTATAGGAGGGGGTATAGACCTTCGAACCGGACGGTTCAATTGCGACACATGTGCACGAATGGTCTTCACGGGTTCATGATCGCTTTACGGACACATGCCAGACCGCTAAACACGCTCACGGAAAGCCGTTGAGGGACGCGGCACCTATAGAGATTCTGGCCAGCCGCCGGAACTGAGGAATGGAGATCACCCCGTGACACAAGCAGAAGATCACGAAGGCACTCGTAGAGACTTCCTTTACTATGCCACCGCCGGGGCCGGCGTTGTTGCGACCGGGGCCGCCGTCTGGCCTCTGGTCAACCAGATGAACCCGTCGGCGGACGTGAGGGCGCTCAGCACCATCCGGGTCGACATCTCGGGGGTCGAGACCGGCACGCAGCTCACGGTGAAATGGCTCGGCAAGCCGGTGTTCATCCGGCGCCGGACCGAAGCCGAAATCGAAGACGCCCGAAGTGTCGAAATGAGCGAACTGGTCGATGCCCAGGCACGCAACGCAAACATCGACGACGGCGCGGATGCCACCGATGCCAACCGCGCGCTGGATGACACCGGCGAATGGCTGGTGATGATGGGTGTGTGTACGCATCTTGGCTGCGTGCCGCTGGGCAATGCGGGCGAATACACGGCCGGCGGCACCGGCGGGTGGTTCTGCCCCTGCCACGGGTCGCACTACGATACGGCGGGCCGCATTCGCAAGGGTCCGGCGCCTCAGAACCTGCCCGTGCCCGTGGCAGAGTTCGTCGAAGAAACAACAATACTGCTGGGATAAGGGAGGCGCATATGTCCGGTATTCCGCACGACCATTACGAGCCGAAAACAAGCGGCGAACGCTGGCTGCACAAGCGCCTGCCGATCGTCGGTCTTCTTTTCGACACCATCATGATGCCCACACCCAAGAACCTGAACTGGATGTGGATCTGGGGCATCATCCTGACCTTCTGCCTGGCGTTGCAGATGATCACCGGCATCGTTCTGGTGATGCATTACACGCCCCACGTCGATCAGGCGTTCGCCTCGGTCGAACATATCATGCGGGACGTGAACGGCGGCTACATGCTGCGGTATCTGCACGCCAACGGCGCCTCGCTGTTCTTTGTCGCCGTCTACATGCACCTGTTCCGCGGGCTGTACTACGGATCGTACAAATCCCCGCGTGAGGTGACCTGGATCATCGGCATGCTGATCTATCTGGCCATGATGGGCACCGCCTTCATGGGCTATGTGCTGCCCTGGGGACAGATGTCGTTCTGGGGGGCCACGGTGATCACCGGCCTGTTCGGCGCGATCCCCTGGATCGGCGAGCCGATCCAGACCTGGCTTCTGGGTGGACCGGCGGTCGACAACGCGACGCTCAACCGCTTCTTCTCGCTGCATTACCTGCTGCCTTTTGTCATCGCGGCGCTGGTCGTGGTTCACATCTGGGCGTTTCACACCACGGGCAACAACAACCCCACGGGTGTCGAGGTGCGGCGCGGATCGAAGGCCGAAGCCGACAAGGACACGGTTCCGTTCTGGCCCTATTATGTCATCAAGGACCTGTTCGCGCTCGCCGTGATCCTGGCAGTGTTCTGGGCCATCGTCGGCTTCATGCCGAACTACCTTGGCCACCCGGACAACTACGTCGAGGCGAACCCGCTTTCGACCCCTGCGCATATCGTGCCCGAATGGTACTTTCTGCCGTTCTACGCGATCCTGAGGGCATTCACGTCCGAAGTCTGGGTGGTGCAGATCGCCAGCTTCGTCACCGGGGGTATCGTCGATGCCAAATTCTTTGGCGTGCTCGCCATGTTCGGTGCCATCGTCTCCATGGCGCTGGCGCCCTGGCTTGACACCTCGTCGGTGCGTTCGGGCAAGTTCCGTCCGCAGTTCAAGTGGTGGTTCTGGCTCCTCGTGATAGATTTCATCGTGCTGATGTGGCTGGGCGCCATGCCCGCCGAAGAACCCTATGCCAGTTTCTCGCTGATCGGCGCGGCCTACTGGTTCGCCTATTTCTTCGTCATCCTGCCGCTTCTGGGTGTGTTCGAAAAACCGCTGCCACAACCCGCAACGATCGAGGAAGACTTCGAAAGCCATTATGGCAAGTCCTCGGCACCGACCACGACTCCGGCCGAGTAAGAGAAAGGACACCAGAAAGATGTTCAGGAAACTTGCCCTTTCCACCGCCATGGCCCTTGGCCTCGCCACCGGCAGCGCGTTCGCTGCCGGAGAGGGCGGCCATGTCGAGGATTTCAGCTTCTCGTTCGAAGGCCCCTTTGGCGCCTATGACCAGATGCAGCTTCAGCGCGGGCTGAAGGTCTATACCCAGGTCTGCACGGCCTGCCACGGCCTGAAATTCGTACCGTTGCGCGCGTTGTCCGACGAAGGCGGGCCGCATTTCACCGAAGACGAGGTGCGCGCCTACGCCGAGCAGAACTTCGAGGTCTATGACGAGGAACTCGAAGATTACCGCCCCGCGCTTCCCACCGATCACTTCCCGGCCAACACCACGGCGGGCGCGCCCGACCTGTCGCTGATGGCCAAGGCGCGCGCGGGGTTCCACGGCCCCTACGGCACCGGGCTGAACCAGCTTTTCAACGGCATGGGCGGGGCGGAATACATCGCATCGATCCTGACCGGCTACACCGGCGAGGAAAAGGTCGAGGCGGGCACCACCTTTTATGAAAACCACGCCTTCTCGACCGGCTGGATCGCGATGGCACCGCCCCTTTACGGCGAGGACGTGGATTTCGACGACGGCCACCCCAATTCGATCGAGCACGAAGCGCAGGACGTCGCGGCGTTCCTGATGTGGGCGGCAGAACCCAAGATGATGGCGCGCAAGACCGCAGGCTTCACCGGGGTGATCTTTCTCGTGGTGCTGTCGGTGCTGTTGTACCTCACCAACAAGCGCATCTGGCGTCCGATCAAGCACAAGCCCTGATCGCGCTCGTCACTGACCGATGAAAAGCCCCGCATCAAGCGGGGCTTTTTCCTTTTCAGGTACCCAGATAGGCGCGCAACGCGTCGGGAGGGTCGGAAAACAGCGCCTCCGTCTCGACCGGAGGCTGCGCCGTCCCATCCGCGACCAGCACGGTATCCTGCGCAAACCCGCGCGCGTCGCCAGGGTCGTGACTGACCAGAAGCACCAGCGCGCCCAGGTCCTGGGCCACGTCGCGCACCAGCGTGAGCATTTCGCGCTTGAGCGCAGGCCCCAGCGCCGCAAACGGCTCATCCAGGGCGATCACAGGGCGTGCCTGCAACAGCACCCGCGCCAACGCCGCCCGGCTTTGCTGCCCACCGGACAGCGCGCCGGGCCGGCGATCTTCCATTCCCGCAAGCCCGACGCGCGTCAGCGCCGTTTCCACCGCGCCCAACTCCTTGCGCCGCAACGCCCCGCCATCCGGGCGCAATGCCAGCCCAAGGTTCCGCACCAGATCCAGGTGCGGGAACATGTTGTTTTCCTGAAACAACATCGCGATGGGCCGACGGTTGGGGGGATCGTGCGTGATGTCCCTCCCCTGCCACAGCACCCGCCCCGACGCAGGCATCCGAAACCCCGCCACGAGGTCGAGCAGCGTCGACTTGCCAGCACCCGACGGGCCGACCACAGCCACGCGCCGCCCGGCGGCTACCGCGAAATCCGCAGCAAGGCGGAAGCGCCCCGTTTCAAATTCCACAGCCTCAAGCGTCAGCATTCACCCGCCCTCCCCTGTCGAATATCCAGAACGCCGCGAAGCTTAGCAGCAACAAGAGCAGTGCTGCGCCAGAGGCCGCCTCCATCCGGTAGGCGCCCATCAGGCGATATACCTGTAGTGGCAGCGTCGCACGATCCGGATCGGCAAACAGGGCGATGACCCCAAGGTCTCCCATCGACAGCGCCGCCGTCAGGCCCGCCGCAAAACCCAACGGACGACGCAGCCTTGGCAGCAGCACCATGCGGACCCAGGCCAGCGGCGTCAGCCCCAGCGCCAGCGCGAGGCGGGCGTAATCGGCGCGCACCGCTTCGGCCTCGGGGCGCAGGATACGCAGGGCGAAAGGCAACGACACCAAGGCATTCACCACCACGGTCACCGGCAAAGCCAGCGTCAGCGGATTCACGAAGGGCCGCAGGATCAGGAACAACCCGGTGCCCAGAACCAGGGGCGACAACGCGATGCCCGCAAGGCCCAGCAGCTCTCCGCGCCGGGTCGAAAGAGGCAGCGCCCAAAGAGTGCACAGCACCGTCGACGCCAGCGCGACCGCGATGGAATTTCCCGCCGCGTGCCAGGTGCTTGCCCCCAGCAACACCAGCCCCGCAAGCCCCTTGAGCACCACCATGCCGAGAGGCAGCAGCAAAAACAGCGCGGCCAGACCGATCCAGGCCGCATCTATTGCACGGTGCAGCGCGCCCTGCCCGTCCCATCGCTGTTGCATCCGGTCCAGGCCGCTGCCAAGACCGCCGCCGGTGCCCAGCTTCAGCGCAAACAGCCCGGCCCCCAGGGCCAGCGCAAGCTGTATCACCGATAACAACGCCGCCCGCCCAAGATCGAAATCAAAGCGAACCGCCTGATAAATCGCCAGTTCGACGGTGGTTGCACGCGGCCCCCCCCCGAGTGTCAGCGCGACGGCAAAGCTCGAAAGGCAGATGACACAGATCACCGCAAAGGCCCCCGGAGCGATGCGCAGCAGCATCGGCGCCTCAAGCGTGCGCAGCGTTGCCCACGGCGTCAAACCAAGCGACGCGGCCAGCCGAAACCGTTCGGCGGGAATGGCCAGCCACCCCTGCAACAGCAGCCGCACCGCGAGTGGCAAGTTGAAAAACACGTGCGCCAGCACCACCCCGTGCAGCCCATAGATGCTAAGTTCGGGCGCGCCGACCCCGCGCAGCACGACATTCACCACGCCATTCTGCCCGAAGACCGCGATCAGCCCAAGCACTGCGACAATCACCGGCAGGATAAAGGGCGCGCCCATCAACGCAACCAGCGCGCCGCGCCCCCGGAACCGCCGCCGGGCAAGCGCCCTTGCGACGGGCACCGCCAGTGCCACGCTGACCGCAGCCGACAGAAGCGCCTGCACCAGCGTGAAGCGTAGCGCCTGCAGGTCACCGGGACCGAGCACGCCCCAGCCACCGGCGCGGATCAGCACCGCGATAACCGGGCCGAGCGTCAGCCCGGCCACGGCCAATGCCGCGCTTACTGCGACAGCCCGAGACGCCATGCCTCGATCGCCTCGTCCCGGATCGCTGCCGCTTCATCCTCGGAGTAGAACAACACCTTTTCGGGCAATTCCAGTTCCTTGAACCCTTCCGGCCAGGCCTCGCGCGGCAGCGCCGCCGGGAAAGACCAGTTGCCAGTGGCGATCATCCTCTGGAACGGTTCCGAAAGGATGAATTTCATGAATTCATCCGCCAGTTCCGGCTGGTCGGTTGCGGCCACCTTGGCCGCGAGTTCGACCATGAAATACTGCCCTTCGGGAAAGATCGCGGCCTTTTTGGTGCGATCGTCCTCGGCAATGATGTGATAGGCGGGCGATGTGGTGTAGCTCATCACCATGTCCGCCTCGCCGTCGGTGAACAGCCCATAGCTTTCCGACCAGCCCTTGGTCACCGTCAGGATCTTCGGAGCGAGTTTGGCCCAGGCTTCCTCGGCGCGGTCGCCGAACACCTTTTCGACCCAAAGCACCGTCGCAAGGCCCGAGATGGAGCTGCGCGGATCCTGAATGACGATTTTCAGGTCGTCGGAAGCATTCAACAGCGCCTCGAAGTCTTCGGGCGGCTCGGCAAGGCGTTCGGTGTTGTAGATGAATGCCGTCTCGCTGTAATTATAGGGCAGAAAGATATCGTCGGTCCATTCGATCGGCAGCGTCAGGGGCGACAGATCCACGCCATGCGGCGCGAACAACCCGCTTTCACGGGCTTTTTTCGTCACATCGGTGTTCAGGCCGAAGACGATGTCGGCCTCCGTGCGGTCGCCCTCAAGCAGCAGGCGCGGCAGCAGATCGCCGGGCTTGAATTGCAGATCGCAGCCGCATCGGGCCTCGAACAGGGATTCGATTTGCGGGCCGGGGCCCCATTCCGAGGCGATATAGTCGCCCGCGTAAACGGTCAGGACAGGGGTTTCCGCCAGCGCGCTGCCGGCCAGAAGACATCCCGCAGCAAAGGTGGTGGCCGTTTTCATGGCATCCTCCAGACTTGCGGCGAGAGGGCAAGACTGGGCATGTCGGACTGGGCCTGATGCCGTCACCTTCCCTCCGCCGGTGTTAACCGGGTCAGGTTCAACGGGTTCGCATCGTGCATCTCAGCCCTTTCGGACGCCCCGAGGTGGGCTAAGTGGTAGCCCTGAGCGCTGCCCCATGCAAGGTGAATCCCCTTGAGACACGCGCCGCGCTGGCCTAACAGATCCCGACAGCAAAGGAGCCCGCCCCATGAGCATGAACACTTTCGGCCATCTGTTCCGCGTCACCACCTGGGGCGAAAGCCATGGCCCGGCGCTTGGCGCGACGGTGGATGGCTGCCCTCCGGGGGTGACTGTGGGCGAAGCCATGCTTCAGCACTGGCTCGACCGGCGCAAGCCGGGGCAGAACAAGTATACAACGCAGCGGCGCGAGCCCGATTCCGTACGCATTCTGTCGGGTGTGTTCGAAGGTCAGACCACCGGGACCCCGGTGCAACTGATGATCGAAAACACCGACCAGCGGTCCAAAGACTACGGCGACATCATCGAGAAATTTCGACCGGGCCACGCGGACATCACCTATTGGCAGAAATACGGCATCCGTGACTATCGCGGCGGCGGGCGGTCTTCGGCCCGCGAGACGGCCGCGCGTGTCGCGGCAGGCGGGCTGGCGCGGGCGGCGCTGGCAAGGCTTGCTCCGGGGATCAACATCACCGGCTACATGGTGCAAATGGGACCCCGCGCCATCGACCGGACGCGGTTCGATCTTGCGGCTGTCGGACAGAACCCGTTCTGGAGCCCCGACCCCGTCACGGCAGAGCACTGGGCAACAGACCTGGACGCGCTGCGCAAGTCCGGCGACAGCATTGGTGCGGTCATCGAGATCTCGGCGAGCGGTGTCCCCGTCGGCCTGGGCGCGCCGGTATATCGCAAGCTGGACACCGACCTTGCGTCTGCGATGATGTCGATCAACGCAGTGAAGGCGGTCGAGATCGGAGACGGCATGGCCGCCGCGCTGTTGCGCGGCTCCGACAATGCCGATGAAATTGCCATGGGACCGGATGGACCGGTCTATAGCTCGAACCACGCGGGCGGTATCCTTGGCGGAATCTCGACCGGGCAGGACGTCGTGGTGCGGTTTGCGGTCAAGCCGACCTCGTCAATCCTGACGTCCCGCAAGACGATCACCAAAGCCGGCGAAGAGACAGAAATCGTTACGAAGGGTCGTCACGACCCCTGCGTCGGGATCCGGGCTGTTCCGGTAGGCGAGGCCATGATGGCCTGTGTTCTGCTGGACCATTTTCTTCTGCACCGCGGGCAGGTGGGCGAAAACCGCGGCCAGATCGGCGGATCCCGGTAGGAGGATCCCATGGCCGTTGCCGCCATGGCGATTCAGGTGTTCAGAAGTCTTCCCACATGTCCGCATCCGATCCCACGGCCTTTTTCATCGGAGTCGGCGCTGGCGCGCGGGACCCGGTTTCACGTTCCGAGATCGGCAGGTCGACGACAGGGGCAGCGACGGGCACGACCTCACCAAGGGTATCGGTGCGGGTATCGACGTCGGCTGACGACCCAAAGCGGTTAAGCTGCTCTGTCAAGCGATCCGCTTCAGAGCTGAGCTGCTGGCTGGCCGAGCTGGTTTCGCCCACCATCGCGGCGTTCTGCTGGGTCACCTTGTCCAACTCAGCGACGCCGATGTTGATCTCTTGCAGACCAGAGGCCTGTTCCTTGGCGCCGGAGGCGATTTCTCCGACCATGGCGGAAACCTCGGTGACATAGCGGACGATGTCGGCAAGCGTTTCGCCCGTCTGTTCCACAAGCTGCCCCCCGTCTTTGACCTGCTGCGAACTGTTTTGCACCAGACTCCTGATTTCCAGGGCCGATTCCGATACCCGCTGGGCAAGCGAGCGCACTTCGGACGCCACAACAGAGAAGCCTTTTCCGGCTTCACCGGCCCGCGCCGCTTCGACCCCGGCGTTCAGCGCAAGAAGGTTGGTCTGATACCCGATGTCGTCGATCACACCGATGATCTGGGTGATCTGGTCCGACGAGGCGGAAATCGAACTCATCGCAGCAAGCGCGCGCTGCATGACCTCGCCGCCCTCTTCGGCGCGGCGGCGGCCGTCCCGGGCCCGCTTGTCGGCTTCGACAGCCCGCTGCGCCGCAGCCTTGACACTGCTCGACATTTCTTCAAGCGCAGCGGCCGATTCCTCAAGCGTGGCGGCTTGCAGTTCGGACCGGCGGGACATTTCCGAAGACATGCCGGAAAGCTCGCGCGAATTGCGATGCACCATGTCCACGGACTCGCGCAGCGAGGTGATCAGATCTCCGATCCGTTCGGCCAGCTTGTTGAAATCCGAACAGATCTTGACGTAACCCTCTCCCAGATCACGCCATTCTTCAGAGTCGAGCGACCCACCGACCTTGCCCATGGATAGCTCGCCCATAGACGCGCTCAGGGAATCGAAAAGGGCGATGCGGCGCTCGTTCGCGACGCGTTCCTTGGCGGTCGCGGCATCCGCGGATGCCAGGGAGTGACGCAGCTGTTCAAGGTTGCGCGCGATCGTACCGACCTCGTCGCCGCGATCCGTGTGGCCGATTTCGACGTCGAAGTTGCCCTCGGCGAGGGTTTGCACGCTGTCGGCGGCGCTTACGAGCGGGCGAGAGATGATCTTGCCGAAAAAGAACGCCATCACCAGGGCCAGACCCGTCGACGCGGTCAGCGAGATCAACATGGTAACCTTGGAGCGTTCGACACTGTCCGCAGTGGCATACTGGGTTTCGACCGCCATGAGCCGGGTTGCTTCCTGGATCAGATCAACCTCTTCGATGAGGGCGCTGATTTCCGCCAGTACAGACATCGCGCCGGCCCGCAACCTCGGGGCAAAAGCGCCTTCGGCGTTCCAGTTCAGCTCTGGCGCGCGCGCCACCAGCGCGTCGATCCCCGCGGAAACCCTGGCAAGCCGTTCGGCATAATCAAGGTTGACCGCGCGATCGGTGCTGGGGGCAGTGAAATAGTCGGAATTTTCAGAAATCACCTCGGTCACCTCGGCAAAATTTCCGAGCATGCTGTCGATTCCCGCCTGATCGCCGTTCGCGAATTCAAGCACGTTGACCCGCGCCTGTTCCATATCCTCGCGGATCAGCCCGATGGTTTCGTTCTGGAGGATCGCATCGAAGGTGAAATCCACCTCTTTCACCACATGCCCCTGAACGACCCAAGACAGGGCGCCACTCACGAAAAGCAGTAATGCGAAGGCCAGGCCCAGCGCCATGACCTGGAGTCGAATCGGAAATTTTTTCATTTTCTACGTCTCTCGATCTGGTTCAGCCGTGCCATTCGACATCTGAGCTAGCAGAGATCCGTAAACAATCCCTTCGCGTTTTCTGGCGATTCACGCCGATATTCGCGCCCTCTGCACCGCAAGAATGCCCGCGGTCACGATGCCGACGCCGATCGCGTCCCAGACCCCCATCGGCTCGGAAAGCAGCAAGGCCGCGATTCCGACACCGAAAACCGGATTCAGGAAATGGAACGTCGCGGCGCGGGTGGCCCCGATGCGGTTCACCAGCAGAACCCAGACAAAAGTCGCCATCACGCCAGGTACGATCACCGTATAGCAAAAGGCCACCACAAGCTGCCAGGACAGATCCACCTGAAAGGTTTCGAACCCCAGCGCAAGCGGCCACAGCACCGCGCTGCCCACCAGCATTTGCAGCCCCACGATCATCATGATGTTGCCCCCCCCTACGGCGCCGCGCACCGACAATGTCGCGACCGCAAGCGACAGCACACCGCCGACGCACAGCGCGATGCCGATCGGATCGGCCCCGCTGGACAGACGCGCGCCCATGATGATCGCGACACCGATCACCCCCGCCGCAAGGCCCGCGTAGCCGAGGGGTTTCATGCGCTCGCCCAGCCACAGCCAGCTTGCCAGCGCCACCACCAGCGGCATGGCCGAGGCGATGATCGACGCCAGCGACGCCTGAATCGTCTGCATGGCGATGAAGTTCAGCCCCAGGTACAGGGCGTTCTGACAGACGCCAAAGATGATCGTGGCGCGCCATTGCGCCCGGCTCAGCCGCCAGCTTTGCCCCAGCGCCAGCGCGATCCCGATAGCCAGAAGCCCCGAGCACAGGAACCGCAGCGCCAGCGTCCCTAGCGGCGGCGCCGCCAGGACGATGATCCGCGCCGAGGTGAAGGCCGAGGACCACATGACCGCAAAGGCCAGCCCCATCAAGATCGCGCGCAGGTCCATGTCCGTCTCCCCGTATGTGCACCAATGACCGCGTCGCACCGCGATGGTCAAGGGCTACCACCCTGCCTTGGCCGCAAAAGAAAAATGCCCCGCCCGCACCAGCGGGCGCAGACGGGGCCAGTCTGCGCCCGCTGGTGCGGGCGCTGGCGGTGTCTCTTTCGAACTGCGGTTGGCTCAGTGCGGGCGGTCGCCCATTTCCGCGCGGATCTGCTGGCGCAGGACGTCGATGGGAACGGTCTTGCCGTCCTTGCGGAAATGCCAATAGGTCCAGCCGTTGCAGGACGGTGCGCCTTCCAGATGGGCACCGACCTGGTGGATCGACCCGCGCACGTCGTCGCCGATCAGCGTGCCGTCGGCGCGCACCTTGGCGACCTTGCCCGAGGGCGACACCAGCATCTCGCCTGGGCGCAGCATGCCCCGTTCCACAAGCTGGCCAAAGGGCACGCGAGGTTCGGCGCGCTTGGCGCGGGTCACTTCCAGCGCCGAGCGGTCATAGGGGCGGATGTCGGCAATGCGGCGCTCGGCCACTTCGCGATAGGCCGCCTCGCGTTCGATGCCGATGAAATCCCGGCCAAGCATCTTGGCCACCGCGCCTGTGGTGCCTGTGCCAAAGAACGGGTCCAGCACCACATCTCCGGGGTTGGTGGACCCCACGAGCACGCGATGCAGCAAGCCCATCGGTTTTTGCGTCGGATGCGCCTTGTCGCCGTTGGCATCCTTGAGCCGCTCACCGCCGTTGCAGATCGGCAGAACCCAGTCAGAGCGCATCTGAATGCCCTCGTTCAGCGCCTTCAGGGCCTCGTAGTTGAACGTGTACCTGGCGCCTTCGGATTTCGATGCCCAGATCATCGTTTCATGCGCGTTGGTGAACCGCTTGCCGCGAAAATTCGGCATCGGGTTGGATTTGCGCCACACCACATCGTTCAGAATCCAGTAGCCCGCGTCCTGAAGCGCGGCGCCGACCCGAAAGATGTTGTGATAGGATCCGATCACCCACAGCGCCCCATTGGGCTTGAGCAGGCGCTTGGCCGCCGCCAGCCATTCGCGGGTGAACTTGTCATAGACCGCAAAGCTGGAAAACTGGTCCCAGTGGTCATCGACCGCATCGACACGGGAATTGTCCGGGCGGTGCAGATCGCCCCTCAGCTGAAGGTTATAGGGCGGATCCGCAAAGATCAGATCGACCGATTCCGCGGGCAAACTGTTCATCCGCTCGATACAGTCCCCGTCCAGGATCGTGTTAAGAGGAAGCACTTTCGTGCCCGGTGTCTTGGTCATCGCGTTCATCTCTGCCTCTGCCCTTTGGTGCGTTTTCGCACTCGTTGGTTGGCTTCGATTTTGAGTCAAACGCGAATCGCGGTCAATTTCTTTTTTGAATCAGTCACTTGCGGTTTCGCCTTGCCACAAGATATTGTGTATCGGTTTGAACGACCGCCTATGATGTGGGGTCACGCCAAGATCTGCGAGCGCCGCCTTGTGTCTTTTCGACCCGTAGCCCGCGTTCGTTTCCCAACCATATCCCGGATGCTGTTGCGCCAATGCCCGCATGTGCCGATCCCGCCAGGTTTTCGCAACGATCGACGCCGCCGCGATGCTGATCGACCGGGCGTCGCCCTTGACCAGAGGCGTCGCCGCGCAGGGCATTTGCGGGGGCAGAAACCGCCCGTCGATCAGCGCGTGATCGGGGCGATGCGGCAGATTTGTCAGCGCCCGATGCATCGCCAGCAGGCTGGCCTGAAGGATGTTCAGCCGGTCGATTTCCTCGACCGTGGCCGACCCGATGCCGACCTCGGCGCATTCGGTCAGCCAGGCGGCGCGCTGCCGACGACGCTTGATGCTCATCTTCTTTGAATCGTTCAGCCCCGGCGGGACGCAGTCGGGATGCAACACCACCGCCGCCGCCACGACCGGCCCGGCAAGCGGGCCGCGGCCAACCTCGTCGACCCCGGCCACCCGCAGACCCCGTGCCCACAAGGGCGCTTCGAAAGAATCGTCCGGCCACTCCATCCCCGAGGGATTGCCCAAACACGGGCCGGAGACAAGCCTTGGCAGCCCCGTTACGCCTGCGGTGGCTGTCCGTTCGATGCCGACAGGCCCCCGTCCACCGGAAGGTTCACCCCGTTGACGAACCGCGCGTCATCGCTGGCAAGAAACGCGATGACGTCGCCAATGTCCTCGGGTTCGGCCGGACGGCCCAACGGAATGCGCTCGATGAACTTGTCCACCAGTTGCTTGTTGTCCAGCATGTCGGCGGTCAGTTCGGATTTGGTGAAGCTGGGGTTCACTGCGTTCACCCGGACCCCGCTGTCGCGCGCATCCAGTGCGAGCGCGCGTGTCAGGTTGGTGATCGCGCCCTTGGCGGTATTGTAGGCGTGCATGCCCCAGTCGCCGCCGATGCCGGAAACCGACGATGTCATCACCACGTTGCCCTGCGCCGCCTTCAGCGACGGCCACAGCGCCTTGGTCAGCCGCCAGACGGCGGTGACATCGGTTTCCATCACCTTGTCGAAACCAGCCTCGTCGACGACCTCGATCGACCCCGTGACGGCGGTGCCCGCGTTGTTCACCAGCACGTCGACCCGTCCAAAGGCGACGCGCGCCTCTTCCGACGCCTTTGCCACGCCTTCCCTTGTCGACAGATCAGCGGCAACGACCCTGGCCGAGGCAATATCGCGCGCCACCTTTTCCAGCTTTTCTTGCGTGCGCGAGACCAGCACCACGTTCGCGCCCTCGCGGCCAAAGCGGCGGGCTGCGGCGGCGCCAATGCCCGAGGACGCGCCGGTGATGACAACGGTTTTTCCGGTGAAGCGTTGCATGAAATGATCCTTTTGCGTTGTTTTGCAGTCGCTTGCAAACCAACGGGCACCTCCCGTCCGCTGTTCCGGCCTCACGCGAGACGTGATCCCGATACGCAAACAGGGGAGCCCGAAGGCCCCCCTGTCGATGGGTTGGGTGATACATCACACCTGCAAGGCAGGGTGATTACATCATGCCGCCCATGCCGCCCATGCCGCCCATGTCGGGCATGCCGCCGGCAGGCGCGTCTTTTTGCGGCTTGTCGGCCACCATCGCTTCGGTGGTGATCAGCAGGCCGGCGATCGATGCCGCGTCTTCCAGCGCGGTACGCACGACCTTTGCGGGGTCGATGACGCCGAACGCGAACATGTCGCCATATTCGTCGGTCTGAGCGTTGTAGCCGAACTTGAGATCGGTCGATTCACGCACCTTGCCAGCAACGACGGACCCGTCGACACCCGCGTTCTGGGCGATCTGACGCAGCGGTGCTTCCAGAGCCTTGCGCACGATGACGATACCGGCGTTCTGGTCGCTGTTTGCGCCCGTCAGGCCGTCAAGCGCCTTGGCACCCTGCACCAGGGCAACGCCGCCGCCGACCACGATGCCTTCTTGAACGGCAGCGCGGGTTGCGTTCAGGGCGTCATCGACGCGGTCCTTACGCTCTTTCACTTCGACTTCGGTCATGCCGCCGACGCGGATGACGGCAACACCGCCCGCCAGCTTGGCAACACGTTCCTGCAGCTTTTCACGGTCGTAATCGGACGTGGTTTCTTCGATCTGGGTCCGGATCTGGGAAACGCGCGCTTCGATTTCGGCCTTTTCACCGTGACCGTCGACGATGGTCGTCGCGTCTTTGGTGATGTTGACGGTCTTGGCGGTGCCGAGCATGTCCATGGTGACATTCTCAAGCTTCATGCCCAGATCTTCCGAGATCACCTGGCCGCCGGTCAGGATCGCGATGTCCTGCAGCATGGCCTTGCGGCGATCGCCAAAGCCAGGCGCCTTGACGGCTGCGATCTTGAGACCGCCGCGCAGCTTGTTGACCACGAGGGTCGCCAGGGCTTCGCCTTCGACGTCTTCGGCAATGATGAGCAGCGGCTTTTGCGACTGGATCACCTGCTCAAGCAGCGGCACGAGCGGCTGAAGCGACGACAGCTTCTTTTCGTGCAGCAGGATGATGCAGTCATCAAGCTCCGCGATCATCTTGTCGGCGTTGGTCACGAAGTAGGGCGACAGGTAGCCGCGGTCGAACTGCATGCCTTCGACAACATCGGTCTCGGTTTCGAGACCTTTGTTTTCTTCGACGGTGATGACACCCTCGTTGCCGACCTTCTGCATCGCATCGGCGATCTGACGGCCGATTTCCGACTCGCCGTTCGCCGAAATGGTGCCGACCTGGGCGACTTCGGAGGAATCGTTCACCGGGCGCGCGGCGGCCTTGATGGACTCGACAACCTTGGCGGTCGCAAGGTCGATGCCACGCTTGAGGTCCATCGGGTTCATGCCCGCTGCGACCGACTTCAGGCCTTCCTTGACGATGGCCTGGGCCAGAACGGTGGCGGTGGTGGTGCCGTCGCCCGCTTCGTCATTGGTGCGGGAAGCGACTTCCTTCACCATCTGGGCGCCCATGTTCTCGAACTTGTCTTCCAGCTCGATCTCTTTGGCAACCGACACACCGTCCTTGGTGATGCGCGGGGCACCGAACGACTTGTCCAGAACCACGTTGCGGCCTTTGGGGCCCAGGGTCACCTTGACAGCGTCGGCAAGGATGTTGACGCCGCGCAGCATACGGGTGCGGGCATCGGTATCGAACTTCACGTCTTTGGCAGACATAGATAGCTCTCCTGATTGGAATTACGTTTAGAAGGAAACGAGGCGCGCTCAGGCGGCCTCGGTCACCCCAAGGATGTCCGATTCCTTCATGATCAGCAGCTCTTCGCCGTCGATCGTGACTTCGGTGCCCGACCATTTGCCGAACAGGACGCGATCTCCGGCCGAAACGGCCATTTCGATCAGCTCGCCGCTGTCCTTGCGTGCGCCGTCGCCACATGCGACCACAACGCCCTCGGCGGGCTTTTCCTTGGCGCTGTCGGGGATGATCAGACCACCCTTGGTCTTTTCGTCGCTTTCGGTGCGGCGGACCAGCACGCGGTCGTGGAGCGGTTTGAATGTCATCTTCGAGTCTCCATTCGCTCAAAGTTATGTCTGTAACGGCCCCTTGCGGGACCGTTAGCACTCAGCCGGGCCGAGTGCTAACGACGCATAGCTAGACATGGCGACGAGTCGTGTCAACAGGTCCGTCAGCTAAAATAATGCGCGCCCGCCGCGGTCACCGACGGCTCTGCACCATCTGCCGATCCTGCCCCCCTGCCCGGCCAGGCGGCGCCGGATGCCGCCGCCGGAACACGCGCATCCCCCATGGCCACGGCGCGCGATCCGTGATTGGTATACCAAATCCCCTCCCGCCAACCCGTGAGCCACCTTCATGCCGACCCACCATGCCGCTTCCGTGCCCGTGCCGAACGGCCCGCCCCGCAAGGCGCCCGAAAACCTCAGGGGCATTGCCCTCATCACGCTGGGGTTCGTTTTTTTCGGCGCCACCGATGCCCTGGCCAAGCTGCTGACCACCGAACTGCCCGCGCTTGAGGTGGTCTGGCTGCGCCAACTGGGGCTGTTTGCCGGGGTGGCGGCGATGCTTGGGCTCAGGGGCGCGCATATTCTGCGCACCCGCCACCCGGTCGTGCAGATCATGCGCGGCGTGCTCGCCACGTGCTCGGCGACCTTGTTTATCCTTGCGATCCGCAACGTGCCGCTGGCCGATGCCACGGCGGTCACCTTTGTCGCGCCGTTTATCGTCACCGCGCTTGGCGCGCTGTTTCTGGGCGAACCCGTTGGCCCGCGCCGCTGGGCGGCGGTCGCGGTCGGTTTTGCCGGGATGCTGGTCGTCATCCGCCCCGGCGCGGGTGTGTTCCACCCGGCGATCTTCATCACCGTCGGCGCTGCCACCGCATTCGCCACGCGGCAGGTGTTGTCACGCCTGCTGAGCGGCGAGGACAGCATCGCGACGACCGTGGCCTACACCTCGATCACCTCAACGCTGATCCTGACCCTGCCGGTGCCGTTCGTCTGGCAAACCCCGGACCATGGCTGGGTCTGGCTGGTGGCGGCGCTTATGGCGCTGTGCGCCGCCTGCGGAGAGATCTTTATCATCCGTGCCCTCGATGTGGCGCAGGCGGTGGTGCTGGCGCCGCTGCAATACAGCATGATCCTGTGGAGCACCCTTTACGGATTCCTGCTGTTTGCCGATCTGCCCGACGGGTTCACCCTGCTGGGCTGCGCGATCATCGTCGCCTCGGGGCTGTATACGCTGAACCGCGAGCGGGTCGTGGCCCGCCAGCAAAAGCGCCGCGCCCGGGCCGAGGCCGCGAACGAAGCCGAAGCCGCCGCCCGCGCCGAGGAGATCTGACCTACCAGCTGTCCGCCCAGTGGATCAGACCCGCGCGTCCCGCTTCGGTCAGCGCATAGACCCCCGTGGCCACCTTTTCGAACCAGCCGTAGTGATTGTCGCGCATCAAGGTGGTGGCCGGCTTCACCCCCGCCCCCACCGCCACGTCGCGCCCCCGGCTGGGCCCGTGTTCGGCCAGCCACGCGGCGCAGCGCAGCGCGTCCTGCCGATACCCCGTGACAATGCCGTGGCGCGTGGCGCCGCCATCGTTGGGATCGCCGCTGATGCGCTGGAACTCCCGCAGCAGCCGCGCCGCCCTGGCCTTGTTGTGGCGCGGCGCATAAGGGCCGGGGTCGCACTGCACCTCGGCCCGCCCGTCCTTGACGGTGATAAAGCCCAGCCCAAGTCGGCGGCACAGCGCAAGATTGTCCTTCAACCCGCGCCGCGCCATCCGCCCCGCAGGTTTGGGCACGGCGATATAGACCGTATCGCTCAGCGACAGCCGCGCCACCGCCTGATGGAACAGCGCCAGTGAAATCCGCAGCTTCAGTTCGACGATGACGGGTGGCTCATCGCCGCGCAGCGCCACCAGATCGGCCGCGCCGACCTCGCCCTTGACCGCATAGCCCTGCGTGACCAGCAGCGCCTTGACCGGCGCGTAAAGCTCGGATTCCCGTTTCATCTCGGGGACCTTAGGCAGCACCCATTGCCGCTGTCCATCCCTTGCCATAGCCTGCGTGCGAAACGCTTTGGAAAGGTCGCGTGCATGCTTCGCCCCCTGCTTGTTGCTCTTGCCGCCCTTGGCGGCGCCGCGCAGGCGCAATGCGCAGGCGATGACCTGCGCAAGACGCTGTCCGATGACGAATC
The DNA here is from genome assembly GCF_003259905.1 of Salipiger aestuarii. Lineage (GTDB taxonomy): Bacteria > Pseudomonadota > Alphaproteobacteria > Rhodobacterales > Rhodobacteraceae > Salipiger > Salipiger aestuarii. The sequence goes on along the minus strand of NZ_QLMG01000007.1, from coordinate 103,682 downwards.
CGCGACGCTGCAACGGCTGGTCGATGCCACCCCCTATGCCGAAGGCAACCGCTGGCGCGCCGAAAAGGACGGCGAGATTATCCGCCTCGTGGGCACGATGCACCTGTCCGACCCCCGGCTTGACCGGCCCGCCGACCGCCTGCGCCCGGTGCTGAAGGATGCGGGCGCCCTGTTGCTGGAAATGCCGGCGGACGAACAGGCGCGGCTGATGACCGCGCTGACCGAAGACCCCGGCCTGATCCTGCTGACCGACAGCTCGCTGCCCGATCTGATGCCCGACCGCGCCTGGCAAACCCTCGCCAGCGCCGCGCGCGACCGCGGGCTGCCCGCCGCAATGGCCGCCAAGATGCGCCCCTGGTACCTGTCGATGCTGTTGTCCGTGCCCGCCTGCGCCCAGGCCCAGTTGCAGGAACAGGATGGGCTGGATGCCCGGCTTGAGGCGCTGGCAACGGAGTACGGCGTGCCGACCCTCGCGCTGGAACCCTTCGACACCACCTTCGAGATCTTCAACGCCGAACCGCTTGAGGGCCAGATCGAGATGATCGCCGCCTCGCTCGCCGAACAGGAGGATGGCGAAAACGGCATGTCGACCACCATCGCGGCCTATTTCGACGAAAAGGCCGGCGAAATGTGGCGGCTGTCGGAAATCCTGGTGGCGCGCAGCGACATGTACACAGAGGATGAGGCCGCCGATCTGATGGCCCAGTCCACCGAGGCGCTGCTGAGCACGCGCAACCGTGCCTGGATTCCGGTCATCCTGGACACGGCGGCCCGGCACGAGGCCCCCATCGTGGCGGCCTTCGGCGCGGCGCACCTGCCCGGCACCGAAGGCATCCTGCAATTGCTCGCGGATGACGGTTGGACCCTCACCCGCGAACCGTTCTGATCAGGCGGCGAGCCCGCGCCCCTTGAGCAGCGCCTCGACACCCGGCATCCGGCCCCGAAACGCGATATAAAGCTCTTGGGCATCGACCGAACCGCCCTTGGACAGGATGAACTGTTCCAACCTGGCCGCGGTGGCGGGATCAAACGCGCCGCCTGCTTCCTCGAACGCGGCGAAGGCGTCCGCGTCCATCACCTCGGACCACATGTAGCTGTAATAGCCCGAGCTGTACCCGTCGCCCGCGAAAACATGGGCGAAATGCGGTGTGGCATGGCGCATGGTGATCGGTGCGGGCATGCCCATTCCCGACAGAATTTCGGCCTGCCGCGCCATCGGGTCGGCGGGCGCGGGGCCGTTGTGAAATTCCAGATCCACCATGGCCGAGGCGACATATTCCACCGTCTGGAACCCCATGTCGAAGGTGGACGCCGCCAGCACCTTGTCCAGCAGCGCCTGTGGCATCGCCTCGCCCGTGTCCGCATGGGTGGCGAATTCGGCCAGCACCTCGGGCACCTCCAGCCAGTGTTCGTACAGCTGGCTGGGCAGTTCCACGAAATCGCGCGCCACCGATGTGCCCGAGACGGACCCGAAATCCACATCCGACAGCATCTGATGCAGCGCATGGCCGAATTCATGAAACAGCGTGCGCGCATCGTCATAGGACAACAGCGCGGGCTTGCCCTTTGGGGGCTTGGCGAAGTTGCATACGTTGATGACGACGGGCGCCAGCGGCTTGGGTCGCCGGGCCTGGCTGCGCATGGCCGAACACCACGCGCCCGAGCGTTTCGAGGCCCGCGCAAAATAATCCCCGATGAACACCGCCAGATGCTTTCCGTCGCGCGTCACCTCCCACGCCCGGCAATCGGCGTGATACAGCGGCAGATCCAGCGGGCGGAATTCCAGTCCGAACAGGCGGTTCGAACAGGTGAACGCTGCCTGGATCATCTTGTCCAGTTGCAGATAGGGCTTCAGTTCGGCCTCATCCAGATCGTGCAGCACCCGGCGGCGCTTGTCGGCGTAGTAGCGCCAATCCCATGGCTGAAGCGCATCGTTGATGCCATCGGCGCGCAGCATGTGCTCCATCTCGGTGGCGTCGCGCAGTGCCTGCGCCTTCGCCGGTTCCCACACCGCCATCAGCAGGTCACGCACACGCCCCGGCGTGCCCGCCATTTCGGTTTCCAGCTTGAACGAGGCAAAATCCGCGTAGCCCAGCAGCTTGGCCCGTTCTTCACGCAGGGCCAGCACCTCGGCGGCAATGCCCCGGTTGTCGCTGTCGCCGCCGTTGGCACCGCGTGCCGCCCAGGCGCAGAATGCCTTTTGCCGCAGGTCCCGGCGCGGCGAGAATTGCAGGAACGGCACGATCAGCGAGCGTGACAACGTCACAACCGGGCCATCCTGGCCCAACGCCTCGCCCGCCGAGCGCGCGCCATCTACAACGAACTCCGGCAGCCCTTGCAGATCGGCCTCGGACAGGGGCATGAACCACGCCGCCTCGTCGCTCAGCAGGTTCTGGGTAAACGACGTGCCCAGGACCGCCAGACGGGATTTGACCGCTTTCATCCGCTCCGCCGACGCACCCTCCAACGCCGCGCCTGAGCGCACGAAACCGCGATGGGTGAGGTAAAGCACCCGGTCTTCCTCTGCGGTCAGGCCCAGCGTGTCGCGTCGGTCCCACAGCTCGGCGATGCGCGCGAACAGCGCCTTGTTGTCGGAAATCGCCGAGGAATGCGCCGAAAGCCTTGGCGAAAAGGCCCGCTGCAATTCCTGCCGCGCCGGAGTGCTGTCCGCTCCGGCCACGGTAAAGAACACCGAAAGCACCTTGTCCAGCGCCTCGCCCGCGCCTTCCAGCGCCTCGATCGTGTTGGCAAAATTCGCAGGCTCGGGATTGGTGGCGATCGCATCGACCTCGGCCAGATGCGCGGCGAGCGCCTCATCGAAGGCGGGGGCAAAATCGGAATCCGAAATCCGGTCGAAAGGCGCAAGCTGGAACGGCGTGTCCCAGTCGGCAAGCAGCGGGTTGGTCATGGACAAGACTCCTTTTGCGTCAAGCTAAGCGCGCCGCACGCGCGCCGCAATCCCGCGCGCGCGGTTCTTGCGGTCGACGCCATCCGCGGGGCGCGCGGGCCGGCCACCTTGTGCGGTCAGGTCCGGGCGCGGTCCCGCAGTCGGCGCTCAAGACGCCGCAATCCAAGCGACAGGGTAATCGTCATCGTCAGATACACCAGCGCCACAACATTATAGGTTTCGAAATACCGGAAATTTCCCGCCGCCGTGACCTTGCCCAGCTGCGTCACGTCCAGCACCCCCAACACCGATACAAGGCTGGAATCCTTCACCAGCGCCACGAAATCATTGCCCCAGGGCGGCAAAATGATCCGCACCGCCTGTGGCAGAACCACAAGGCGAAACCGCTGCCAGCCGGTCAGGCCCAGCGCCTGCGCCGCCTCGACCTGCCCGGCGTCGACCGACATCAGCCCGGCGCGGAACACCTCGGCGACAAAGGCCGAATAGCCAATGGTCAGCGCCAGGATCGCCCGCCAGATCAGCGGAAAATCCCGCGTGCGCGCCGGGTCCCAGCCCAGCCAGCCCGTCGCCGCGTTCCAGCCCGCAACCAGCGCCGGCGCCGCGACGAAGGCCACATACAACAACAGCACCAGCATGGGCACGCCGCGCACGATTTCCGTATAGAACCGCGCCAGCTGGCGCAAAGCGCGCGCGCCGCTCAGCGACATCAGCGCCAGCCCCATGCCCAGCAGCGACGCCAGCGCAAAGCTGACCAGCGTGACAAAGACCGTGACCTTGACGCCCCGCGACAACGTCCGCAGCACTTGCGCCTGAACGTCGTCGGCCAGCACCGCGCCATAGCCCGCCAGCCCCGCAAGACACACCGCGGCCAGCCACCAGGGGAAATCGCCGTCGCGCGCCGTCAAGCGGTCACTCGCCCATCTTGTAGTCCAGGAACCAGCGGGTGTTCAGGTCCGCCAGCGTCCCGTCCGCACGCATCGACGCGAGGGCCGCGTTCACCGGCGCCACAAGGTCGGACCCCTTGGGAAAGATGAACCCGAAATCCTCGGAGCCCAGCTTTTCGCCGACGATCTTCAGCCCGCCGTCCGACGCGGCGACATAGCCCTGGCCCGCGGTACCGTCGGTCAGCACCATGTCGACATCTCCGACCCTGAGCGCCTGCACCCCGGCACCAAAGGTCTCGAACAGCTTGATGCGGGGGGTCGCCTCGTTGCCGTCCAGCACGTCGTAAACCCCGACGTAGAAAGGAGTTGTCCCCGGTTGCGCCGCCATCAGCAGGTCTTCGTCGGCGGCAAAGCTGGCCGCATCGGTGATACGATCCTCGTCGCCACGCACCAGCATCACCATTTCCGAGCGCATGTAGGCGTCCGAGAAATCGACCATCCCGGCGCGATCTTCGCGGATGGTGATGCCGGTCATGCCGATGTCGTACTGGCCGCCGGACACCGCCGGGATCATCGCGTCCCAGCTGGTGGTCTCGTAGCTGACCGTCATGTTCAGGCGGGACGCGATCTCGGCCATGGCATCGTATTCCCAGCCGATCGCCGCACCGCTCGCGGGGTCGACGAATTGCAGTGGGGGATAGGCGTTTTCCGTCACAACCACGACCTCGCGGCCGGAAAGATCGGGCAGATCCCGCGCCATCGCGGAGGTAACAGGCAACAACAGGGCGGGCAGCAGGGCAGCGGCAAGAAGACGGGTCATCGCGGTGGCTCCGGGGTCAGGGTCGGGCCGAGTATGCCGCGCCCTGCGCCACGCGCAAGGTCAGCCGCCACACACCGGGCAGCCGGGGCGGCGCTTCAGCGCGATCTTGCGGGTTTCGCCCCACAGCGCATCATAGATCAGCATCTCGCCCAGCAGCGGTTGGCCCGCCCCCGAGATCAGCTTGACCGTTTCGACCGCCATCATCGCGCCAAGCACGCCGGGCAGCGGCCCCAACACGCCGGCTTCGGCGCAGGATGGCGCCAGTCCGGGCGCGGGCGCCTCGGGAAAGATGCACTGGTAGCAGGGTGCGTTCAGGGCGGGCGCAAAGACGGAAATCTGCCCCTCCCACTGACTGAGCGCCCCGGAAATCAGCGGTTTGCCCGCCCGCACGGCGGCGGCATTGGCCAGATAACGGGTTTCGAAATTGTCGGTCCCGTCCAGGATGACATCATACTCGGCGAACAGCGTCCGCGCCGCGTCCGCGTCAAGGCGGCGGCGATAGGGTTTCACCGTCACATAGGGGTTCTGCGCCAGCATCGCGGCCTGCGCCGAGGCGACCTTGGGCAGGCCGATGCGCGCATCGGTGTGGATGACCTGACGTTGCAGGTTGGCGTTTTCCACGACGTCATCGTCGATCACGCCGACGGTGCCCACGCCCGCCGCCGCAAGATATTGCAAAGCTGGGGCGCCCAGCCCGCCCGCGCCAATCACCAGCACCCTGGCATCGCGCAGCGCGCGCTGGCCCGGCCCGCCCAGTTCGCGCAGCACGATGTGGCGCGCATATCGTTCCAGTTCGGCCCCGCTGAACGTCGCATTCCGCGCGGGCGATTCAGTCCGCGCCCGCGCGCGCTCCTTCAGTCGGCGCAGCACAAGCGCATAGGCCCCGCCAATCGCCAGAATGCCGCCAAGGATCAGCCAGGGGACCACGCTGCCCCCGGTGTTCTGCCGGATCGGATGACCGTCGGGCAGCACAAAATGGACGAGCAGCAGCGCCAGATACAGCCCCGCCAGCAGCCCCCCGCGCAGCTTGGGCGAGGCCCCCATAAGGTGCCCCCCGCCCCAGATCAGCGCCACGATGCCAATCAGTGCCAGCACCTCAGACCCCCGAAGAGCCAAAGCCCCCCCCGCCGCGCGCCGTATCGCCCAGCGCTTCGACCTCGACCACGTCAGGCAGTGCGATCCGTTCGATGACCAGCTGCGCGATGCGCGCGCCATGTTCGACCACATAGGGCGCGGGGCCATGGTTCACCAGCACGGCGTGCAATTCGCCGCGATAGTCCAGATCGACGATCCCCGCCGCCGTGTCGATGCAATGGCGCACGGCAAGGCCCGATCGGGGACCGATACGCCCGTAGGTTTCGGGCGGCAGCGCAATGCTGATCCCCAACGGCACCATCGCGCGTGTGCCGGGGTAGATCACCGCGCCCGTCGCGGCGAAATCGCAGCGCGGGGTGCCGTTTTCGTCGCGCAGGCAGGCGGACAGATCGTAGCCCGCCGACCCTTTGGTGGCGCGGCGCGGCAGCACGGCGGTCGGGCACAGCTTGCGGATTTCCAGCATCGCACTCTCCTTTGGCGTCGTTTGTGCCGGTCCCCCGACGGTTGGGCAAGCCCCTAGATCCGGCCCGTCAGCGCGGCGCGCATCAGCCCTGAACGCTTGCGGAACTCCGAAACCTGCAAACGGCCCTGGGCGACGCGGGCCGGATCGCGCGCCGCCAGCCGCAGCAGCGGCCCTGCCTGCCAGCAGGCCAGCAACGCCGCCCGTGCCGGGCCGGTCACTCCCGCGCGGCGCACCCGTGCCAGCCGGTCCAACCCGCCCCGCGCCAGCGCAGCAACGGCGTCGGGGCGACCATCGACCAACGGCACGCGGTTCTGCGCCTCAAGCTCGGGCACCGCACGCAGGAATTGCGCCAGCCCCGAGGCATAACCCGCATCCAGCGCCACCGTCTGAGGCAGACCGCCCAGCGCGCGCCCCGCGGCGGCGACAAGATGCCCCGAGGTTTCCTCAAGATACCGGGTGAAATGCGCGGCGTCCTCGAACGGGTCCTTGTAGATGTCCCAGCGCCGCGCCCCGACCAGACGGTCGAGCAGATCGGCGCTGCCCGCGTCGATCACATGCGCCAGCGGCGTGACCACCTCGTGGCGGCGCACAAGGCCACCCTTGCGGATTTCCTCCAGCGCGTCGCGCCACCATTGCAGGCGCATCTCGGCGATCATGCTTTCCTGCGTCAGCCAGGGCGCGCGCGCGACCTCGACGTTAAAGGCATAGATCGCGAACAGCGCCGCCCGTGCGGGTGCCGGCGCCGCCATTGTGGCCGCGAAACGGTCGGGGTCGCCCCGCTCGACCAGTTGCGCGCAGGCGATAAGATCGTCGTCAAAATCCATGTACTGCACCTAAGCGAGCGGCCCGAAAAGAAAAGAGTGCGGACGCCCCGGTCACCCCGCCTCGCCGCAATCGCGGATCAGCTTCCAGCGCACCGCGTCCAGCAGCGCCTCGAACGAGGCATCCACGATGTTCGCGCTGACGCCCACGGTCTGCCATCGCCGCCCCTTGCCGTCCTGGCTGTCGATGATGACACGCGTGACCGCCTCGGTGCCCCCTTGCGTGATGCGCACCTTGAAATCCACCAGCCGCATGTCGTCGATCACCGGCTGATAAGGCCCAAGATCCTTGGACAGCGCCTTTGACAGCGCATTGACCGGCCCCCGGTCATGGCCTTCGGTGTCCAGACTGTCGGACACCGACAGCTTTTTCTCGCCAGCCACCTTCACCACCACGACGGCCTCGGAAAGCGACACCATGCGATCGTATTTGTTCCTGCGCCGCTCGACGGTGACACGGTACCGCTTGACCTCGAAGAAGTCCGGCAGCCGCCCCAGACCCCCGCGCGCGAGCAACTCGAACGACGCCTGCGCGGTGTCATAGGTATAGCCCTGCGCCTCGCGCGTCTTGATCTCGTCCAGGATGCGGGCCAGCGCGGGATCGCCCGGCGCAACCTCCAGCCCCGCCTCGGCAAGACGGCGGCGCAGGTTCGACTGCCCCGCCTGGTTCGACATCGGGATCACGCGGCGATTGCCGACCGTACCCGGATCGACATGTTCATAGGTCGTCGGGTCCTTTAGGATTGCGCTTGCGTGCAGCCCCGCCTTGTGCGCAAAGGCCGAACTGCCGACATAGGGCGCCTGCCGCATCGGCACGCGGTTCAGCACCTCGTCCAGCATCCGGCTGATCTGGGTCAGCCCCTCCAGCGCATCCTTGCCGACACCGATGTCGCAGGCGCTGGCATAGGGTTCTTTCAGCAGCAGGGTCGGGATCAGCGACGTCAGGTTGGCATTGCCACACCGCTCGCCCAGCCCGTTCAGCGTGCCCTGCACCTGCCGCACGCCCGCATCGACGGCCGCCAGCGAACAGGCCACCGCGTTTTCCGTGTCATTGTGGGTATGGATGCCAAGATTTTCGCCCGGAATGCCGCCGGTGATGACCTTCTGCACGATCCGGTAAACCTCATGCGGCAGCGTCCCGCCATTGGTGTCGCACAGCACGATCCAGCGTGCGCCCGCGTCATATGCCGCCTTGAGGCATTCCAGCGCATAAGGCGCATTCGCCTTCCAGCCGTCAAAGAAATGCTCGGCATCGAACAGCGCCTCGCGGCCCTGCGCCACGATATGCGCGACCGAGGCCCGGATGTTGTCGACATTCTCGGACAGGTCGATGCCAAGCGCCGCCGTGACATGGAAATCATGGGTCTTGCCGACCAGACAGACCGCCGGTGTGCCCGCATTCAACACCGCCGACAACACATCGTCGTTCCCGGCAGAGCGCCCGGCCCGCTTGGTCATGCCAAAGGCTGTCATCACGGCGCGGGTCGGGGGAATCTCATCGAAAAAGGCGCTGTCGGTGGGGTTCGCACCGGGCCAGCCGCCTTCGATATAATCCAACCCCAGATCGTCCAGCGCCTTGGCGATCCGCAGTTTTTCAGCGGTGGAAAACTGCACGCCCTGCGTTTGCTGCCCGTCGCGCAGGGTGGTGTCGTAAAGATACAGCCGCGTTCCCATCAGCCGCGCCCTCTTTCCAGTCGGTCAAAACACCCTCGGGGGGGCCGGGCTTGGGTGAGCGCGGGGCAGACAGCCGCCCGCCGCCCGCCGCCAAAGACAAAATACGCAGGCAGCATCACAGCCCCGCCAGCCTTGCCGGATCAAACCCCGGCCCGGGCATCAACTCGACCCCGGTCTTAGACATCCGCACCTCGATCCCGGCCGAGAGGAATGCCGCCTTGAGGCGGTCCACCTCGGAAAAATCCTTGCTCTGCATGGCTTCGGCGCGTGCAGCGGCAAGCTTATCTGCCAACAGGGCAATGCCGGAATCCGCTGCGCTCGGCAGCCCCCAGCCGGGAGCTTTTACAAGCGAGAGCCCCAGGAAGGTCAGCCCGGCCAACAAATCCCCTGCTTTGCCCTCGGCGCTAAGCCTGTGCAATCGCGCGATCGCTCCCGCCGTGTTCAGGTCATTGCAGACCGCTTCCAGAAGCTCGGGGTCGAGGTCAGGCGATGCCTGCATACCCGCGGTCTGATCGTACCAATGCCGAAGTGTCTTAGTCGCGCTCGTCGCCTTCTCGGCGGTCCAGTCCATCGGCTTGCGGTAATGCGTCGACAGGAACACGAACCGGATCACCTCGCCCGGGATGCCCTGATCCAGCAGATCGCGCACGGTGAAGAAATTGCCCAGGCTCTTGGACATCTTCTTGCCCTCGACCTGCAACATCTCGTTGTGCAGCCAGACCTTTGCGAAATCCCCCTGCGGGTGGGCGCAGCAGCTTTGCGCGATCTCGTTCTCGTGGTGCGGAAACATCAGGTCGTTGCCGCCCCCGTGAATGTCAAAACTCTCGCCCAGCAGTTCGTAGCTCATGGCCGAGCATTCGATGTGCCAACCCGGACGCCCACGGCCCCAGGGGCTGTCCCAACCCGGCAGATCGTCAGAGGACGGCTTCCACAGCACAAAATCCATCGGGTCGCGCTTGTAGGGGGCCACCTCGACCCGCGCGCCCGCGATCATGTCATCGACCGTCCGGCCCGACAGCGCGCCGTAATTCCGGTAGCTGGCGACCGAGAAAAGCACATGCCCCTCGGCGGCATAGGCATGACCCGAGGCGATCAGCCCCGCGATCATCGCGATCATCTGCGGGATGTACCGGGTGGCGCGCGGCATGTGGTCGGGTTCGGCCACGCCGACCGCTGCCATGTCTTCGAGATACCAGCCGATGGTTTCTTCCGTGCGTTCGGCGATCAGCGTTTCGAGCGGGCGCGGATCGCCCGCCACCTTGCGCGCCTGTGCGGTGGCGTTGATCTTGTCATCCACGTCGGTGAAGTTACGCACATAGGTGACCTGAGCGGAACCGTAGACCTGCCGCATCACCCGCACCAGCATGTCAAAGACGATCGCCGCCCGCGCGTTGCCCATGTGCGCGCGATCATAAACGGTTGGACCACAGACATAAATCCGCACATTGCCGGGGTCGATCGGCGTGAACAGTTCTTTTGCCCGCGTCCGGGTGTTGGTCAGGAAAATATCCATGGCGCGCTCCTTCGCAGGGAAGATCGCGGCGGGGGTATCAATTTCGATGCCCGAAGGGAATAGAGGACCGTCCCGCCACGCGTCGGGCGGACCCGACAGATGTCAGCAGGAAATGCAGTAGATAAAGGGTGCTTGCGGGATCATCGGCGATTTGTAGCAGCCGCTGGCGCGGATGTCGAGCGCCGGAGGGGGCGCTGCCCCCGCCCTGCGGGCCCCCCGGAGTTTATTTGGCAAGATGAAGCCGGGGCACGGCGCCGTGTCTTCATCCTGCCGGAAAAACTCCGGCCGGGGGGGGCGGCGGACATGGCACTTAGGCGAGACATCATCGGCGGGGGCGCCAGTGGGTGGGTACGATGATAAGCGCACCGATGGATGACGCAATGGCATTGATCCCCGGCGAGCCAAAGCCGATGCCGAACATCAGTCGCACGAAATACGCAAGGAAGGCGCCGCCGATGCAGATGATGATGCTCTGGATCACCCCGTTGCGGGTAAAGCCGGTGCGCTCGGATGCGTAGCCCACAACTCCGGCGATGACGATGGTGCCGATCATGACCGGGAACATCAGGGCGCCCCTAATACGGTGCCGCGCGGAACCGGCTGGCCGAGCAGGAAAGTGTCCGCCACTTGTGCCCCCTTGCCCGCGCGCTGTGCCCGGGTGATCTGTACCGCGCCCTGCCCGCAAGCGATGGTCAGCGCGTCATCCAGGGCTTTGCCCGGCGCGCCCTCGCCCGCAGCGACACGCGCGCCCAGCAGCTTGACCCGGTCACCCCCTATGGTTGTCCAAGCGCCGGGAAACGGGGCAAGCCCGCGAATCTGGCGCGAGATCTCGGTTGAGGGGCGAGTCCAGTCGATGGCGGCCTCGGCCTTGTCGATCTTGTGGGCGTAGGTGACACCCTCTTCGGGCTGCGCGCTGGGTGTCAGCGCGTCGAGCCGGGCGAGCGCCCGTGTGATCAGCCGGGCCCCCATGGCGCCGAGCCGGTCGTGCAGCGTGCCGGTTGTTTCCTCGGGGCCGATCGGCGTGGCCTCGCGCAGCAGCACCGGGCCCGTATCCAGCCCCGCCTCCATCTGCATGATGCAGATGCCGGTTTCGCTGTCGCCTGCCATGATGGCGCGATGGATCGGCGCCGCGCCGCGCCAGCGGGGCAGCAGAGAGGCGTGGATGTTCAGGCAGCCCTTTGCCGGGGCATCCAAAATCGCCTGCGGCAGGATCAGCCCGTAAGCCACCACCACCGCGACCTCCGCGTTCAACCCGGCAAAGCGCGCCTGTTCCTCGGCGGATTTCAGGCTGGAGGGGTGGCGCACGCTCAGTCCCAGTGCGTCGGCCCTTGCGTGCACCGGCGTGGGGCGGTCCTTTTTGCCGCGTCCGGCGGGGCGGGGCGGCTGGCAATAGACGGCGGCGATGTCGTGCCCCGCGTCGACCAGCGCGTCCAGCACCGGCACCGAGAAATCGGGAGTTCCCATAAAGATCACGCGCATCGGCAAGGCCCTTTCATCCGTATTCCCGTCGCAGATAGGCGCCTGGACGCGAGGATGCCAGCGATCAGCGTTCTTTGACATAGGGCTCACCGCCCGCACGCGGGGGGATCGCCTTGCCGACAAAGCCCGCCAGAATGATGACCGTCAGGATATAGGGCAGCGCGTCCATCACCTGCACCGGGATGGTGATGCCGCCGAGATGGATGTTCTGATACCGCAGCGCGACCGCTTGCAGCAGGCCGAACAGCAGGCAGGCCCACAGCGCATGGACTGGCCGCCACTTGGCAAAGATCAGCGCCGCAAGCGCGATATAGCCGCGCCCGGCGGTCATTTCACGCACGAAGCCCGCTTGCAGGCCCGTCGCAAGATACGCCCCCGCCAGCCCGCACAGCAGGCCGCAAATCAGCACCGCACCGTATCGCAAACCGGCGACGGAGACGCCTGCCGTGTCCACTGCCTCGGGCGAGTCGCCCACCGCCCGCAGGCGCAGGCCAAAGCGGGTGCGAAACAGCACCCACCAGCTGAGCGGAACCATGGCAAAGGCAACGTAGACAAGAATGCTGTGCCCGGAAATCAGGTCCGCATAGATCGGGCCAAGCACCGGCACGCCCGACAGCGCCTCGGCAAACGGCAAGGTGATCGGTTCGAACCGCCCCGCGCCGATCAGGGATGGGGTGCGCCCGCCCTGCCCGAACAGATCCTGCGCGATCAGCACCGTCAGCCCCGAGGCCAGAAAGTTGATCGCCACCCCGGAAATCAGCTGATTGCCCCGAAAGGTGATCGAGGCCAGCCCGTGGATCAGGCTCATGAACACCGCCGCCCCGATGCCCGCCAGCAGCCCGATCCAGACCGATCCGGTCAGCGCCGCCACCGCTGCCGAGGCAAAGGCGGCAGCGAGCATCTTGCCTTCCAGCCCGATGTCGAACACGCCCGAGCGTTCGGAAAACAGCCCCGCAAGGCAGGCCAGCAGCAACGGCGTGGCAAGGCGCACGGTGGAATCGAGCACCTGAAGCAACGTCAGAAGATCCATCAGGCACCCTTTCTCAGCGCAAGGAAGACGCGTTCCAGCGGCATCCGAACCATATTGTCCAGCGCCCCGGTGAACAGGATCACCAGCGCCTGGATCACGGTGATCAGCTCACGCGGGATGGATGTCCACAGCGCCAGTTCCGCGCCGCCCTGGTACAGGAAGCCGAACAGCAGCGCCGCCAGAAAGATGCCGACCGGATGCGACCGGCCCATCAGCGCCACGGCGATGCCGATGAACCCCGCGCCCTCGGTCGCGTTCAGAACCAGTCGTTCGGCTTCGCCCATTGTGGTGTTGAGCGCCATCATTCCGGCCAGCCCCCCCGACATCAGCATCGCCACCACGGTGATGCGCACCGGAGAAATGCCCGCGTATTTCGCAGCGCTTTCGGAATGGCCAAAGGCGCGGATTTCATAGCCCAGCCGCGTGCGCCACATCACCAGCCAGAAGGCGACGCAGGCCAGCACCGCAAGGAAAAAGGTGACATTGGCGGGCGCCCCCCGGAACAGCGGGTTGTCCGGGGTCGCGAACATGTCCTGAAACGTCGGCAGATGGGTCGCGGCGGGGAAAGTCGCGGTCGCCGGATCCATCGCGCCCGTGGGGCGCAGCAGATTGACCAGCACATAGTTCAGCACCGCCGCCGCGATGAAGTTGAACATGATCGTGGTGATCACGATATGACTGCCGCGTTTCGCTTGCAGATACGCCGGGATCAATGCCCAGAGCGCGCCGAACACCGCCGCCGCCAGCGTCGCCACGAGCAGCGCAACGGACCAGTGCGGAAACGGGATAAACAGACAGACCAGCGCCACGCCAAGTCCGCCGATCATCGCCTGCCCCTCGCCGCCAATATTGAACATCCTGGCATGAAAGGCGACCGCGACGCACAGGCCGGTAAAAATGAAATTCGTCGTATAATACAGCGTATAGCCCCAGCCGGAACTGCGCATAAGTGCGCCTTCGATCATCAGGGTCAGCGCGTCCAGCGGCGACTCTCCGATGGCAAGGATCACCAGCGCCGACAGGAGCGCCGCCAGCAGGATCGAAATCAGGGGCACAAGCACCGCGTCGGCCCAGGCGGGCATCTTATCCATGGGAGGCCTCGTGTTGGACATTCAGGGGGACACGGATGGCGCAGTCAGTCATGGGCACGGGCCTCGCGTCGTTCCTTTTGGTGCAGCGACGCATCGACCGCCGCGATCGGATCGCCCGCCTGCGACGCGGTCACGCCCGCCATCAGCAATCCCAGTTCGGTCTGATCGGTGCTTTCGGGTGCGCGTTCGCCCATGATCTTGCCGTCGAACATCACCGCGATGCGGTCGGACAGCGCAAAGATTTCATCCAGTTCGACCGACACAAGCAGGATCGCCTTGCCCGCGTCGCGCAGGCGGATGATCTCCTTGTGGATGAATTCGATGGCGCCGATATCGACCCCCCGCGTCGGCTGCCCGATCAGCAGCACGTCGGGGTCGCGTTCGATTTCGCGCGCCAGGACGATCTTTTGCTGATTGCCGCCCGAAAAATTGCGCGCCGCCAGGGCCGGGTTGGGGGGGCGCACGTCGTAGCGGGTCATCTTGTCTTGCGCCTGTTGCTTGATGGCGGCGTTGTTCATCAGCGGGCCGGTCTGACAGGCAGGGTCGCGGTGATAGCCGAACACCGTGTTTTCCCATGCGGTAAAGGGCATGATCAGCCCTTCGGTCTGGCGATCCTCGGGAACATGGGCGATGCCGGCCGCGCGCCGCGCCGCGCCGTCCGATCCGGGGCCGGACAGCGGCAGCGCCTTGCCGTTCAGCAGGATGCTGCCGCTGGCATCGACGCAGCCGCCAATCGCCTCAAGCAGCTCAGACTGCCCGTTGCCCGCGACGCCGGCGATGCCCAGCACCTCGCCCGCGTGAACAGTCAGCGAGACCCCCCGGAGCCGCTCGACCCCGTGGCGGTCGGTGTGGCGCAGATCGTCGATCTGCAACACCGGAGCGCCGGGCCGGGCGGGCGTCTTGTGGACCTGAAGCAACACCTTGCGGCCCACCATCAGCTCGGCCAGCTGTTCGGGCGAGGTTTCGGCGGTTTTTACCGTGGCTGTCATCCCGCCCCGACGCATGACCGACACGGTGTCGGTGATCTCCATGATTTCGCGCAGTTTGTGGGTGATCAGGATGATGGTCTTGCCCTGCGCGCGCAGCCCGTCAAGGATGCGAAACAGGTGGTCGGCCTCGGCCGGGGTCAGCACGCCGGTGGGTTCGTCCAGGATCAGGATGTCAGCCTGCCGATACAGCGCCTTGAGGATTTCGACCCGCTGCTGATGCCCAACGGACAGGTTTTCAATCAGCTGATCGGGATCGACCGACAGCTCGTAATCCTCGGACAGTTGTTTCAGCACGCCGCGCGCGCGCGCCAGAGAGGGGCGCAGCATCGGGCCGTCTTCGGCGCCAAGGATGACGTTTTCCAGTACAGTGAAATTCTGCACCAGCTTGAAATGCTGGAACACCATGCCGATGCCAGCGGCGATGGCGGCCTGACTGTTGGGAATGTCGGTCTTGCGACCCGCGACAAAGATCTCGCCCGCGTCGGCCTTGTAAAAGCCGTACAGGATCGACATCAGCGTCGATTTTCCGGCGCCGTTTTCTCCGATGATGCCGTGGATCGTGCCGGGCATCACGCGGACATTGATGTCCTTGTTGGCCTGCACGGGACCAAAGGCCTTGGAGATGCCTTTCAGCTCGATGGCGGGGGCTTGGGTCATGGAGCGGGCCTGCTGAATGGAGGAAGGAGGCCGCAAGGCAGCCTCCTTTGACGGATTCGGGACGGATCAGAAGCTGAGCGCCGGGCAGCTGTCGTCGGACGAATAATCGTGCACGGTGACTTCGCCCGCGATGATCTGTTCGCGCGCGGCATCCACCGCCGATTTCATCTCGGCGGTGATAAGATCGGCGTTGTTGTCATCGAGCGCGTATCCCACGCCGTTTTCGGCCAGACCCAGCATCATCACGCCGGTTTCCAGATCCGCGCCCTGCGCCATCGATTCGCGCACCGCCACATCGACACGCTTGAGCATGGAGGTCAGCACCTTGCCGGGATGCAGGTGGTTCTGGTTGCTGTCGACGCCAACGGACAGGATGTCCGCATCGGCAGCCGCCTGCAGCACACCGATGCCCGTGCCACCGGCAGCGGCAAAGATCACATCCGCGCCCTGGCTGATCTGGGCGCTGGCAAGCTCGGTGCCCTTGACCGGATCGTTCCAGGCCGCCGGGGTGGTGCCGGTCATGTTGCTGATGACGGTGGCATCGGGATTCGTCGCCAGAACGCCCTGCGCATAACCGCAGGCGAATTTGCGGATCAGCGGAATATCCATGCCGCCGATAAAGCCGACAGTGCCCGTGTCAGACGCCAGCGCCGCCAGCACCCCGGTCAGGTAGGACCCTTCGTGTTCGGAAAACAGGATGGACAGCACGTTGGGGTGTTCGGACGGGTCGACATAGCCGTCGATGGTCACGAACTTGGTGTCGGGATAATCGGCCGCGACCGACGAGATCGGCGAGGACATCGAAAAGCCCGTCGTCACCACCGGGTTGAACCCCGCCTCGGCAAAGCGGCGCAGAGCCTGTTCGCGCTGCGCCTCGGACTGAAGTTCGATGTCCTTGTAGCTGCCCCCGGTCTCTGCGGCGTATTCCTCGGCACCCATAAAGGCGGCCTCGTTGAAGGATTTGTCGAACTTGCCGCCAAGATCGTAGATCAGCGCCGGGTCGGCCAGCGCAGCGCCTGCGGTCAGCGCCAGCGCGGCGCCCGTGCCGAGAAATTTGGTCATCAGGGTCATGTCTTGCTCCCAGGTGGTGGTGGCGGACGATCACGCGCCCTGCTCATTTTCTGATCCATGCAGATCGTTGTCGATCAAAGCTTTGGCGATGCAAGGGGTCAACTGCTTTCTTCATCGACTGACGTGCGGTTTCCCTGGCCGCGCCAGTGTCGTCAGGCCAACGCCTTTGTCATGAGCAACGCGTCGTCGCGCCCTCCGCCGGGTTTTGCGTAGTAATTTTTGCGCCGGGCGACCTCGGCATAGCCCCGCGCGGCGTAAAAGGCACGGGCGGGGGTGTTCGCGGCGGCGACCTCCAGCAGAACCCGCGCGGCACCGCGTGTCTTGGCCTGAATTTCGAACCGCGCCAGAACGCCGGCCCCCCGCCCCGCGCGCTGCCGGGCGGGATCGGTGGCCAACGCAAGGATCTCGGCCTCGTCGCAGATCACCCGCCCAAGGGCAAAGGCGCCTTCGACGCTGACCAACAGCGTCGCCGGTTGCGCGAGCGTCTCGGCGAAATTCGCCTCGGACCAGGGATGCATGTGGCGATAGGCGCGGGCCGACAGGGCAGCAAGCTCGGCGGCGGTCACGTCAGGATTGCGGGCGGTGTGTCACGCGATGGCGCGGCATCGGCGGGGCGCAGGTAGAGCGGGGCCGGGCGCCCGCCGGGTTTGCCGCTCGCCGCAAGCCGGGCGATGCGCGCCGCCAGTTCCGCGGGTTCGGGCGGCAACGTCGCGCCGTTCAGCACCTCGGCGGCGACGGTGCGCACCGCGCCCACCCGGCCCTGAACGTGGAACAGCCCGCGCGGGGCGGGCACGGCCGCGGCGCCATCGGCATCCATGCGGATCGCCTCGAACGTGGTGATGCCCAGCGCCGGGATGTCCAGCGACAGCGACAGGCCGCGCGCCGCGGCCACCGCGATGCGGATGCCGGTGAAATTGCCCGGCCCGGTGCCCACCCCGATGCGGTGCAGATCGGCCCAGGCAAGCCCTTGCGAGGCCAGCAATTGCTCAAGCAGCGGCATCAGGCGTTCGGCCTGTCCGCGCGACATATCTTCGGAGCGGCGCGCCAGCACGGTGTCGCCCTTCAGCAGAGCGGCCGCGCAATGCGCGGCCGAACTGTCGAACCCAAGTGTCAGACGGTCTTTCAAAGCGTCAGACCGCGACCGGACGCACCTCGGACACTTCGGGAATGTAGTGCCGCAACAGGTTCTCGATGCCCATCTTGAGCGTCAGCGTCGACGACGGGCAGCCCGCGCAGGCGCCCTGCATGTGCAGGTAGACCACGCCGCGGTCGAACCCGTGGAACGTGATGTCGCCGCCATCCTGCGCCACGCCGGGGCGCACGCGAGTGTCAAGCAATTCTTTGATCTGGCTAACGATTTCGGCATCCTCGCCATCGAACGCGGCATGGCCAGAGGCGCCACCCTCGCCCGCCATCACCGGATCGCCCGACTGGAAATGTTCCATGATCGCGCCCAGAACGGCCGGCTTCACATGATCCCAGTCAGCGGCTTCGTCCTTGGTGACAGTGACAAACTCGGACCCCAGAAAGACACCGGTCACGCCGGTCACGTCAAACAGGCGCCGCGCCAGCGGCGACGCCTCGGCACCATCGGCGCTGGGGAAATCCGCAGTGCCTGCGCCAAGCACAGCCTGGCCGGGCAAAAATTTCAGGGTCGCGGGATTCGGGGTCGATTCGGTCTGAATAAACATCTGGGCGATACCTTTCGCAGGGGCGCCTCTTATATGCGCCCCAGGGCCGCGCGGGTCAAGGTTTGGAACGATTCTAAAAATTGCCCCGCGCCTCAGGTGACCGATTCAAGCCGTTCCTTCGACATGTCCCCCGGCACGATGGTCACCGGGATCGGAAGACTGCCGGAACTGCGGCTCATCTGACTGACCAGCGGCCCCGGCCCCTTTTTGCCCGATGCCGCCCCAAGGACGAGCACGCCAATAGCTTCATCCGCCTTCACCTGCGCCAGAATCTCGGCCACTGTATCGCCCTCACGGATGACCAGCTCGGGGTCGATGCCGTGGCGGTCGCGCATCCACTTGGCGAAAACCTGGTAGTGGGCCTGAATCCGCTCGCGCGCTTCCTCGCGCATGATGTCGCTCACCCCGATCCAGTGATTGAATTCGTCGGGGGGGATGATCGACAGGATAGTGACGCCGCCGCTGGTGTGCTGCGCCCGCATCGCGGCGAACCGCATGGCATTGAGGCATTCCCGGCTGTCATCGAGGATCACAAGGAACTTGCGCATCTGGGTCTCCCTTCCCGTGGGATCATGTCGCAGCGGGCACGCGGGCGCAATGGGCGCTCAACCCGCGCTGTGCGCCCAGTCCCAGTACAGCGCGCGCGCCCGCCGGGTCAGCGGGCCGATGGCATAGCTCTTATCCTCGAACCCGGTGACCGGTGTCACCTTGTTGAGATTGCCCGACAGGAACACCTCGTCCGCCGCCTCGAAATCGGCATAGGTCAGCACGGTCTCATGCACCGTCACACCATCGGCGCGGAAATTCGCAATATGGCGCGCACGGGTGATCCCCGCCAGAAACGTGCCGTTGGCAATCGGGGTGAACAACTCGCCATCCCTGGCGATAAACACGTTGGCCGTGGCGCTTTCGGCCACATTGCCCGTCGCGTCGGTCACCAAAGCGTTGGAAAACCCGCGCGCGCGGGTTTCCACCAGCATCCGACCGTTGTTGGGGTAAAGGCAGCCCGCCTTGGCGTTGCACACCGAATCCGCGAGCACAGGGCGGCGAAAACTGGTCTTGCCCAGCGTTTGCGCGGCATCGGGCGCGGCCATCGGAATCTCCTCAAGCGAGATCGCAAATCCGGTGGCCCCTTTCGATGGCACCAGCACCGTCTCATCCCCGTTTATCGCCCAATACATCGGACGGATGTAAACCGCGGCATCCCTGGCAAAGGCCGACAGACCTTCCCAGACGATCTGAACCATATCCAAAGGCGTGACGGTCGGGTGCAACATCAGCGCTTCTGCCGACCGGTTCGCACGGGCGCAATGGGCATAGAGATCCGGCGCCAGGCCGTTAACGAAACGCGCCCCGTCAAAGATGCTGCTGCCCTGCCACATGCCATGATCGGCCGCCTTCATGACGGCCACGTCACCCTCGTGCCAGGTGCCCTCGAAATAGGTACGGATCCTCGAACCTGCGGCCATGATGCATCCTCCGATGTTTGCGGCGCCACGGTAGGCGCGACGCCGCCCAAGGTCCAGTCCTCGGGCACAGCGCCCCGCCCCTGACCGCAAGAGGCCTCCGGCAGCGGCCTTTCCGGCAAGACGAAGCCGGGGCGCGACGCTTCTGCTTCATCTTGCCAGGCAAACTCCGGGGGGCCCGAAGGGCGGGGGCAGCGCCCCTCCGCGCTATCCGACCACGTTGAACGCCGGCCCAAAGGGATAGCCGGTGATATTCTCGTGGCCCTCATCGGTCATCACCAGAATATCGTGCTCGCGGTAGCCCCCCGCGCCGGGGGCGCCGTCGGGCAGGGTCAGCATCGGCTCCATCGAAATCACCATGCCGGGGTCCAGCACGGTGTCGATGTCTTCGCGCAGCTCCAGCCCGGCTTCGCGCCCATAATAATGCGACAGTATGCCAAAGCTGTGGCCGTAGCCAAAGGTGCGGTATTGCAGCAGGTCGCGTTCGGCAAGGAACGCATTGATCTGCTCGGTCACCGCAGCGCAATGCGCGCCCGGCCTCAGCAGCGACATGCCGTATTCATGGGTGGCCACGTTCGCCTCCCAGATTTTCAGCGAGGCGTCATCCACCTCGCCCACGAACAGCGTGCGTTCCAGCGCGGTATAATAGCCCGAGATCATCGGGAAGCAGTTCAGCGACAGGATGTCCCCGCGTTGCAGCACGCGCGCCGTAACCGGGTTATGCGCCCCATCGGTGTTGATGCCCGACTGGAACCAGACCCAGGTGTCGCGGTATTCGGCATCGGGAAAGCGTTTCGCGATTTCCACCTCCATCGCGTCGCGCCCCGCCATGGCGATGTCGATTTCCCGCGCGCCGGGCCGGATGGCGTCACGGATGGCATAGCCGCCGATGTCAGCGACCTGCGCACCATGGCGGATCAATGCGATCTCGGCATCCGACTTGCGCATCCGCTGGCGCATGGTGGCGGGCGCGATGTCCGCCGAGCGCGACGGCGCCAGCATGTGATCCAGCAGCGCCTTTTGTGTCAGCGTCATGTGGTCGGCTTCATACCCGATGACGCGGCCCGTGCCGGTGACCGAGCCGATCGCGCGCCAGTAATTGTTCCGCGCCCAGTCGGTGTAGGTGATGTTGTCGCCGTGGCAGCGCCGCCAGGGCTGCGCCGCGTCGATCCCCGCCGAAACCGTCACGCTGTCGGTCGCGGTCACCACCAGCGCATAGGGGCGCCCAAAGCTGCAATACAGGAAACCCGAGTAATAGGCGATG
This sequence comes from Salipiger aestuarii, assembly GCF_003259905.1. Classification (GTDB taxonomy): domain Bacteria; phylum Pseudomonadota; class Alphaproteobacteria; order Rhodobacterales; family Rhodobacteraceae; genus Salipiger; species Salipiger aestuarii. The sequence continues at coordinate 82,766 of NZ_QLMG01000007.1, read as the reverse complement.
TTGTGCATCGAGCTGAGCACGCAGGCCTCCAGCCCGGCTTCGGCCATCGCGGCACGCAGCCCGGCAAGACGGGCCTCATATTCAGAGGCGGAAAACGGCAACGCACGGTCGCCCTGATGAAAACGGTAAAATGCGGGTCGGTCCATCGCTGGCCCTCCTTCAGCGTCGCGGAGGGTCGGACCCGACCCCGCCGCGGTGGCAAAGCAAGATCCCGGCGTTCAGGATGGGTGGGGGGAGCACCTGAACAGGTGCCGGCGACGCCATCGCCTGCCCGGCGGGCAGAATGCGCTATTTTCGCACCTCTCTCAAGGGCCGAAACCAGGGAAAGACACATGACGCGCCCATCTTTGCGCGGGTGCCTTGTTTGTCTGTGGCGGCGTCTCTACATCATCCCGCATGACACGCTGGAACCCGTTTCGAAACAAGAAGCCCCTCGTCTGCGTCCTGCGCCTGCAAGGGTCGATCGGGACGTCGGGGCGCAGCCTTTCCGACACGGGATTGCGCACCACGCTGGAACGCGCCTTTCGCAAGGGCAAGCCCGTGGCCGTCGCGCTTGAGATCAACTCGCCCGGCGGCTCGCCAGTGCAAAGCTCGCTGATCGGGGCCCGCATCCGGCGCCTGTCGGAAGAAACCGGCGTGCCGGTCTATGCCTTTACCGAAGATGTCGCCGCCTCGGGCGGGTACTGGATCGCCTGCGCCGCCGATGAAATCCACGCCGACCCCAGTTCCATTCTCGGCTCGATCGGGGTGATTTCGGCGAGCTTCGGCGCGCATGTGTTCCTGCACCGCCAGGGGATCGAACGCCGGGTGCACACGGCCGGGGACTCAAAGTCGATGCTGGACCCGTTCCGCCCCGAGAGCGACGAAGACGTGGCGCGGCTGGACCGCCTGCTGACCCAGTTGCACGGGACCTTTATCGACCAGGTGCGCAGGCGACGCGGCGACAGGCTGGCCGACGATCCGTCGCTGTTCACCGGCGAGGTGTGGATCGGCAAGGCGGCGGTCGATGTTGGCCTGGCCGACGGGGTGGGCCACCTTGTTCCCGTCATGAAACGGAAATTCGGCGACAAGGTGCGGTTTCGCCGGGTCGAGCAAAGGCGGCGGCTGATCCCGCGTCTTGGCATCGCTCTGACGCAGGACGCGCTTGGCGCCATCGAGGAGCGCGCCGCCTGGGCGCGCTTTGGTCTCTGAATGCTGGCAAAGATCGTCGCGATATTCCTCGTGGTGATTGCCGTGCTTGGCATGTTCGGAAAACTCCGGATGCCGGGTGCCGCGCGGATTGCGAACAGGAAATGCCCACGTTGCGGCCGCTACAGGATCGGTAGCGGCCCCTGCGGCTGTGGGAACGGGAAAGGCTGACCATGGTTTTCGTCTACGCGGCTGTCGGGCTGGTGATCCTGCTTCTGGCCGGGGATGCCCTTGTCAAGGGCGCGGTGAACCTGTCGCTGCGGGTGGGCATTCCGGCGCTGATGGTCAGCCTGACCATCGTGGCCTTCGGCACCTCGGCCCCCGAGTTGCTGATCTCGATCCAGGCGGCGATGCGGGGCGTGCCGGGAATCGCACTGGGCAATGTGGTCGGGTCGAACACGGCAAACGCGCTGCTGGTCATGGGGATTCCGGCGCTGATCGCGGTGATGCACACCTCGGGTCACGATACCCGCAAAAGCTATGTCATCATGATCGCCGCGACGCTGTTCTTCATCGCCTTGGCCTTTCGCGGGATTTTCGATCTCTGGGCCGGGCTGGCGCTGCTGGCGGCACTGGCGCTGGCGCTGGGCGATTCCGTTCGCGAGGCGCTGTACCACCGGCGTGGCGCCCGCACCGCGGTCTGCGACGCCGAAGACCCCGAAGGCGCCGATCCGGACATGCCTTGGTGGAAGATCGTGCTGTTCCTGGTGCTTGGCCTGATCGGCCTGCCCCTGGGTGCCAATCTTCTGGTCGAAAGCGCCACCGAAATCGCCGGGATGTTCGGCGTGTCGGACACGGTGATCGGCCTTACTCTGGTCGCACTCGGCACCTCGCTGCCAGAGCTCGCGACCACGGTGATGGCCGCGATCCGCCGCCAGGCGGACGTGGCGCTGGGCAATGTGATCGGGTCGAACATGTTCAACCTTCTGGCGATCATCGGGGTGGCATCGCTGATCAAGCCGATGCCGGTGGCGCCCGAATTCCTGTCCTTCGATCTGTGGGTGATGCTGGCGTCGTCGCTGCTGCTGATCCCGTTCGTGTTCCTGAAACAGGACCTGGGGAGGGTCTGGGGCGCGATCCTGACCGCGCTTTATGTCGGGTATATCGTCGCGGTCCTGATCTGACAGCAAAGGTTTGACACATGCATAGACGGGCCTTGGTCACGGGGGGCGCACAACGGCTGGGGCGGGCGATCGCGCTGGATCTGGCGCGGCGCGGCCATGACGTTGCGGTGCATTATGCAAGTTCGGCCGACGCCGCCAAAGAGGTCGTCGCGCTGATCCGCGACGCCGGCCGCAACGCCGTCGCCCTGCAAGCCGACCTGCTGGACGAGACAGCGACGCAGGCGTTGCTGCCGCGCGCGGCGCAAGCCCTGGGCGGGCCGATCACGGTACTGGTCAACAACGCGTCGATCTTTGAATACGACAGCATCGGTTCGGCCACGCTGGACAGCTGGACCCGGCACATCGGGTCGAACCTGCGCGCGCCGTTCATCCTGACGCAGGCGCTGGCGGCGCAGGTGCCCGACCCGGCGCCCGACGCCGCCGGTGAGCCGGTCGCGCAGGGCGTGATCGTCAACATGATCGACCAGCGGGTGCGCAAGCTTACGCCCGAGTTCATGACCTATACCCTGGCGAAATCGGCGCTGTGGACCCTGACGCAGACAGCGGCGATGGCGCTTGCACCGCGCGTGCGGGTCAACGCCATCGGCCCCGGTCCGACCCTGAGAGGGGCGCGCCAGAGCGATGCGCATTTCGCCGGGCAGCGCGCGGCCACCATCCTGCAACGCGGATCGAACCCCGCCGACATCCTTGCCGCGCTGGGGCTTATCCTGGACGCGCCGGGCTTTACCGGACAGCTCCTGTGCATGGATGGTGGCCAGCATCTGGCGTGGCGCACGCCGGACGTGCTGGGCGTGGAATGATGTGACCCTTGGGAAAGTTTTGCACCGGCCATCCCGGTGTTAAAAAACGTTTACAAAAACAAAGCGGACTCAAGGTGTTAAGGGGGTATGAAAAAATATTCTCCGCGATAACAACGTCTTGCGATTTTGCCGCTTTTTCAGGCACCCTGACGAACAGCCTTGAATCCAAGGGAAACTCGGCGCTGACGCGGTTTTGCCCTCAGAGTTTTCCACAGAAGTGGTGGATTGAAATCCACTTGAACTCGGGTGCTCCGGGTTGCAGCAAAGCGGGGCGAATCGAGCCGCCGCCAGGATGACGGAACAAGGAATGACCGAGCCCGAAAATGCCGCCCCCCGCGGGCATGAGGTGATCCAGTCCTACCTCAGGACACTTGAAACCAGTCCGGGCGTCTATCGCATGCTCGATGACCAGAGCCGGGTGCTGTACGTCGGCAAGGCGCGCAACCTGCGCGCGCGCGTGTCCAGCTATGCGCGCCCCACCGGCCATTCGCGTCGCATCACGCGGATGATTGCGGACACCGCGTCGATGATGTTTCTGACCACGCGCACCGAAACCGAGGCGCTGCTGCTGGAACAGAACCTGATCAAGCAGCTCAAGCCCAAGTTCAACGTGCTGCTGCGCGATGACAAGAGCTTTCCGCAGATCCAGGTGACGACCGAGCATGCCTTTCCCCAGATCCGCAAACATCGCGGCGCCAAGACCGAAAAGGCCGCCTATTACGGCCCCTTTGCCAGCGCCGGGGCGGTGAACCGCACGCTGAATCAGCTGCAAAAGGCGTTTCTGCTGCGCAACTGCTCGGATTCGCAGTTCACCGGGCGCACGCGGCCCTGCCTGCTGTACCAGATCAAGCGATGTTCCGGGCCATGCGTGGGGCTGATCGCCGAAGACGATTACCGCGCCAGCGTGTCCGATGCGCAGCGGTTCCTGTCCGGCAAATCGACCAGTGTGCAGGAAACGCTCGCGGCGCAAATGGCACAAGCCTCCGAAGCGATGGAGTTCGAGCGCGCCGCCGCCCTGCGCGACCGCATCCGGGCGCTGACGCAGGTACAGACGGTGCAGGGCATCAACCCCCAGGGGGTGGCCGAGGCCGACGTCATCGCGCTGCACATGGATCACGGGCAGGCCTGTGTGCAGGTGTTTTTCATCCGCGCCAACCAGAATTGGGGCAACAAGGATTTCTACCCCCGCGTCGGCGAAGACGTGGACGCGGCCGAAGTGCTCGAAGCGTTCATCGGCCAGTTCTACGACACCAAGGAACCGCCCCGCCTGCTGCTGCTGAGCAATGCCATCGACAACGAAGACCTGATGATCGACGCCCTGTCCGGCAAGGCCGGCCGCAAGGTTGAAATCGCCGTGCCGCTGCGTGGCGAAAAGGCCGAGCTGGTCGAAGGCGCGGCGCGCAACGCGCGTGAAAGCCTGGCCCGGCGCATGTCGGAAACCGCGACGCAAGCCAAGTTGCTGCGCGGCGTGGCCGAAGCCTTCGGGCTGGACAGCCCGCCACGGCGGATCGAAGTCTATGACAACAGTCACATCATGGGCACCAACGCGGTGGGCGGCATGATCGTCGCGGGCCCCGAAGGGTTCATGAAAAACCAGTACCGCAAGTACAATATCAAGGGCGAAGATCTGGTGCCCGGCGATGACTTCGGCATGATGAAAGAGGTGCTGACCCGCCGTTTTACCCGCCTGCTCAGGGACGATCCCGACCGGACCAAGGGTCTATGGCCCGACCTTCTGCTGATCGACGGCGGCGCGGGCCAGGTTTCGGCCGTGGCGGAAATCATGCGCGAATATAACGTCGAGGACGTGCCCATGGTCGGCGTGGCCAAGGGGGTCGACCGCGACGCGGGCAAGGAAGAATTCCACCGCATCGGACAGCGCCCCTTTGCCCTGCGCCACAACGATCCGGTGCTGTATTTCATCCAGCGCCTGCGCGATGAGGCGCACCGCTTTGCCATCGGCACCCACCGCGCCAAGCGGGCCAAATCGCAGATGGCCAATCCGCTGGACGAGGTGCCCGGCGTGGGGGCATCCCGCAAACGCGCCCTGCTGGCCCATTTCGGCTCGGCCAAGGCCGTCTCTCGCGCCAACCTCGCCGATCTCAAGGCGGTGGACGGGGTCAGCGCGGCGCTCGCCGAACGGATCTACGCGTTCTTTCACGATCGGGGCTAAGGCCCCCGCCCGGCGCGCACGGGGGCGTTGCAGTCGGAAACAGCAGCAGGCGCAGGCTGCTTGCGCCCGATGACGTCCATCGCCTGACCGTGTCGCAGTGTCCAACGGGTCGTCATGACGCCATCCGCAGGGACGCATGGACCTGCGACACGCGCTGGCACGTTCAACGCTGAACCGAAAGACTGGCGCGCGGGCACCGACGCCTGCTTTTCACACGACAAGATCACCCACAGCGGTGATCGCAACGCCGCAGAGCAAAACATCAGCAACGCGGTCAACCCTGACGCCCGGCGCAAATCGGAGTGACGTTCACGTCATGCAAATTTCTCGAAAAAGCTACTTGCGGATCTGCGGAACCGCCGTTACACACCGCCCTCACGGACCGATAGCTCAGCTGGATAGAGTACTTGACTACGAATCAAGGGGTCGGGGGTTCGAATCCTCCTCGGTCCGCCACTTACCTCTTGTCAGTTGCCAACCAAAACTGACTTTTGTTACAGGTAACTGACCCAGGCGGCGGTACTACTGGAAATCATAGCAGCGTTGCTCAGTTGAGCTGGTGATCGTAAGTTCCGGCCAATCCAGCTTTTGTCTGATCTCAGAAGCCTCGCTTGGTTAAAAGCCTACCTGCCACTCCCGGAACGAACCTCCCGCAGTTGCCGCTGACGGTGGCACATGCCGCGTGCGAGCCGGCCCCTTCCTTGCTGTCGCGGCCTGCGGCCAGGAACGGCGCAATATCGATGCAGAGGTTCTGCGGCGACATTGCCTTTCCGATCGACCCGCTCTTTCGGGGTGAGAAGGTGGCCATAGAACAATTGGCCCAGCTTGCAGGGTGTGATGTGTGCGCGGTGGAGCGGGTTTCTATCCGCCATCTCGGCAAGGGCCATTTCCGACTGCGGGATGAATTCGCCTCCCTTCAGAGCTTTCAGCGCAGCCGCATCCGTGTCTGTCCGGAATGCATAAGGTCCGAGATGCCGTCGGCAGCAGAGTCGTGGCGTGTACCGCGTCGCCTCCAGTGGGAGTTCTCGTCGATCAGGAGCTGCGCGGAGCATGGGTGCTTGCTCGTATGCCTTCCAGCTGAGAGATTTCACAAAGATGCCAGAGACTTCGCGGCGCAGCTGCAAAAACACCACGATTGGGTTTTGGATCAGCCGCTGGTCCAGGCAAATTCCAGGCCCTTCGAGGCATATCTCACGCACCGCATCCTGAGCGGGCGAGGCGACCGATGGATGGATCGTCTCGAGCTCAACGTGGCGTCACGGGCATGTGAAGTGCTGGGCCTGCGTATTGCAAAGGGGCCAGATGCTGCGCTTGCGGGGCACAGTGAGCAAGACTGGATGAACTATGGTGCGTTGGGCTACGATATACTGAAAGATGGTCCTGCAGCCCTTACCGACTGTCTTGCCGCCATGGCTCATGAGGGCGGCGCGGACGGCAGCGACTCTTTGGCCCCTGGATGGCGTGGCTGAAGAGCCGGAGCCTCGGCGATGAATTCGAGCCCTTGCGTGACGCTGTGCGGCGGCACGTCTTCGACAATTTTTCCATCAGAAAAGGGGGTGCTGGTGCTGGGCGTGCCATCGGAGGGAACGGCTTCTTCTAACCCACAGAAGTTGGTTTCGCTGAAGGGGTTCGCCAAGCGCAATGCGGAGGATCTGATTTACCGAGGTCTCGCAACGCGTGACGCGTGTGGCGGTATCGTACCAATGAATTTTGTAACCCAGCAAATGCTCGACGCCTACGAGCGCGAGAAGAAGTCCTTTCGAAACGCAAAGCGTCATCTGAAGGGCATTGTTGCAGCATTGCGGCCTGAGGGCGAGAGAGCCCCTTTCCCCGCTGGCGTCAGGCCAGGCGAATGATCTCGGCGGTACCGAGGGCCGAGCAGCGGTTCGTGAGGGCGATGCGGATGTGGATTTCGGCGGTCTGACGGCCCGGTCTCTTGCAGCGATGCGTTCACCGAAAGCCTTGAGGCACCGCATCCACTGACCGGCAGTGCATTGCGTAGCGTGTCACGAGAGGTTTCGCCTCGATCCGGCTTCGGACATGGTATCCTGTCCATCGTTTCCGGACCGCCCGGCGATAGTGCGGTGTAGCGCGCAGGGTTTCATTGCGGGCGATTGCTGCCGGGCAGTCGTCTTTCCAAGGCCGATCGTTCTTCCGGATCGGAATGATCGCCGTAGCCTTGCGTTCGACGGTGGCGGTGTGGCAGCGGCGCGTGTCACAGGCTCCGTCCGCTGCCCGGCAGGCGATCGCGAAGCAATCTGCCGAGAGGGGGCGACCTCCTCGTCATCGGGGATCTGGTCGGGCAGTTCCGGTCGCACCGGGCGGTCACCCTGGCTGCTGGCTGTGAATTTTACCGCCCGGATGTCAGACGTGGCGGTGTGCATGGCCAGATGGGCCTTGCGCCATTGGGCGTCGGCATTGGATTGCGTGTTTGCGCGCCTGCCATTCTCGATCGCCCAAAAACTTGATGCCGGTGCTGACCCGCGCTTGCGCAGCGACGCTGCGTCGCTGGGCCAGTTCGTCGTGCGCGAGCGGGCCGGTATCGGTTTGCTCATGCGCCCGTCTAACCGATTGGTTTCACGATGTGAATCCTGGGCAGGCCGCGTTGTGCAACAACGCACCTTCGGTGACAAACGCCAAGTAAATTGGTGACCCCGGCGTGATTCGAACACGCGGCCTACGGTTTAGGAAACCGCCGCTCTATCCAGCTGAGCTACGGGGCCGTAACGGTACACGGCTTCTGGCCGTTGACCTATTGTCTCTCTGTCTTCTTCTGCCCCAGAACCTTGGCTAAGGGGGGATTGCTCAATTCAGTTGGGCCACGGGGCCTGTTTTCAACGTCATGCGAGGCGGAGCAGAGTTTGCAAAAAGCTGTCTGCTCGCTGATCCCTTAACTCTCCGTCGTCCCGGGGCCCCCGAAATCCTTTCTCCGGGGGGTAGTCTATCCGTGCGTACCAAGCGGAACTGTCAAAACCATTCGACCACATTATTCGCAGAATTTCATCGTCGCGACAACCGCTCTACAGCATCGCGCGAAGGTTTATCGCACCCCCCCGGAAAGGGGCTGCGCTACAACCTGCCGCCTGCCGGCGCCTCATTCACCCCCAGAGGCCGCAGGTTGGTTTTTGGGTATTCTGGCGCCCGGTGTGGCCTTCATGCGGCGCGATCCAGGTCGTCTTGTTGTCCGGCCAGATCAACGGCGACCCGCGCTTCCTGAGCGCAGCGTTGCAGCCGGACCAGGTCGTCGACGATGGAACGCTGTTTCAACGCGGGGATCTGGGGACGGTCATGGCGCATCTTTCGATTTCGGCGCCAGCGACGCGCCCTCGAAGAGACCGGCCGGGTCAGGCGGGACGAAAGCGGTTCCACCGGTAGGGCGCCGGATCCGAAACCGGGCCGCGGTCCAGCAGCAAGTCGGCGGTCAGCCGCGCAACGGCCGGGCCCAATCCGAACCCGTGGCCCGAACAGCCCGACGCCATGAAGACGCCTTCAAGTCCGGGAACCCAATCGATGACGGGAATGGCGTCCGGCGTCACGTCGATCATCCCGGCCCAGGCGTGGGTGGTTTGCACGTTGGCAAATGCCGGAAAGCATTCGATCGCGTTGCGCAGAGCGCGTTTCAGGAACACAGCCGAGGGCTTGGGATCCATGACGCGGCAGGCCTCGAAAACGGTTTCCTCGTCCGGACTCCAATGGCGTGGTGCCGTCAGATCCCTGAAAAAATCCGCGCCGACCCTCAGGTGAAACTCGCGCCAGTTTTCCCGCAGCCGGGGCGCATATTGGCGAAACAGGCGAAAGCTGTCAGGCAGGATCGGCGCGACATTGGCGTTGCGCAGGGTCAGCGTGTGCCCGCCGTCCAGACGCGGGCGAAAGGAAAAATTCTCGGTGCCGAAGGGATGATCGGGCAAGCCTTGCGCGCCGGTCACCCGCGCCACGGTTCCGACGACGCGCAGTTGGGGAAAGTCGATATCGTGATTGCCCATCAGTGCGCGGCTCCAGACGCCGCCGGCAACGATCACGCGCCGGGCACGGATGCGGCCCCGTTCGGTGATGACGCCCGCAACGCGCCCACCCTCGACGTCCAGCGCACGCACCGCGCAGTGCGTCAGAATCCGCGCCCCTGCACTGCGGGCGGCCCGCGCCATGGCCGGAACGCTTTGCCAGGGTTCCGCGCAACCGTCGCCGGGCGACCACAGCGCCATGCGCACCTGCCCCTGAATGGCGGGCGCCATCGCCCTGACCTGATCGCCGCTCAGCAACCTTGTCTCGATCCCGTGGCGGGTTCCGATCTCGTGCCAGCGATGCCAGTGGTCTGAATCACGTTCGGTGAAGGCGGCATAGGCGATGCCGGTCTGGCGAAATCCGGTTGCGCCGTTGATCCGCGCATCCATTCCGCGCCACAGGTTCAGCGCGATCGCGGCAAGTGGCAATTCCGCTTCGGCGCGCCCCATCTGACGCACCCAGCCCCAGTTGCGCGACGATTGCTCGCCCGCGATCACGCCCTTTTCACACAGGGTCACCGATATCCCGGCCTCGGCCAGTTCCAGCGCGCTCAGCACGCCGACGATGCCGCCGCCGACGATCACGACATCGGAGCCGGTGGGGGCGGTGTCATCGCCACCAAAGGGCGCAACAGACAGTGCCGTGGTCATGTCCAAGTCATCCTGCATCCGGCGCTGGCCGGCACACGGCAGCGGCTTCCTGATAGCGCGTCGAGTCCGCCATCATGACGCTGACCCTTCGGGGGAATCCGAAACGAAAGGTGGCGGATCGAATGCGCGCAGGCGCGGTATCGGGCCGGTCCATTTGCGGACATTGACCCGCCCGATCTGCCCCGAACAGCCGTGGGTCAGTTGAGACGTGCCCTTGTCGTGGGTCAGGACGTTGGCATTGCCATGGGCACAGAACACGCGCGCGGCGCCCTCGGGGTCGGGCTGCGGATCGAACCAGGCTCCGGTTTGCAGATGCACGACGCCGTCGCGCACAAGATCGGTGATCTGCACCCCCGCCAGACAGGCGCCGCACTCGTTCTCCACCCTCGCCATGTCACCATCACGCAGGCCCAAGCGGGCGGCATCGACCGAGTTCAGCCGCAACCGCTCGCGTCCCGCCACCTTGGCCGCGGTCGAGGTCGGCCCGAAATCCAGCTGGCTGTGCAGCTTTGATTCCGGCGCGTTGGCGATCAGAAACAGCGGATAGTCGGCGTTGGGCGGGCGCCGGTGTGGACGCCACACCGGCAGCCCCGGAACATCGTCAAGGCCATAGCCGGCGATTTCACGGGAATGGATCTCGATCTTGCCGGACGGCGTGCCAAGGGGATGTTCCTGCGGGTCATTGCGAAACGCCTCCAGAAATCCGCCGCTGTCGGGGTGGCAGGGCAGGTCGATCCATCCGTCCTGCCAGAATCTGTCGAAATCGGGCGCGTCCAGCCCCATGGCTTCCAGCGCAACGCGCGTCGGCTCGTAAAGGTGACGCAGCCAGTCCGCGGCGCTGCGCCCTTCTGTAAAAGCGGCATGTTCGTCCGGCCCCAGCGCCGCCGCCACAGCCGACAGGGCGTCATAGTCCGATCGCGCCTCACCGCTTGGTGCGCAGAGTCGCTGCATGGCGAACAGGCGGGGATCGTTGCGCGTCGCGCCGAAATCGTCCCGTTCCAGCGAAAAGGAAATCGGCAGGACGATGTCGGCCGATTTCGCCGTAGCGGTCCAGACCTGCTCCTGCACCACGAAGGTATCGACCCGCCCGATCGCCCGCGACAGGCGATGCAGTTCCTGATGATGGTGAAAGGGATTGCCACCCGCCCACCACAGCAGACGGATGTCGGGATAGGTCTGTTTCTGTCCCATGAACCGGAACGGCGCGCCGGGGTTCAGCAGCATCTCGGATATCGCCGCCACCGGAATAAAGGCGGCGCATCGGTTGATGCCCTGCGACAGTACGGGGATGGGCACGGATACCCTTTGGCGTCCGGTATGCGCCAGAGATCCAAGCGCATAGGTGAACCCGCGCCCCTTGAGACCGATCTGGCCCACCATCGCGGCCAGCGCCAGGGCCGCCCAGACGGGCTGTTCGCCGAACTCCGCGCGCTGCAACGCATGAGCCACCGAAATCAGCGTGCGTTTGCGCACCAGATCGCGCGCCAGCGTGGCGATGGTATCGGCGGGGATGCCGGTGATGGTCTCGGCCCAGACGGGCGTCCTGGGGCCACCGTCGGCGTTGCCCAGAAGCGAACTGCGGAACCGCTCGTATCCGACACAGTAGTCCTTGAGGAACGCGGTATCGGCCAGCCCTTCATCCTGCAGGACATAGGCCATCGCCAGCATAAGCGCGGTGTCCGTTCCGGGGCGGATCGCGTGCCAGGTGGCGCCGATGTCGTCGGGAATGTCGTCGCGGATGGGCGATACCAGATGAAAGACCCCGCCCCTCGCGGCGATCCGGCGCATCATGTCATGTTCGATGTGATCGCTGACGCCGCCATTGCCGATCGCGGAATTACGCGGTGGCAACCCACCGAAACTGAGGAATAATTCGGTCTCGGCCTCGATGTGTTTCCACGATACCGTGTTGCGCGAGATTTCGGTATAATTGCCGATCAGCCGTGGCAAAAGCGGCGCCGAGGCCCCGGCGCTGTAGCTGGCAACGCCGGAGACATAGCCGCCGAAAGCCGTGTTGAGAAAGCGGTGGACCTGGCTTTGCGCATGATGAAACCGCCCCGCGCTGGCCCATCCGTAGGAGCCGCCATAGACCGCTTCGGGCCCGTGCGCGCTGCGCACGCGGCGCACCTCATCCGCCAACAGGGATGCGGCGGTGTCCCAGCTGACCTCGACGAAGGGATCTCCGATCGCGCGGTCGCGCGGTCCGGGACCGCGACGCAGCCAGCTTTGGCGCACGGCGGGGCGCAACACGCGCGCGGGATGGTCCAGCGCACCGCGCATGTTTTGCAGGATCTCGCTGGGCGCGCGATCCCCTTCATGCGGGGTGATGTCCAGCCCGTCCTTGCCCTGGCGCGCGTAATAGGCGCCCCAGTGGCTGGAATGGATGACCTTGCGTGTCATGGCGCGTCCTCGTTCGCAGGCAGGGATTCGGCGTGATGGCAGGCCACCTGACGCGCAGCGACCGGGCGCAGATCCGGCATGGTGGTGCGGCACACCCCGGTGACAAAGGGACAACGGGGATGAAACCGGCAACCGCCGGGCGGGTCCAGCGGCGAAGGCGGCTCACCCTCGAAGACCAGCGGCGCGGCGGTGCGTTCGGGGTCGGGCACGGGCGACACGCTGCGCAGCAGGCGGGTATAGGGATGGGCGGGGGCGTCGAAAATGGCGCGGGTGGCCCCGCTTTCGATCACCTGCCCCAGATACATCACCGAGGTGCGTTCACAGAAATGGCGCACCACGCCCAGATCATGCGAGATAAAGACAAAGGCGATCCCGCGTTCCGCCTTGAGCCGCGCCATCAGGTTCAGGATTTGCGCCTGCACCGACACGTCCAGCGCCGAGACGGGCTCGTCCGCGATGATCAGATCGGGTGACAGGACCAGGGCGCGCGCGATGCCGATACGCTGTTTCTGCCCGCCCGAGAATTCATGCGGGTACCTGTCGACAGAGTTCGGCGGCAGGCCGACCTCGTCAAGAGCGTTGCGCACCAGATCGTTGATGGCATTGCCTTTGGCGATGTCATGCACGCGGATCGCCTCTGCCAGCGCCGCGCCAATGCGCATCCGGGGCGACAACGACGCGGCAGGATCCTGAAAGATCATTTGCAGCTTCGGGCGCAGGTGCCGCATCCGGCGCAGCGGCAGGCGGGCGATGTCGACTCCCGCGAACACAACCTTGCCTGCGCTCGGCTCGACCAGACGCAGGATCGCGCGGGCGACGGTGGATTTTCCGCAGCCGCTTTCGCCGACGATGCCCAATGCCTCGCCTGTATCGACCGAAAAGCCGACCCCGTCCACAGCCGTCAACCGGTGGGTTCCGGGCACCGGCCAGCCACGTTTGATCGGATAGATCACCCTGAGCGCGTCAACCGTCAGCAGCATGTTCGCCTCCTTCGACGTGCAGCCAGCAACGCACGTTATGGCCGGCCTCGCCCGGCATTTCGGTGGGGGGCGGCATCTGCTCGCATATGTCCATCGCATGCGGGCAGCGATCCTTGAAGCGACAGCCATCGGGCAGCCCGGCCAGCGGTGGCACGCGCCCGGGAATGGAGGCCAGTTCGGACAGGTCGCGGTCAACCCGTGGCAGGCTGGCCAGCAGGGCGCGTGCATAAGGATGTGCGGGATTGCGGAACAGATCGCGGACGGTGGCGGATTCCACCACATCACCGCCATACATGACGACAACACGGTCGGCGTGCCCCGCCACAATGGCCAGGTTGTGGGTGATCAGCAGCATCCCCATCCGCCCCTCGTCCTGCAGGTGGTCCAGCAGATCCAGCAACTGGCGCTGCACGGTCACGTCCAGCGCCGTGGTCGGCTCGTCCGCGATCAACAGGCGCGGTCCACAGGCGATCGCAAGGGCGATCACCACACGCTGCCGCATGCCGCCGGAAAATTCGTGCGGGTATGACGTATAGCGGCTTGCGGCAGAGGGGATGCGGACCTTTTCCATCAACTCGATGGCGGCCTCGCGGGCGTCGCGCCGGGACAGCCCCAGATGATCGCGCAGCGGTTCGGATATCTGGGCACCGACGGTGAACACCGGGTTCAATGCGGTCATCGGCTCCTGAAAGACCATGCCGATCCTGGCGCCGCGGATCTTTTCCATGGCGCGCTCGGGTTCTTTCTCCAGGGCGTGCCCGTCCAGAACGACGTGCCCTTGGGTGATCCTGGCGACAGACGGCAGCAAACCCATGATGGACATGGCCAGCATACTTTTGCCGCAGCCGCTTTCGCCGACGATGGCCAGGGTTTCGCCCTCGGCCACGCGGAAGGACACATCGCGCAGGACGTGGCAGGCGCGCCCGTTCAGGTTCAGCGTGGTGCGCAGGTTGTCCACATCCAGAACGCTCATGCCGAGGTCCTTGGATCATTGGCGTCGCGCAACCCGTCGCCCATCAGGTTGAGGCCGATCATTACCACCAGGATCGCCAGCGACGGCCAGATGGCAAGGCCGGGAAAATCCAGCAGGTTGTCGAACCCCTCGCGCACCAGCCCGCCCAGCGTGGCCGCCGGCGGTGGCGCGCCCAGACCGATAAAGGCCAGCGAGCTTTCGGTTCTGACAGCGGTGGCCAGCCAGAGTGTCGCGATGACGATCATGTCGTCCATCGTTTCCGGCAGGATGTGTCGCGACACGATACGCAGGTCCGAATAGCCAAGCACCCGGCAGGCGTCGATGTAGTCACGTTCGCGCAAGGCCAGTGCCGCGGAGCGTGCCATGCGGTAAAAGGCGGGAAAGGTGGTGATCGCGATGGCGATGATCAGGTTGGTGACACCCGGACCCAGCAGCGCGACGATGATGATCCCCGCCACCATCTGCGGAAAGCTCATCAGCACGTCGTTGGCCGCGGAGATCCAGCGATCCACCCGCCCGCCGTGGTAACCCGACAGGATTCCCGCTGCCGTTCCCGTGACCATGGCCATCACCGTCGAGGCCAAGGCGGTCCACAGCGTGATCCGCAACCCGTAGAGGATGCGCGAGAAGGTGTCCCGCCCGAACCGGTCCGAGCCCAGCCAGTATTCGGCCGAAGGCGGGCGAAACCGCGCCAGCATGGATTGCGCGTAGGGGTCATGCGGAGCGATCAACGGCGCGAACAGGGCCGCGAGGATGACGACCACCATGATCGAGGCGCCGATGACAATGGCATGCCAGCCGGGGCTGCGGACCTTGCGCGGGGGCGGGCCGGTTTCGGGTGCATCGTTCATTCTGTTTTCACCCTTGGATCAACGGCCCCGTAACACAGATCCGTCAGCGCGTTGACCAGCACCACAAGGATCGCATAGGCCACGACCAGGCCTTGCAGCAGGGTATAGTCCCGCCGCTCCAGCGCACCGACCACCAGCTTGCCCAGACCGGGCCGGTTGAAGACGATCTCGGTCAGGACCGAATTGCCGATCAGCACGCTGAAATAGAGGCCGGTAAAGGTCACCACCCCCAAAAGCACGTTGCGCAGCGCGTGTTTCCAGACGATGCGTCGTGCCGGGACCCCCTTGGCCCGTGCCGTGCGGATGAAATCCGAGCGCATGACGTTCATCATGCCGCCCCGCGTGACCCGTGCCACATAGGCCATCATCACCAGTCCCAGACTGAAAGCAGGCAGCGCCAGCGACATCAGCCTTCCCACGGGATCGGTGATCGGTTTCCCGGTCGAGATCACCGGAAACCAGCCCAGCCAGACGGAAAACACCAACAGCAGCATCACCGCCGACACAAAGGCCGGAAAAGACAGCCCGCCCAGCGTTAAGATGCGCACCGCCCAATCGGCCCAGCCGCCGTTCGAACGCGCCGCGATCACACCCAGCGGCACGCCGAAGGACACACCGACGGCGACCCCGGCCAGCGACAGTTCCAGAGTATAGGGCAAAACCTCCATGATCGAGGTAAGTACGGGCCGGTTCGATATCATCGACACGCCCAGATCGCCCCGCAGCAGTTCAGAGAGGAAGCCGAGGTATTGCTGCCAGATCGGCAGATCCAGACCGGTTTCGCTGTGGAACCGCGCAATCGCCTCGGGGGTGGCCTGATCACCCAGGATGATCAGCGCCGGATCGCCCGGCACGATACGCACCAATACGAAGGCCAGCGTCAGCACCGCGAACAGCGTCGGTATCAATGTCAGCACGCGTCGTCCGAAATAGCGCAGCATGGTCCCGCCTTCCCGAAGCGTCAGTCGATGTCGGTCTGTTCGGTGACTACGGGGCCAAGGTGCATCTCCGCCTCAAGATCATATCCCCAATCGACATTTTCGCGCCGCCCATAGGCGATCAGCTGTTCATAAAGCGGCACCGCACAGATGTTTTCGATGATCTTCTTCTGGGCCGTGGCCCACAGCGCGTTCTGCTTGTCTGAATCCGGTTCGATCCGCGCGTTGACGATTTCCTCGTCTGCCGCGTCGCAATGCGAAAAGTTGGTGGCGGCAGTGGGCGTCGCGACAATCGAATCCGAATGGAAGAACTGACTGAGAAAGACATCCGCCACCGGGAAACGCGCCGCCGAATAATAGATGACCTGGCTGCGGTCGTCGCGGATTTGCGAGTGGAATGTCTGGTGATCCACGACATTCAGCTGCAGGTCGATCCCGGCCAGCGCCAGCTGTGCTTGTGCCACCTGCGCCACGCCCAGCATGGTGGGCAGCGAGGTCTGCACCATGGACAGTTCAATCCCGTCCGGGAACCCCGCTTCGGTCAGCATCCCGCGCGCGGCCTCGGCGTCGCCCTCGCCATGGATCGGGGTCGATCCGTCCCACCCAAGGTTGCCGTTCGGGACAACCGAACCGGCGGGCTGGGCCAGGCTGCTGCCAATGAACTGGATGAATTCGCCGCGGTTCAAAGCGGTGGCGACGGCGCGGCGCACCTCGATGTTGTCCAGCGGCGGCGAGGATGTGTTCAGGTGGAATTGCTGCAATTCCGCAGGGCGCATGATGTCGACGACGAGGCCTTCGGTGGATTCGGTCTTGTCGATCCATTCCTGATCCTGGCGCCCGTACGAGACGTCAAGTTCGCCCGCCTTCAACGCCAGATCGCGCGATGAATCCGACGGGATATAGCGGTATTCGATTCCGTCCAGCTTGGGGACGCCGCGAAAATAGTCGGGGTTGGCGTCAAAGACGACACGTTCCTGCGGGATGTAATCCTTGATCATGAAGGGGCCGGTTCCGATGGGTTGCGTCCCGAAATCCGCCCCGCGTTCCTCGGCCGCTTTTTTCGATACGATGTTGCCGCCGTGATAGTTTGCGACCAGTCCCAACAACGAGGGAACCGGGTGCTTGAGGGTGATGCGCACGGTCGCGGGATCGACCGCCTCGATCGTGTCGATGGCGCGATAGTCCGACGCAAAGGCCGACGTCTCCGGGTCCGCGCTGCGGTTGAGCGAATAGACCACGTCCTCGGCGGTGACCTCGCCGTAGTCGCCATGGAACTTTACGCCTTCGCGCAGTCTGAAGGTCCAGACCGTGCCGTCCTTGTTGCGTTCCCAGCTTTCGGCAAGGTCCGGTTCCAACGCGCCGATGTCGTCCGATCCGGGCTTGAACCGCACAAGGCCGTTGAACAGCCAGCCGGTGATCGGCTTGTCGGGCGTTGTCGTGGCGCGGTGCGGATCCATCGTGCCCAGATCCTGCGCGGCCATTCCGTATCGCAAAACCCCGCCGGCAAAGGATGGCAGAGCCATCGCCATTCCCAGCACCGTCGAGAGAGTCAGCGTTGCCATGCGTGTGCGTGTCATTGATTCAACCTCCGGGTTGTCTGTTGGGCATTTGTCGTTTGTCTTTTGTTGGCGCGATGTCCGGCAGGGGTGCGCTGTGGGCGACCATTGGTCGTTTTGGTCGGGCGGATATTCAGATGGTTTCAGATGCCCTGTGACCCAAGGAACGCATTGCGCTGAGCCTAAGTCAATTATCATATACGCAGGTCGCTATCTGGAAATGTCATGCCGGGCCGGGTTCGCGGGACATCTATCTCGATACGATGCTGTTCGGGCCGCGCCGACCGGCGAATTACCCAAGACCACGGCCGCATGACAATCCGCCCGCAGCAATCACATCATTCCGCGGGTGCGGGGCGACTCCTGCGCGCCGGGCTTGGTGCCGACGCGTCAATCAACGATCGGGGCGCGCCCGATCTGGCGTGACGGTTTTCCCTGTTATCGCCTGCCACCGCCGGATGATCCGCCGATCAATCGCGATTGCATCCGCCCCGTGGATCTGTCCGGGCAGCGCCCGATCGAATATGCGGACAGGTCGGTTTCGGCCCTGGTTCTGTTCGGGCTGGCGGTCGTCACGCCGCCGCCGGTGCAGCGTCTGCGCGTTCATCTCGGCAAAAGCTCCTGGTCGCCGGTCGAAATGGGCTGCGGCAATGCGGTGGTCGTTTCCTCTGCCGCCCATGTGCATCGCCCGTGCGGCCTGATCCAGGATTTCAGCGTCAGACGCCTGGGCAATTGCGCGTTACAACCCGAATTGAATTGACCCGCAAACAGCAGGTCAGCGACGCTCTGGCAGATAAATGGACGAATAAACCACGCTGCTCCCGGGTGAACGGCGGCAGCGTGGCTTTGTATTGCTTTGGAAAAGGAAGAATGGCCCTCCCTTTTCCGGTTTTTTGAACTGCTTGCTTGTCAGTCGAGGCCAAGCTCTTCGGCAAGACGAACGCCGGGTTCCAGAATGCGGACTTCGCTTTCATTGTATTCCGGCATATTTTCCAGTTGCGACTGCGTATACTCGGGCAGGATCAACTCGTCCCCGCGAAGGATCAGCTTTTCAACCGGCACGGCGACTTCGTTTTCCCCCATGCCGAGGAAACCGCCGACACCCACGATCGCGACGATTGTCTGACCGCGAACACCGATGAAATCGACCTCGCCGACATCTTCGCCGGACTCGGTTGCCACGCTGTGACCCATAAGGTCTTCGACATTGCGGTCAAAGATCGGAAGCGCCTTGACCGTGTCCTGGTAGCGGGCGCGGTCTTCGTCGGCCATGTTCCCCTGTTCATCGGCGTTGAAATCTTCCATGACAACGCGGGCCTGCATCTGTTCGATTTCGACGTCAGCTTCAGCCCCGTCTACGACATTGACCTCGGGCTCTTCACTCGAAACCGAAACGTTGGCGCCCTCGCCTTGCTCCACATTCACCTGAGCGTCTTTCTGAGTCACGTTGACATCCGCCTCTTGCGCTTCGGCAACGTCGACCTGAGCTTCGCCTTGCTCGAACTGGACGCGCGGCTGTGCTTCCTGAATCGTGATTTTCGGCTCGGGCCGGACAAAGCGCACGACGGGTTCGGGCTGATCGAGATCGATGATCGGTTCGCCGGTTTCAACGTCGACCTTCGGCTTCGGCACCATGACGGTCACGACAGGTTCGGGGATAACGACGGTGATCTGGGGCTGCGCTTGCTCGACGGTGATGATCGGGGCCTGCTGACGGACCTTTACCGTGGGCTCGGGCACGACAACGGTGATTTCCGGCTGCGGCTGCTCAACGGTGACGACGGGCTGGCCTTGCGTCACATCAATATCGGGGTCGGGAACGGACACGTTTACGGTTGCGTCTTCCTGTTCGACAACCACCTGGCCGCCCTGAATATCGGTTTCCGTGGTGGCCGTTTGAGCAAACGCGCCGGATGCAGCGAACGCGCTGATTGCTGCGGTGTTCAAAAGCGTTTTCATAGGTGTCGGCATGGTGGCTTCCCTTTGTTTTTGGCGAACCGAACACGCCCCGCGCCTTTGGAACAAGCGCAGGTCAGTGGTGTTCTTCCGTCTCGATTGTCAGTCCGACCGCCCTGTTCCATGCGTTGCAGGCGCAATTCAGGAAGCGTTGCCGGGTGCCCGGGTCGACAGGAACATCAACCCTTGAAGCAGTGCTGACCTAACCCGCCGAAGCCATTCACGTTCCGCCCGTTCTCCTAATTTATGACAGGTTTTGACGGGTCGGGCCGAGTATTGATCGGAGCGATATCCGGGGCGCTGTCGTCCCCGGCGGGCGGTCTGACGGTCGGGATCGGGATCGCGGCGGACTGTTCCTTCGGGTGGACAGACAAGCGCGTCTAGCGATGGTGCCTGCGCTTGCTCCATGCTTTCCAGCCGAGATACCCCACCAAGGCGACCCCGGCGAATATGGCCAGATGCCGCGGACGCAACCCCTCACCCGCCGAGGTCGTCTGCCCCGGCAGATAGCGCGGATCAAGCAGGCGGGAATCGGCAAGGAAATTGCCCAGCGAAGTCTCGTCATCGGGCACGATCCGGCGAAGGCCGCGCCCCTCTGCCGAATTCAGCCGCTCGATGGCGGCGATCAGCGTCCCCTGCTCTTGCAGCGTCTCGGCAAAAACATCGGGGGTGACATCCAGATGCTCGGACAGCAGACGCGTGCGAAATCCGGTGACCAGTTCCGCCGGTCCCTCAACCGCGACGTCGCATTCGGTGTCGAAACCCATGGAACGATCGTTGAGATTGCTGGACCCGAGCCGCAGGATACGGTCATCGACGATCATGATCTTCGCGTGAACATAGATCGCCTCGCCAGCGCTGTTGGCGGGATGGTAAATGCGGAAACGGCCCTGGTGCGCGTCGGCGGCCGTCAGCCGGTCGATCATCCGCCCGCGCAAAACGTGCATCGCCTCGTCCTCAAGCTGCGACTCGGCCTCAAGGGGGTTGATCACGACGATTTCGGGGCCGTCGGGTTCCCTCAGCCGCGTTTCCAGCGCCGCGCAGATTTTCTCGGCCGCGAAATACTGGGATTCGATGTAGATGCTTTTTGTCGCCGCCTCGATGCTGCGCAGATACAGTTTTTCGATCTCGTTTATCAGCGGCTCGCCGTCATAGGGCGGTTCCGTGCGCGCGATGGCGACGTCGACGTTCCTGGCGTTTGTATCAAGCGTTTCGGGCCATTGAAGCGCATCGCAGTCACGCGGCCGCTCCAACGTCTCTTCGGTGGCGCGATGCCAGCGTATGCGCGACAATTCGGCCAGCGCTTTGGCCGCCGGGCCGGTCATGGCCGAGGTCGCGTCGTGCCACGGGCCGGCCAGGGTTCCGTCCTTACGCTCACGGCGCGGATCGTCCGGCAGGTGGTCCGATGTGTCCCAGCGGTCCTCGGTCACGTCGATACCGCCGCAAAACGCGATGCTGTCATCGGCCACGACGATTTTCTGGTGGTGGCACGCGCCGAACGGATGGTGCCCGTCGAGTGCGAAATGAATGCGGTCGTTGCCGAACATATCCAGCGCAAGCGACGGCAGGATGCGCCCTGGCGCTGCCAGGACCGCGCCGTTCCATTTCAGCAGATAGGCGTGCAGATCGGGGGCGTTTTCCAGAACGGCTTCGATGAAGGCGCCCATCTTGTTGGGAAATCCATCCGGGGCGCGCCCGTCTTCGTCGCTTTCGCCGGGCAGCATCTCTAGCTCGAAATCGAAATCCCAGCCGATGAGCAGCAGTTCCTTCTGCGCGGCGATGAACACTTTGCGCAGGACGCGAAAGTAATCCGCGGCATCGACGATCAGCGATACCCTGTCGGCGCGCGCCACACGCCAGCAGGTGTCTTCGGGCTGAAACAGCGTGCCGCTGCTGTTTGACTTCGGGGTTTCTGCCGCCGATGACCCTGATCTGGTGTCGGTGCGATTTGATGTCACGTCATGCTCCGCAGGTGGTTTCGTCATGGTGCCGAACGCCGGTCCGCCGGCCATTCACGCGCTGTTGTCAACGCGGCGGACGCCCTCCAAAAGCCGATCCTGCACGCTGTCGCCGTGCAGAACCGAAATGTCGCCGGTGGTTTCCAGCACGACCGCACGGACCTTGGAAAAATCCAGCGCGTTGGCTTCGCGCAATTTTGCAATCAGATCGTCTTCGGCCACACGGGTCGCGTTCAGAGCTTCGGTAATGATGCGCCCGTCATGCATCAGCAGCACAGGGGAATTCTGAACCACCGCCTCGAACCGGTCGGATCCGTTGCGCAGACGCGCGATGGTGTATTGAACGCCCAGCAATGCCCCCATCGCGATGATCGTCTGAAAGAACGGGGGCCAGGCGTCGGCCTGGCTGGCGCCCGCCAACAGCGATCCTATCGCGAGCGTGACGACGAAATCGAATGCGGTCATTTTCGAAAACGCGCGCAGCCCCACCAGACGCACCATCAGGATGACCCAGCACAACGCAACCGACGACAGGAGCACGCCCCGCAGAACAACATCGACAGCTTCTTGTTCCAGAAACATCGTCTCTCCCAACCCCTCAAGTTTTGCAACGCCGATCAGGGCGAGCCTAATGGGTACCGATCTATCTTACGCTTCGAAAAACATGACCTATCCGACAGAGAACCGACGGCAGACCCGAAAGGTTCCTCAATCCTCGGCCCTGCTTTTACCAGTCTCCGCCTCCGCCTCGGATCCGCGTTCACCGAGGAAGTCGCCAAACCCGTCGAGTCCGTCGACATATTCGCAGATCGTGCGGATCGCCACGAGAAGGGGAACGGCGACGATCATACCCACGGCCGACCAGAGCCAGGCCCAGAACGACACGGCAAGGAACACCACCACGGTGTTGAGCCGCAGGCTGCGCCCGACGATGTGCGGCGTTACGAACTGCCCCTCCAGCGAGGTGCAGGCAAAATATGTGAGCCCGACGATCGGCGCCCACCAGAGCCAGTCAAACGTCACCAGCGCCACGGCGGCGGCGATGACCACGCCGACGATCGCACCCAGAAACGGGACGAAATTGAAGATGAAGGCGATGAGCCCGAAAATTGCCGGGCTTGGCATGCCAAAGGCCCACATGGCCGCGCCCACGATCACGCCAAGGCCGGCGTTGATGACGCTGATGGTCAGCAGATAGCGCGACAGCCGCCGCTCGATGTCGTGGGCGGCCTGGATTGCGCGCCGCTTGTCTTTGAACGTCGGCATGACATGGACGATTTTTTCATAGAACATGTCGCCCGAGGCGAGCAGAAAGAACAGCAGCACCAATGTGAAAACAAGCTGCGTGACGATGCCGGGCGCAGCTGCCGCGATACTGGCGGCGTAGCTTGATCCCTGAAGCTCGACCTTTTGAACGCCCGGCGCGTCGGAGCCGGTCAACTCGTTCAGACGGGCCTCCGCCTCGAAGATGCCGCTCAGCGGCGCCGAAAGCTCACTCAGTTGCGTACGCACGTCGGCGGTGATCTGCGGTGCGCGCTCGATCCAACCGGCGACAGGCATCGCCAGCGCGCCGGTAAGCGCGATGAGGCCGAACAGCAGCGACAGGACAATCGCCAGCGCGGTCAGCCCCTCCGGTACGCCACGCCGGTCGAAGAAACGCCGGATCGGACCGAAAACCAGCGCCAGCAGCAGGCCCAGCACGACGGGAACCAGGAAGGTGCGCGCATAGCTCAGCGTGAAAATGAAAGCCAGGATGAACAACCCGTTCACCGCCCAGCGGGGCGCTGATTTGCGCAACTGATCCTGAATGCCGTCAAGCCGTGACATCGCCTCGGGGGGCGGGTCAGTCTCGGTCGCGGGGGTCATGACTTACCTTGCGCGGGCAGTGTGTGTGAATGCTGCCGGTCCGTCGGTCGTTGCGGCGGCATGCGCCGCGGCCGCGGGGGGAAAGTTTCCCGACGGACCCGCCCAACCGGGCCGACCCTAACGACCGTCAAGCGCTTGCCCCCGCTTGATGAACAACCGGGCGAGCGTGAGGATCATGGCAAAGGTAATGAGCGCGAGATAGCGCTCATAGATGCCGTCAAAGCCCGTTGGCAGAAAAAAGAAAACCGGCGCGGAAAATACCCATACGACAGCTATCGCGATGAGCATGCGTTGATACCCGCGCCCGGCACGGCCCGCGCCCTGGGCCATCAGGGCCGGAACGGCCGCCATGAGGAAACCGAGCACATAGACAAGATAGACATGGATCACGACACCCTCGCTGTCGTTGTCGCCATATTCATTGCGCGCGCCGATAAGGAAGACAATAAGGCCAAGTATCGCCAGCCCGACGATAGCGATGCTCCAGCGCCAGCCATCCATGTGAACATGCGCGGCCAGCAGAGCAGTCGCAATGAGCGCCGATGAAAGCGCGTAAATCCCTATATCCACGATGAATTCGTAGTCGCCTGCCGCAAGATCGCTGATCGTGTCGGCGATCCAGTCGTGGTCGGGCACGACAAAATCGGCAATCAGGACCGTCACTGCGGAAACCACGCAGGCGATGATGGAATACCACCCCAGACCTATCATGAGCTTTGGCTGGCTTTGCAGCTTTGCGGGGGTGGTTTCCTGGTTCATGTCGGATTGCTACCTGTTTTCTCGCCACTGATGACTGCAAACGCGTGCGGCCTGCGCGGAACTGTCAGAAGGGCTCGCGCAGGTCCCTCCGCCGAATATGTCACGATGCGAGCCTATCAGTTTCACCAATCCTCAGCGGCCGATTTCCATTTCTTCGAATTGCTCTTCGGTCTTGCGGGTTACGGTCACATAGGTCTTGTCACGTCCTCGTCGAGTTCACGGACGATATCTTCGACATCGCCCACTGTCGTTTGGGTCGCCGGCGACCCCGGCTTCCCCGGCAGTCGTCGCCCATCGGGCCATGCAGCGCATAAACATCGCTGTCGGCAATGTCGCGCCTCCGGATCGGGACCGGGTCGCAATGCGGGTTTCTGGCGCCACCGGCGCGGCAAAGAGACCGTCAACACTCAAGAACGACCCAGAACGGGTCTTTGGTATTTTCCGTTTTCCGCGCATCTCGCATCCGTCAGACAGGTAGGCACGTTGATCGGGCCAGGGTTTCTTTCCTGTGCCCAACCTGTCCGACATCGCACCTCAGGTGTCAGTCGCGGGGTCCGGCAGGGATGTCAAACGCAAGGCGGAAACAGGGTTTCAGGCGAACCGATCGCCCGGTTCGGGCAGATCGCATCGGTGCGCGGGCCCGATTGTCGTGGCAATCGTGAAACGAATGTGGAAAAATTCCAAGTGGGGCGCGGGATTGCGGCGTCGTGATTTCCGGCGCGCCGAGACGGTGAATGACAAGCCGCATTCACCAACGAGTCTGGTCCGGCTGGGCCATACCCGACCCACGCAGGGACTGTAAATTCATGGCCGAGTGGTTTGACAATTTCAATTTTGGTATCACGCAAACAGATTGGTTTCTGCGATTGGCGTTCGCGTTGATCGCGGGCGCCGTCCTGGGATTCGACAGGGAACTGCGCAGGCGCCGGGTCGGTATTCGAACCTATATGATGGTCGCTTTCGGATCAGCGATCCTGACCGTCACCGCAGTCGAGATGTCGCGGAACATGGACGGTTTCGGCCTGTCCGCGGACCCCACTCGGGTCTTGCAGGGCGTCGTCGGTGGGTTGGGTTTTCTGGGCGCCGGGGCGATCATCCAGGGCGACGACAAGGTTGGCGGCATGGCAACCGCCGCGAGTCTTTGGGTGGCGGGCGCTCTTGGCCTTGCCGCCGGGGCGGGTTTCGGGCTGTTCGCTGTTCTCTGTGCGATCCTGGCGGCATTACTGCTCGCAGCCAGTCGATTTATGGAGCATCGCGGCGCTGATGACCGGCCGGATGCGGACTGACCAAGCCTGTGGTCGTGTCGGTCTGAACCGGCGGGATGTGTCGGTTCTCGTTCCGGATTCCGTCGGCGTCCCGCTTCGCCCTGTCTGGCGTTCACGTTGCGGCGCGTTTCGTCCCATTTACCTGCGACCTGCTCCCGGGTCACCGTGTTTCCTCTCAGCAATGAGTGTTCGAAAACGGTTCGGGCGTCAGTTGGTCGCGGCGCCGTCGGATCGTGCAGTCAGCCCGACTGAAACGCCCTCGCCACGCCCAGTATCAGGGGGCGCTGGCAGCGATCTTGCCGCTGCGAGATGGGGCGTCGATCCTGGCTGTAAGCCAGACATGGCGAACCAGAAGCTTACGCCCTCCGGCGTGAAGGTCTGAAAAATCAGAACACCAAACCGGAACAGAGTTTTTCCGGCCATACGGCGCTGCGCAGCGATTTTCGGCTTTTTTCCGGAATGAGGGTTGCACAGCGCCTGAAAAACTCCAAATACCATCCACACGGATGGAGAAAACAGTGGACAACGTCAAACAGCTGCGAGACAAGCAGCCCGAAAACGAAAAGATCACGATCAATCTTGGCTTTGTCGACCTCGGCCGCATCGACCTTCTGGTGCAGGAAGGGTTTTACTCGAATCGGAGCGATCTGATCCGCACCGCGATCCGCAACCAGTTGGAAAGCCATACGGGCGTTGTCAGTCAGTCGCTTGAGCGCCACACGATGGAGCTGGGTCTGCGCGACTATTCAGCGGCGGATCTGGAAGCCTTGCGCGATGCCGGCGAGGTGCTGCACGTCAAGGTTGTCGGGCTTGCCCGGATCAACGCAGATGTCACCCCGGAACTGGCGCTTCAGACGATCGGATCCATCACCGTGCTGGGTGCCCTGCAGGCCAGTACGGAAATCAAGCAGGCACTTGCCGACCGCATCAAATAGCATGCGCATCCCAGAATAGGAAAACCAAATGAAACTCTTTGACGCGGGCGCGCTGCGCGCTGCGGCGGATGACGCACGCCTGTCAGCCGCCAACGACCTGGTGCAACGCACGCTTGCCCGGCATGGGCTTTTGTCGGGAACCGACGCATCCCGATCGGGGGGCCGCCATACCGGCGGGCTGGCCGGGCTGATGGCTCGGATGCCGAACGCCGGCGCGGGGGCCGCCCCCGCCCATACAGCGGTTCCCCAAGGTGCGCCGTTCTTGCAAGACACCTATACCGGCCCGGCAGGAAGCCGGATGTATCGAACCTATGTTCCGGCGTCGGCGAAAGCAGGGGCGGGCGGTGTCATCATGATGCTGCACGGTTGCACACAATCCCCGGAGGATTTCGCGGCTGGCACCGGGATGAACGAACTGGCGGAAAAGCACGGTTTCGTCGTGATTTATCCTGCGCAGTCCCGCGGAGACAACGCGCAGTCCTGCTGGAACTGGTTCAGCCGCGGCGACCAACGGCGCGATCGGGGAGAACCCGCCATTCTGGCCGGAATGGCGTCACGGGTCTGCGCCGCGCATGATATTGTCAGAGACCATACCTTTGTCGCCGGATTGTCGGCAGGCGGGGCAATGGCTGCAATTCTGGGTGAAACCTATCCGGACGTGTTCGCGGCCGTCGGCGTGCACTCGGGCTTGCCCGTGGGCGCGGCCAAGGATGTGCCATCGGCTTTTGCGGCGATGGGCGGCAATATTCTTGATGCACCGATCCGGCCTCGGTCGGGGTCGACTGTCCGGACAATCGTCTTCCACGGCACTGCCGATGCAACGGTCAGCCCGAAGAACGGCGAAAGTGTCGCGCGTCGGGCGTTGGACAGCAACACGCGCCAGAGCCTCGAAACGCACGAACGGGGGCACGCCAACGGCCGCAACTTTTCGCGGGTGATTTCCAGCGATGCAAACGGCGCTGCCGTGGTGGAACACTGGCGCATCGACGGGCAGGGCCACGCGTGGTCGGGCGGATCGACCGGCGGGTCCTATACCGACCCCAAGGGTCCAGACGCCAGCGCCGAAATGGTGCGGTTTTTCTTCGACAACCCGGATCGGGTAAAGTGAGGTGAGGCAAATGACTTTGACATTCGACAGGCGTTGTTGCGGGCCCTCAACCCCGACGGAGTCCCATGGGAATCCATCTGGTTAGCCGGTGCGTATGGGCGTGGCATCGCCTGCCCGTCATCGCGCCGCGAACTGGTACGACTATCACCGTGGGCTCGGGATGCGCGTGCCGCCATCGGCCTGCCCCGCTAAACGCTGTCGCCATACCCGGACTGTTCGAGGCCTGGTACCTTGCCGGGGCCCGGCTATCACATCGGACCCGCCCGAATATGACCGTCCCTGGCGGCGAAAGGCGATCCTTGGCGTGTACATCCTGCCGCTATGCCTTATAGCCGTCGTGATCTATCTGACCAATTTCCAATAGGAGATCCGTCGTGGCCTACATAAAGTGGTTTTTCATCGCCGCCTTCTGGGTGCTGGTCCTTGCGTTCCTGCATTACACCTTGCCCCAGCACGACATCGCGCGGATCACCGACACCTATGAACGTCGCGTCGACCCCGGTGAAAACCGCTGGTTCTGGAGCAATGCCGCGACCGGCGACAGCACCACGGCGCAGGGGCGTGACGTGTTCTTCATCCAGACGCGGCTGGCCAGCGACGACGTGATGGTCTATCGCAACGAAGACACCGGCTGGGGCTGGCCGCCGTATTTCAAGTTCGACACCTCGAACCTGCAGGCCGAGGCCGCCGATGTCCGATCGACCGCGGCCGCGCCGCAATGGGTGGCGATCAAGCATTACGGCTGGCGCAACGAATTCCTGTCGATCTTTCCCAATGCGATCAGCGTCAAGACGGTGACGGGGCCGGACGTGCGCATCATTCCCTGGACCAACATCATCATCCTTACGCTGCTGGTGGCGTTTTCCTGGGCGGTCTATGTACGCTGGCGCCGGTTTCGTGCGTCCCGCATCGACCCGGCGCTGGACGAGATGGGCGACAACATCAGCGACGCGGGTGGCTGGCTGAAAGGTCTGTTCCGGCGCTAACCGACCGCGCGCAGGATCTGCGCCAGCACGCCCGGCGCATCGTATAGCGTCCATTCACGCCGCAGCCCGTCGGGGCCGAATTCGGCCTGCGTCAACCCCAGGATGCTGACCCGTGCGCCCGTGGGCGTGCCGAATGCGCCATGTCCGTCGTGCTTGCCGGTCAGCGTCCAGCGAATGGCGGCGCGGGGCGGCGACAGGTGTTCTTCGGCGCCAAGCAAGTGATGCACGCGGAACTCGGCCGACGGAAAGGCGGCGCGCAGGCCCAGCCAGAATGCCTCGGCCTCACGCGGGCCGGACCCGATGATGGCACCGGGATAGAACAGCTCGGCGGCGGGGTCGAAATGGCGCGCGATTACCGACAGCTCTCCGCCCATGATCCGGTGCACCAGATCGCCCAGCGTATGCCCCCAGGCGTCATCGTTGCCGGCGCCGGGGCTGGGCATCGCGGGGGGGGCTGTCGCGGCTGCGCCGCCGGCGGCGGATACGAAGGCAGGCGGCGGGGCGGGCGGCATCTGCGACAGGCGCCAACGCGCGCCGTCTTCGAGGGTGACGCCGATCTGGTCGAGGATCGCGGTTTCGTCGCGCAGCACCCATTCGGCGCGCAGCGCCCCGGTGTTGCACCAGGTCTCCGACATGGCCATGTAGCGCACCAGCTTGCCGGTGGGCGGCCCGTACAGGCCCGGCCCGTCATGCCGCCCCGCCGCCTGAAACCGCTGTGCCGCGACAAACGCATCGTGGGCCGATGGCGCCCACAGCATTTCTTCGCGCGACAGGCTCAGGCCGGGCAGCGCCGCCAGCCGGGCGGCCAGCGCCTTGCCCATGGCTTCGGGTCCGGGCAGCAGCCCCGCACCTTCGTCCAGCACCACGTTATCCGCAAGATAGTCGGGCACAAGATCAAGCCGCCGCCCTTCGCCAAGGTCCCGGCGCAGCGCGTCGAGATACTCCGCGGCATCCTGCCAGCGAGCATCGAACCCGGCCAGAAAGGGCAATCAGCGTCTCCCGTAGTAGAGGCCCGAGACATGTTCGGCCTCGGCAAAGAACAACCAGCGCGACACAAACACCCCAATCACATGAGAAACAAGGGCCAGAAAACCGAAAAGATGCGGCATGGGGAGTTGCAGCAGCACCACCGGCAGCACCGTCATCAGCGCCAGCGACAGCGCCCGCAGCTTTCGCGCATGGCGGCGCCCTACGGTGCAGACCATTTCATCCATCACATAGCTGCGGGCAGTATGCGCCGGAAACAGCGGGCGCGGAGTACCGATGCCACCCAGTCCGGTCGCCGTGGCAAGGCTATGCCCGGCGCGCGCAAAGCGTTTGTCGCCGTCCCACCAGCACCACAGTTGCAGCGCGCCGGTCAGCGCAAGCGCGACGCTTGCCACGGCGATACGTCCCGACAACAGCGCGCCCCCCGTGATCGCCAGCGCCAGAAACAGCGCCGGGGTCGACCAGTGGTGCCAGCGCGGCACCGTCGCTAGCTGCGCATAGATCATCGCCGTGCACAGCACCGTGCCCAGCGCCGCCGCCGCCGCCAGCCAGCCCAGCGGCGCCAGCCCCATGCCCAAGGCCGGCAACAACCCTGTGCCAAAGGTCAGCAACAGCCCCTGCGCGCCGGACAGGGCCAGCGCCAGCGCCGCCGTCCAGGCTTCACGCGACAGCCAGCTGGTGCGCCATTCGCGAAACGCCCGCCATGCGCGTTCCGGGCGGCGCAGGTGCAACGCCGAGACGCCCAGCCCCGCCAGCGCCAGTGCCGCCGCGACAAGATAAAACGCCGCCGCCACCGCCCCGGTGGGCGGCGTCGGATCGATGCCCAGCCAGGCCAGCAGGCCAAAGCCAAGCCCCGAAAGCGTGGTAAAGGCGATGAGGGACCGTGCGGGATGCATGCCGCCCCCTTATACCTTGCCCAGCGTCCGGTCGAGCCAGCCCAGAAAGCCCTGCGGTTCTTCGGCCACCGGGGCCAGCCAGGGGGCCAGCACGTCGGTTTCATCACCCCACCCCGTTTCATCCCAGTCCTTTTCGCGGGGCGGCAGGTAGCGGTTGACCGGCGCCGCGCCCGTTTCGGGCATCAGCGCGAAACCGCCACGCGCCTCGACCAGCTGCGACGCCGCGCTTTCGGGGTCGGCGAGGTCTCCGAAATGGCGGGCATTGCTGGGGCAGGTGCGCACGCAGGCCGGTTCGCGGTCCTGTTCGGGAAGCGCGTCGTTGTAAATGCGATCCACGCACAGCGTGCATTTCTTCATCACCCCCGCCGACGGGTCCATTTCGCGCGCGCCATAAGGGCAGGCCCAGGCGCACAGCCCGCAGCCGATGCACGCGTCTTCGTTGACCAGCACGATGCCGTCCTCGGCGCGCTTGTAGCTGGCCCCGGTCGGGCACACCGGCACGCAAGGCGCCGAGTCGCAATGCAGGCAGGAACGCGGGAAATGCACATGCTGGGCGGGGCCATCGGGGGGCTGCACCTCATAGCTGTGGACCCGGTTCAGAAAGGCGCCCGAAGGATCTGCGCCATACGCGTCCGCATCGCCGAGCGGCGCGCCGTAGGCGACGTCGTTCCACCCTTTGCAGGCGATGACGCAGGCATGACATCCGACGCAGGTGTCAAGGTCGATCACCAGCCCCAGCTTGCGGACAGGTTCCGGCGGCAGCGCGGTCATCGCGCCGCCCCCCGCGCGATCAACTGGCCCAGACCGGCTGTTCCAGCACAAAGAACTGCGTGTTCACCGCATTCACCCTGGCCCGGTAGATCAGCGGCAGCCCGGAGACATGCGCCGCAAGGCAGGCCAGCCGCATCGCCTCGCCCTCGTTGACCAGCAAGGACGGTTCCAGCCCGGCGGCCCAGCCCTTGCGTGCCGCTTCGCGGTGCAGCGCCCAGGCCGGCGCGACGACGCCCGCCGGCATCTTCCAGTCTTTGGGAAACGCCCAGGCCCACAGCCAGCTGTGGGTTTCGTGGTTCCACGATGACAGCAGCCCGTAGCGCGCGTACCAGACCCGCCTTTTTACCGTGGTGACCCTGAACACCTGTTGTTCGGGAAAGGCCTCCCACTGGCCGCGCGGGTCGTCCAGCGACCAGTCGGTGTAAAGCGCGGGCAGCCTTTCGACGTAGCCTTCGGCCACGCGGGTCATCAGGTCGCGCACCCGCGCGGGCATGGCCAGCTCGCGGATTTCGCGGTTCGTCGCATGGTAGGACCAGATGCCCTCGCCCGCGTAATCCCCCCAGGAGGGTTGCGACGGGCGCGCAGGCTCCAGCCCCGTTTTGTCCGGTCTTGTCATGCGCCGTCTCCTGTACCGTTCGCAAAACGACGCTGCGCCCGTATTCCGGCAAGAATTGGGCACCAAACCGGAAACAATGGCGTGATTGCCCCGATGGTAAACAGTGTTTCAACACGCATCCTCCGTCGCCGACGGCCCTGTGCCGGGGGGCGGCGAGACGGGCGCGAAGGCGGGTTGGGATTCAGTCGGGGCGGCAGATTTCTCAAGCCGCACCCGCAGGTCGAACCAGGCCGCCTGCCCCGTCACCGGATCGCTGTTCGCCCAGCGCCGCCCATCCCCGCGATCGGGCAACAACTCTGAAATGATATGGTTCAGCAGGAAGCCCCGCGTCGCCTCGGGCGCGGCGGGGTCAAGGCCCCAGGCCCCCTTGCGCTTGCCGATGGCGTTCCAGGTCCAGACCGTGTGGGGGTTCAGCGCGGCCATATGCGCGGCGGGCACCGTCAGCGTGCCACGGGACGAGATCACCCGCACCCAGTCGCCTTCCTTCAGGGTCAGCCGGTCCCACCAGAGCGTGGGCAGGTACAGCGGATTGTGGCCGTGGATCTGGCGCAGCCAGGCGTTCTGGCTGCCCCAGCTGTGATACATCGCCATGGGCCGCTGGGACAGTGCATGAATGGGGTATTCGACCGGGTCCTCGAACCCGTCCGACATCGGGGCGTGCCAGCCGGGCAGCGGGTCATGCGTGGCGATGATGCGCCCGCGCAGGTGGTCGGGCGGCTGGATGACCCCGTGGCCTTCGGCGGCAAGCTGAAAGCGGCGCAGCGGCTCGCACCACAGCTGGATCAGGTAGGGTTGCGGCGCGTCGGCCAGGCCGAATGTCACGGCCCAGTCCTGATAGGCGGCGTTCCAGGGTTTGAAATATTGCGCCTCGGCAGGGATTTCCGCCTGAAAAACGCCGCCATTGGCGATGTAGCTTTGCAACTGCGCTTCGTTCGGGTCGCCCCGCCCATGGGCAATGCCGGCCGGGCCGGAACGCCATCCCGCAAGCGGTCCGATGCCGGGGCGGCGTTCGTGGGTGGTGATGTAATCGGCGTAATCGCGGTAGCGCGGCGCACCGTTCCGGGTCATCCCCGGCAGGCCCAGCCGCGCGCCGAGATCCAGCAGCACCGACTGGAACGGCCGCACATCGCGGTCGGGCGTCACGACCGGCCAGCGGATCGCATCGGCGGCCCTGTCAGGTTCGGAAATCGGCCGGTCCAGAAGCGAGATGCAATCGTGCCGTTCCAGATAGGTCGTGTCGGGCAGCACAAGATCCGCATAGGCTACGGTTTCCGAACTGTAGGCATCACTGACGATGATATGCGGAATGACGTAGCCGTCGCCGTCCTGCGCGGTCAGCATGTCGATGGTGCCGCGGGTGTTCATCGACGAATTCCATGCCATGTTCGCCATATACAGAAACAGCGTGTCGATGCGGTATGGATCGCCCGCCGCCGCGTTCGGGATCACCATGTGCAACAGCCCGTGCACCGACAGCGGGTTTTCCCAGCTGAACGCCTTGTCGATGCGCGCGGGCGTGCCATCGGGGCGCAGGGCCAGATCCTCGGGGCCCTGGGGATAGCCCAGCGCGGGGCCGGGCAGCGGCTGGCCCGGCGTGGTGCGGGAATGCGGTCTGGGGTGCGCGTCGGCGGGTTTGGGGTAGGGTGGCTTGAAGCGAAAGCTGCCGGGCGTTTCGACGGCGCCCAGCAGGGTCTGCAACAGGTGCAGCGCACGCGCCGTCTGGAACCCGTTGGAATGGGCCGAAATCCCGCGCATGGCGTGCACCGCCACGGCGCGCCCGACCATGCTGTCGTGGCGGTGACCGCGAAAATCGGTCCAGGGGCGGTGCAGGATCACCGGGTCGTCAAACGCGGCGCGCGCCAGTTCGGCGGCAATGCGCCGGATCTGTGCCGGGGTCACGCCGCAGCGCCCCGCGACCGCTTCGGGGGCCCAGTGCGGCGCAAGGTAGCGGTCGGCCATCTCGTGCATCACCGACACATGCGTGACCCCGGCGCGGCGCAGGCGTCCGCGCAGGTCGGGCTGCACGCCCTGCCCGTCCCAGGGCGCAAGCTTGCCGGTGCGCCGGTCGATGACCTGCGGGCGGCCCGCGTCGTCGCGCAGGAACAGCCCCCGGGTCGGCGAGGCGGGATCGCTGTCCAGCAGCACCGGCGCGTTGGAAAACCGCGCAAGGAAGTCCAGATCAATGCGCCCCGCCTTCAGCAGTTCATGCACCAGGGACAGAATGAACAGCCCGTCCGTGCCCGGCGTGATGGCCACCCATGCGTCGGCGATGGCGCTATAGCCCGACCGGATCGGATTCACTCCGACGATTCTGGCGCCGCGCGCCTTCAGACGGGCGAGTCCCATCTTGATCGGGTTGCTGTCGTGGTCCTCGGCCACGCCGAACAACAGCAACAGCTTGGCGTGGTCCCAGTCGGGCGCGCCGAATTCCCAGAACGATCCGCCCAGCGTATAGATCCCCGCCGCCGCCATGTTCACCGAACACAGCCCGCCATGTGCGGCATGATTGGGGGTGCCGAACTGTTCCGCCCACCAGCCCGTCAGGCTTTGGGACTGGTCGCGCCCGGTAAAGAACGCCAGCTTTTCGGGGGCCGCATCGTGCAGCGGTTTCAGCCAGGACAGCGCCGTGTCCAGCGCCTCGTCCCAGGAGATTTCGCGAAACTGCCCCGACCCGCGCGGCCCGACCCGCCGCAACGGCGCGCGCAGCCGCGCGGGCGAGGTCACCTGTTTCAGCCCCGCCGCCCCCTTGGCGCACAGCACGCCGCGGTTTTTCGGGTGATCGCGGTTGCCTTCGATCAGAACGGGGCGCCCCTGCCGCAGGTGCACGTCGATGCCGCACCGGCAGGCGCACATGTAACAGGTGGTCTTGCGGATCGTGTCCGAGACGCGGGGGGCAAGGTCTGGCGTCGGCTGGTCGCTCATGCGGGTCCTCCGGTGACGAATCCTAGGGCACAGCCCGCCGCCTGACCAGAGCCGGGCGCGATCAGCCCCCCGACAAGCCCCCCGACGGGACAAACCCCGCCGCTTCGGGCGGCGCTTCGGGGGTTGCGCGCTGTGCCACCAGCGCATCGCGCAGATGCTGCCCGACGGTCTGCCCCCAGGCATCCCAGTTCAGCCGGGCCTCAAAGGTGTCGCGGGCGCTGCGCGACAGCTCCTCGTGGGCCTGCGGATCGCGCAGATAGCTTTCGATCACGTCGGCAAACTGGTCAGGGGTGCTTTCGCGCGGCAGGGCATGACCGTTTTCGCCGTCGAACACCGGCACGCCGCCGACATCAAGGCACAGCGCCGGCAACCCATAGGCCGATGCCTCGCAGAACGCGAACCCGTAGCTTTCAAACGACGGCTGCACCAGGAAATGCGCCTCGTCAAAGGCATCCTCAAAGATCCGCGCCTGTTCGGGGTCGGTCCTGTCCAGCGAGGGGTGGATGGTCATCCATTCGCTGCGATGGAACTCGGGCGGGATGCAGCCGATCACGGTCAGCCGCGCATCGACGCCCCGCGCGCGCAGCACCTTCATCGTGTCAAAGGCGATGGGGCCGCCCTTGCCGAACCAGTCGCGTCCGATCAGCAGCAGGCGCACCGGCGCGCCGGGGCACAGCGGCGTATAGGCGGCGCGCGGCACCCGGCCCAACCCCGCCCCCCAGGGCACCATCAACGATTGCTCGGGCGTCAGCCCATACAGCGCATCCGCTTCGGTCTTGAGCCAGCGCGACGGCCAGAACAGCAGATCCGCGCCACCGTAGACGCGCGCCTCGCAGCGTTCGACCCAGCCGTCAAACGCCCGCCCGCCGGGAAATTTCGACGAGTAGGCGGCACCGATTTCAGAATTTCGATAGACGGTGTGCGTCGCATCGGACGCAAACGCGGTGACGGTGCCCGGTGGCACGGTGACGCCCAGCAGCGAGTGAAACGAATAGGCGCAGAACAGCACATCGTAGCGCGCGCGCGCCAGCTCTGCCTCGACCCGGTGCGCGATGACGGACGACAGCGCCAGATGGGCACGCCATCGCAGCCGCCGCGCGGCACTGTCGGGCAGGCGCCGGATCGCCTGCCGGACCGGTTCGGCCAGCCCCCAGTCGCGGGGCAGGATCGTCACCTCGCCGACATGTTTCACCAACGCATCGTGTATGCGCCTGTTACCGCCCGAATACATGTATGGATCGAGCGGTGAAAAATCGCACAGATATGCGATGTTCAACCGCTGGTCTGACACACCCGATCACCCCGAATTTCAATTCCACGTCCCGCATGCCCTTAATGCAGCGATCCTTGGCGAAAAGATGGCCAGCGGCGGGCAATCGCGCGCCGCAAAGGCCGGATGTGCCATATTGGCCAAATCACAAGCTTTTTAAGCGCGTGGGGCGACAGCGGCGCGCCCGGCTGCTAGGCTGGGATCTGCGCGCCGGGACCAAAGGGGGGTCGGCGGGGCGCGTCATGCGAAAGAGCGACGTCCGGGATGCCGAACCCTCTTGCCTATCTGATGCTGGCCATCTGGCCGGTGGTGACCATTGCGCTGTTTCGCCGGCTCGCGGCGGACCGGGCGCTGATCCTGTCGCTGGTGGTGGGCTACCTGTTTCTGCCCGAACCGCCCGCCGCCTTTGACCTGCCGCTGATGCCGCCGCTGAACAAGCACAACATCCCGGCGCTGACCGCCTTTGCCTTTTGCCTGTGGAAATACGGCCCCCAGGGCCCCGAGGGCGCGACCCTGCTGCCGCGGTCACTGCTGGGCCGCGGGCTGCTGCTGGTGTTCGTGCTGTCACCGATCATGACGGCG
The DNA here is from genome assembly GCF_003259905.1 of Salipiger aestuarii. Lineage (GTDB taxonomy): Bacteria > Pseudomonadota > Alphaproteobacteria > Rhodobacterales > Rhodobacteraceae > Salipiger > Salipiger aestuarii. The sequence continues at coordinate 46,254 of NZ_QLMG01000007.1, read as the reverse complement.
CTGGGCAATACCGAGCCGGTGTTCTGGGGCCAGATCGGCCTGCCCGCGCTGGGCATCAAGGACGCGCTGGCGCTGATCGTGCAGCAATTCCTGCTGATCCTGCCGTTCCTGCTGGCACGGCAATACCTCATCAGCGGCGGAGCGCAGCGTTATTTCCTGCTGGCGCTGCTGGTCGGCGGGCTGGTCTACAGCCTGCTCATGCTGATCGAGATGCGCCTGTCGCCTCAGCTCAACAACTGGATCTACGGCTATTACCAGCACCTGTTCGGCCAGTCGATCCGGGCGGGGGGGTATCGTCCGGTGGTGTTCCTGTATCACGGGCTGTGGGTGGCGTTCTTTATCTTCACCTCGGCGGTGGCGGGGTTCGCGCTGTGGCGGCTGGACGCGCGGATGCACAACATCAAGATCCTTGCCGCCGCGCTGTACCTGACGGCAATTCTGGTGCTGGCGAAATCGCTGGGCGCGCTGATCTTTGCGGTGGCGCTGATTCCGATGGTGGTGTTCTTTACCCGGCTCATGCAGATCAGGGTGGCCATCCTGATCGGCTTGCTGGCGATCGGCTACCCGATTTTGAAAGGCGCCCATCTGGTCCCCGAGGACCGCATCCTGGCCGCCGCCGCCAACATCGACCCGGAACGCGCCCATTCTCTGGAATTCCGCTTCGACAACGAAAACACCCTGCTGGACCGAGCCTATGAAAAGCCGGTGTTCGGCTGGGGCAGCTGGGGGCGGAATCACATCCTTGACCCGGTGTCGGGCATCATCCTGTCGGTGACCGACGGGCGCTGGATCATCGTCATCGGGATTTATGGCTGGGTCGGTTTTCTGGCGGAATTCGGCCTGCTGGTGCTGCCACTCGTGTTACTCTGGCGCGAAGCGGTGGCAGCGAAGGAAGACCGGATCTCGCCCTTTGTTGCACCGTTGTCGCTGATGCTGGCGATCAACGTCTTCGACATGATCCCGAACGCGACGCTGACGCCGCTGACCTGGATGGTCGCCGGGGCGCTGACGGGCTACGCCGAGTCGTTGAAAGCCGCGCGGATCAAGCGCGGGCTGGCCGGGGACAAGGCGCTCAAGTGGCAATCCATCATGTGAGTGGCCTGTGCACCGCGTGACCAAGGGGGGAACAGATGTTTGACAAATCGCGGCACCGGGTGCTTGTGATCGCCGAAGCCGCCAACCCCGAATGGGTCAGCGTTCCGCTGGTCGGGTGGTCGCTGGCCACCGCGCTGCGCCAGGTGGCGGAGGTGCATATCGTGACGCAACTGCGCAACCGGGACGCGTTCCTGCGCGCCGGGCTGACCGAGCGCCTGGATTTCACCGCCATCGATTCCGAGGCGCTTGCCCGCCCGGCCTGGAAGCTGGCCGAACGGCTGCGCATGGGCGAAGGCAAGGGCTGGACCATGGTTCAGGCCGTCAATGCACTTAGCTATCCGTGGTTCGAACGGCTGGTCTGGCAGCGGTTCGGCGATGAGATCCGCAGCGGCGCGTGGCATGTGGTTCACCGTGTCACGCCGCTGTCGCCGACGGTGCCCTCGTCGCTTGCGGGGCGTTGCGCGCGGGCGGGGGTGCCCTTTGTGCTCGGGCCGCTGAATGGCGGCGTGCCCTGGCCCAGGGGGTTCGAAACCGAACGCCGGGCCGAACGTGAATGGCTCAGCTACCTGCGCGGGGCCTACAAGATGCTGCCGGGGCGCAATGCGACGCTGGATCAGGCTGCCGCGATCCTGGTGGGGTCGCGCCACACCGAATCCGAGATCCCTTCGCGCTACCGCGACAAGACCTTTTACATTCCCGAAAACGGCATCGACCCGGCCCGGTTCAACCGCGCCGCCTCCCCCGCGCCGGGGGGGCTGCGCGCCTGTTTCGTTGGCCGGCTGGTGCCCTACAAGGGGCCGGACATGCTGCTGGACGCCGCCGCGGATCTGCTGCGCGACGGGCGCCTGACGCTGGAGATGATCGGCGACGGTCCGATGGGCGCCGATCTGCGGGCGCAGGCCGCAAGGCTGGGGATCGCGCACGCCATCACCTTTCACGGCTGGAAGGACCACCGCGAGGTGCAGGACATCATGGCCCGCTGCCACCTGCTGTCCTTTCCCTCGATCCGCGAGTTTGGCGGCGGGGTCGTGCTGGAGGCGATGGCGCTGGGGGTGGTGCCCCTGATCGTCGATTACGCCGGCCCCGGCGAACTGGTCGTGCCCGGCACCGGACTAAAGGTGCCGTGCGGCACACGCGCCGACATCGTCGCCGGGTTTGCCCGCGAACTGGCGCGGCTGGCCGAAACGCCCGAACGCCTTGCCCCCATGGCGGCCGCGGCGCGCCAGCGGGTCCAGAGCCATTTTACATGGGAACGCAAGGCGGAACAGGTCGCAGCGGTGCATGACTGGATCCGGCAGGGCCAGAGCGTGACGAAACCGTGTTTCTTCTAGCGTCATGGCCCCCGCCCCTGCCCCTGTACCCCACCGACACGCGCGCGACGCCGCAAGGGCCGGGACAGCCCCGCCGACGTTGACCGAATGGCAAGGAATGCCGGTTACCCTTGGGAAAGGCGCGCCCGCGCCATGGTATCGCCGCATTTTCCGGGCAAACGCGGAATCGGCGCACCTCGAACGCATACGGGCGTCCGATCACGAACCCGGAGAACCCGGATTGCACAAATGAGCAAGGCCCCGGCCGACCACAGCACGGACGTCGCGCATGCGCGCCCGCCCGACACCGCGGAGCCTTCCGCGTCTCGCGCGCCCGATGGCCCCGCGCCGTTGCCCTATCGCAGCGACATCGACGGATTGCGCGCCATCGCCGTTCTTGCGGTGTTTTTCTACCATTTCGGCATGCCCGGCCTTGGCGGCGGCTTTACCGGCGTTGATGTGTTCTTCGTCATCTCGGGCTTTCTGATCGGCGGCATCCTGTGGCGCGAATACGACGCGCGCGGCACAATCGACCTGCCCCGCTTTTACCTGCGCCGGTTCAAACGCCTCGCGCCCGCGTTTTTCACCATGGCCGCGGTAACGGCGCTGTTTGCATGGTCGCTGCTGCTGCCGTTCGAATTTCGCGAATTCGGCAAGCAACTGATCGCCGCGACGGTCTATCTGTCCAACGTGCTGTTCTTTCGGCAGGCCGGCTATTTCGACACCGCGTCGGATGAAAAGGCCCTGCTGCACACATGGTCGCTCGCGGTCGAGGAACAGTTTTATATCTTTCTGCCACTGCTGATCCTGCTGCTGTCGCGCAGACGTGGTGCGCTGATCGCGGCGCTGATCGGCTGCTGGGCGCTGTCGCTGGCCGGGTCCGTCGCGTTGACCCCCAGGATACAGACGGCCACGTTCTACCTGTTTCCCTTTCGCGCGTGGGAACTGTTGTCGGGCGTGCTACTGGCCATCTGGGGATGCGAGACCGGGCGGCGCTGGCGCGGCCATGCGGTGCTGAGCTGGCTGGGGCTGGGGCTGGTGCTGTCTTCGGTGCTGTTCGTTCCGGCGGGGCCGATGTTTCCCGGCCTGCTGGCGGGTCCGGCGGTGCTGGGTACGGTGTTGCTGCTGGCCAACGGCACCGGGCGCAACCCGGTCAACCGGCTGCTGTCACGGCGCGGCATGGTCCTGGTGGGGCGCATGTCCTATTCGCTTTACCTCTGGCACTGGCCTGTGCTGACCCTGTCGCTATACCTGCGCCGGGACTATGCCGGCCCGCTGGAAGCGGCGCTGTGGATGGCACTGTCGGTGGGCGTCGCCTACCTGTCGTGGCGCTATGTCGAAACGCCGGTGCGCCGGGCGCGACTGTCCGGCGGCGCGGTGTTCGCGGGCACCGCCGCCGTGTCCTGCGCGGCGCTGGCCCTGGGCGGGTGGCTTTACACCAACGACGGCCTGCCGGACCGCTTCGGCCCGTCAGCCCAGCCGCATATCGCCGCCTCAGCCGATTTCCTTCAGGACTGGTCGCGCTGCGTCACCCCCGCCGAAGGCCCGCTGGAGGGGCTGGATGTCTGCCCCATCGGACCGGACGGCCCCCCGCGGGCGCTGGTCTGGGGCGACAGCCATGTGCGCGCCTTCAAGGAAGGCCTGGACCTGGCCGCCCACGAGGCGGGCACCCCCGCCATCATCCTGTGGCGCGCCGGCTGCCCGCCGCTGTTCGACCTGCGCAAGGTCGAAGGCGCCGCGACGCTGGCCCAGGACACCGCCTGCACCAACGCGAACCTGCAAATCCGGCAGGCGCTGCAAGGACTGCCCAGCCTGCGCAAGGTGCTGCTTGTCGGACGCTGGACCTATTACGCGACCGGCACCGGCATCGGACTGGACGCGCACAACACCATCGCGCTGCATCCGACCGATGCGCCTGCCCGCATCGGCGGCGTTCAGGCCGACATCCTGGCGCGTGCGGAAAATGCCACCGTCAACGCCCTGCTCGACCGGTTCGATGAAATCCTCGTGCTGCGCCAGCCGCCCGAGATCGCGCATTACGACAGCCGCCTTGCCGCTCGCGAGGCAGCCCACGCGGGCTGGCCGCTGGCCCGCGCCCCCGTCGCGCAAAGCGACACCCCAAGGGCATCGCTTGACCGGCGCGTCGCCCCGGCCGAAGCGCCCTGGCGCGCGCTTTCCGACAGCGGCGTCATCACCTGGATCGACCCCTGGCCAAGCCTGTGCGACGCCACAGCCTGCCATGCGCTGATCGCCGGCAGGGGCTATTACTTCGACAACAACCACCTGACCAACACCGCCGCGCGCGATCTGCGCGCCCTGTTCGCGCCGGTCTTTGCCCGCCCGACGACAAAAGAACCCGAATCGTGACCCACCCGGCGGCGGACATCTATTGGGACGCCATCGTCATCGGCACCGGCGTCGGAGGCGGCACCGCAGGCCGGGCCCTCGCCGAGGCGGGGCAAAAGGTGCTGTTCCTGGAACGGGGACAGGCCGGGCACCGGCCGGAACGCAACGGGTTATCGGATATTTTCGTGCCCGAGGCCCGGCTGGCGCGCGGCCTCTGGCCGGACCCGCTGACAGCGCGTGTGAACGGGCGCGAGTCGACGGGCTATGCACCGATCGGGGCGGGGGTTGGGGGGTCTTCGGTGTTTTACGCGGCCACGCTGGAACGGCCCGAACGCCACGATCTGGAGCCCCGGCCCGACAGGCCCCACCCGACCGGTGGCTGGCCGATCGGTTTTGACGCGCTGTCGGGCTGGTTCGACCGCGCCGCGCAACTCTACGGACTGCACGGCACCCCCGACCCGCTGTGCCAGGATCCCCCGATGCCGCTGGCGTCCCCGCCCCCGCTGACCGCCACCGAATCCGCCCTGTTCAAGGCATTCGAAAAGCGGGGCCTGCACCCCTATTTCGCGCACACAGCCATCGCCCGCGATCCCGGTTGCCTGAACTGTCTGGGGACCAAATGCCCGACCGCGTGCAAAAAGGACGGCCGCTCTGCCGGGGTGGAACCGGCGCTGGCCACCGGCAATGCCACGCTGATCGACCGGGCCGAGGTTACGCGCCTGCTGGGCACCACACGCATCACCGGGGTCGAGACCCGCGTCGGCGATGAAATCCACATGTTCCGCGCCCGCAACGTGGTGCTTGCGGGGGGCGCGCTGAACTCACCGCGCCTGCTGATGGCGTCGACGTCCGAGGTCTGGCCCGATGGTCTGGCCAACCGCTCGGGTCTTGTGGGGCGCAACCTGATGTTCCACCTGAACGAGATGTTCGCGCTGTGGCCTCCGCGCGGCACCCCCGATGCGGGGGCGACCAAGGCCATCGCCCTGCGCGACCTCTATCACGGAAACGGCGCGCGGCTGGGCATGATCCAGGCCATGGGCATCCGCGCCTCTTACGGCGAAATCGTGCACTACCTGAACCTGATGCTGGCCCGGTCCGCGCTGCGCACCGTGCCGGGGCTGGGACAACTGACCCGCCTGCCCGCCGCCATCGCTGCCCGGCTGTTCGGCCATGCCCAGATCTTTGTCGGCTTGCTCGAAGATCTCCCCTACGCGCAAAACCGCGTGCTGCCAGGGCGCGCGCTGGCGATCGATTACCGGATCCACGACGAATTGCTCGTCCGCCGCACCAGTTTTCGCCGCGCCATCGCGCGGGCGTTGCGCGGGCAGAGGCGGATGTTCCTGGGGCGAAACCCCGAGCTGAACTTTGGCCACCCCAGCGGCACGCTGCGCTTTGGCAGCGATGCCGCGCGTTCGGTGCTGGATCCGGAGTGCCGGGCGCATGGGCTGGCCAACCTGTGGTGCGCAGACGCGTCGTTCATGCCAAGCTCGATGGGGGTGAACCCGTCGCTGACCATCGCCGCCAACGCCCTGCGCGTTGCCGATGCCATCACGAGGGACACATGACACAGCTTACCCCCCTGGACGGCATCGCCGTTGTCACCGGCGCGGGGTCGGGCCTTGGGCGGGCCCTATCGGTTGCGCTGTGCCGGCGCGGGTTCACCGTTGCGGGAACCGGCCGCCGCTCCGAAACGCTGGCGCACACCGGGGCGCTGGCGGGGGAGCGGTTCATCGCCCTGACGCTGGATGTCAGCGACGGGGCGGCGGTGCGCGATGCCTTTGCCGCGCTCGGAGCGCGGGGCGGCATCGCGCTGCTCATCAACAACGCCGCGGTCTATCCGAAACGCGATTTCCTGGACGAGACCGCCGAAAGCTTCATGCGGACCGTCGCGACCAACCTTGGCGGGGTCGCGGCCTGTTCGGCTGCCGCGTTGGCGCAAATGTGCGACACCGGGCGCGGGCGCATTCTGAACGTGGCAAGCTTTGCCGACATCGCGCCGCTGCCCGCGTCCTCGGCCTATTCGGTGTCCAAGGGCGCCGCGCGCCTTCTGACGCGGGCCCTGGTCGCGGATCTGGCGGACCGGTTCCCCGGCATCGTCATCGGCGACTGGCTGCCGGGCATGTTGCAGACGGGGATGGGCATCCCCGACGGACTTGCCCCCGAAATCGCGGCGGCGTGGGGCGTTGAACTGGCGCTCAGCATGGATGAAACGCTGACCGGCACCGTCTTTGAAATGGATCACGAGCTGTTGCCGCCGCGCGGGATCAAGGGGCGGGTCAAGGATCTGCTGTTGATGCGGCGTCCCCGGCCACGGCGCCTTGGCCCCTGAGCCGCTTCAGTGCGGCACCTGCCGGTGATGCGCGACGTCACGCAGTCTTTGCAGCGCCGCACGCAGCAACTGACCGGGCAGGACCCCCAGACATTTGAGATATCGCAGACCAAGCCGCCTGGGATCGCTGAGCGCGCGCCACAGCCATTCCAGCGCATAGGCCCGCACCCAGTTCGGTGCGCGCGATTGCGCCCCCGCAAAGAAATCGAGCCCGGCACCGATACTGGCAAACCCCACGTTCGGCGCGACCCTGCGCCCGGCGGCGGCCAGCACTTCCTGCTTGGGCGCCCCCATCGCGACAAAGCACAGCCCCGCGCCAGAGGCGGCGACCTTGGCAAGCAGCTTGTTCGCGTCCTCGGAGCTGGCATCGAACCCCATCGGCGGGGCGAGGGTCAGCACAACCTTCAGGTCGCGGATTTCCCGTTCAAGATAGGATTTCGCCGCCTCAAGCGTTTCGGATCGGCTGCCCACAAGCGCCACGCTGACGCCCTGGCGCGCGGCGAGCTTCGCCAGCGGCACGATTATGTCCGACCCCGGCATCAATTCGACGGGGCGACCGGCAAGGCGCGACATCCAGACGATGGGATGACCATCGGCCACCACGAAATCCTGCGCGACATAAGCGGCGCGGAACGTCTGCGAGGTGCGCAGCTTGACCAGATGGTCCAGATTGATGGTGGCCAGCGCAAAGCCCTGCTTTTGGGCAAGCCGCTTTGCGACACGAGCCAGAAGTGCCGCTTTTGTCGGCACATTCACCGAGATATTTTCGCCTACAATCGTGAAATTCATCACAGTACTACCCCTTCGGGCCCCCGCCACACTTTTACCTCAAAATTGCATAAATGAAAGAAAATAGCGTTTCTCACAGCCCACAAAGCGAACACAAACACCTGATTGTTTCCGCGCCGACTGGCAACACGCGCCGCACAATGCGATTGTTCAGGCGGCGTGCCGAAATCTTGTCACAGTTGTCGGCTTTGACAACCTCGATCGGCCCGGAAAGAATCATCAGCAGGGATTGCAATGACAACTTTGGCGAAACCAAGGCGGCGGCGGAAACCCGCGTGGGGCGCATAGTGCGGCGGCTTTCGATACTCGGGTGCGGCTTTGTCGCGGACCTGTACATGCGCTCGCTGAAGGCCATGCCGGGGATCGGAATCGCGACGGTCTACGACCACGACGCCGCGCGGCTGGACCGCTTCTGCGCCTATTGGGGCGTTCGGGCGGCGGGGTCTCTGGGCGAATTTCTGGCCTCTGCTCCGGCGGGCGGCGTTGTTCTCAACCTGACCAATCCGGGGGCGCACTACGCGCTGAACCGCGCCTGCCTGGAGGCCGGGCATCACGTCTATTCGGAAAAGCCGCTGGCGATGGACATGGCCGAAGCGGTCGTACTGCACGGCCTTGCGCGGCAAAAGGGCCTGTTGCTGGTGTCGGCCCCCTGCTCGGTGCTGGGCGAGGCCGCGCAGACCCTGGGCCACGCCCTGCGCCGCGGCATCGCGGGCACACCGCGCGCCATCTATGCCGAACTTGACGACGGGTTCGTCCCGCAGGCCGCCTATGACAAATGGATGACGGAAAGCGGTGCGCCCTGGCCGGCTGGAGATGAATTCCGTGTCGGCTGCACGCTGGAACACGCAGGCTATTATCTGGGCTGGCTGATCGGGTGGTTCGGATCGGTGCGCACGGTGGTCGCCGCCAGCGTCGAAACCGTGCCGGACAAGTTGGGTCAGGGGCCCATGGCGCCGGACCTGTCGGTGGCGACGCTGTTTTTCGACAACGGCCCGGTGACGCGGTTGACCTGTTCGGTCGTGGCCCCGCATGACCATTCCATCCGCATCGTCGGCGACAAGGGCGTTCTCAGCTGCAAGGCTGCGTGGGACAACGCCGCCAAGGTCCGCTTTGCCAAACGCGTGACCATCCGGCGCCGCCTGATGGAACACCCTTTTCCCCGCCGCTACCGGCTGGACCAGCCGACCCATCCAAAGGTCAGGCGCTGGGGCGCGGCCGCGATGAATTTCATGCTTGGCCCGGCCGAGATGCTGGATGCGCTGGAGCACAACCGCCCCTGCCGCCTCACGGACGATTTCGCGCTGCACATGACCGAGGTTACCCTTGCGATCCAGAACGCCGGCGAAACCTCGGGCGCGCGGACCATGACCACCCGCTGCGATCCGCTGGATCCGATGCCTTGGGCGACATAGGCCGCATCCTCATCACCGGGGCGGGCGGCTTTATCGGTCGCGCGGCGGTGGCACAGGCCCGCGCGCAGGGCTTGCAGGTGGTCGCGGTGGTGCGCCGCACGGTTGCGCCCGAATGGGATGGCGGCGTCACGCTGGTGCGGGCGGATCTGTCCGATCCCGCGTCGGTCAAGGCGCTGTCCGGTGCGTTGCGGGGCTGTGGCGCCGTGATCCATGCGGCGGCGCATCCGGGCGGCGATGCCGACGCCGCCGCGCGGGACACGCTGAAAGGCACGGCGCATCTGCTGGCGGCCCTGCCCGATGCGATGCGGCTGGTGCTGGTCAGTTCGATCACCGTCTACGACACCGGGCGCGCCCTGCCCGGCGGCACGATCACCGAAACCAGCCCGCTGTTCGCCGAAGGCGCTGCGCCCGACACCTATGCCAACGCCAAGCTTGCACAGGAAACGCTGGCGCGGGCACGCGGCGCGCCGCTGTGGCTGATGCGCCCCGGCGCGGTCTGGGGGCCGGGGCGCAGCTGGCACGCACTGAACGGGGTGGACGCGGGGCCGGTGACCATCACGCTGACCTCTGACGGGGATCTGCCGCTGACCCATGTGACCCACTGCGCCCGCGCGCTGGTGTCGGCGGCGCTGATAGACCCCGGCGGCATCGTTGCGCTGAACGTGATCGACGACGACCGCCCGACGCGCGCCCGCTTTGTCGCGGCGCATCGTCAGCGCGCCGGATGGCCGCGCCTGGCGATCCCGCTGCCGTGGCGGGTGTGGCTTGCGCTCACCCGAGTGCTATCGCCCCTGTCGGCCCATTTGCCCGGCCTGCTGCGCGAGGCTCCGCTGCGTGCCCGGATCATGCCTTTGAAATGGCCCAACACCGCCCTGCGCGAAACCCTTGGCGGCCATGATGATGCGCCACTAGAAGACATGCTCGACGCAAGCATGAGAGCAGACAGATGAGCCTACCGAAACTCGCCTACCTGACGGGGGAATACCCCCGCGCCTCCGACACCTTCATCCAGCGCGAGATCGCCGCGCTGCGCGACATCGGGCACGAGGTGCTGACCTGCTCGATCCGCACCACCGGGGCCGAGCATCTGGTCGGCCCAGAACAGCGCGACGAACACGCGCGCACCTTTCGCGTCCTGTCCGCCGCGAAGAACCCGTTTCGCCTTGTCAAGGCGCAGCTGCGGTTCGCCCTGACCCCGCTGCGCTACCTGCGCGCGCTGAAACTGGCCTGGGGCACCGCGCCCAGGGGGATCAGGGGCCGCGCCTACAACCTTGCCTATTTCCTGGAAGCGGCGGTGCTTGCCGACCGGCTGAAGCGCGAAAAAATCGACCACCTGCACAATCACATCGCCAAGGCGTCCTGCACCGTGGCGATGCTGGCGTCGGAACTGTCGGGCATCCCCTACAGCTTTACCATCCACGGGCCGGACATCTTTTTCGAACCCGCCCACTGGCGTATTGATGAAAAAGCCGCGCGCGCGCGCTTTGTCGCCTGCATTTCCGATTACTGCCGCTCGCAACTGATGTGTTTCGCGGACCCGGCGCATTGGGACAAGTTGCACGTCGTTCATTGCGGCATCGACCCCGACCGCTATGACACGGCGCCGCACAAGGGGCAGGTCCTGCTGTTCGTCGGGCGTCTGGCGGGGGTCAAGGGCGTGCCGATCCTGCTGGACGCGGTGGCCGAGCTTGCGCCGCGCTATCCCGGACTGCGCCTTGCGCTGATCGGCGACGGACCCGACCGCGCCGCATTGGAAGAGCGGGCAAAACCGCTGGGTGAACAGGTGCTGTTCCTTGGCTATCAAAGCCAGGACGCGGTCGCCGAGGCGCTGTCCCAGACCGATGTCTTCGTGCTGCCCAGCTTCGCCGAAGGCGTTCCCGTCGTGCTGATGGAGGCGATGGCCGCCGGTGTTCCGGTCATCGCGACCCGGATCGCCGGCATCCCCGAACTGGTCAGCCACTGGGAAAGCGGGCTGCTGGTGCCCCCCGGCGATGCCCACGCCCTGAGCGAGGCCATCGAGCAGATGCTGGGCAGCGCCGATCAGCGGCGGGTAATGGGCGCGGTGGGGCGCGCCACGGTCGAGGCTGACTTCAACATCCATATCGAGGCGCTGCGCCTGTCGAACCTGTTCACCGGCTACGGCGACGGCGAAACGCCCCCGAAACGCGAGTTGATGGAATGATCCCGGTGGATGTGGTGCTTATCGGGCGCAACGAAGGCGCGCGGCTGGTGGCGGCGCTGACCTCGGTGATGGGGCAGGCGCGGCAGGTGATCTATGTCGATTCCGGCTCCGCCGACGACAGCGTGGCCGAGGCGCGGCGCGCCGGGGCCACGGTGGTCGCACTGGACATGTCAAAGCCCTTTACCGCCGCGCGCGCCCGCAACGCCGGCTTTGCCGCGCTGAAGGATCCGCAATTCGTGCAATTCATCGACGGCGATTGCGTGCTGATCGACGGCTTTGTGCAAGCCGGACACGCGCATCTGATCGCCAACCCAGATCTGGGCATGGTCACCGGCTGGCGATCCGAGATTTACCGCGACGCCAGCGTCTTCAACCAGCTTGCCGATTTCGAATGGCGCCGCCCGGCGGGCGAGATCCTGACCTGTGGCGGCGACATGATGGTGCGCGCCAAGGCGTTCCGCGCGATCGGCGGGTTCGACCCCGCGGTGATCGCCGCCGAGGATGACGAATTCTGCACCCGGCTGCGCAAGGGTGGCTGGCGGCTGGAACGCATCCCGCGCGAAATGACCCGCCACGACGCCGACACCCATCGCTTCGGTCAATGGTGGACCCGCGCCGTGCGCACCGGCCACGGCTTTGCGCAAGTGGGCGATCTGCACCCGGATTACTTCGTGCGCGAGCGGCGCCGGGTGTTGGCCTATGCCCTTGTGCTCCCGATCCTGATCCTTGTGGCACTGCTGATCTGGTGGCCGCTGGCGGTGCTGCTGTCGGGCGCCTATGCGCTGAACTACGGCCGCACCGTTCAGGGGCTGATGCGCGACGGCCTGCCCCGGACCGAGGCTTTGTGCCACGCGCTGTTCATCACTCTGTCGAAATTTCCCAACCTGATCGGCATGGCGACCTATGGGCTGCGCCGCCGCCGAAACGCACAGATGCGCATCATCGAGTACAAGTGAGGATAGCCATGACCCGTATTGGCCTGATCGGCGCCGGATACATCGCCACCTGGCACGCAGACGCGCTGCGCGCGACCCCCGGCACGCGCGTCGCCGCCATCTGCGACGTTTCCGAAACCGCCGCGCGTGGCATGGCCGAAGCCTGCGGCGCGCAGCCGTTTACCAGTGTCGAGGCACTGATCGAAAGCGGCACCTGCGATGCGGTGCATATCCTCACGCCACCGCATCTGCACAAACCGCTGGCGCTGCAATGCCTTGCCGCCGGGCTGCATGTGCTGGTCGAGAAACCGGTCGCCGAAAGCGCACACGACACCCGGCAGATCACCGCCGCAGCCGAGGCGGCAGGCAAGCGTTTCCACGCCGGGCACAACTTTCTGGGTCTGCCGGGGTATCAACGGCTGAAGGCGATGATGACAGACGGCACGCTGGGCCGCGTATCGGCGGCGGAAATCAGCTATGCGCTGCCGCTGTCGCCGCTGCGTTCGGGGCCGTTCAACCTTTGGCTTCTGCGCGACCCAAGGAACCTGTTGCTTGAGGTCGGGCCGCATCTGGTCGCCTTTGCCGTGGATCTGTTCGGCCCCCCCGAGGTGGTTTTTGCCGAAGCGACCAAACCCGTGATGCTGCCCGGCGACGACCCGCGCCCGCAAGCCTTTCGCTTTCTCGCGCGCGCGGGGGGCGTGGACATCACCTTTACCGTCAGCCTGGTGGAAACGCAGGACGACCGGTCCGTCACGCTGCGTGGATCGTCGGCGCGGGCACGGCTGGATTTTGCCTCCGACGTTCTGGTGGTTGAACGCGAGAACAGCTCGGATCTGGTAGTGAACCCGTTGCGCAAGCAGCTGGATCTGGCGCGCCAGCACCTGCGCGAAGGGCTGCGCAACGCCTGGGTTCAAGGCAAGTCGCTGAACCGCAAAGGCCCCTATGCGCTTAGCTTTCGGGGCATGAACGCGGCGCTCTATGGCGATCTGAACGCCCCGCAGGACGCGCGATTCAGCGGGCAAACCGCTGTCGCCGTGATGCAAGTGATCGACGACGCGCTGGCGCTGCTGCCGGCCGAAACGCTCCGCGCCAAGGCCCCCGCCGTGCAGACCCGCGCCCCCAGGCCCACCGCCATGGTCATCGGCGGCACCGGGTTTATCGGTCGCGCCCTGACCCGGCGCCTGGTGGCCGACGGGCACGATGTGCGCGTGCTGTCGCGCGGCCGCCACGGCCCCTTTCCCGACCTGCCCGATCGGGTGGAAACCGCCGCCGTGTCACTGTATGATCTGGACGCGCTGACACAAGCGATGCAGGGCATCGACGTGGTCTTCAACCTTGCGAAATCCATGGACAAGACATGGTCCGACGCGCTGATAAACGATGTGGGCGTCGCCGCCCGCATCGGCATGGCCTGCGAACAGGCCGGGGTGAAACGCCTTGTCTACACCGGGACCATTGCATCCTACGACATGTCCGACCGGGGCACGACGATCACCGAAGACACCGCCTTTGCCGACGACATGACCGATCGCAACCTTTACGCCCGGTCCAAGGCGGAATGCGAACGCCAGTTGATGAAGCTGCACAAGCAGCGCGGCCTGCCGCTGACCATCGCGCGCCCCGGCATCGTGGTTGGCCATGGCGGCCCCTTGCAGCACTGGGGCATCGGACGCTGGCATGGCGCCGGCGCGGTGCGGATCTGGGGACCGGGGGACAACATCCTGCCCTTTGTGCTGATCGACGATGTCGTCGACGGGCTGGTGCGCATGGCGGCGCGCCCCTCCGCCGTCGGGCACAGCTTCAATCTGGTCGGCGAACCGATGCTGTCGGCGCGCGGCTATTTCGACGCCATCCACAAAGCCCTGGGCGTGCGCATCCGGGTCGACAGCGGCAACCTCACAGCATTCTATCTGTCGGATGCGGTGAAATACGGGCTGAAAAAATATGCGCTGCATAAGTCCGGGCTGGTGCGCCCATCGCGCGCCGACTGGCAAAGCCGGGCGCATTTCTCGCCTTTTGCCAACGACAAACCCAAGGCCATGCTGGACTGGCGGCCCGAAGCTGACCGCGGCGCGTTCGTGGACAGCGCCATTCGCAACGCCAACCTGATCGGAATGTGACGCACTGGGGCTGGCGATGAGGTTTGGTAAACAATACCTTCGAATAAACCTCATTCTTGACAAAGTCCCATGGCTTGGTGGGGGCTGAAATCGCGGGATGCGCCGGAATCGCCGGCGGTCCGGGCGATTCGTCAAAACGCAAACGGATGTCGATGGTGCTGGATGTGTATATGAAAGGCGGCGGACCCATCGGGTCGCGATGTGCGTGCCCCGATGCCGCCCAAAGGCAGACGCATGACTGACGATCGCAAATTCCGCAGACGCAACCCGCTGTCCGCAGAAATCGCCGCCGGAGAGCAGGCCGCCAAGCTTGCCCGTGCCGAAGACGCGCGCCGCATGGCTGCCGCCGAAGAGCAGTCCCGCATTGCTGCGGCTCAAGAAGCGGAACGCCAGCACAAGCTGACCGCCGAGCGGCAGGCCGAAGCCGACCGTCGGGCCGCTGCCGAGCGGCAGGGCGAAGTGGAACGGCTGGCCGAAGTGGAACGTCGGGCTAAAGCAGAACAGCAGGCCGAAGCAGAACACCAAGCCCAAGCAGAACGTCAAGCCGGCGCAGATCGACAGGCAAAAGACGACGCCTCGCCCGATATGGTCTGGTCGCGCCTGCCGGTGTTTTCGGTCAACGCGCGGCACCTCGATCGCAACCGCATCGTCACCGCAGGACGACAGGACCCCGCCCATGCCGCCTTTGACGTTCTGCGCACCCGACTGCTTCAGGCGTTGTCCGAAAACGGCTGGCGACGCGTCGCGATCACCTCGCCGACCAAGGATTGCGGCAAGACCTTTACGGCGGCGAACCTGGCGATTTCGCTGTCACGGCACCAAAACTGCCGCGCGCTTCTGATAGATTGCGACCTGCGCCGCCCGACCCTGCACAAGGTGATGGGCGCCGACAATCCCGGCTCGATGGGCGACGTGCTGCGCGGGCGACTGTCGGCGGAAGCGCATTTTCAGCGCATGGGAGACAACGACATTCACGCCGGGCCGAACGTCGCTTTCGGATTCAACGGGGTGGTCGAACCCTACGCGTCGGAATTGCTTCAATCGCCGGAAACCGCGCAGACGCTGCAGACCATCGAACGACGGCTGGCCCCGGACGTGATCCTGTTCGATCTGCCGCCGGCGCTGTTCTCGGACGATGTGATCGCGTTTCGTCCTCTGTTCGACGGCGTGCTTCTGGTGGTGGGCGGAGGGCTGACCACCGACAAGGAAATCCGCGAGGTCGAACGGCGTCTGGGGGAAAACACGCCTTTGCTTGGCACCGTTCTGAACCGCGCCGAAGGCACCCAACTGAGTAAATACAGCTACTGAGACGCAAGAAAGGGGAAAGCGCCGATGTATGTCAGGGCCGTACCGCCCGTGGCAGAAACCGCCCCAGCAACGCCGACCAGTCGGTCACGCTGCTCAGCGCCGCCCACATCGCCGCGAACAGCAGGCCGAGTAGCGAAAACAGCCGCATGCCGGTGATGCGACGTTCGCCGCGCGTCCGGATGGTCGGGATCGACACCACCGGCTGCACACCCAACGCCCGTTCCATCTGCGCCGCGCTGCGGATCGCGGGGTTCATCAGTTCCGCGATGAAGGTCGCCGCGAGACCCGCGATCACGCTGGCCACCACGCCCATCGCCAGCACCTTCTTGCGGCTGCCCGAGGCCGCAAATTCGGGCACAAGCGCGGTTTCCAGCACCTCGAACCGGGCCATGTGCTGGCGGTCTTGCAGCATCTGACCCATTTCCGCCTCGGCCTTGCGGCGGGTGATGACGTTGTACTGCTCTTGCAGCCGCGTCAGCTCACGTTCCAGACCGGACAGGGCGCGTTCGACTTCGGGGGCCCGCTGGATGGTCTCGTTGATCGCGATGATGCGGTTTTCCACCAGCGTCTTCTGCTCGCGCAGCAAACCGATCTGGCGTCCAAGCACCTCTTGGCGCTGTCGCGAGCTGTTGGCTTCCAGCGCGACGATTTCGCGATCGAGCGTCAGCGCGTTGTCCCGAAGCGTGGTAAGCTGATCGCGCAGTGACCCCAGCCCGGCAGGCAGCGCATCGCCATTGTCCTGCTTGAACCGCGCGACCTCGGCCTCCTTCGCCTGAATCTCGGCTTCCACGCGCGCCTCTTCGCTTTCGAAGAAATCCAGCGTTTCACGGGCGCGACTGACGCTGCGGTCGCGGGACTGTTCGATCACGGTGTTCATCAGCTCGTTCGCCAGATCCGCGGCCTTTTGCGGATCGCCCAGCGTGACCGAGATCAGCAGCCCCGAGGGCGCCTCTTGCGTGGCGGCATAGGCGTCGGGATTCGACCGGATTTCGTCGATTCGCACGGCTTCGCGCATGTGAAAGACACGCTCGTTCAGGCTCATGTCCGGATCGTCGCTGAACAGCTGGTGCTCCTGCATGATGCGCACAAGGTTGTCGCGCGACATCAGCCGCTGTTCGATCAACTGCACCCGGCGCGCGGCATCCTGAGACTGCGCGGCAGAGCCTGCCAGCGTGTCGGGGACCTGGCTTTCTTCGATCTGAACGACGGCGGTCGTCTCGTAGGTCTTGACCTGCTGCGTAGCGATATAAAGCGAGAGAGCGGACCCCAGAAGAATGACGGCGATCATCAGCAGCACCCTGCGCCGCAAAGCTGCAAGCACTTCGCCAACCGACTGGAACTGGTTCATTCTCTTTACTCCCGCAACGTGTGCCCCCACCCTGCGAACGCGAAGCGGTTCCTTCCGGATGCCCTGCCCGAGGAATTTCCCCAAGCCGCCCCAATTCGATTCGAACCGGGGCAAGGCGCCGCCATTGGGCCACAATTTAGCCCCAATGCCGCATTCCCGCCATCGTTAATCGGGTACAAACTGGAAACAAATCGTTGACGGAACGGCCCGCACCGCCACAATCGCGCCATGTTTCGAAAGGTTTACGGCAACAGTGACAGCGAAACGATCAGTCCGGCGATGATTTCCTGCCTGACCGGGATGCGGGCCCCGATGCCAAGCCCGATGTCACGGGTCATCCGCATATCGAACAGAGGCAGCCCGGCGTGCATCGCGTCGAATCCAAATAGGGCGCGGCACAGCGGATACTGCGCCTTGTAAGCGGCTTCCTTGGCGGAAAAGACCCGCATCGCCGCCCGCTCTGGGGGCAGCGGCGCCAGGCCCGTCAGCTCGGCGGGGGTGGCAATGGCGTCGATCAGCGCCGCATCCATGTCGGCGTCGGGTTCCAGGTCAATGCCGATGCCGCGCCACGGGCCGCGCGCCGCCACCGCAAGACACAGCCCGCCCCCGTGCGAGATGCTGCCCGCCACGCCCTGCGGCCAAAGCGGCGCGCGATCATCCTGCATGGGGATCGCCTGCGCTCCGATGCCGATCCGCGCCATGGCCGCGCGGGCGGCAACGCGCCCTCCGGTAAATTCCGCGAGACGCGCCGGCACGGCCCGGCGCAGCGCGGCGCGCTCGCTGTCAAACAACGCGTCGGGATCATCGACCGGAAGACTGACCGACCAGCCCAGCCCCTGTAGCAGGCCGGTATCGGCCAGCGCCCGGCTTAGTGCCTTCGGAGTCATCCGGGTCAGGCGCTGCGCCGCGCCCGCATCGCGCGGCGACGGGACATGGCGTCGGATCGCGTCTGTGCCCGGTCGCCGACCGGCGCCGGTTGCGGCGCGCCATCAGGCGGGGGCCCGGCCATCCCGGGGGCCGCATCGCTCGTGTCAACCAGCGCAGCGACGCGCGCGGTCAGATCCGCCAGCACCGGAAAGCGGAAGATGTCGGTGATCGACAGCCCCCTGGCCCCCAGCTCGTCGCGGATCGACCGATGCGCCTGTACCGCCAGCAACGAATGTCCCCCGAGGTCGAAAAAGCTGTCCCTGGGCGCAATGTCCGATACGCCCAGAACCGTCGACCAGATCTCGGCGATCCGCGCCCGAAGCAGGTCCGGACCCTGCGCCGTCACCGCTGCTGGCGACCGGGTCACAGGGGCGGTGCGCGGCGCGGGGGCGGGGCGCGCGGGCCGGGCGTCGGGTTTTGGCAACGCCTTGCGATCGACCTTTTTGTTCGGGGTCAGCGGAAAGCTGTCGAGCCACATGACATGCTGGGGCACCATGAAACCGGGCAGATGCTGCGCCATCCCGGCGCGCAGGTCCGCGTCGGCCAGCGGCGCGTCGGATGTGTAATAACCGACCAGCCGCAGATCGCCCGGCGTGTCTTCGCGCGCGGCAACCACGGCCTGGGTGACGCCGGGCTGGGATTCCAGCACCGCTTCGATCTCGCCCAGTTCGATGCGGAAACCGCGCAGCTTGACCTGATGATCGACCCGCCCGATGAAGTCGATCCGCCCGTCGATGCGCCGCCGCACCAGATCGCCCGTGCGATACATCCGCCCCGCATGGAACGGATTGGGCACGAAGCGGTCCGCCGTCAGTTCGGGCAGGCCCCAATAGCCGCGGGTCACACCCTGGCCGCCGATCCACAGCTCGCCCGGCATGCCGATGCCGACGGGCTGTTGCGCCTCGTCCAACACATACAGCTGCTGGTTGGCCAGCGGCAGGCCGATGTTGACCACGCCGTCTCCGGGCTGCGCCAGCTCGGTCGACGACCAGATCGTGGTTTCGGTGGGGCCGTACATGTTGGTGATGCTGGCCTGCGTGATTCGCCCGAATTCCTCGACCAATGCGCCGGGCAGCGGCTCGCCTCCCAGAAACAGGTGCCGGACCTTCGACAGCGCAAAGCGCGCCTCGTCGTTCATCGCGATCATCCGCGCCATCGACGGCGTGCATTGCATATGCGTCACGTCGTGCCGGACGATCTGCGCGGCGATGGAAAAATCGTCCGCCGCCAGTTCGGGCGTGGCATTCGCCGCCCTTACCACGCGGGCCAGCGGTTTCAGCCCGTCCAGCACCTGCTGGCGCGGGATGCCATAGTCGATGAGGCAGGCGATTTCGGTCACGCCGATGCGCTTCAGTTGCTCTGTCCGGTCCAGCGCGTCCTGCACCGTGCCGAACAGGCCGCTGTCGTTGAAATACCGTTCGAAAGCAAAATCAAGGATCGCCTCAAGGTCGTCCGGTTCAAGGATTTCCAGATCCAGCTCGAACGGGTTGTTCAGTCCCTGAGGCCGCTTGAACGCTGGAAACGCCCATGCGTATTGCTTGATAAGCCCCGCCGCCGCGCGCAGGTATTCGCGCATCGGACCACGGGCGGTTTCCCGCGCCGCGTCGCGGGTTTCGGCCACATAGCTGTGCAGCATGAGCGAAACCTTGAAATCCGCAGGATCGTGCCCCGACTCGCGCAGCGCGGCGTGATAAAGGCGGATCTTGTCGGCCACCTCGTCGATGCTTTGGCCCAGCAGGTGGGTCAGGATGTGGCACCCCAACCGCCCCGCCTCGCGCCATGTGTCGGGGTTGCCCGCCGTGGTGATCCAGATCGGCAGTTCTTCCGACACCGGGCGCGGCTGCGTCACCACGTCGAACATCGTGCCGTCCTCGCGCGGGAACGGCACCGGTGTGCCGCGCCACAGGTCGCGCAGCCGGGCGATGGTTTCGATCATCGCCGGTTTGTTGTTGGGGGGGGTGTTTTCCGGGCGGAGCACGAAATCGTCGGGTTGCCAGCCGCTGGCGATCGCCAGGCCGGCGCGCCCGTTGGTGAGGTTGTCGATCACCGCCCATTCCTCGGCGATGCGCGCGGGATGATGCAGAGGGGCCACCACCGAACCCGACCGCACCGCGATGTTGCGGGTAACTGCGGCGACCGCGGCACCCGTCACCGACGGGTTGGGATAGGGCCCGCCAAAGGCGTGAAAATGCCGCTCGGGCGTCCAGACGGCGCTGAATCCGTTCTGGTCGGCGAATTTCGCGCCCTCAAGCAGCATGGCGTATTTGTCGCGCCCGACGCCGTCGTCATTGCCCCAGTAATACAGCGAAAATTCCATGCCCGCATCCGACATCGGCATCGCGCCATTCGAGATCAGCGCCCGGTCTTCATCCGACGTCAGCACCACCTTGAACCCGCGCGCCGTGGTCCAGAACAGTTCCAGCACGGAAATGTCGAAGCTGAGGCTGGTGACGGCCAGCCACGTCCCGGCCGGTTCATGCGGTATGACCGCATCCATGCCGCTGTAGAAATTCGCCACGTTGCGGTGTTCGATCATCACGCCCTTGGGCACCCCGGTCGATCCCGAGGTATAGATGACATAGGCAAGGTGCTCTGGCCCGGCGACCGGCGCGGGGGCTTGCGTCGGAGCCTGCGTCAGGCGCGGATCGGCGTCGATCACCAAAAGCTGCGCGCCGTGCCGGGGCAGGCTGTCGCGCAGCCCGGACTGGGTGACGATCACCGGCGCGCCGCTGTCGGTTATGTAATGTTGCAGCCGGTCCGCCGGATAGGCCGGGTCCAGCGGCAAATAGGCCCCGCCCGCCTTCAGAATGCCCAGGGCGCCAACCATCAGATCGACCGAGCGGCGCGTATACAGCCCCACCACCGTGTCCGCCCCCACGCCCATGCCGCGCAGCACCTGCGCCGCCTGATTGGCGCGCCGGTCAAGCTGGGCATAGGTCAGGGTCTGGCCCTCGAACGCCAACGCCACCGCGTCGGGGCTGCGCGCCGCCTGCGCTTCGAACGCCGCCTGCATGGTCAGCGCGGCGTCGTGATCGACCTGGCCCGCGTTCCAGCGGTTGACCACAAGGTCGCGTTCCGCATCGGGCAGCATCGGCCGCGCGTCCGCCCCGCCCATCAGTTCCAGCCGCGCGGCGAGCAGTTCCGCCCGCGCCGGATCCATCCGCCCGCTGTCGGTCAGCAGGGTCGCGGCGCCATCGGCCAACTCGACCGTCACGACTGTGCCGGGGATGTGCCCCGCCCCCAGGCTCAGTCCCACATGAGGCACCTGGGGCTTGCCCGACATCCGCGGCGTGCGCGCGGGCAGATCCGTGAAAAACCCGTGGCGCCGGCGCGCCGTGGCGATCTCAGCGGACAGCGCGGCGGCCAGATCGTCGCGCGGCTCGGCGGTATTGACCCGCAGCGGCACCCACGGGGAAATGTAGCCGCCCTGCGACAGATCCTTCAGCGCGGCATCGGCAAAGGCAATGTCGCCCTGCGTCGCCCCCCCCAGATGCGCCGCCCACACCGCGACCTGCGCTTCGGGCTGGCGGCCCAGGGTCAGAGCGCGGCTCAGGATCTGACCGCCCGTTTTGCCAAGCCCCTGCAATTCGACCGGCGCAAGGGCGGCAAGCCGGGCGCGCCAGTGCGCGTCATGCGGGGCCGCCTGCGCAATCCGGGCGTCGATCCCGGCGCGCTCGGTTTCGGACAGGACCGCAAGCCGCTCACCGGGTTTGCCGACCTGCGCCACCAGCGCCAGCGCGCCGCAGGGGTGGGTAAAATGCGCCAGCCGCAGCGCACCGCTGCCGCAGGCGACGGTAAGGTGATCGTCGGTTGCCTCCAGAATATCGCCGGGGGCGCCGGTGCCGGCAACCGGCTGCGCGGCAGTCACCAGCCACAGGTGGCCATGCGCCAGCACCTTGGGGGCGGACAACGGGTTGGCATAGCCGCCGTGATCCAGCGCGCGCACCAGCCGCGCGAGGCTGTCGGCGGATTGCGAGAAATCCAGCAGCCCATGCGCTGACGGGCGATCACTGCGCGCGTGATAGCTGCGCAACGTCAAGTCCTGCGGGTACCGGTTCAGCCCGTGTTCAAGCTGGGCCATCAGCTCGGGAAAGCTGTCGATGGCCGCCTCGAACGCCTTGGCGTTCAGCGTCATCGCCGTGTCGGAGGCCGAAATGTCAAACCCGCGCGCCACCAGAATGTCGCCTTCGTCAACGCCGCCCTCGATCATGTGCCAGGTGATGCCATGGCGGGTTTCTCCCTGCATCAACGCCCAGACCGGCGCATTCAGCCCTGCGTGGCGCGGCAGCGGGCCGTCATGGAAATTCACCGCGCCCCTGGCGGGCAGCGCCAGCACCGCCGCCGGTATCAGGTCAAGGTTGGCGATCGACAGCAGCCAGTCGAACGCCAGCCCCCCCAGCCGGTCCGCCAGCCCCGTGCCCGGTGCCACCACCGCCAGCCCCCGGTCTTTGGCCCACGCCGCGATGTCCGCGTTGCGGGTGACCACCGCGCGGATCTCGTGCCCAGCGTCAAGCAGCTTTTCACTGCATTGCACCAGAAGGCTTTCGTTGCCCATGACAACGCTGGAAAACTGGGTCATCCTACCTTACTCCGTCTTGATCTCGCGACGGCGCACCATGGGGCGCGCCGCGCCGGGCAGCAGGGCCCGAAGATCGTGAAAAACCATATCGCGCAGGAAATGCGGCGGGTCCGCCGCGGGTTTGCGCTGAACCACCCTGCGCAGCCGCCACAGCAGCCCGCCCGCCACATGGGCCAGGGTCGCAAGTGCCGCGTACCCGCGCCCCCGCGTCTTGCAAAAATAATGCCAGCGGCTGTCGAGCCAGAAGCCGGGGATGCGCTGCCATCGCTTCATCCCGGTCGAGACGGAGCCGATATGCGTGACCTCGCTGTCGCGGACGTAATGGGTTTCATGCCCGGCGCGGGCCGCGCGCAGGCACAGTTCGGTTTCCTCGAAATACAGAAAGAAGGTTTCGTCGAACAGGCCGATCCCGTCCAGCACCGAGTCCCGCATCATCAGCGACGCCCCGGCCAGCCAATCGACACGCTGCGTGCGCTCGGGCAGGGCAAGCGGCACCTTGCAGCCCGCCAGCGCGCGGGAAATCGGGCCGAAACGCGCCGCCCCTTCCAGTTCCGACAAGACCGACGGGAAGCGGAAGGCGGTGATATGCGGCGCGCCGTCCTCGCCGTGGATATAGCTGCCGGCAAAGCCTGCTTCGGGATGGGTTTCAAGGTGATCCAGCAGCCGCGCGATGCTGCCCGGCCCCGGAAAGGCATCCGAATTCAGCAGGTACACATAATCGGGGCGCGACCCGTCGGCCATGCCCGCCCGGATGCCCACGTTGTTGCCCGCGCCGAAACCGCCGTTGTGCCCCGACTGGATCAGCCGGATCGGGGCCCGCGCGGCCCAGGGCTGCGCCAGCCCGGCCTGCATGGTTTCGAACGAGCCGTCGCCGCTGTCGTTGTCGACGATCACCAGTTCCGCGTCCAGCCCCTCCATCTCGCGCAGGGCCGCCTGCGCCGAACGCAGGGTCATCTGCGGCGTGCGGTAGTTCAGCGAAACGATCAGCAGCCGGGGCATCGCTTACTCCGCCGCGCGATGGCCGGGAAAATCGACCACCTCGCCCCCTGTGGCCTCGGCCTCGATGATCGCCTCGCGCATCAGCGCGGCAAGCACCCGGACGTTGGGTTCCAACACCATGGAATCGTGATCTCCGGGCACCTCGTGAACCTCGACGTGAGGCGACCGGGCGCTCCAGTCGTTGTCGTGCAGCGCATAGGCGCGTTCGGAATTGACCATGCGGCCGCCCGTTACCGTCCACTTGCCCACCAGCGGCGGGCGGTACAGCACCAGCCGCCCGTCCCACGGTCGGACGTGATAGCGCCCCACGGCGGCAAGGAAGGCGGCCTCGATTTCCGCGTTGTGAAAGCCGGGGGTCCGGGTTTCCCCGGGCGCGCGGCGCCTGGCGATTTCCCAGCGGATGCGATTGCGCGCCCAGATCAGCGGATAAAGCGGTCCTCTGGCGCGGGCCTCGGCCGCCTGGATAATCAGCCGGTCGCGCAGATCCAGCGGGCGGCGCACCGGCAGCGGCGTGTCCAGCAGGACACATAGCGACACCTCTTCGCCCGCCAGTTCCAGCTGGCGCGCGATGTCATAGGCGGTGATACCACCGCCCGAAAAGCCGCCGACCATGTAGGGCCCGTGCGGCTGCACCTGCCGCATTTCGGCGATGTAATCGCGGGCCATCGCCTCGATGTCGTCGTGAGGCGCCGCGTCGCCGTAAAGCCCGCGCGCCTGAAGCCCGTAGAACGGCCGGTCCGCCCCCAGAAGATGCGCCAGATGCCGCAGGTTCAGCACATTGCCGAACATCCCCGCCACCAGAAAGAACGGCGTGCGTGCCCCGCCTTCGCCGTCGTGCATCGCCACCAGATGGGTAAACCGGCGCTCGGGTGCCGATGGCGCGTCGCTGCTGTCGACATGGCCGGTCTGGGCGATGATAAGCGCGGCGCATTTGCGGATCGTCGGGGCCTCGAACAGCACCGAGATCGGGAAATCCACGCGGAAGGTCTTGCGCACCATGCCGAACAGCCGCACGGCGATCAGGCTGTGCCCGCCGAGGTCGAAGAAGCTGTCATCGACACCCACCTGCCGCACGCCCAGCAGATCCTGCCAGAACCCGGCAAGCGTGCGTTCGACATCGTTCCCGGGGGCGACGTAATCGCCGTCAAGCTGCGGGCGGTCAAAGCTATGGCCCTCGGCCCGTTCGGCGGTGCTGGCGGCGGTCTGCGCCACAAGCTGGCCCAGATCCATGGACGAAATCACCACCTGCGGCGCGCCCAGCGCCAGCGCGCGGGCAAAGGCCTCGGCCCCCTCGGCGGGCAGGATGCCCTGGGACAGGTTGTGGGCCAGCCGTTCCTCGGCCGGGGACAGCGGCTGCGTTTCGGTCCTGTCGGTTTCCAGTTCGGCGGCGGTCAGGCGCGGGGCGGCGCGCAGCACGTCGGCCTGCACCAGCTTGTGGATGGTAAAGCCCGAGATTTCGACCAGCACCGCGCCCTGCGGGTCGCACAGCGTGATGTCAAAGCTCGCGGTCTCGTTGGCTGCGCGGTTGTCGGCGGCGTTGCGCACCCAACTGACGATGCGCCCGGTCAGGGGGGCATGGACGCGCACACGGGCATAGCTGACGGGCACCCACAGGTGGGTAGGCTGGTAGCCTTCGATCAGTTCCATCGCCCAGCCGGTGGCGATGTCCATCAGCGCCGGGTGCAGCAGGCAGCCATCCGGCGCCGCACCGGGCGCGAGCGACAGATCGGCGATGCCCTCGCCCTGCCCCAGCGCGCGGGCGTCCAGCACCTTCCAGCGGGGACCAAAAGCGAGGTGCACCTCTTGCGCGGTGGTCAGCTTGCCGCCCTGCGCGGTGACCGGCGCGCCGCAGCGCGCCCGGATCGCGCCAAGGTCCAGCGGGTCGGGCCGTGCCATCGGCATCAGCGCCAGCCGCGCTTGCGCGGTCAGCGCGTGGCCTCGCGTTCCACCCAGCGTGGCGTCGGCCAGCACGTCGAACCCATAGCCTTCGTCGCGGCGGGTCAGCCGGACGCGCACGTCGCGGGACGCGCCATCGGTCACGCGCAGCGGGCGCAAAAACGCAAGGTCGCGAATTTCAAAAGCGGCGGGTTCGCCCTGCGCCCGCAGCGCCTCGGCCGCGAGGGCGATGTAGCCGGTGCCGGGCAGCAGCGCATCGCCCGCGCGGGTGCGGTGTTCGCCGATGAACCAGTCGGACGTGGCGTAGCGCGCGGTGAACATCCGGTTGCCCCGGGCATCGAACGTGCGCGTGTCCAGCATCGGCACGCCGGCGGGGTCCACCGGGGCCGCAGGCGTTTCGCCCCGACGCTGCGCGACCGCTTCGGCGGCCATGCCGACCTCGTTCCAGATGCCCCAGTTGATCGCGATGACGCGTGTCTTGCCACCCGCGCGGGACTGGGCAAAGGCGTTGAGGTATTCGTTCGCGGCGACATAATCCACCTGCCCCGCAGGCGCCGTGACGGTCGAGGATGACGCGAACAGCACCATCCAGTCCAGCGTGCCGTCGGGAAAGATGTCGCCCAACACCTGCGTGCCGTGAATCTTGGGGGTGAACACATCCTCGATGCTCGCCGAAGATTTGGTCATCAGCGGGCCATCGTCGATCACGCCAGCGCCATGGATGACGCCGGCTATCGGGCCAAGCCGCTGTTCGATGTCATCGCGCAAGCTGCGCATCTGGCCCAGATTGCAGACATCGGCGGCGCAGGTCATCACGGTGGCGCCCGCCGCTTCAAGGCTGCGCACCGCGCGGATGCGCCGTGCGATGACATCCTGCGGCGCGTGGCGCGACAGGTAGTCGGACCAGTGCAGCGGGTCGGGCAAAGCCGCCCGCGCCACCAGCGCGATCCGCGCGCCCTGCGCCGCCAGCTGATGCGCCAGCGTCAGGCCGATGCCACCGAACCCGCCGGTAATCATCACCGTGCCCCCGGTGACTGGCGCGGCAGGCGCGGGCAGCGCCACAGGCTTCATCGTGCAGGCGTACCGCTTGCCGCCACGCAGCACGGCGATGGCGCCCGAGGGCGCGGCCAGAAGTTCTTCGAGCAGTTGGGTGGCCAGCGCGTCGGTTGCCAGATCATGGGCCGCCTGCGCCTTGCGCCGGGCGAACAGGCCCCCCGTCGCCGCCTCCGGCAGCGTCAGGTCAAGGGTCGACACCGTGACGCCCGGCAATTCGCGCGGGATCACGCGGGCCGGACCCGCGATCGTGGCCTTGACCGGATAGGGCAGCGATTCATCGCGCAACCGCGCTGCGCCATTGGTGACGACCGTCATATGCAGCGGTCTGGGCAGGTTTTCCTCGGCCACGGCCTGAGCGAGGAACAGAAGGGAATAGAACCCCTGCTCCTGAAGCCGATGCAGAAAGCTGGAGCCGGGGCGGTGATCCTCAGCGGTGGTGACCAGCCACAGATGGGCGATGCGGGTCGGCACCTGACCGCGCTGCACCAGATCCTGGATCAGCAGGTCATACCCTTCGCGGCCGCGCTCGGGGGCGAGCAGATACGAGGTGTCGGCCAGGCGGGTGAAATTATCGCCGGGGCGCACCTCGATCACCGTGTGACTGGCGGCGCGCAGGCGGATGGCGGCACGGGCGGCCAGCCCGGAGTCATCCATGAACATCAGCCAGACCTGCGGATCCGCATCGGCCAGCCCGTGATCGACATCGACCTCGGTCTCGGCGGCGCGGGGGCGCCAGACGGGTTTCCAGCCCCAGTCAGCGACATCGCCCTGCCGCATCAGGTATTGCGGCGCGGTCTGCGGCTGTGCCCGGCCCGGCGCAATGAAATACGGCGCGCGCTGAAACGCGTAGCCCGGCAGCGCCACGCGGGCGCGGCGGGCGCCGCCCCAGACCTGCGCCCAGTCGATGGTCGCGCCCAGCGCCCAAAGCCGGCCCAGAACCTCGAACATGTGCTTGTCGTCGGACACCGCATCGTCGCGGTGGCGCAGCGACGACAGCACCTGGTTGGCGGTCACGTCCGGATGCTGACGGGCGAGCGCCGACAGCGCCTTGCCCGGCCCGACCTCAAGCAGGATACGGTTCGGCCCCGCCACGGCCCCGATGCAATCAGCGAACAGCACCGTGCCGCGCAAGTGGTCGACCCAGTAATCGGGCGACACCGCCTGCTCGGGCGTCATCAAATTGCCGGTTCGGTTCGACGTCAGCGGAATCTGCGGCGCGTTCAGGTCGATGGTCATCAGATAGCGACGGAACTCGTTCAGGATCGGGTCCAGCATCCGGCTGTGCGCGGCGATGTCGATGGCGATGCGCTGGCAGTCGATGCCGTCCGCCGTCAGCCGCGCGTGCAGTGCCCCCAACGCCGCCACCGGCCCCGAGGCGACCGACAGATCCGCCGCGTTGACCACGCCAAGATCCAGCTGATCGCCCAGCAGCGGGCGCAATTGGTCAGCGGGCAGATTCACCGACAGCATTCCCCCGGCTGGCACGGTATCGAACAGTCGCCCGCGCAGATGCACAAGGCCGATACAATCCTCGAAACGCATGACACCGGCAAGGCAGGCGGCGGTGTTTTCGCCCATGGAATGCCCCGCGAGCGCAACCGGCGTGATGCCCCAGCTTATCCAAAGCTGCGCCAGCGCATATTCGGCAATCATGATAAGTGGCAGTTGCAGCGACGGGCGTTTCAGCGCCTCGTCCGCCTGCGCCGGTTCGGTATCGAGCCAGAGCGCGCGGATGTCGGCGTCGGAAATCCCGGTCAAAGCATCCAGCCCGCGATCCATCCATTCGGCAAAGACCGGTTCGGTCTCGTACAGATCGCGTGCCATTCCGGGGTATTGCGCGCCGCCGCCGGGGAAGGTGAATACCACCTCGGGGCGATCCAGCGCGCTGTGCGAATGCACCCGACGCGGATCGTCCTGTTCCAGCAAAAGGGCGGCCTGTTCGTGGGTTTCGGCAACCACGATGCGGCGCTTGTCAAAGGCGCGGCGCCCTTGCTTCAGCGTCCAGGCCACGTCTGCCAGAGGCTGTTCGGGATGCGCGCGCAGATGCGCCGCAAGACGTTTTGCCCCATCGTCCAGCGCGCCCTGCGTCCGCGCCGACAGGGTCAGGATCTGGAACGGCCAGTCACTTGCATCCGACGGCGCGGGCGCCGGGGATTCCTGCAGCACCACATGGGCGTTGGTGCCCCCCACCCCCAGCGCATTCACCCCGGCGCGGCGCGGATGTGCCGTTTTCGGCCAGGCGGCCAGCGCGTCGTTGACCACAAAGGGCGAGCCGTCGAAATCAATGGACGGGTTCGGCGCCTCATACCCCAGAGACGGCGGCATCTCGCGGTGATGCAGCGCCAGCGAGGCCTTGATCAGCCCCGCCACCCCGGCCGCCGTGTCCAGATGTCCGATGTTCGTCTTGACCGACCCGATGCGGCAATGCGCCGTCGCGTCAGAGGTTTCGCGAAATGCCTGGGTCAGCGCCGCGACCTCGATCGGATCGCCCAGATAGGTGCCGGTCCCGTGGCATTCGACGTAATCCACCGTGTCGGACGTGATGCCCGCCACCGCCTGCGCCTCGGCGATTGCCGCCGCCTGACCATCGACCGAAGGCGCCAGATAGCCCGCCTTTTGCGCGCCGTCGTTGTTGACCGCGCTGCCCTTGATGACCGCCCAGACGTGATCGCCATCCGCCACCGCATCCGCAAGGCGGCGCAGCACCACGACCCCGGCGCCGGACCCGAACACCGTGCCCTGCGCGCGGTGATCGAAGGCGTGGCAGGCACCATCGGGCGAAAGGATCTCGTTTTCCTTGTACAGGTAGCCGCGCCCCTGTGGCAGTTCGATCGTCACGCCCCCGGCCAGCGCCATGTCGCATTCGCCGTTCAGCAGCGCCTGCACCGCGTAATGCGTCGCCACCAACGAGGTCGAACACGCGGTCTGAAGATTGATCGACGGGCCGTGCAGATCCAGCACATGGCTGGCGCGCGTGGTCATGAAATCCTTGTCATTGCCGGTGTGGCGCAGCAGGAACATCCCGGTGTTTTCCACCAGATCCGGGTTCGAGCAGACGTTGAAATAGAAATACGACCCCATGCCGCAACCCGCGAACACGCCCACCTGCCCGTCAAAACTGTCCGGGACATGGCCGGCGTTTTCCAGCGCCTCCCACGCGCATTCCAAGAATTGCCGGTGCTGAGGGTCCATGATCGCCGCTTCCTTGGGCGAAAACCCGAAGAATTCCGCGTCGAACATTTCGAAATCGTCCAGCGGCGCGGCGAAGGGTACATAATTCTTGTGGCGCATCAGGCCGGGATCTTCGCCCGCCGCGCGCAGATCATCCTCGGTCAGCTTGCGGAACGACGATCGCCCGGCGCGCAGGTTTTCCCAGTAACGCAGAATATCGCCCGCGCCGGGAAGGTGCGCCGCCATGCCGACGATGGCGATGTCGTTTTCACCGATTTCGTGCTGATCGATTGGGCGCATGACCAAATTACCCCGCTAAATAGATATTAATACTCTGCTAACGCAGCAATGGGGGAGAATTGCGGCGGTTTTTAGGTATCCGGCCGGTCTTCGCCATGAATCAAGGGCATTTTAACGGGCATTGTTATGGCACGAAACACAATGCCGCGCAGCCATGGAATCGTTTCCCTTTTAACGACGCGGCTCAGCCCCCACCAAGCCCTGCGATCGCCACGATCACCGGCCAGTTCAGCCAGGCGGCCAACCCGGTCAGCCCGGTCGCGGCCAGCGCGAAGACCGCGTCGTGCAACGGGTCCCACGCCCCCATCCGGCGCGCCAGCCACACCACGACCGGATAGGCCAGCACATAGGCCGCCCCGATGCCCAGCAGCGCCCCCAGTAGGCCGCCCAGTTCCAGCCCGATCAGGACGCAGCCGATCATCAGAACCGCCCGCGCAAAGGCCAACACAAAGAACGTCCGGCTGTCGCCCGCCGCCAGCGCCGCCTGATCGTAGGTCTGCACGATGATCTGCGGCATCTGCATGCAGGCGATGACCACCGTCACCGCCCCCGCCGCCAGGTAGCGTTCGTCGTACATCAGATCGACCAGCCAGTCTCCGACGCAGGCGAACACCCCCACCAGCGTCATCAGCGCCGCCGTCACGATGAACCGCATCCGGCGCAGACGCAGGAAATTGTGGCGGCTCCGGCGCGGCGGGGTCTCGCGGTAGATCGGGATCAGGATGCGGCGCGTCACCATCCCCCCCAGCAGCATCGGAAAGGCCGCCAGGAAATAGCCGATGTTGTAGATCCCCAGCAGGTCCAGCGTCAGGTACTTGCCCATCAGCAGCTTGTCGCTTTGACTGAAGAAGAACCCGCAGACGGTGGACAGGAAAATCCATTTGCCAAAGGTCACCAGCTCGCGCGTCGCCGCGCGTTCCCAGCGAAAGCGGTTGGACGGCCCCGGCAGAAAGACCCAGTTGATCACCACCTCGACCGCGCAGGACACCAGCCCCGAGATCACCAGCGCCCAGACCGACCCGGTCGCCCAGGCCAGAAAAATCGCCACCGCCAGCCCCGACACCTGCGTGACCATGTCCAGCAACGTCACCCGCCCAAGCAGCAGATGCCGGTTGGCAGTGTCCATCCGGGTGGGGCGAAACCCCACGATAAACAAGGACAGCGCCGCCACCGGCAACATATGCAGCAGCTGCGCTTCGTCGTAGAAACGCGCCATCGGCCAGGCCAGCGCCGCGCCCGCCAGCGCCAGCCCTGCCCCGCGCAACACCTGTACGGTCCAGGCGGTGTTCAGGAAATCGGGATCGTCGCCGCGCCGGCTTTGCAGGATCGCCGTTGTGGTGCCCACGTCGGAAAACTGTTGCAGCCCCATCATGAACACCGACACCAGCGCCATCAGGCCAAAGGCCTCGGGGAACAGCAGCCGCGTCAGCACAAGGTTGGACGCCAGCCGCAGCGCCTGATTGAAGCCAAAGCCGCCCACCGTCAGCAGCGAAGACCGCACCGCCCGCGCCGCAAGCGACGTGCCACGAAACCGCTGGCGCATCACCGCGATCATCGCCCCCGGCTCCAGCCCGCGCCGGCCGGACGCAGCCGGACAGCCAGCGCCACGCCGCTGTAGACGGCAAAGCCAAGCGGGTCGCGCAACGCCAGCCGCAGCTTTTCGGATGCCGGAAACCCCGGCTTGTCGTCGTTGCACAGCAGGTCGGGATACCTCTGTTCGATTTCGGCGACGCCCGCGTCCTGGCGGCGTCGCACCCTGACCAGATTGCGCAATCCCGTGGCGATTGGCCAGTCGTAGGGCGCGCAAACGCCGAGGCGTTCGGCGGGGGCAAAGCACAGCCGCGCGAAGGTGTCGTCGGAAATGATGGCGGGCCAGTCGCCCCAGCGTGCGCGCCCCGCGGCGTTGACGGCAAAGACTCCGCAGCCGGGAACGCCCTGACGCATGAACGGCACCTGCGCCCAGAACCGCGCGTAGGCGCGTGACATCGCACCGACCCCGGTGATGCGGACCCGCCCGCTGGCATAGCGCGCGCCGGGCCGGTCCAGCGCCCCGTACAGCTGTGCGATCAGGTCGGGGCTGACGGTCACGTCCGCGTCAAGGTAAATGCGTATGCCCGCCCGCGCCGCCGCATCCCCGACCCCAAGCGCGCCAAGCTTGCCTCCCTGGGCGCGGTCGATCACCTGCAAGCACCAGCCCCGCGCCGCAAAGCCCGGTGCCTCGGCGCGCGCGCGCGCGGCGGTCTCGTCGTGACAACCATTGGCGATGACCACGACCTGCACTGTCTGATCGAACCGCGATCCGCGCAGCGCCCGCAGGCAACGACCGATCAGCGCCGCCTCATTGCTGGCAGGAAGCACCACCGAAACCGCTGGCGTTCCGGGATTCTCTCCGGGATCAGTCGTCATGCGTATTAAACCCGCCACAGTCGCGCGATTTCATCGCCCTTCAGGCGCACAGGTGCCACCAAACTGTGGCCAAATAAAGAAGAACCGGGGAAGCTGGGACAAACACCCGCGGTTCCACGCGGGGAAACAGCCTGTAAGCGGGGGGATCGGTGTCGCAGCGATTGCGAATCGGATATCTCGTGCCCCAGTTTCCGGGGCAGACGCATATCTTTTACTGGCGTGAGCTGCGTGCGCTGGAACGGATGGGCCATACGGTCCAGCTGCTGTCGACGCGTATGCCTCCTTTGGGGCTGATCTCGCACGACTGGTCGCAAGCGGCCATCGCGCGGACCGTTTACCTAGGGCAGATGCGCCCTGTTCTGGCGGCGCAGGCCATGGCGGCGCTGCTGCCCAGGGGCATACTCGGCTGGATCGCCCGCGAGGGCCCCGGCTTCGGCAAGGACGTCGCGATAACGCTGTCCGCGGCCCAGGCGCTGAAAACCCTGGCGGCGAAACGGCAGCTTGACCACATCCATGTGCATTCCTGCGGGCGCGCCGCGCTGATCGCCGCGCTGTGCCGCAAACTTGGCGGCCCGCCCTATTCGCTGACCCTGCACGGGCCGCTGTCGGATTACGGACCGGGGCAGCGGTTCAAATGGTCGGGCGCGGCGTTTGCCACGATCATCACCCACAAGCTGCTGCAGGAAATGCGCGACGCCCTGCCCGGCGCCCTGCCCGCGCGCGTCTATGTGCGCCCGATGGGGGTGGACACCGACATTCTGAAACGCACCACGCCCTATCGCGCCCCGGAAAAGGGCCGCCCGGTGCAGCTGTTTTCCTGCGGCCGGCTGAATGTGGTCAAGGGGCACCAGGATCTGATGTCGGCGGTGCGCCAACTGCTGGATCAAGGCGTCGATGTGCGGCTGGAGATCGCGGGCGAGGATGACGCCGGCGGCGATGGTTTCCGCAAGGAACTGGAAGCGCACCTGCGCAAGCTGCGCTTGCAGGATCACGTCAAGCTGCTGGGCGCGATCGACGCCGAGGCGGTCAAGGCCAAGCTGCTGGAATCGCATGTGTTTGCGCTGGCGTCCTGGCACGAACCGCTGGGCGTGGCCTATATGGAGGCAATGTCCTGCGGGGTGCCGACCATCGGCACCGATGCGGGCGGCGTGCGCGAACTGATCGACGACGGCCGGAACGGCAAGCTTGTCCCCCCCAAGGACCCCACCTCGCTGGCGCGCGCGATCAAGGAACTGGCACAGAACCCCGAAAGCGCTGCGCGCCTGTCTGCGGCGGGCCGGGCACATGTCGAAGAAAAATTCCGCGCCAGCCTCGGCGCGGAAACGCTTGTGAACGGGATCCTGTCAGGGCGGGATCAGGCGGACAGCACCGCGTAGCCGGGCACCAGATCCCCCGCCAGTTGCAGCGCGATCCCGCCGCCGGGCACCAGCCAGACCGGCGGCACAACGGGCGCCAGCATCAGCTCGATCCCGAATGCGACCGGGACGGCAGCCTTGGTCAGGGCCACCCGCGGCACGCGCAGCGCCCCGCAGGGCAAGACGCCAAGTTCCAGCAGCGTTTCGGCAAGGTGCAGCTCTCCGGTTTCGGTCATGGCCAGAACGCCGGGGGCATGATCGTTTTCGCCCACCAGCAGCATATACGGCACATCGCCCAGCACGCGCACGGTCATTTCCTTCGGGGAGCGGATGCCCAGAACGGCGCCAAAATCGACCCGAGAGGTTTCGACCAGATCGCCGTCTTCCAGAACACGCCAGGCGACCAGCATGTCCTTGTCGCGGCTGACCCCAAGCAGATAAGGCTGGCCCGCGGTCTGCACGATTTCCAGCGTCAGGATGCGGCCCAGATCGGCGGCGAGGTTGCCGATGTTGCGCATGGTTCCGACGCCTTCCCATTGCAGCACCGAAAAGCCGCCCGCCGGAAGACCGTTGAACAGCAGCTCTTCGTGGGCGGCAAAGGCCTGGGTCTCGGTCAGCCGTTCGTCGTGCAGGGCAGACCAACCAAAGGATTCGCGCTCATCCAGGATTTCGGCCCAGGCCGCTTCGGCCTGCCAGAACACCGCCGCCTGCTGCGCTGTCGCTTCGGCCCAGAACGACCCGACGGGCGCCCCGGACACCTCGGGGGGGGGCGAGTCATAGCCGGGGGACCAGGCATACTGATCGTCGAGAAACGCATCCCCACGGGGGGCGGTGGAAAGATGAGACATCATGACAGCGACTCCGGTCTGATCGACGTTGCGCTGTCAAAGTCGGGTGTCGCGGTGTCGCAAGTCGTGCCCAAACCGGGCGCAACCGCGACCTTTCCCCCGGATTTTCATCGAATCTGGCGAGGCCTCAGAACACGCCGGGCAGAACCTGATCGGGCGGACGATGCCCGTCGGCAAAGGTCTTGATGTTCAAAAGCACCTTTTCGCCCATCTCGATCCGGCCTTCGATCGTGGCCGACCCCATGTGCGGCGTCATCGCGACATTGCGCATGTTCACAAGCTCCGGGTTGCCCCGGATGCCGTGCTGGTAAACATCCAGCCCCGCGCCCGCCAGTTCGTCCGCCTTCAGCATCCGCGTCAGCGCGCTTTCGTCGATGACCTCGCCGCGCGAGGTATTGACGATGACGGCCGAGGGCTTCATCAGCTTCAGCCGCCGTGCGTTGAGCAGATGAAAGGTCGATGGCGTGTGCGGACAATTGACCGAAATCACATCCATCCGCGCCACCATCTGGTCCAGGCTTTCCCACCAGGTCGCCTCCAGCGCCTCTTCGGTTTCGGCACGCAGGCGGCGGCGGTTGTGGTAATGGATCTGCATGCCAAAGGCGTTGGCGCGTCTGGCCACCGCCTGCCCGATCCGCCCCATCCCCAGAATGCCCAGCCGCTTGCCGCCCAGCCGGGTGCCCACAAACGCGGTCGGCGCCCAGCCGCCCCAGTCACCGGCCTGCATGGTGACAAGCCCTTCCTGCATCCGGCGCATCACCGCCAGCATCAGCCCCATGACCATATCGGCGGTATCGTCGGTCATCACGTCGGGAGTGTTCGACACAAGAATGCCGCGCCGCCGGGCGGTCTCGACGTCGATATGGTCGACCCCCGCGCCGTAGTTCGCGATCAGCTTGAGGGTGTCGCCCGCCTGCCCGATCAGCGCGGCGTCGATGTTATCGGTGATCGTGGGCACAAGCACGTCTGCGCCTGCCATGGCGGCGGCGATCTCGGCACGGGTCATCGGGGTGTCATCGTCGCGCAGGGTCGCGTCGAACAGCTCTGTCAGGCGGGTTTCGACCGCTTCCGGCAAGCGTCGCGTGACAACAACACTCAGGCGTTTCATCGGCATGACGCGGTCCCGTCCCTTTCCTTGGCGCTGGCTTGCTGGCACACTGCCCTCTGATGCTGCGGGGCACAAGAACCCCGCCTGCAAAAAAACGGGCAGGACAGGGAAATGAGACAATTCGCCGTGGCACTGTCGCTGGTCGCGACGCTGGTCTCGGGCGCCGCAACCGGCGCCGAGGAACGCGGGCCGGTCACGTCCCTGCCCGTGCCAAGGTTCGTGTCGCTGAAGACATCCGAGGCCAACGTGCGACGCGGGCCCTCGCTGACCCACCGCATCGACTGGGTGTTTCTGCGCCGCGACATGCCGCTGGAAATCACCGCCGAACATGGCCACTGGCGCCGGGTGCGCGACGCCGACGGCGCCGGCGGCTGGGTGCATTATTCGCTGTTGTCCGGCGTGCGCACGGTGCTGGTGGAAAAGGATATGCTCGACCTGCACAGCCGCGCGTCCGAAGACACCCCCGTCACCGCCAAGCTTGCCCTTGGGGTAGTGGCCGAACTGGGCGACTGCACCGTGTCGTGGTGCGAACTGTCCGCTGGCGGATACAGCGGCTGGGCGCCCAAGACTGCCATTTGGGGCGTGGCCCCGGACGAGACCCGCGACTGACCGTCTCTGCCGACCAACGGACGGCTGCCTGCCGCGGGTCTGCCTGCCTCGGGTCTGGTTCAGGCGCCCTGATGGGGGCCGGGGCGGCAGAAACGCCGCCCTGCCATGCCCACGCCCATGCCACTCCCGCCGGGGTTGACGGGCAGGTTTTGAACGGGTCGGCAAAGACCGCATTGGACAGCGCCGCCCCCCCGCGTTAACAGGCGCACACAGTGTTTACGAGAAAGCGCATGGTCCAGACTTCTTCCCAGATCGCCCGCGAGGTCCTGACCACCGAGGCTGCGGCCCTGTCGCGGTTGGCCGACGAACTGCCCGCCGCCTACGATGACGTCATCACGCTGTTGCTGCACATCAACGGGCGCATCATCGTGTCGGGCATGGGAAAATCGGGCCATGTGGCGGGCAAGATCGCGGCAACGCTGGCCTCGACCGGCGCCCCGGCCCTGACCGTGCACCCAGGCGAGGCCAGCCACGGCGATCTGGGGATGATTACCCCAGACGACGCGGTGATCCTGATTTCCAACTCGGGCGAAACCCGCGAACTTGCCGACATGATCGCCCATTGCGCGCGCTTTTCCATCCCCATGATCGCCATGACGCGCCGCGCCGACAGCACGCTGGCACGGCAAGCCGACCATCTGCTGCTTATGCCCGACGCCCCCGAGGCCTGCGCCATCGGCATGGCCCCCACCACATCGACCACCATGGCCATGGCACTGGGGGATGCGCTGGCGGTATCGCTGATGCGCGCGCGCGGCTTCGACCGCGAGAATTTCCTGGCCTTCCACCCCGGCGGTTCGCTTGGCGCGCAATTGCTGCGGGTGTCGGCGGTGATGCATCGCGGCGCCGAACTGCCCATGGTCACGCCCGACACCGACATGGGCGAGACGCTGGTGGTGATGTCGCAGAAGGGCTTTGGTGTCGCGGCGCTGGTCGAGGACGGAAAGCTGACAGGCGTGATCACTGACGGGGATCTGCGCCGCAACCTGGAGGGACTCATGGAGCGCAACGCCGGACAAGTCGCCACCCGAAACCCCCGCAGCATCGCGCCCGACGCGCTGCTGACCGAGGCGCTGGGGGTGATGAACGCAGGCAAGATCTCGTCCCTGTTCGCGGTCGACGCCGATGGCACGCTGGTCGGACTGGTGCATATCCACGACGCGCTGCGGGCAGGTGTGGCATGAAAACGGTCATCTTCATCCCCGCCCGCTTTGCCTCGACCCGGTTTCCGGGCAAGCCGCTGATCGAACTGGCCGGAACCAGCGGCGTGCGCAAGACGCTGATCCAGCGCAGCTGGGACGCAGCACGTCAGGCCCAGGGCGTCGACGCAGTGTATGTGCTGACCGACGATGCGCGCATCGCGGATGCGGCGCGCGGCTTTGGCGCGGACGTGCTGATGACGTCGAGCGATGCGCGCAACGGCACCGAACGCTGCGCCGAGGCCCTGACGCAGCTCGGCACCGATCCCGACATCGTCATAAACCTGCAAGGCGATGCCCCCCTGACGCCGCCCTGGTTCGTCGAGGCGCTGATCGACCGGATGCAGGACCCTGCCGTGCAGGTGGCGACCCCCGTTCTGCGCACCGAACGCGACATGCTTCTGAACTTTCTCACCGACCGCAAGATGGGCCGGGTCGGGGGCACCACGGCGGTGATGCGCACCGACGGCACAGCGCTGTATTTCTCGAAAGAAGTGCTGCCCTACGTCAGCGACCGCACGGCGCCGCCCGAGGTCTGGCATCATGTGGGCGTCTACGGCTACCGCCCCGAGGCGCTGCGCAGCTACGCGGGCTGGCCCGAGGGCACGCTTGAAAAGGTCGAGGGCCTGGAACAGCTGCGCTTTCTCGAACACGGCGTCCCGGTCGCCTGCGTCGAGGTCAAGGCGCAGGGCCGGGTGTTTTGGGAGCTCAACAATCCGGTCGATGTCAGCCGCATCGAATCCGTGCTGCAACTGGAAGGCATCGAATGACGGAACTGACGATCAAGGGCCTCACCGTATCCAACGACGCGCCTTTCGCGCTGATCGCGGGGCCATGCCAGCTGGAAAGCCTGGAGCACGCGCGAATGCTGGCGGAACGCATCGCCAACGCCGCCGAAGCCGCCCGCACGCCGTGGATCTTCAAGGGCAGTTTTGACAAGGCGAACCGCTCGTCCCTGGGTGGCAAGCGCGGTATCGGGATGGATGCGGGGCTGTCGATCCTGTCCACGATCGGCGCCGAATTCGGCGTGCCGGTGCTGACCGATGTGCATGACACGGCGCAATGCGCGACGGTGGCACAGGCGGTGGACGTCTTGCAGATCCCGGCGTTCCTGTCGCGCCAGACCGACCTGCTGCTGGCTGCGGGGGAAACCGGCGCGGCGATCAACGTCAAGAAGGGGCAATTCCTGGCCCCCTGGGATATGGAAAACGTCGCGGACAAGATCGCCTCGACCGGCAACCGCCGCATCATGCTGTGCGAGCGCGGCGCCAGCTTTGGCTACAACATGCTGGTCAGCGACATGCGCTCGCTGCCGATCATGGCGCAGACCGGCTATCCGGTGGTGTTCGACGCGACCCATTCGGTGCAACTGCCCGGCGGCCAGGGCATATCGTCGGGCGGGCAACGCCAGTTCGTCGAGCCGCTGGCGCGGGCAGCCTGCGCGGTAGGCACGGCGGCACTGTTCATCGAAACCCACGAAGACCCGGACAACGCCCCGTCGGACGGGCCGAACATGGTGCAGATCGACGGGCTCGGGGCGCTTCTGAGCGGTCTGCGCGCCATCGACGACCTCACCAAGGGCCGCGCCGGGGCCTAAAATTTTTAGCTAAAAATTTTAGTCACAGCTCCGAGCCAGGAACAACGGTGGCGGGGCTGTCCGCAAAGCTCAGGCCTTCGACCGACACAAGCCGCACCCGTCCCGCCGGGCTGGACGCGATCAGCGCGGCGCCATCGGGCGCAAAGCTGTAATCGCCCCGCGATCCGGGCAGCAGCGCCACATCCCGCCCCGCCCCGCCGTGCAGGCTGTCGTCGCCACCGCCCGACACCAATGTATCGTCGCCCGCCCCGCCCAACAGAATGTCCTCCTGCGCGGTGCCGCCCAGCCTGTCCGCCCCGGCGGTGCCGGTCAGCATCACCCCGTCGGCAAAGGCGTCCGGGTCGCGCGGCGCCCAGTCAGATGGGCCGGTGGCGTTGAAGCTCATCAACATGTCCCAGCGAGGGTTGGCATCGCCCAGATGTCGCAGCGCGCCCCAACTGCCCCATTTCGATGGCGGCGCCACATCGACGAAGGCATTGAACAACGTGCCGCCCGCCGCCGCCCATCCGCCAAGCAGCGATTCGTACAGCTTGGCCATCTCGGGTGTGTAGTTGAGATATTCGAAAAACTCGGTGAGGCGCGTGTCTTCGGTGCGCCCGGCCTGTGCGGCCACATGGGTGCCGCCTTCGTACATCACCAACCGCAGGCCGGCAGCCTCGGCGGCGCCGGCATGATAGGGCAGGATGTCTTCGACCAGTTCCCTCAGCGAGCCCTCCTGAAGCGCCAGCGTCACCGGCGCAACGGCCGCCTCGTAACGGTGAACCCTGACGTATTCGCGCAGCGCGACGCGGCGCAGACCTTGCGCCTTGCCCGCAGCGACAGCCTCGGCTTCGGCCCGATCGAGCCATCCGTCGATCTGTGGCGCCATCTCTGTGCCGCCCATCTCGTAACCAAAATACCCCGCCACCGCGTAGGCATCGAAGTCCGCCGCAGGGGGATGGCCCAGTTCGAGATAAGCCAGCGGCGCGACAAGGATGTTTTCCTCCAGCCCCGGCCAGCCGGTGTGGGTGGCCACGACCCGCACCAGCCGGTCTTGTGCCGCATCGCCGAACACCTCTGCCCAGATCCGCATCGCCTGCGCGGCGCGCAGCCCGTAATATTGAATCCAGCCGGTTTCGGATGGCCCCCACAACGCGTCGGCCTGAATCTGTGCCCAGCCCGCCTGCGGAAAGATGTGGTTCCAGACCTCGTTGGAATATTCCACATGCGCCTTGAGTCCGGGGTCCAGGCGGTCGCGCACCGTTTCGGCAAAGCGGCGGATGTAGTCGTCATTCGCCATATGGGGCATGTTGAACCAGGGGTCCGCGCCAATCTGGTTGGCAAGCGCGATCATCGTTTCAAGCGGCACGCCCCAGGCGGTCCAGGTGTAATCGGACGGGCGGGGCCGGTCGGACCAGGCCTGTACGGGCGAGCCGTTGGTCATCATCCAGTCCATGAACCGGACCGAGCGCAGGTCGCGCACCCGCGCCACCCATGCGGGATCAAAGATCACCCCCGCCTCGAACAGCGCCATCTGGTCTTCGCGCACCACATGGATGTCGCGAATCGGGTCGCTGGCGTCGGTCGCCGACACCGAAATCCCCACCGCCCCCTCGCCGGGGGTGTAATGAAATCGCGCCTCGCGGGGGCCATAGCTGACCCGCCGGGCGCGGCCGGTCAGTTTCAGATCGCCGGTTCCCGCCCATGTCACCACATAGCTGCCGCGCAGGTAATCGGCGTCTTCGGGTTGATCGGTCAGCAACAGCGCCTCCAGCCGGTCGATCCGGTCGGGGATGCGCAGAGGCCAGCCGTTGTCGTCCAGAACGCCCTCGGCGCGCAATGCGTCGATTGTCACGCCGCCCCACTGGCCGGGCAGATGCCCGACCCATTCGCGCGCCGTCTTCATCAGGTCCACAAAGGGCTGCTGTGTCGACCAGTCCGAAATGCCGTTCAGCCCCATTCCCAGCGCGGGAACCCCCTGCGGACGGGCGCCCGCTGCCGGCAGGGCCACCGCGCCGCGCCGCGGCAGCGGACCCGTTTGCGGCGGGTTGGCCGCAGCCTGACGCTGCGGTGCGCCCCTCGCTTCCTGCAAGACACCCGCCGCCCTGACAGCCTGCCAGACAGCCTGCGCCAGTTGCGGATAAGCCGATGTCACCTGCGGATGCAGGCTATCGGGCGGCTGATAACCCGCCGGCGGCGGCGTCTCGTACAGCGCCGAATAGACGACCATCGCCGCCAGGAAATACAACGTCGGCGTGCCGTGCGGGTCGGCATCCACATACAAAGCCTCGGCTGGCAGGGTTTCCAGCAGTCCCCCGTCGCCCAGCAGCCCGGCCAGCACCGAGGCCACCGGCAACAGCCGCACGTCCGCGTCGGGGCGCGCGCCACGCAGCGCCTCGGTCAGGTCCAGATACCACGCGTGATAATCGCCCGCGTTGAACGCCTGATAGCGGCGCAGTGCCTGGTCCGGCGGCGGAAAGCGCCCCACCAGCGACGACATCTCGGCCCAGCCTTCGTAGATCCAGACCGGCACGCCCCCGGTATGGCCCAGCATCCAGTCCAGCACTTTCAGCGTCGCGCCCAGAGGCGACTCGCCACCGGGGTTGTCACCCTCGTAAGCCATGTCCGGGGCCTGATACTGGATAAAGTTCGCGGGTGTCACCAGCACCGCGTCAAAGCCCGCGTCGCCAAAGGCCCCGCGCCCGGGATCCCAGGCGCTTGCCACCCCCGGAAACGACCAGTTCGGGCGCGGCGGCAGCCCCCCGGCGAAATCGCGCAGAAACCCCCACTGCCCGTCCAGCGCCAGGCGCCGGCCGTCGGCCTCGGCCATCGCACCCAGCCAGTGCGGCACGTTGGACCGCGCCGTTTCGCCAAGATAATGCACCAGGCTGTTGCCGAAGACGTAGACATCGGCCGCCTCGCGACCCTCGGCCGCCGCCCAGACCGGAATCGTCGCCAGCACGGCGGCGCGGCATAGCTGTTTCAGCACGCGGTTCCCTCTTCATTGCTCGTATTTCGCACTATGAACGGTGGCGCGCGCCGCTCAAGCCCTGCCGTCGCGATGCCGCAGCGCAGCGGAAATTTTCGCGGAAACCCGCTCATTTTCCGGGTTTTCATTTGCCCCCGTGCGCCTATAGTCCGAGGCATGACGATGAACGGCCATATCGCGCGACCCGCCACTGCGCCTTGCGCAGAGCTTGCGCTTGGCCTGCGTCTTCTCCTAATTCGCCTCTGAGCGCGCAGTTCCCGGCGCGGACGCTCAGAGGAGACCCGTTTCGCGCCGGCGAAACACCCCAGGACGAAGACCTTACAGGATCCAGAACCATGACAGACCAGGCTCAGAGCGCAGGCAAGGACCGCGTTTACATCTTCGATACGACGCTTCGCGATGGCGAACAGTCGCCCGGCGCCACGATGACCCACGATGAAAAGCTGGAAATCGCCGAGCTGCTCGAAGACATGGGCGTCGACATCATCGAAGCAGGCTTTCCCATCGCCTCCGAAGGCGACTTCGCCGCCGTGGCGGAAATCGCCCGGAGGTCGCGGGAAACGGTGATCTGCGGGCTTGCCCGCGCCCAGAAAGCCGACATCGACCGCTGCTGGGAGGCGGTGAAACATGCCCCCCGCCCTCGCATCCACACGTTTATCGGCACCTCGCCGCTGCACCGCGCCATCCCTGACCTCTCGATGGATGAAATGGCCGACCGCATCCACGAAACGGTCACCCATGCCCGCAATCTGTGCGACAATGTGCAATGGTCCCCGATGGATGCGACCCGCACCGAATGGGATTACCTGTGCCGCGTGGTCGAGATCGCCATCAAGGCCGGGGCCACCACCCTCAACATCCCCGACACCGTGGGCTATACCGCGCCCAACGAATCCGCCGAACTGATCCGCAAGCTGATTGCCACCGTGCCCGGCGCGGATGAGGTGATCTTTGCCACCCATTGCCACAACGACCTTGGGCTTGCGACCGCCAACGCGCTGGCCGCAGTCGAGGGCGGGGCGCGCCAGATCGAATGTACCATCAACGGCCTTGGCGAACGCGCGGGCAACACCGCGCTGGAAGAGGTCGTCATGGCCCTGCGCACCCGTGGCGACATCATGCCGTTCTACACCGGGGTCGAGACGAAAAAGATCATGCATATCTCGCGCCGCGTCGCGTCGGTGGCGGGCTTTCCAGTGCAGTTCAACAAGGCCATCGTCGGCAAGAACGCGTTCGCGCATGAATCCGGCATCCATCAGGATGGCATGCTCAAGAACAAGGAAACATTCGAAATCATGCTCCCCGAGGATGTCGGCCTTGCGGGCACCTCCTTGCCGCTTGGCAAGCATTCCGGCCGCGCCGCCCTGCGCGCCAAGCTCAAGGAGCTTGGGGTCGATGTGGGGGACAACCAGCTCAAGGACATCTTCGTGCGGTTCAAGGATCTCGCCGACCGCAAGAAAGAGGTCTACGATGACGACATCCTTGCCCTGGTCACCGCCCACATGGCCGACGATCAGGAAAACCACCTGGAAATCGTGTCGCTCAAGGTGATCTGTGGCACCGCCGGTCAGGCCGAAGCGGTGCTTGAGATGGAAGTTGGCGGGCAGGAATCCAGCGCCGACGAATTCGGCGACGGGCCGGTCGATGCGACGTTCAAGGCGGTGCGCAAGCTTTATCCGAACAAGGCGCGGCTTCAGCTTTATCAGGTCAGCGCCGTGACCGAAGGCACTGACGCGCAGGCGACCGTCTCCGTCCGCCTGGAAGAAGACGGCAAGATCGCCACC
Source organism: Salipiger aestuarii (assembly GCF_003259905.1). Classification (GTDB taxonomy): domain Bacteria; phylum Pseudomonadota; class Alphaproteobacteria; order Rhodobacterales; family Rhodobacteraceae; genus Salipiger; species Salipiger aestuarii. The sequence goes on along the minus strand of NZ_QLMG01000007.1, from coordinate 2,278 downwards.
GGGCAATCGGCGGACACCGACACGGTGGTGGCCTCGGCGCGCGCCTATGTGAACGCGCTGAACCGGCTGCATGTGCGCCGCAGCAAGACCGGATCGGACATCAAGGAAATCAGCTACAAGGACGTGACCTGACAGTTTGGCGCTGCGCCCTGCTCGGGGCGCCGCGCCTGGCCGTTCGCCCGAACGCCTCCGGCGGGAGTTTATTTGGCAAGATGAAGCCAGGGCGCCGCGCCCCGTCTTCATCTTGCCCGTTAAACTCCGGGGGGAGCCGACAGGCGGGGCGCAGCGCCCCCTTCTGCACGCGGTCTGCACGCGACGCCGCGGCGGAAAACAGCGGGCACAGGAAAGACCAGGCGGCAGCATCGTCCCAGCGGTGGTCCCCCCGCCCGGGTCAGATCGGGAACAGCCCGTCGTCCTGCGCGAACCCGATCAAGGCAACGTCGTCAAGAGCGCGCTTGGTTTCACTGTCGTTAGCCGGCGCCTTGCTGGATGAAAACCGCCCCCGCGTGCCGACGCTGCCGGATGCCCGGCCCGTTCCGAAGCACATGGCACGCCGCACCAATCACCACAGAGCTGACGGCTTCCGCCCCGCGCGAACCATCGGGATTTTGCGGTTCGATCGTCTCGGTTTCAAAGCTGGTGGACATCATATCGCTGATCTGCGGATCGACCATGTCAGTCCTGTGGTAGTGGGCCACTTTGAAATCAGAAAGCTCTGACCTCCTCGCGCGAGGCTTTGCATCGATCCGAGCGCAGCACTATCATACACCCATGATGGAAACCAAAAACATGCAAGTGCGGCACAGCCTACGAGGTGGGAAGCTATAAGCTGACATCTCGTGACCGCGACTATTTCGACTGTCGCGCGTGCGGCGAGCGGCTGGACGAATGGACCTCTTCGCGTGTCCCGACCTTCCCGCTTATCGAGCGCCCTGACGGCAGGGCCACCCAAGAGACCCCGTGACGCCAACCAGCTTTCCGGCACCGGCGCCGCTCACCGGCAGCCGTTGCCCGCACCGCCCGCCAGCCTCGGACCCGGTCGAGCCAAGCGGCGCGTCCGCGCCATCGCCGACGCTGCCGTCAAACAGGTCGTCCACCGCATTGCCCTGAAAATTCAGATCGAACACCTTGATCGCCGGGACCACCTCGCCGTTCGGATCGGCGTCGACGATCACCGCCCCCTGTCGTCCAGCCAGGCCGCTGCCGGATGCATGCTTTGACCGGCGAAGTTGACGAATTCGTCGCCGATGAGCTGGCCCCCGGCATCCATCCGCTGCGCGCCGATCTGGTCATCGTCGGTACCGCTGTCGCAGATCGCCAGTACGCTGCCATCGCCCCGTGCCGCGGGCGCAGGGTGGGACGCCTTTGTCGAAAGGCTGCAACAAATCCGGCGTCGGCGCGCCTGTTTCGCCGAACATCCGCGCAGGAACATCCTCGTCAAAGCCGACGCAACCGCGGAAGACGACCGCGAACCCAGCCGTGGCCAGCGCGAGCACGTCGGACATGGCCAGTGTGCGTCCGGTCGACATCGCCGCTGCTGACGCGTTGGGGGCGGCATTGGCCCGGTTATCGACGAGGGTTTGCCCGGCGGGGCGTTCTTCGATGGTGGTTTTCCCCGCACCGGCCAGCCCGTTCGGGGTGGCGGCGTCGAGGCCGCGCAGCTTGCCGACGGCGGGGTGGCTGCTCGCCGATCGAGGCAATGACGCCGATTGGTTCAGAGAAGCGTTGAAAGACAAGGGGATAAAGGTCCGCATCCCCGGCCGGAAGTCTCGCAACAGGGCAGTCAAATACGACAAGCGGCGTAACCGCATCGAGATCATGTTCGGGCGCATCAAGGACTGGCGGCGCGGCGCGACCCGTTGCGATCGATGCCCGGAGACGTTCTTCTCAGCGATCATGCTCGCCGCAACCGTTCTGTTCTGGCTGTGAAACTCAATGTGTCTGGACACTACGTGTTTAGTCCCAGCGTGTGATGGGTTGGATCGACAGTGAATCTTTCTGGCTCTCTTGTCCAGATTTTGCAGATGAACTCGAATGGCGTTAGGCCCTGCCGCGTCTTGAGGCGACGCGCATAATTGTAGGCTGCGATGAAGTCGCCGAGGTGGGTTTCGAGTTGAGCGTGTGCCTCAAATGGTAGCGCTTGACGGTCGCTTCCTTGAGCGTGCGGTTCATGCGCTCGACCTGGCCATTGGTCCAGGGATGGTTCACCTTTGCCAGGCGATGCTCGATCCCGTGCTCCGAGCAGACCCGGTCGAAGATGTGCTCCATCGCATAGCGA